>JADLGE010000009.1 GCA_020849475.1 Gammaproteobacteria bacterium
CGGCCGTGAGTGCGCCGCTGGTGATGGCCGCGGCGCCGCCGGCCGCTGCGGTCGAGGTCGAGTCGCCAGTCATCGCGCCGGCCCCGGTCGCCGCACCCCGCGTCGCGCTGCCGGCCCATTTCGACTGGGCGCAGGTGGTGGATGAACTGACGGTGGTTGGACTCGCGCGCGAATTGGCGCGCAACAGCGCCGTCGCCCAGTTCGACGGTCGCCGTCTCGATCTCGTCATCGCGCCGCAATTTGAAAAGCTCGCCGCGCGTCGCCATGTCGATACCCTGCAGGCAGCGCTGGCCGACAAGTACAGCGGTGAGTTCGTCATCAATGTCACGGTCAGCAGTGAACCGGGCTTGAGCACGCCCTCCCAGCAGCAGTTGGCCGCCGCCGCCGAAAAGCAGCGGCGCGCCGAGGCGGAAATCGACGCCGACCCCAATGTGCGCGCGCTGCGCGACGCTTTCGGCGCGACCATCGAAGACGTGTCCGGGCGCTGAGCGCGCCGGCTTCCCATCCAATAGCGGAGTAGCAAACCATGCGTGGTGGAATTGGCGACCTCATGAAGCAGGCGCAGAAGATGCAGGCCGACATGGAAAAGGTGCAGGCTGAAATCGCCGCGACCGAAGTCACCGGTGAAGCCGGTGGCGGCATGGTCAAGGTGGTGATGAACGGGCGTCACGATGTGCGCAAGGTCAGCATCGACGCCGAATTGTTCAAGGACGACAAGTCCATGGTCGAGGACCTGGTGGCGGCGGCCATGAACGATGCCAATCGCCGTGTCGAACTGCTGAGCCGCGACAAACTCTCGAGCGTGACGGCCGGCATGAACCTGCCGCCCGGCGTCAAGCTGCCGTTCTGAGCGCGACCGGCGCCGCGCGGACTGTACCGACATGAATCCTTCGCCCCTGCTCGCGGAACTCATCACCGTGCTGCAGTTCCTGCCCGGCATCGGTCCGAAGTCCGCGCAACGCATCGCCTTTCACCTGCTCGAACAACATCGCGACAAGGCCCGTCGGCTCGCCGACGTCATGCGTCGCGCCGCCGATCAGATTGGTCAGTGCGCGAGCTGTCGCACCTTCTGCGAAACCGAGGTGTGTTCGTTGTGCCGCAGCGAGAGTCGCGACGCCAGCCTCATCTGCGTGGTGGAAAGTCCGCTGGACGTGGCCTCGATCGAGGCTGCCTCGGATTTTCGTGGCAAGTATTTCGTGCTGCTCGGGCGCCTGTCGCCGATAGACGGCGTGACCCCCGACACCTTGGGCATGCCGCTGCTGGAACAGCGTCTGGCCGGCGGCGAAGTGCGCGAGATGATCGTCGCCACCGGCACCACCATGGAAGGCGAGGCGACCGCCCATTACCTGCGCCAGCTAGCGCAGCGCGCCAACGTGCGCGCCACGCGCATTGCTTACGGCGTGCCGGTAGGCGGCGATCTGGAATTCGTCGATGGCTCGACCTTGTCCCACGCGCTGGCCAGTCGTCGCGATTATTGAACGGCGCGCGCCGGCGTCGAGCATGGTCGCCGACGCGCCCTTCCTCTAACATCGCTGCGCAACGCGCCTTCACTCCCGGAGCCAGCCCATGCAGTTTGCCGCCAGCCATCTCATCTGGATCGATCTCGAAATGACCGGCCTCGAGCCGGAACGCGATTGCATCATCGAGATCGCGACCATCATCACCGACGCCGATCTCAATGAGCAGGTCGAGGGGCCGGTGTTCGCCATCCATCAGAGCGATGAAGTGCTGGCCGGCATGGACGACTGGAATACCCGCCAGCATGGCCAGTCGGGTTTGTCCGCGCGGGTGCGCGCCAGCACCACCAGCACCGCCATGGCCGAGCAGGCGACGCTGGATTTCCTGCGCCAGTACCTGCCACCTGCAACCTCGCCGATGTGCGGCAACAGCATCTGTCAGGACCGTCGCTTCCTGTACAAATACATGCCGGCGCTGGCCGAGTACTTTCACTACCGCAATCTCGACGTCAGCACCTTGAAGGAACTGGCCAAGCGCTGGGCGCCGAGCCTGCCGTCGTTTCAGAAGCAGTCCAATCATCTGGCGCTGGCGGATATCCGCGATTCGATCGCGGAACTGCGTCATTACCGCACCCACTTTCTCAAGGTTCCGCCCACGCCATGAGCCTGCCGGTCAGCGCGGCGCTATACGACGCGGCGGGCACGCGCGCGCTGGAGCATTACGCCATCGAGACCTTGGGCATTGCCGGTTACACGCTCATGGAGCGCGCCGGCGCTGCAGTGTTCGAGGCCTTGCGCAGACATTGGCCGCGGGCGCGCCGGCCCCTCATCGTGTGCGGCGCCGGCAATAACGGCGGCGATGGCTATGTGGTGGCGCGACTCGCGCACGCCGCCGGCTTCGCACCGCGCGTGGTGATGTTGACTGACGAGTCGCGCTTGCGCGGCGATGGCGCGCTGGCCTTTCGGCACATGCGCGATGCCGGCCTCGCACCCTGCAGTGGCGATGACTGGTTCGAGGACGCCGACGTAGTCGTCGACGCCGTGCTCGGCACCGGCCTCCAACGTCAGGTGGAGGGCGCCTATGCCGACGCCATCGTGCGTATCAACGCCAGCGGACTGCCGGTGTTGAGTGTCGACCTGCCGTCGGGCATCGACGCCGACAACGGGCGTTGCCATGGCGTGGCGGTGCGCGCCTCGGTCACCGTCAGCCTGGTCAGTCTCAAGCAGGGCCTGGTGACCGGCGCAGCGCCCGATCATTGCGGCGTGCTCGAGTGGCACAGCATTGATTTGCCGGCGGCGGCCTTCGCGGCAGTGCCGGCCAGCGCCGGCGCCATTACCTGCGCCGGGCTGCGCGCCTTGTTCGCGCCGCGGCCGCGCACTGCGCACAAGGGCCAGCACGGCCATGTGCTGGTGATCGGCGGCGCACCGGGTTACGGCGGCGCGGCGCGCATGGCGGCCGAGGCGGCGGCACGGGTCGGCGCGGGCCTCGTATCCCTGGCCACGCATCCCGAGCATGCCGCCAGCCTCAGCGCGCAGCGGCCCGAGATCATGTGCCGCGGTGTCAGTTCCGCCTGCGATCTCGCACCCTTGCTGGCGCGCGCAACGGTGGTGGCGATAGGGCCTGGCCTCGGACAAGACCCGTGGGCGCAGCGCCTGTGGGCGGCGGTGCGTGACTGCCCGCAGCCGCAGGTGGTGGACGCCGACGGACTCAACCTGCTCGCCGCCGACCCCGACCAACGCACAATGCGGGTGTTGACGCCCCATCCCGGCGAGGCCGCGCGCCTGGCAGGGGTCGACAATGAATCGATCAACAATGACCGCTACGGGGCGGCGGCCCGACTCGCGGCCCGCTATGGCGGCGTGGTGCTGCTGAAGGGCGCCGGCACCGTGATTGCCGCGGCGGGCGAGCAGCCCCTGGTGGTGCGCGACGGCAACCCTGGCATGGCGAGCGGCGGCATGGGCGATGTACTCACCGGCGTCATCGCCGGCCTGCTCGCGCAGGGCATGACGCCGCACGCGGCGGCGGCGGCCGGTGCCTGCGTGCACGCCTTTGCTGCGGACCTTGCGGCGCGCGACGGCGAGCGCGGCCTGCTGGCGGCCGACCTCATGCCGTGGCTGCGCGCGGCGGTCAATCCGCAACATCCATGACTACGCGGACCTTCACCATCCCCACGGCCGAGGCCATGGAGGAATTCGGCGCGCGCCTCGCCGCTGCCTGTGCGCCCGGTGTGCGCATCCATTTATCGGGCGAACTGGCGGCCGGCAAGACCACCTTGGCGCGCGGCTATCTGCGTGCGCTCGGGCATGCGGGCGCGGTCAAGAGCCCGACCTTCACCCTGGTCGAGAGCTATACGTTGGCCTCGCGCAGCGTCCATCACTTCGATCTGTATCGCATGGCGGCCGGCGAACTCGAATTCATCGGCATCGAGGACTACTTCGATGCCGATGCCGATTGCCTCATCGAATGGGCCGAGCGCGGCGCGCCGCTGTTGCCCGCACCGGATCTCGCACTCCACCTGGCGGTTGTCGATGGTGGCCGCGAAGTGCGGCTGGAAAGCCATGGCGCTATCGGTGATGAAATCGTTTCGAGATTAGGTTAATCAACAATTACAAATATTTATAAAAACAACATAAGACGAACTTGAATTAGGAGGTGTAAGCCGTACAAAATACGAGCCTGTCATGAGAAAAAAACTTTAAGCCAATGCCCGGGCTGATCTTTCTCATCCTCATCCTGCTCTGTGGCGGCGCTGCCGCGACGGAAGTACAGGCTGTGCATGCCAACCGCACGCCGGGCGGATCGCGCCTGGTTTTCGACGTCGCGGGGCCGCTGCAATATTCCGTTTCCCGTCTCGACAACCCGCCGCGCGTGGTGCTGGATTTCAAAGGCGCCAAGGCGCGCCACCTGCTGACGCTCGACAGCCAGAGCAGCGGCATCAAGCACATTCGCCAGTTCATGCAGAGCGACCTCGGATTGCGGGTGGTGATGGAACTCGCCCAGCCGAGCGAGGTGCAGACGCAACTGCTGCCGCCCGCCAATGGCGCCAGCCAGCGCCTGGTGCTGCAACTGCGCACCGACACGCCCAAGGCCGCCGTTGCCCAGAGCCGCGACAAGCTCGCGCCGGTGGTCAATGCCGAGGCCCTCGCCGCTGGCAAAGCGCCGCCCAAATCCGCCACGCCAGCGGCGAACCCCGACACCCGCGCTGTCAGCAGCGCAGCCAAAGCCGCCGCCAGCGCGCCGGCGCCGAGCGATATCACGCCCGTCGCCACGCCGGCCACGCGCAGCCGCGCCCAGCGCGAACTGGTGGTGGCGGTCGACGCCGGCCATGGCGGCCAGGACGTCGGCGCCATCGGGCCGAGCGGCACCTATGAGAAAGACATCGTGCTGGCGGTGGCCCGCGAACTCGCGCGCCTCATCGACCGTCAGCCCGGCATGCGCGCGGTGTTGACCCGCGACGGCGACTATTTCCTGCCGCTGCGCACGCGCATGGAGCGCGCCCGCGCCAAGCGCGCCGACCTGTTCGTGTCGGTGCATGCCGACGCCGTGCAGGATCGCCGTGTGCAGGGTTCGTCGGTGTACGTGCTGTCGCAGCGCGGCGCCAGCAGCGAAGCGGCCAAGTGGCTGGCGGCCAATGAGAACGCCGCCGACCTCGTCGGTGGCGTGAGCCTCGACGACAAGGACCGCATGCTCAAGACCGTGCTGCTGGATTTGTCCCAGACCGCGTCGCTCGATGCCAGTATCGATCTTGGCAATTCCGTGCTGCGCGGCCTGCGCGGCGTGGGGCGCGTGCACCATGCACGCGTGCAGTCGGCCGGCTTCATGGTGCTGAAGTCGCCTGACATTCCGTCCATCCTGGTCGAGACCGCGTTCATCTCCAACCCGGTGGAAGAAAAGCGGCTGCGCAGCGAAAGCTATCGCCAGAAACTGGCGCGCGCGATCTTCAACGGTGTGGTGAGTTTCAACGCTACCCGCAGCCGTCCGGCGCCGCGCGCCGTCGAGCGGGTGATGGCCGATGCCGGCAGCGCCGATACGCGCCGTCATCGCGTGTCGCCGGGCGAGACCTTGTCGACCATCGCCGACCGCTACGACGTCAGCGTCAACACCTTAAAACAAGCCAACGACATGGATTCGGAAATGGTGCGCGCCGGCTCACTGCTGCGCATTCCCTGAGTGACGGCGCCGCGCCGCCGCGCGCGCGAATAATTTCGGGTCCGGCCCTACACTACGGGCCATGCAAGCGTTGCGTCCCATTCGTCCGCTCTCGGATCACCTCATCAACCAGATTGCCGCCGGCGAAGTGGTCGAACGACCGGCCTCGGTGGTCAAGGAACTGGTCGAAAACAGCCTCGATGCCGGCGCCACGCGCATCGACATCGACGTCGGCGACGGCGGGCTCGCCTACATGACCGTCAGCGATGACGGTTCGGGTATGGCAGGCGAGGACCTTGGCGCCGCGCTGCGCCGCCATTGGACCAGCAAGATTGCCGAGGTCAGCGATCTCGCGAGCTTGAGTTCGCTGGGCTTTCGCGGCGAAGCCCTGGCCAGTATCGCGTCGGTGGCGAACATCGAAATCGTGACGCGGCGGCGCAGCGACGCCCATGGCTGGCGGCTCACGGTCGCGCCCGGCCAGGCGCCCGCCGCGCCGCAGCCACACAAGGCCAACGTCGGCACGCGCATCACCGTCAGCGAACTGTTCCACAACGTGCCGGCGCGGCGTCGCTTTCTGAAGCGCGCGCGCACCGAGTTCCTGCATATCCAGCAATTGGTGCGGCAACTGGCTTTCGCGCGGCCGGACGTCGCGATGTCGCTCAGCCAGGCCGGCAGCCGTGGTTTGCGTCTGTCACCCGCGGCATTGGGCGCCGATGCCGCGCGCTGGCGCAGCTTGTTCGGCAGCGCGTTTGCCGCCGCCGCGCATTACGTGACACTCGATGTCGAGGGCGTCAGCGTGCGCGGCTGGGTGGGCGGTGCGGCGCAGGCCGACAGTCAGTCCGACAGCCAGTTCCTGTCCTTGAACGGGCGCTATGTGCGCGATCGGCAACTGGCTCATGCGGTGCGTCTCGCCTACGGCGAAGCGATTCCCGCCGGCCGCTTTCCGGTCTACGCGCTGGCCGTGGCGGTGGCGCCGTCGGCGGTGGACGTGAACGTGCATCCCGGCAAGCTCGAAGTGCGGTTTGCCGATGTGCGCGCGGTGCATGACGTGTTGTACGTGGCGGTGCGTCGTGCGCTCGAAGGCGAGCCCGCCGCGCAGCTGGCGGACAATATCGCCGAGACGGCACGCGACTATGCAGCGCCCCATGCGGCGCCCGCCATCGTCAGTCGCGCCGCGCCACCGGCGTCGGCCACGGTGGCCGCGCAGCTCGGCACGCCACTGGCGCTGATCGATGACCTTCACCTGCTGTTTCGCGCGGGCGAACATGTATACGCGCTCGATCTGCGTCGCGCCTGGCGCCGGGTGCTGGCGTCGCGCCTGGCAGTGGACGGTGTGACGCCGGTCGCCACTCGCCCGCTCTTGATCCCCGAGCGCATCGCCAGCAACGCGACGCTGTGGCGTCGCTGCTCGCCGGCGATGCTGAGCGCGCAGGGGTTCGAACTGGATGACCTCGGGCCGGCCGGCCAGCTGTTGCGGGCGGTGCCGCGCGTGCTGCCGGAACTGTCGTGGTCGAAATTCTTCGAGGTGCTGTTCAATGGGCTGGCCGCGGCCGACACGCACGACCTGCGGGAATCGTGCGCGCACGCCGCCGCAATGGCGCTCGAACTCGGCAGCCACGGTCAGCCGTCGCGGCGCTTGCTAGAACAACTCGAGCAGGGCGCGGCGGCCGGCGGTGTCGCGCTGCTGGCGATGGCGAAGCGCGTGGATGGCGAGTTGCTCGCGCAGGCCGACGTACCTCATGACTGAGCACTCGCCGCCGCTGCTGTTCGTGATGGGGCCGACCGGCGCCGGCAAGAGCGCGCTGGCGCTGGCGCTGGCAGAACGCCTGCCGGTGGAACTCGTGAGTGTCGATTCGGCGCAGGTCTATCGCGGCTTCGATATCGGCACCGCCAAACCGAATCCGGCTGTACGCCGGCGTGTGCCTCATCACCTGCTAGATATCTGTGCGCCGACGGCAGCCTATTCGGCCGCCCAGTTCCGCAGCGACGCACAGGCGGTCATCGCCAGCATCCGCGCGCGCGGTCGCGTGCCGATGCTGGTCGGTGGCACGGGCCTGTATTTTCGCGCCCTGGAGCAAGGCCTGTCGGATCTGCCCGCGGCGGACCCGGTGGTTCGTGCGCGCTTGCAGGAAGAACTGGGCCGGCTCGGCGCGGCGGCATTGCATGCGCGGCTGGCGGGCATCGATCCACGTGCCGCCGAACGTATTCATCCGAATGACCCGCAGCGCCTGCTGCGCGCGCTTGAGGTGCACGCAGTGAGCGGCATCAGCCAGTCGGAAATGTGGGAGCGTGCGCGGCTTGCACCCCATGCGGGTCAGATCATCAAGCTCGTCATCGCGCCCGCCGATCGCGCGCTGCTGCATGCGCGGCTGGCATTGCGATTCAATCTCATGCTCGAACGTGGGCTCGTCAACGAAGTGCGTGCATTGCGCGACGGCGCTGCGCTCGATGCCGATGCGCCGGCCATGCGCACCGTCGGCTATCGTGAAGTATGGCGCTACGTCGTAGGCGAATACGCACGCACCGACATGATCGAAAGGGGGATCATCGCCACCCGCCAGTTGGCGAAGCGGCAACTGACCTGGCTGCGACGTGAGCGCGATTGCACGTGGATGGACAGTAGCGATTCGAGACTGTTGGAGCGGGCCTTGGCGCTGTTACGCGCGCAGAACGTTTTCAAGCATGTCGTTTCTGATCTAGAGTAGCGCTGCAGCACGTAGATAAGAATTATTACGACCGACGAACTGCCCGCACACTGGGCGGCCTTCGTACGGTCCGCTCTCATCCGGCATAACAACAACAAGGAGCATGCCATGAGCAAGGGCCAATCACTTCAGGAACCTTACTTGAATGCGTTGCGCAAGGAGCGCGTACCCGTATCCATTTACCTGGTCAATGGCATCAAACTGCAGGGCCAGATCGAGTCTTTCGATCAGTTCGTCATCCTGCTGAAGAATTCAGTCAGCCAGATGGTCTACAAGCACGCCATCTCGACCGTGGTGCCGGCACGCAATGTGCGACTGCCGCGCGCCGATCAGGGCGAGGACGGTGTGGACGGCGAAGGTGACGTCGCCTGATGACAGAGCAGCGCGCGCTTGTTTGAGCGACCGGCGGGCGGCGACCGCGCGGTCCTCGTCCATGTAGTGTTCGGCCAGACGCCGGAACACGACGACGATCTCAGCGAATTCCAGGAACTGGTGGCGGGCGCCGATGCGACCGCGGTCAGTGTCATCACCGCGCCACGCGGCGCGGCCGATCCCAAGTTCTTCGTTGGCAGCGGCAAGGTCGAAGAGATCGCCGCCGCCTGTCGCGCCGGTGAGGCCGACGTCGTCATCTTCAACCACGATCTGTCACCCGCCCAGGAGCGCAATCTGGAACGCGCGCTGGAATGCCGGGTCATCGATCGCACGCGTCTCATCCTCGACATCTTTGCCCAGCGCGCGCGTTCCTTCGAAGGCAAGCTGCAGGTCGAGCTGGCGCAATTGCGCCACATGTCGACGCGCCTGGTGCGCGGCTGGACCCATCTGGAACGCCAGAAGGGCGGTATCGGTCTGCGCGGCCCGGGTGAAACCCAGCTCGAAACCGACCGGCGCCTGCTCGGTGCGCGCATCAAGCAAATCAATGAACGCCTCGAGCGGGTCAAGGCCCAGCGCCAGCAGAGCGCCCGCTCGCGGCGGCGCGCGCAGTTGTCGACGGTGTCGATCGTCGGCTATACCAATGCCGGCAAATCGACCTTGTTCAATTACCTGACTGGCACGGACGTCTACGCCGCCGACCAGTTGTTCGCGACCCTCGACACCACGCTGCGCACACTGACCGTGGCCGGCGAGCATCCGATCATCCTGAGTGACACGGTGGGCTTCATCCGGCGTCTGCCGCCGGAACTGATCGCGGCCTTTCAGGCCACGCTCGACGAGACCCGCGACGCGCGTCTGCTGCTGCACGTGATCGATGCCAGCGCCGAAGACCGCGATGCGCGTATCGCCGACGTGGCGACCGTGCTCGAACGCATCGGCGCCGGGCAGGTGCCGCTCATCGAGGTCTACAACAAGATTGACCGCATGCCCGACCGCGCACCGCTGGTCGAGCGTGATGGCGAGGGCCGGGTGCTGCGGGTATGGCTGTCGGCGCATACCGGCGCCGGCACCGATCTGCTGTTGGCGGCAATCTCCGAGCACCTCAATCAACACAAGGCGCGGCGCTGGCTGAGTGTCGCGCCGGCCGCCGGTCGTGTGCGCGCCCAACTTTTTGCGATGGGCGCGGTCGCAGATGAAGTGCAGATGCCACGCGGCGGCTGGCTGCTCGAGGTGACCTTGTCCGAGGCGCGCTGGCAACAACTGCTGCGCATGCCGGACATGGCCGAGCACGTCATCGAACTCGATGCCCATGGCCGCCTGGCGGAACTTGACCTGGAACGACTCAGCGCCGAACTCGATGAAACAGCCCTGGCCGGCATTCAGATTGAACAAGGGTAAACCCCCCCGTACAATCCGGCCCTCACCAACACCCAGCACACTCAGACGGAAAATCAATGGCCTGGAACGATCCGGACGGCAATGAGCGCGATCCGTGGGGCGGTCGACGTAAAGACCAGGGCCCCCCCGATCTCGACGAGGTCGTGCGCAAGATGCAGGAGAAGCTGTCCGGCCTGTTCGGCGGCAAGCAACGCCAGCCAACGTCGCAGGACAACGCCTTCGTGTGGGGCGTGATTGGCATCGTTGCGGTGTGCCTCCTGGCGTGGGAGATGGTCTATCGCATCGACCCGGCCGAGCGCGGCGTGGTGCTGCGCTTCGGCAAGTACGTGTCGGTGCTGCAACCCGGTCCCCATGTGCGCTTCCCGCGGCCCATCGAAGAAGTGCGCAAGATCAACGTTGAACGCATCGAAACCCTGACCGCCAATTCGTCCATGCTGACCGGCGATGAGAACATCGTCGATGTCGAAGTGGCGGTGCAGTACCGTATCAAGGACGCTGAGGCCTACCTGTTCCGCATCGCTGATCCGGAAGTGTCGGTGCAGCGCGTCACCGAATCGGCCATCCGTGATGTCATCGGCCAGCGCACTCTCGACTTCGTCATCACCGAAGGCCGCGCCGAGATTGCCACCCAAGCCCAGACCCTCATCCAGCAGACCCTCGACAACTACCAGTCGGGCGTCATCATCACCAGCGTCAACATGCAGCCGGCCAAGCCGCCGGAAGAAGTGAAGGCGGCTTTCGACGACGCCATCAAGGCGCGCGAAGACAAGGAACGCAAGGTCAACGAGGGTGAAGCCTACCGTAATGAAGTGGTGGAACGGGCGGCCGGTGAAGGCGCGCGCATCCGCCTCGATGCCGAAGCCTATAAAGAGCGTGTGATAGCGCAGGCTGAAGGTGAAACCAAACGTTTCTCGCAACTGTTGACCGAGTATGACAAGGCCCCGGCCGTGACCCGCAATCGACTCTATCTCGAAGCCATGGAAGAAGTGCTGAGCAGCAGCAGCAAGGTGCTCATGGATACCAGGAATGGCAGCAACGTCACCTACCTGCCGCTCGACAAGATCATGGGCAACGGCGGCGCGGCCACCGCGCCCGAGACCACCGAGGCGGCGCCTGAACCGCAACCCTATGCGCCGGCCCTCGAAGACAGCCTGCGCGACCGTCGGGTCGGTCGTACCCGGGTGGTGCGCTGATGGCTTCGCGTATCGCCCTGGTATTGGCGCTGACGCTGTCGGTGGTGCTGGCCTGCAGCTTCCGCGTCTATGAATATGAATTCGCCATCGTCACCCAGCTTGGCAAGATCAAGCGCGCCGATTACGCGCCGGGCCTGCACTTCATGGTGCCGGTCTACCAGGAGGTCAGGACCTTCGACAAGCGTCTGCAGACGCTCGACGCCGAACCGCAGCGTTTCCTGACCGGTGAAAAGAAGGACGTCATCGTCGATTCCTTCGCCCGCTGGCGCATCAAGGACGTGGTCAAGTTCTACAAGTCCTCGGGCGGTGACGGCGCGCGCGCGGGTCTGCTCATTTACCAGATGATCAACGACAGCCTGCGCAGCGAGTTCGGCAAACGCACCGTGCAGGAAGTGGTGTCCGGCGGCCGCGGCGCGATCATGAAGGTCGTGACCCAGACCGCCGACGAGCGCGCCGAGCAGCTCGGCATGGAAATTGTCGACGTGCGCTTGAAGCGTATCGACCTGCCGACCGAGGTCAGCAGCACGGTCTATGAGCGCATGCGTTCCGAGCGTTCGCGTGTCGCGCGCGAATTCCGTGCGCGCGGTGAGAAGGAAGCCATCACCATCCGCGCCGACGCCGACCGCCAGCGCACCATCATCGCCGCCGAAGCCTATCGTGATGCCGAAGTGCTGCGCGGCGAAGGTGATGCCAAATCGGCCGCCATCTATGCCGCGGCCTACGGCAAGAACCCGGAGTTCTTCCAGTTCTATCGCAGCCTCAACGCCTACAAGTCGAGCTTCAAAGGCAAGGAAGACGTGATGGTGTTACAGCCGGATTCGGAATTCTTCAAGTATTTCCAGCGCCCTGGCGGTGGCTAGGAACAAGCGCCGCGACTGGCCGCGGCGCGTTTGGCATGTGGCAGGATTTCTTTTCGGCGCTGGCACTCATGCTGGTGTTTGAAGGCATCATGCCGTTTCTCAATCCCCAGCATTTTCGGCGTGGCCTGCTGCTGGCCGCGAACCTGAACGACTCCACCTTGCGCGGCCTGGGACTGGCCGGCATGGCAGTGGGCGTGGGCATTCTGTACGTATTGAGGTAGGCAGGCAGTGGCGGACGAGAAATTATGGTTGCTGCCCGATGGCGTCGATGAAGTGCTGCCGCCGCGGGCGCGCGTGCTTGAGGAACTGCGTCGACGCATGCTGGATCTGTTCGAACGCTGGGGCTACGAATACGTAATGCCGCCGGTGGTCGAGTACCTCGACTCGCTGCTGTCTGGCATCGGTGAAGATCTCGACCTGCAGACGTTCAAGATTACCGATCAGATTACTGGCCGCATGCTCGGCGTGCGTGCCGACATCACGCCGCAGGTGGCGCGCATCGACGCGCACCGGTTGCCGAGCGCGGCGCCGCAACGCTTCTGCTATCTTGGCCCGGTGCTGCACACCCGCCCCGACAAATTCGCCGGCTCGCGCAATCCCCTGCAGATAGGCGCGGAGTTGTATGGCCATGCCGGTATCGAGGCCGACGCCGAAGTCGTGAGCCTGCTGCTGGAACTGCTGGCGATCGCCGGTATCAAGCCGGTGACCCTGGAGCTCGGCCACATGGGCCTGTTCCACGCCATCTGCGAACTCGCCCATTTCGACCGTGCGATGGAATCGCGCATTCTCGAGCGCCTGCTCATGAAGGACGAGCACGGCTTGGCCGAAGCGCTGGCCGGCACCGAGGCCAGCGCCGCCGTCGGCGAGCACCTCAATGCGTTGCTGGCACTCAACGGCGACGACAGCGTGCTCGGCAGGGCGCGTGAGGCCTTGAAGCGTGCGCCAGTCTCGGTGATGGCGGCGCTGGACGACATCGAGCGCCTGGTCGCGCTGATTCGCGAGCGCGTGCCGGCCGCCGACATCCATCTCGATTTCGCCGAACTGCGTGGCTACCGCTATCACACGGGCGTGATGTTCGCCGCCTATACACCGACCGTCGGTCGTGCCATCGCGTGGGGCGGCCGCTATGACAACATCGGCCATTCCTTCGGGCGGCCGCGGCCAGCCACCGGCTTCAGCACCGATTTGAAAGTGCTGGCCGGACTAAGCGGCGCAGGGCGCCAGCAGCTGCCCAAGATTTTCGCGCCGGCGGCCGATGATCCGGCACGCATGGCCGCCATCGGCGACCTGCGCGTGGCCGGCTACCGCGTGGTCGAGGGCCTGCCGGGCCAGACCGCCAGCGCGCGCGACATGGGTTGCGAGCAGGTGCTGGTCGAACGCGGCGGACAGTGGCAGCTGGACGATATTTAATTCAAAACCTTTTAGAGAGAACGAGCTTGGGCAAGTCAGTCGTCGTAATCGGGTCCCAGTGGGGTGATGAGGGCAAGGGCAAGGTGGTCGACATGCTGACCGACCGGTGCGCCGCCGTCGTACGTTTCCAGGGTGGCCACAACGCCGGGCACACGGTCGTCATCGATGGCGAGAAGACCGTTCTGCACCTGATCCCGTCGGGCATCCTGCACGACGACGTGGCGTGCCTGATCGGCAACGGCGTGGTGCTCTCGCCCCATGCTTTCATGGAAGAGATCTCGATGCTCGAGGCACGCGGCGTGCCGGCCCGTGAGCGTCTGATCGTCAGCGCCGCCTGCCCGCTGATCCTGCCCTATCACGTCGCGCTCGACATCGCGCGTGAGAAGGCGCGGGGCGCCGCCGCCATCGGCACCACCGGCCGCGGCATCGGCCCGGCGTACGAAGACAAAGTCGCGCGCCGCGCACTGCGCGTGGGCGATTTGCTGTTCCGCGAACGCTTCGCCGCCAAGCTCGGTGAAGTGCTCGACTATCACAACTTCGTGCTGACCCACTATTACAAGGTCGCCGGACTCGATTTCCAGCGCATCCTCGATGAATCCATGCAGCACGCCGAACTCATCGGGCCGATGGTCGGCGATGTCACCGAGCTTCTGCACCAGCATCGCGTCAAGGGCTCGAACCTGCTGTTCGAGGGGGCGCAGGGCACCTTGCTCGACATCGATCACGGCACCTATCCGTTCGTGACCTCGTCCAACACCACCGCTGGCTTCGCCGCCAGCGGCACCGGCGTCGGGCCGCGGGTGTTCGATTACGTGCTCGGCATCACCAAGGCCTATACCACCCGCGTTGGTTCGGGGCCCTTCCCGACCGAACTCTTCGACGAAACCGGCGAGCATCTCGCCACCAAGGGCAACGAATTCGGCGCCACCACCGGCCGTCGTCGCCGTTGCGGCTGGTTCGATGCGGTGGCGCTGCGTCGCGCCCAGCAGTTGAACAGCATCTCGGGCCTGTGCGTGACCAAGCTCGACGTGCTGGACGGCATCGACGAGATTCGCATCTGCGTCGGTTACGAAACCCCCGACGGTGTGTCGCTGTCGGTGCCTACTGGCGCCGAGGCAATGGCCGCGGTGCGACCGGTATACGAAACCCTGCCGGGCTGGAGCGAATCGACGGTCGGCGTGCGCAGCTGGGAGGGCCTGCCGGCCAAGGCGCGCGCTTACCTCGACCGCATCGCCGAAATCGCCGGCACTGGCATCGACATCATCTCCACCGGACCGGATCGCGCCGACACCATCGTGCTGCGCCATCCCTTCGAATAAGGCACTGTCGGCCGCGCCGTCATGAGCGTTTCCGCGCACGGCGCCTCGCCCATCGCGCAGATAGGCGAGTGGTTGAAGGAAGCCGAGAAGAAGGAAGCGCTGGAACCGGCGGCAATGTCGGTCGCGACCGTCGATGCCGACGGCCGGCCGAGCCTGCGCATGGTGCTGTTACGCGGCATCGATGAGCGCGGCCTGGTGTTCTACACCAACCTCGGCAGCCGCAAGGCGGCGGACATCCGCGTCAATCCTTACGTGGCGCTGTGCCTGCACTGGAAGTCCATGACGCGCCAGGTGCGGGTCGAAGGCCGCGCCTCCCAGGTCAGCGATGCCGAGGCCGATGCCTATTTTGCCAGCCGGCCACGGGATTCCCAGATCGGCGCGTGGGCGTCGAAGCAGTCCCAGGTGCTTGAAGGTCGCTTTGCACTCGAAGCACGCGTGGCGAAATACGCGGCGCGCCATGCCATCGGCACGGTGCCGCGACCGGATTTCTGGTCAGGCTTCCGCGTCGTGCCAGAGCATGTCGAATTCTGGGAAGACCGCCCGTTCCGCCTGCACGAGCGCACCGTGTGGGATCTTGTCGATGGGGTATGGCAGAGCCATAAGCTCTACCCTTGATTGCCGACGCGCCTACGGCGCGTAACACTGCTTGACCGCCGCCACACCGCTGGCGCGCAGCGCCTGATATTTCTTCCAGAACGCAGCATCAATCTCGCGCAGGCTGCGTGATTCTTTCGGGTCGCGATAGCGGCGCAGATGGCCGGGGCCACCGTTGTAGACCGCATAGGTGGCACGCGCGAGGTTGTGCGGGTCGCCGGTCGCTTCGTGTTCTTTTTTCTTGATCGCGAAGTCCACCAGGTAGTGCACCAGGATCTCGTTGCCGGCGCGGGCGTTGTAGCCGATGTCGCCGGCCAGCTTGTTCAAGTCGTACACGCCGCGCCACACGTGCTGGTTGATCTGCATGAGTCCGACCGAGCCGGCCGATGAACGCAAGGGTTCGATGCGTCCCGCCTCTTTCACATACTGTCGCCAGCAGGTTTCCTGCCAGGCGGTGGCGCGCAGCAGTGTGCGATAGACCTCCATGAATGGCGCCTGCACCTTGCCGCGGCCCTGCTCCTGCTCGGCGATGTCGGCGAGCATGCCGTCGAGGGTGTTGAGATAGGCATCGAGATCGCTGTCGCCCGGCAGCCATTGGTTGAGACGCGCGATGCTGGCGGCATCCACTTCAGTGGCCTGCGCGGCGGCTATCCACCCTGCCAGCCACGGCGAGTCGTGCGGCGCGGTGGCGGCGGGCGCGAGTTCGGGCGGCAAGCCCAACAGCTCACGCAGCGCCGGATCGGGGGCGTCGGAATAGCGCAGCGCCGCGTCATCGACCGCCGGCAGCAGCAGGCGTGCCAGTTGCCGCAGCGTCGCCTGATCGAAGCGCACGCCGAACTGTGCACCGGCGCTGTCGAGCGCGCGCAACGCGTCACCGGCGTTGATGAGCGCGAGATAGCGCAGCGCTGTGTCACCTGTGGCCGTCAACTGCATTTCATTCAGGAGCGGCGTCAGGCGCTGCCAGGCATGCACGAACAGCTTGCGCACCGGGTCGGCATCGAGGGCATCGTTGGCGAGCGCGTCGCGCAGGTCATAACGCGCTTCGAGCAGCGTCTCCGACAAGGCTTCGCGCAGCGCCGGACTCGCGCCTACCGCGACGGTCTTGATGAGCCAGGTCGCGAACGCGTCCCACGCCTGCCATTGCTGATCCCAGGCCATGAGTTCATTGGCGGTCAGCGGCGCGTGGGGCCGCGGCGGCAGCATCGCGGCGTTCACGTCCGGCATGTCGAAGGCGAGCGTGGCGACCAATGCGTCGTGACCGCCATCGGCATTGGCGATATGCAATGAATTGGCACTCAAGGTCGCGAAGTCCGGCGCGCCGGACAGCGCCTGGCTGAGCAGTTCACGGCTGCTGCCGAGCAGCGGCGCCAGTTCGAAGGTGAATGCCTCGATGCGCGGATGCACGTATTGCTTGACCCAGCCCCACATCACGCCGGGCACGGTTTCCTTCTTGCCGCTCTCATCGCGAATGTCGGAATCAACGATGCGAAACGCGATGGCTGTCGGTGAGTCGGCGACGCGCGCGCTTTCGCGCAGGATTAGCCGGCCGCTCCAGCTGAAAGGCAACAGGCAGGCGCCGCCCGGCACCGGGGTGCCGCCGCGCGCTTCGACCTGCATCGCCACCTGCATGCCGCCGGCTGCCGCGCCTTCGACTGTCGGCGCCGACAGTTTGAGCTTGTTGCAGCCGCTCGCATCGCTGAGCGCGTGCAGCGTTTCCTCGGGCTCGATGAAGACGCGCTCGGCGAGCTGCGCGCGCACCAGCGCATAGGGGATATTGAGCGGCACCTCGACCGTGGTCGGCGCGGCCTGGGTCGTCATGGCCACAGCGCAGAGCAGCCAGGCGATGGGGGCGCGAATGCCTTTCATGACGGCGTCGTGCTGCGCGGCGCATCGCCCTGGTAGCGCGGGCGCAGCGTGAATTTGAAGACATCGTCGGCGCATACATCGATGCAGCGCCCGCAGTTGGTGCAGGCACTGTCCAGCACCAGGCGCGTGGCACTGCCGGTGCCGCGCAGCGCCGGCGTGATGACCTGTGGCTCGGGACACACCGCGAAGCAGTCGCCGCAGTCGGTGCAGGCTTCGCGTTCATGGGCGGCCACGCGCACCGCCGCACGCTGACCAAGCACGGCGTAGAACGCGCCCACCGGACACAGATGACCGCACCAGCCGCGGCGGCTCACCAACAGGTCGAACAGGAATACCGCCGCCACGATCGCCCACGCAGCCCCCATGCCGAACACCAGCGCGCGTTGCACCATGGTGACCGGATTGACCAGTTCCCAGGCGATGCCACCAGACAGCGCCGACACCACCAGCGACATGCCCAGCAGCCAATGGCGGAGCGCGCGCTGCGGTCGCCAGCCAGGCGGCAGATGCAGGCGCTCACGGCACCAGTGGGCGACGTCAGTGATGACATTGACCGGGCACACCCACGAGCAATACACGCGGCCGCCGACCACGCCATAGAACAGCGCCACCAGCGCCGCGCCGATGAGTGCCGTGCGCGTCAGGTGATGGGTGGCGGCCAGCGATTGCAGGGCGAAGTAGGGATCTTCGAGCGGGATGACATCGAACCACAGGCTGGCGGCAAGATTGCCCTTCACCCACCACACGCCGAACCACGGGCCGAGCAGGAACAGGCCGAGCAGACCGAACTGGCACAGGCGTCTGAACAGCAGCCAGCGTTGGCGCTTGAAAAAACCGCGCGTGGCGGCGCGGGCGGCGACCGCTTCGTTCATGGCCACGGCCTCAAGCCGAATGCAGGCCGAGGTCGTGTCGCACCAGGGCGCGCGGCAGCACCTTGATGGCGGCCTCCATCACCACGCAGTCTTTCTCGCACTTGCCGCAGCCGGTGCATTGCTCGCGATGCACGGTCGGTTCGAAATACACGCGCTTGCCGTCCTGCTTCATTTCCATGGTGATGGCCTCGTCCTTGATCGGACAGGCGAGGTAGCAGGCCTGGCAATGGGCAATGCCGTTGATGCTGTAACAGGTGTCGGTGCCGACCACCACCGCCACGCCCATGTCGGCGTTGCGGATGTCGGTGAGCTGTTTCGACAGCGCGTCGGTCGGACACGCAGCCACGCAGGGAATGTCCTTGCACATGTAGCAGGGCACGTCGCGCGCAACGAAGTAGGGGGTGCCGGTGGCGAGCGAGGCGCCGAAAGGCGCGAGCTTCAAGGTGTCGTAGGGGCAGTCCCGCACGCACAGACCACAGCGTACGCAGGCGCCGAGGAAATCATCTTCCGCCAACGCGCCCGGTGGACGCAGTGCGCCGATGGGGCGCGAGGCCGCCTGTTCACCATAACTGCCAAGCAACAGGCCGACCAGGCTGACGGCGCCGGCGGCCTGTGCACCACGCATCAACGCGCGCCGGCGATCCGGGTCGTGAATTGGCTTGCTTTCGTTGTGGTTGGCCATCGCTTCGCGCCTCGCCTGCACGCGGCGCGCCAACGGCGCGAAGACGGCAGGCCGGTATAGTGCGCTCTCATGCCGCGCACTGCCAAGCCGCGCGCCCGGCTATATGGCGTATTGCGCCCGGAATTGCGCGATTTCCGCCGCGACCTCGGCGCTCATTTTTAATGCGTCGGCGCGCGCGAAGATGGCGCGCAAGGCGCGGCGTTCATCGTCATCGATTTCACCATCATCGAGGGCCACGCGTTCCAGAAAGTGCAGCTCGTCGGCGTCGATGACGCCATCGTTGGCGAACATCACCAGAAACGAATATCCGATGAGGTCGGCGGCGCGCGAGTCGTGGCTCATGGGTGTTCCGTCAGGGTCTTTCGGGATGGGTGGCGACAAAATGTTTCAGCACCGCGCTCAGGTGTTGCACACGCTCCGCGTGGCCATTGACGCTGGCATGCATGATGTCGTCGATGATCATGCGTTTGATCATGCGCTCGCCATCCGGTGCTTCGACAAGATAGGAGGCGAGCTCGGTCGCGACCATCGCCGACACATGTTCGTGTTCGGCAATGGCATCGACTTCCTCGGGCGTGAGATGCAGAAATGCGATGCAATCGTCCAAGGTGATCATGGCGCAGCCCTCCCGCGGCGTGTGGCGTCGATGATTCGCCGACCGTGGCCGAAAGGCCTTGATCCGTGTCATTCTGCGCGGCGGTCGTGACGCGCGACGCGCGCAGGCCGTGGCCGAGGGGAGCGGTCTTCCCGGGCATCCACGCCCGCCATCGAACAAACCCAGGAGTCCACTCCATGTTGAAAGATAAGGTCGCCCTCGTCACCGGTTCGACCAGCGGCATCGGCCTCGGCATCGCCGAGCAATTGGCCGGCGCCGGCGCGCACGTCACCTTGAACGGCTTTGCCGATGAGCCGCTGGTGGCGAGCCTCAAGAGCCGCCTCGGCGCCTTGGGCGGCAGCCGCATCGACTACGACGGCGCCGATATGCGCGATGCCGCCGCGGTGCGCGCCATGGTGAGCGCTGTCATCGAACGCCATGGCCGCCTCGACATCCTGGTCAACAACGCCGGCATCCAGCATGTCGCGCCGGTGGAAGACTTCCCCGTCGACAAGTGGAACGACATCATCGCCATCAATTTGTCGTCGGCCTTCCATGCCAGCGCCGCCGCGATCCCGGCCATGAAAGCCGCCAGGAGCGGGCGCATCATCATGATGGCCTCGGCCCACGCGCTGGCGGCCTCGCCGTTCAAGGCCGCCTACGTGGCGGCCAAGCACGGCATCGCCGGATTGACCAAGACCATCGCGCTCGAACTCGCCGAGTTCGGCGTGACCTGCAACGCCATCTGCCCGGGCTACGTGTTGACGCCCTTGGTCGAGCGTCAGATCCCCGATACCGCCAAGGCGCGCGGCATCACCGAGGACGAAGTCAAACGCGACGTGTTGCTGGCCGCGCAGCCGACCAAGGACTTTGTCACCATCGCCCAGGTCGCGAGCCTGGCGCTGTATCTGTGCCGCCCGGAAGCGGCGCAGATCACCGGTACGACCTTGTCCATGGACGGCGGCTGGACGGCCAAGTAAAACGCCCACGAGCGGCCCTGTCGCGGTGCATGGCGCACCGCGCCGGGGCTGGTGGGCAAGCTCGCGTAAACGAGACCTGGCCGCTGAAAATCGGCGCGCGGCGACCTAGCCTTAGTGTGGCCTTCGGGGCATACTTCGGACGTTCGGGCAGGGAGGCCAGGGACGTCATTCCGTTTGCCCACATCGCCCTCGGCGATGGCGGTCCTGCCACGGAGGGTGGCGTTAAGAAGACGCAATTTCGACGATCTGCAATTCATGAGTCCTATTGAAACCGCCGACGAAGCACCGAAGGTCACGGACTATCGCGACGATGTCCAGGCCGCGAGTGCGGCGTTACGCAACACCATTGCCGAGACCGAGGGACCGCTGCCGCCGGCGTGGGTGGTGGAGTTCATGCTGCGTAGCTGGCGCCGCTACCTGGTGCTGGTGCACCACGACAGCGGGCCGGGCAGCGCGGCGTGGGCGCGTGCCATCGATTGCACGCGCCGCCTGTTGCAAAGCATCGTGCCGACCGAATCACCGGAGAAACGCGCGGCGCTGATCCGCGAACTGCCGCGTCTCGTCACCGATGTCAAAATCGCCATCGACAAGGCCCAGGTCGATCCGCAGGAGCGCGACACTTTTCTCGATCAGCTGCGCCAGTTGCACATGGGCCTGCTCAAGCTCGAGCAGATGCCGTCAGGTCCGGGCACGGACTTTTCCGATACCGTGACCATGGACGTCCGCGATCCGCGCTACCGCGCGCTGCTCGACAAGCTCGACGGCGCCGAGGGCATGGAACACATCGAGATGTAAGGAAATCGGGGACAGGTCTAATTTTTACTTGTGAGTCAGACTGAAGTCTGACTCACAAGGAATCCTGGTTTTTCTCAAATCGCCGTCCGCGCGATTTCGCTCACCACTCTCTCCAGATGCTTCAAGCTGCGGCAGCTTTCTACCTTGTCGCAGGCCGCGCCGAGTTTCTGCATTTCCGAATCGCCTGAGTTCCAGAACGCCATCGGCTCCGGGTTCAGCCATAGCACGCGGCGGGCGCGTTCGTGGATGCGGCGCAATGAGCGTTCGCCGGCGTCGCCGTAATTGGAGCGCGCATCGCCCAGGATGATGACGGTGGTGCGCTGATCGATGTCAGCAAGGGTCAGGCGTTCCAGTTCCGCGAGCGCGCCGCCGTAATCGGTGGAACCCATGCCATAGGTGTTGACCGTTTCGATCACGGCGTCTTCCACCGGCTTGGTTTCGAACAGCTGGGTCACTTCGCCCAGGTGGCTCGAGAACGCAAACGCGCGCACCTTGGGCAGCACTTCGGCGACGCTGTAGAGGAACAAGAGCAGAAAGCGCGCGACCTGCGCCACCGAGCCCGACACGTCGCACACGGCGATGACCTTGGGGCGGTCGACGCGCACGCGCTTCCACACCGTTTCGAACAACAGGCCGTCGTACTCGATGTTCTTGCGGATGGTGTGGCGCACGTCGAGCTGGCCGCGCTTGGAGACATGGCGGCGGCGCGAATGCAGCGATACCAGGCGCTTGGCGAGCTTGCGCACCAGTTCCTGCATGACCTTGAAGTCACGCATCTCGATGCGTGCCAAAGGCGTCTTCTGCAACACTTCCTCGCGCAGTTTCGGCCACGCATTGGCGGTGTACATCAGCATCTGGCGATCGACCAGTTCGGCGACATTCTCGATGAGGCGCGCCTTCTGTTCTTTGAGCTTCAAGGCGCGCGGGTCGTCGTCGTTGGCTTTAAGCAGCGCGAACAGGAAGTCGTCCAGGGGCTCGATGCCCATGTCTTCGAGGATGCGGCGGATGTACATGCCGCGCTGGGTGAAGAGGCGGATGTTCTGCAGCTGCACGTTGCGCGCGGCGCTGGCCAGGGCCTGCTGCAGGGCTGCGCCATCGCCGCGTTCCAGCATCGCGGCGAGACCGCCCGCGCCGCCGCCACCGCTGCCGCCCTGGCCGGCGTCGTCACCGGCCGCGCCCTCGCGCTGCGCATCGTCGCCGCCCTGCTCGCCGGCCAGCGCGTCGTCACCGCTCAGCGCTTCAAACGTGAAGAAGCGCTCGAAGCAATCATTGAAGCGCGATTTGTCGTCGGGGGTCTTGGCCAGCACCTGACCGAGCGCTTCCTTGATCAACGTGCGATGTTCAAAGCCGACCAGTTCGAGCGCGGCTGCCGCATCGATGCTTTCGGCGGTCGACACGCGCACATCGCTGGCGCGCAGCGCCTTGATGAAATTGGAGAGGACCTGGGTCACGCGTTCTTCGCCGCCTGACGGGTCAGCGCCGGTACTTCGGCATCGACATGCTCGATGTCATCCTGGAATTTCAGCAGCACGTTCAGGGTCTGGCGCACCAGCGTCGGTTCGAGTTCGGCGGCGTGCAGCAGCAACAGGGTGCGCGCCCAGTCGATGGTCTCGCTGACCGCCGGCACTTTCTTGAGATCGAGTCCGCGCAGGCTCTGCACGAACGCCACCAGCTGCGTGCGCAGACCCGCTTCCAGCGCCGGCACGCGCGATTCGATGATGCGCTGTTCGAGCTTGGCATCGGGAAACGGAATGTAGAGATGCAGACAGCGACGCTTCAAGGCATCGCCGATTTCACGGGTATTGTTGGAAGTCAGGAACACCACCGGCGGGTGCTTGGCCTTGACGGTGCCAATCTCGGGAATCGAGATCTGATAGTCCTGCAGCAGTTCGAGCAGGAAGGCTTCGAATTCCTGATCCGACTTGTCGATTTCGTCTATCAGCAGCACCGCGCCCTGCGGCGCCCACAGCGCTTTCAACAGCGGTCGCGGCTCGAGGAATTCCTCGTTGAAGAAGGTGTCGTCGAATTCATGCAGGCGCGCGATGGATTCCTTCAAGCCCTGCGCGCCCTGCATGAGGTCACCGAGCTTTTCCTTCAGCACCTGGGTGTAGAGCAGCTGCTTGCCGTATTTCCATTCGTACAAGGCCTTCGATTCATCGAGACCTTCGTAGCACTGCAGGCGGATGAGCGGCTTGTCGAGCAGCTTGGCGGTGGCGTTGGCGAGTTCGGTCTTGCCCACACCGGGCGGGCCTTCCACCAGGATGGGCTTGGCCAGCGCCTGGGCAATGTACACGCAGGTCGCGATGGCGTCGCTGGCGATATAGCCCGAGCTCTGGAAGCCGCGCTGGATGTCGGCAAGGGCCGCGAGGGCGGCGTTGGGGGTGGCGGTGGTCACGTGGTCAATCCTGTGTCTTTTAATTCTGAGAATTCGAATTCATGTGTGGCGCAGCAGCCAGGCGAGGCGGTTGCGCAATTTCTTCAGCCACTCGGCGCCCAGTACTTCCATGCCGGCCAGGCGTTCGAGGCGCGCCAGCGGTGGCCGTGCCTCGCGCAGCGTGGCGTGAAATTCCGCGAGGCTTAACGCCTCGTGCTCGCGCTCGAGCAAGGCGAGACTGGCGCCCGCGCGCACGCGGCCGCCCTCGAGCACCCGGTAGTACCAGCCACAGCAGCCCTGCTGCTGCATGTAGCGCGCGAGCCCGTCGGCGCCGTAACGGCGGTCTATCTTGCCGCAGGGACTGCGTGGCTGGGTGAGCTGGATGCGCGCCGCGCCGAAGCTGTACACGTCGCCGAGACAGACCGTGGCTTCGGTCATGCCGAGGCTGGACATATTCTCGCCGATGGAGCCTGGCGCCAGCAGTTCCCCAATCGCGGGGAATGCCTGGGCAAGCCGTGGGTAGTGTTCGCTCGGAAACTGGTGCAGGGCTTTGTCCGGCCCGCCGTGCAGGCGCCGGTCAGCCTGGGCATCGCCGGCCAGGCCGAGGGCGCTCAAGGCGACTTCGCCGCTCAAAGCGCGCTTGACGATGGCGCTCGGCCGTCCGCCACCGAGAGGCGCGACACCACCGGCATAGAGGCCAAGCACGGCAGTGGGCAGGTCGGACATCGCAGGCATACGACAGCATACCTGTTAGCTCCCGATCTGCGAAAATGCCGGGCTCCCTTCCAGGCATCGAGGTCACCATGGGTTTCAAGGCAGTGTTATGGGATTTTGGCGGCGTCATCACCACCTCGCCGTTCGACAATTTCAATCGTTACGAGGCCGCGCGCGGCCTGCCTCTCAATTTCATCCGCGGTGTCAACGCCATCAATCCTCACGACAACGCGTGGGCGAAGTTCGAATCGAGCCGCTGCACGGTCGAGGAGTTCGACCACCTGTTCGCGGCCGAGACCGCCGCCGCCGGCCACGAGATTCGCGGCAACGAAGTGATAGGCCTGTTGGGTGGCGATGTGCGGCCGCGCATGGTGAAAGTGCTGACGCGCTGCAAGCAGGATTACCGCGTCGCCTGCCTCACCAACAATGCCAATGCCGGCCAGGGCACCGGCATGTCCAGCACCGATCAGCAGGCCGAGGACGTCAAGGCGGTGATGAAATTGTTCGACATCGTCATCGAGTCGAGCAAGGAGGGCATACGCAAACCCGATCCGCGTATCTACCGGATGGCCTGCGAGCGCATCGGCGTGGCGCCGGAGGCGGTGGTGTATCTCGACGACCTCGGCATCAATCTCAAACCCGCGCGCGATATGGGCATGACCACCATCAAGGTCACCTCGGAGCAGCAGGCCATCGACGATTTGAGCCGCATTCTCGGCATCGATTTCGGCGTGTGAAGCCTTGCGGTCCGGCGCTCAGTCCGGGCCGCTTTGATTCTTGCCGAGCTGCTGACGGGCATTGGCCACGCAGCGATCGCAGATATTGCCCTTGGGCGCCGACACCAGCTGCCGGTATTCGCCCTTGCCGCGCCCGCAAAACGAACACAGCGGCGGCTCGCCTTTGAAGATCGAAAGCGCCGGGGTGGTTTCGAGGCGCTGCGTGCCTGGCGGCGGGTCGCTGTGATCATCCTGACTCATCGACGGGATCTCCGGCCGGCTCAGGCCTGCGCCTCGCGGCGCGCCTGTGCCACCCACTTCTGATAAAGGTTGTTGTAGTGCTTGCCGGCGGTCTTGCTGCGCGCCACCACGCTTTCATACAGCGCGCGTGCTTCGTCGGCGCGACCCTGGGCTTGCAACAGCATGGCCAGCCTGCAGCTCGCTTCGGGCCCGGCACTGTAGTCCGCAAGCGCGCGGTATTCGTCCATGGCCTCGTCGATGCGGCCGCTTTCTTCGAGCGCGCGCGCGTAGAGCAGATGGCCGTCCTGCGAGGTCTTGCCCTGGTTGGCGCGCTTGAAGTCATCGAGGGCGCGCAGCGTTTCGGCGAATTCGGCAAGACCGAAATGGGCATGGGCGAGGCCCAGCAGCAAATCGGGATCGTCGCTGTGCACGCCGCTCAGCGAGCGTTGGAACAGTTCTTTCGCCTCGGCGAAATTCCCTTTGGCGAGATGCAGCTCGGCGAGCGCCAGCGCGTTCTGCGCGGTGCGCGCCAAGGCGTATTGCTCGGTCGCCTCGCGCATCGCTTTGTCAGGGTCGACGGCGTGGGCAATGCTGCGCTGGGCGGACTTCGCAGCGTTGGTATTGGTCAGCTCCGGCAGCAGCTCGATGATGAAATAGGCGAGCGTGCCTATGAGCGGAAAGAACAGCACGATGAACACCCAGGTGGTGTTGCGTCCGGTCTTGATGATGTGCACGACCAGCGCCAGTTGCACGATGATGGAAATGACTAGCAACGGCACGCGGCTGACCTCGACGGCAAGGAGACAGAGTGGACGGCGGCCAGCCTGGCCGCGCGTTCTGTACAAGTATACGGGGCAAGCGCTCCCACGGAATCCTGTCACGAGGGTTTTGCGTCATGCCTGAAAGCGCCGGTAGCGAGGAAATGCAGCACTTCCGCAATCACGAGTCCGTTGCGCATGATGAATGGATGGGCGACCGGCAGGCTCAAGAAATCGTGCATGCCTTCGACCTGGGTGGCGGTCAGCGACACCTTGCCGTCGTCGGGTGAGGGCAGGGCGGTGGACAGAATGGGATTGACGCTGCGCGTGCCGGCAATCACGCCCACCGGGTAATCCACCGCGCCGAGATGGCGCGGCACGCTGTCGTCACGCGTGCCGAGTTCGAAGCCTGCCGGTCCGTTGATGAAGGCATAGCCCGGCACGCGACGGAAAGCGTCCACCACTTCACTGCCCTGGTTGGGCGGTGCGAGCATCACCACGCGACCGAGATTGGCGGGGCGCTGCATCTTCAGGTAATGGCGCACCAGGATGCCGCCCAGCGAATGGGTGACGAAGTGCAGCCTGGCGCAGCGCGCGAGATTTTCGCGCGCCAGCGTCTGGCCAATGCTGAGCGTGGCCAAGGTCGCGATGTCGTACTTGCGCGACGGGTAATCGACATTGACGACGCGATAGCCCGCGTCACGCAGGGCGGCGGCCAGCCTCGCCATGGAGCGCGCGGTGCGCGCGAGGCCGTGCAGCAGGATGACGCACTCGTCGTATGAATTCATGAATGACGGCGAGCGCGGCCGGCAGAGGCGGTTCTGGAGTCCATGCCGCAGGCCATCGTCCTGGTGCGAGTGTTGCCGCCCATGATCCGTCGACGGGAGGGCAAGCGCAATGCTGCACTCGATGCCCCATGCGTGCGCGATTGCACAGGCGCCGCGCCATCGGTTAGCGTGCGCGCTGGACATCCAACCGGAGACACAAGGACGTGGCTTCATCCTCCGCTTTTCTTGAGCGCGTGCGCGCCGCGGTGCGCGTGCGTCATTACAGTGTGCGCACCGAACAGGCCTATGTGTACTGGGTGCGACGCTTCATCCATTTCCACGAGCGTCGGCATCCCGAGCGCATGGGCGAGCGCGAGGTGGCGGTCTTCCTGTCGGATCTCGCGCTGCGCGGCCAGGTGGCGCCCGCCACCCAGAACCAGGCCTTGAACGCGCTGGTGTTCCTCTACAGCGTGGTGCTCGAACGGCCGCTCGCGGATCTGCCCGGCGTGGTGCGGGCCAAGGACAAAATCCACCTGCCGGTGGTGCTGTCGGTGGAAGAGGTGGCGCGCGTGCTGGCGCAACTGCCGGAACGCGTGTGGCTACCGGCCTGCCTGCAATATGGCTCGGGCCTGCGCCTCATGGAAAGTGTGCGTCTGCGCGTCAAGGATCTCGATTTCGAGCACCGCGCGCTGCTGGTCAGGGACGGCAAGGGCGGCAAGGATCGTGTGGTGACCTTGCCCGACGAATTGATTGAGCCGTTGCAGCGCCATCTTGCCGCACGCAGGACGGTGTTCGAACGCGACTGCGGCGAAGGCCACGGCGCGGTGTGGCTGCCCCATGCCTTGCAGCGCAAGTATCCCGCCGCGCCGCTCGACTGGGGCTGGCAGTACGTGTTCGCCGCTGACAAGGTCACCACCGATCCGCGCAGCGGCCGGCGCCATCGTCATCACCTCGATGAGCAACGGGTGCAGCGCGCGGTGCGCCAGGCGGTGGTGCGTGCCAACATCGCCAAGCCGGCCAGCTGTCACAGCCTGCGTCATTCCTTCGCCACCCATCTGCTGGAACGCGGCGCCGATATCCGCACCGTGCAGGAACAGCTCGGGCACCGCGACATCCGCACCACGCAGATTTACACCCATGTGCTGAAACGCGGCGGGCTGGCGGTCAAGAGTCCGCTGGCGGCGGTGTTGGCGCTGCGCGTGGATGGCACGCAGTAGCTGTGTCAACGTTCCGGGCCGCACCCGAGGTGCGATAGGATGCTCGCTCTCTACAGACGGCGTGTGCTCACGCCGTGGCGCGGGCCGCGCCCCTGTTCGAACACCAGCGGAGTGAATGATGAAAATCGATACTTTCATGGCGCCCGGCGCGCCCGCCAAAATTGCGGCGCTGGCCAAGGAATACGACGCCCTCGGCTTCGACTGCATCTGGACCTTCGAAGCGATGAGCGATGCTTTCATTCCTCTGGCCCACGCCGCCGCCGCGGCGCCGCGCATCGAAATCGGCACCAATATCGCGGTCGCCTTTGCCCGCTCGCCGTTCTCGATGGCGCAGATTGCCTGGGATCTGCAGCGCGACTCGGGCGGCCGTTTTCATCTCGGCCTCGGCACCCAGGTGCGCGCCCATGTCGAGAAGCGCTTCTCCATGCCTTTCGATCATCCGGCCGCGCGTGTCACCGATTACATCCGCTGCGTGCGCGCCATCTGGGATACCTTCCAGACCGGTGCGCGTCCGAATTACGAAGGGCCGTTCTATCGCTTCAAGCTCATCAACGCTTTCTTCACGCCCGGGGCCATCGAGCATCCGCAGATTCCGGTGTATCTGGCCGGCGTGAATACCGGCATGTGTCGCGCGGCCGGTGAAGTGGCGGACGGTTTTCATGTGCACCCGGTGCACACGGTCGATTACCTGCGCGAAGTGGTGTGCCCGACCATCGCCGAGGGCGCGAAATCCGCCGGTCGCGACGCATCGAAAATCCAGCTCTACGCGCCGGTATTCATCATCACCGGCGAGAGCCAGGCCGAGACCGATGCCATGGAGCAACTGGTGCGCCGCCAGATCTCGTTCTATGGCGCGACCCCGACCTATGCCAGCGTGTTCGAACACCACGGCTACAACGAGCTCGGACGGCAGTTGAACGGTCTGTTACGCGAGGGCAAGCTCGACGAAATGGCGGCCGCCATCCCGGCCGCGCTGCTGGAGAAGATCTGCATCATCGACGCGCCGGGCAACATCGGCAAACGCATCCGCGAGCGCTACGACGGCCTGCTGGACCGCGTCGCCCTCTACCGTTCCATGGGCGGCGATGGCGAATTCAACCGCTGGCGCGAGCTCATCGACGCGGTGCACGCCTGAGACAGGTGGCCGTCGCTTCAGGCGGTGGGCGCCAGACGGGCGCCCACCCCCAAGATATGGTCTATCCTGACAGAAGTTCCACAGCATGGCGGGTGGCTTTGACCCTGATCAAGCCCACCGCCGCGGTCGGTAGCAAAGTGAGCCATGAGCAGCGTTGCCTCAAGTCATTCCCGGGAGTTGTTCTCGCCTGAGTTGATCGCCAAATACGATCGCAGCGGGCCGCGCTATACCTCCTATCCCACCGCCGCACAGTTCCACGATTACACGGTCGCCGATTACGAGCGCGCCGCGCGCGCCAGCAACGTGGCCGGCGCCGAGCTCTCGCTGTACGTACACATCCCGTTCTGTGCGACGGTGTGTTTCTACTGTGGTTGCAACAAGGTCATCACCAAGAACCGCGCCCATGCCGTGACCTATCTCGAAGGACTGGCGCAAGAGATTCGCATGCAGGCGGCGCTCTACGACGGCCAGCGCCGGGTGCGCCAGATGCACTGGGGCGGCGGTACGCCGACCTTCCTCGATGCCACGCAGATTGCCCATCTCATGGGCCTGCTGAAAGACAATTTCCGCTGCGAAGTCGGCCCCGACAGCGAGTATTCCATCGAAATCGACCCGCGCGCCTGCGCGCCCGGCACCTTGGGCCAGCTACGCGAACTGGGCTTCAACCGTGTCAGCTTCGGCGTACAGGATTTCGATCCCGATGTGCAGGTGGCGGTCAATCGCATCCAGAGCCAGGCCGTGACGCTCGGCGCGATTGAGGAAGCGCGCAATGCCGGCTTCGGCTCCGTCAGTCTCGATTTGATCTATGGTCTGCCGCGCCAGACGCGTGCCAGCTTCGCGCGTACGCTGGCGGAAGTGATTGCTATTCGCCCGGAGCGCCTGTCCATCTTCAATTACGCGCACATGCCGCACCTGTTCAAGAGCCAGAACCGAATCGATGCCTCGACCTTGCCGCCGCCGGCGGAGAAGCTCGCGATACTGCATCACACTATCGACGTGCTGACCGAGGCCGGCTATCAGTACATCGGCATGGATCATTTCGCTTTGCCCCATGACGAATTGGCACGCGCACAGCGCGCCGGCACCTTGCATCGCAACTTCCAGGGCTATTCCACCCATGCCGGTTGCGATCTGGTCGGCCTCGGCGTGAGTTCCATCGGCATGCTGGAAGGCAGCTACCATCAAAATCGCAAGGCTTTGCCCGACTACTACGCAGCGCTGGAAGGGGGACAACTGTGCGTGACGCGCGGCGTGGTGCTCGATGACGACGACCGCTTGCGCCGTCACGTGATCATGCGCCTGGTGTGCGCGCAGGATCTCGACATCGCCGCCACCGAGGCACGCTTTGGCATTTCGTTCAAGGATTATTTTGCCGACGAACTCACCGCCCTGGCTGCCATGGTCGAGGACGGACTGGTCGAGATTGAACCTGCCGTGATCCGCGTTCGCGAAGCCGGACGCATGTTTCTGCGACAGATCTGCATGTGCTTCGACCGCTACGTGAACCGCGTCGATCACACTCACCGATATTCGCGCGCGATCTGACCGGACGGCGCGAGTACACTAGCCGGCCGTAGGCCCTGGAGAGCGCAGCACATGCTGCAACACAATCGCAGTGTCGCCACCGACGACACCTTGAACCTGCCGCTGCAACCCGTCGCCCATGACATCTGGGCGAGCAAATACCGCCTGCGTGCCGCCGATGGCACGGCGCTGGACGCGACGCCCGATGCGACACTCGAACGCATCGCCACCGCGCTGGCGTCGGTCGAGCAGACTGCCGCCGACATTCGCCACTGGCAACAGGAATTCCTGTGGGCGCTGCGGCGTGGCGCCTTGCCCGCCGGGCGTATCCTCGCCAACGCCGGCGCCGCCGAGCACAAGCCCTCGACCTCGACCATCAACTGCACGGTGTCTGGCACCGTGCATGATTCGATGGAAGACATCCTCGCCAAACTCTACGAAGCGGGGCTCACGCTCAAGGCTGGCTGCGGCATCGGTTACGAATTTTCAACCTTGCGGCCGCGCGACGCCTTCGTCGCCGGCGCTGGCGCCTACACCTCGGGGCCCTTGTCGTTCATGGATGTGTACGACCGCATGTGTCTCACCATCTCTTCGGCCGGTGGTCGCCGCGGCGCGCAGATGGCGACCTTCGACATCGGTCATCCCGACGTCATGGATTTCATTCGCGCCAAGCGCGAAGACGGCCGCCTGCGCCAGTTCAATCTGTCGTTGCTGGTGACGCGCGAATTCATGGAAGCGGTGCGCAACGACGGCGAATGGGTGCTGGCCTTCCCGGCCACTGAACACGAATTCAAGGTCGGCAATCTCGACGCCAGCGATCCGGCGCAGGTGGTGTGGCGCAACTGGCCGAGCCACGACAATTACCGCGTCGATGCGCAAGGGCGCGTGGCGTGCAAAATCTACCGGCGCATGCCGGCACGCGAATTGTGGGATGCGGTCATGCATGCCACCTACGACTACGCCGAGCCCGGCTTCATCTTGATTGACCGCTACAACGAGATGAACAACAACTGGTTCTGCGAAAACATTCGCGCCACCAATCCCTGTGGCGAGCAGGGCCTGCCGCCCTATGGCGCCTGTTTGCTGGGCTCAATCAATCTGACGTGTTTCGTGCGCGATCCGTGCTCCAGCGGCGCGGCGTTTGATTGGGACGCCTATCGGCGCGTGGTGGCGATTTTCACGCGCATGCTCGACAACGTGGTGGAACTGCACGGCCTGCCCTTGTCGCGCCAGCGCGACGAGATCGTGCGCAAGCGTCGCCACGGCATGGGCTTCCTGGGGCTTGGTTCGTCGCTGGCCTTGCTGGGGCTGCGCTATGGCTCGAAAGAGGCGGTGGCCTTCACCGAGCAGGTCAGTCGCGAACTCGCTTTGACGGGCTGGCGCACCGGCCTGGAACTTGCCCGCGAGAAAGGCCCCGCGCCGATCATGAACGAGGATTTCACCGTGACCTCGGCGATGCTGGCCGAACGTCCGGAAATGACGCGCGACGGCATGCGTGTCGGCGACGTGGTGAAGGGCCGCGTGCTGTTTGCGCGTTACAGCCGCTACATGCAGCAGCTGGCCGATGTCGATCCGAGTCTGGTCGACGAGCTGGCCGAGCAGGGCGCGCGCTTCACCCATCACAGCTCGATTGCGCCTACCGGCACCATCGCGCTATCGCTCGGCAATAACGCCAGCAATGGCATCGAGCCGAGCTTTGCCCATCGCTACGTGCGCAATGTCATCACCGCCGGGCGCAAGACCAAGGACAAGGTCGAGGTGTGTTCCTACGAACTGCTGGCGTGGCGCGCGCTGATCAATCCCAAGGCCATGCCGGATGCGAGCGACCCGACCGAGCGTCTGCCCGACACTTTCGTCACCGCCGACGACATCACGCCCAGTGAACACATCGCGATGCAGGCCGCCGCCCAGCGTTGGATAGATTCGTCGATCTCGAAGACCGTCAACGTGCCGTCGGACATTCCCTTCGAGTCGTTCAAGAGCCTGTACTTCGAGGCCTACGAACGCGGTCTGAAAGGCTGCACCACGTTCCGCTTCAATCCCTCCGCCTTTCAGGGCGTGCTGGTCAAGCATGCGGATCTGGCACGCACCACCTATCGCTTCACCCTTGCCGACGGCACCGTGATCGAAGCGCGTGGTGATGAGGAAATCGAATACGAAGGCGAGACCCACTCGGCCGCCAATCTGTATGACGCGATCAAGGAAGGCTATTACGGTGTCTATTGAGCGCGTTGAAAGTCAGGAGAAGTCAGCCATGGTGAAAAAGATTGAGCAGCCGATCACCGGCGTCGAAGTGGTGGCCGATGCGCCGCCGGTGGAAGAGCCGACGGCCGAAATCATCCACATGCACGAGAAGGTCGAGCGTCCCGAGATGCTGCTCGGCTCGACCTACAAGATTAAAACGCCGCTGTCGGCCCATGCGCTGTACGTGACCATCAACGACATCGTGCTCAATGCCGGCACACAGCACGAATTGCGCCGTCCGTTCGAAGTGTTCATCAACTCCAAGAACATGGACCACTTCCAGTGGATAGTGGCGCTCACCCGCATCATCTCGGCGGTGTTCCGCAAGGGCGGTGACGTGACTTTCCTCGTCGATGAAATGCGCAGCGTGTTCGACCCGCGCGGCGGTTACTTCAAAAAGGGCGGCCGTTACACGCCGTCACTGGTGGCCGAGATTGGCGATGTCATCGAAACCCATCTGCGCTCCATCGGCCTGCTGGGCCCGGCGCGACCACGCACCGAGATCAACGTGGCCCACGAGCCCAAGGCCAAGCTCAAGGAAGTGCAGGTGGATGAAGACGATAGCGGCATCCCGGGCGATGCCCTGCATTGCAGCAAGTGCTTTGCCAAGGCGGTGGTTGCGCTCGACAACTGCCTGACCTGTCTCAATTGCGGCGAGTCAAAGTGTGGTTGAGAAGGGAGTGCACGCAGCCTCCGCAAAATTCATGCGCCGACCTCGCGGCCGGCGCATGACGAGCTTGGGGGAAGCTCAGAGAGTGATCAATTGGGGGATGTCTTCCAGCGCCTGCTCGTTCATGTAGACAATCTGGTCTGACAGCAGGTTGCGCATTTCTTCTACCTCGCGATACAGCTGGTTGGCTGACGCGAGTTTGACTTCGAACTGTTTCTTGGCTTCCTGAAGCTGGGCTTTCTGGCGGCTGATCTTGTTGGCCAGCGCAATCAGCTTCTTGTAGTAGACCCGCACGAGCTGTTCTTTATCCTGGTACTCAGCGGCGTAGGTCTCGCGAATCTTGGCCTCTTTCTGGCGCATTTCCTCGTTGGACTGCTCGCGCATGCGTGCCAGCTTGGTCTGGTATTCGACCGCCACCAAGGCCGATTTGGCATCGACCGCCTTGGCCACTTCGCGGCGCAGGCGCGTCTCCATTTCGGCCAGCAGGATGCTGATGGCATCGCGCGGCGCATCGTTGCGCGCATGGCCGGCGGCGCGACCGTCGCGGTCCATTTCCAGCGGCGCCAGCGTGGAAGGCGCGCTGTCTGCCGGGTCGAGTTCGTCGTGCTGCTGTTCCAGTTCTTCGATGATGTCGGCCAGGCTGCGGCCGGAGGCGGTGTCGGTGAATTTGTCGACAGGGGTGGTGTCATGCATCGCTTCTTGTGCCTCCGCGTAGGTCGATAGCCCGGCAATTCTGCTGAGAGTGTTATCCAACGGGGTGTTGCTGCGGCCATCCAGGGCGGCGTCGCCGTCCGCAAAGTCCGGCAGGCTCATTTCAGTGCCAGGGAAGGTGATAACCGTGACATTTGCCGCTTCATCCGCCACCGGCGGCTGCGTGATCAAAGACGGATCGCGCTCGCCGATGGTGGCTATCGTCTCGGTGACATAGGCGACGTCGAAGCCGCGCTCGGCGAGCAGGAATGCGCCGATGGCGCATTGCTCGATGTCATCACCGCATACGAAGTACTGAAAATCCTTGCGCAGCCGGTTGCTCTGTAGACGCAGCATGTTGACCGGGATGTTTTCGCTGCCGGCCAGCGCGCCTGCGCTGTGCTCTTCCGGATAGCGGATATCGAGCCACACGCCGCCATCGCCGATCTGGGGCCGCGCGGCGGCAAAACTGGTCGGGCGCAGCACCTTGGAAAGAATGAGCTCGACGAAATCCTGTTTGCCGAGGCGCATGAGCTGGCCGTCGGACAGCATGGTGACGGTGGCGTTGCGCGCACGGTTGGCGATCAGGGCTTCTTCGCCAAAGGCCATGCCGGGGCCGAGGTCGGCGAGATGAATCTGGCCGCGTCCGGCGGCGATGGAGCGCGATACTTCGCAGTAGCCGCTTTCGATCACGTAGTAGTAATCGCCCGGCGCGCCTTGTTGTATGACGACCTGGTCGGCCTTGTAACTGACCTGCTCCATGTGCGCGAAGATGCGCTGGATATTGGTCGCCGGAAGCACCGAGAACAGTTCCGACTGCAGCATGCGAATCATCCAGTCGGACGAACGCGCGGTGGCAATCTCGCTCACTTCCAGCTCGTCGCTGACGTGCTGTCCGTCGAGGTCGGCCTCGCTGACCAGGCGGTCGAGCATGTTGCGACGGAAGACCACCAGCTTGGCGTTGTCCACCGCGCGCACGCTGTAGCGTTTGCGGCCGGGGGGATCGAGTGGGCGCAGGGCCGCCTTATGGGTGGCGGACAGGGTGCGGGTGATTTTGCCGTGGTAGATGAGTTCGATGGTGCCGGCCAGCAAGTAGTAGACGAGGTCATCGATGTGGCCCTGGGGATAGACCACCTGGCCGCGCGCGTAGCTGCGAACTTCCGCCAGTTGCACGGCGCGGTCCTGCAGTGGCTTGGGCAGCCTTTGCAGGGGTACGAAGGCGCGGATGTGCGTATCGATATCCATCATTCCCTGTCCGTTGACATCCTGTCGAACTCTTCTGAATCTGATAGTTACGTCACGTAATTATATTGAATTATTAGAAAAGGGAAAGGCTGGCCGTGAGGCGCCCGCGGCGCTTTTGCAGGGCCCGGTGCTGACCGATAATGCCGTGAAGTCCGCACACTCGGGCGGCGTTCGCGGGGACGGACGCCAGCGCCCCAGGGGCGGGCGAGCGTGGGGGAGCGCTGCTGGCGCGGCGTGGGGAATTGGCAGCGGGCCGGCATTGCCGCGCACGCCCGGGGACGCATCAGCCAACTATGTGCAATTCGTATCGTGCCGGCCGCGCGCTGCTGCTGGCTTGTCTCGTGATTAGGTGGGCCGCCGCGCACAGCGCCACCGAGGATCATCACAATAACGTCGGGCAAAGCGTTGCCCACCCGGTCTCGCGCTTCGATCTGCGTGTGCGCTACATGGCCTTCGAAGGCGACAGTGAGGCGCAAGTGCTGGAAGCGCGTCTCGAACATCCTTTCGATCTGGCAGGCGGCTGGAAACTCAACACACGGGCGGTGATGAGCGGCGGGGTGACGGATTTTCCGAGCCGCGATAATCGCGCCGGTGATTACAGCGCCGGCACGGGCGATCTGTACACGCAGTTGTTCTTCATCGCGCCCAGCATCGGCGACACCTCCATCGGCTTCGGCTGGCGCAATTATTTTCCGACCGCTGGTGAAGACCAGTTCGGCAAGGGCAAGTACCGTTTCGCGCCGCTGGTGGTCGTGCAGCGCATGGCGAACTGGCTGAGTCCCGGCAGCTTCTACGGGCTTGGCATACGCAATGATTTCAGCGTGGCCGGCGACCGTGCCCATCGCGACGTCAACGAACTGCAGGTGGTGCCGGTAGTGACCGTGATGTTGCCGCAGCAGAGCTTCGTCACGCTGTTTCCGGAAATCGTCATCGACTGGCAGCAGGACAACCGGGTGTTCGTGCCCTTCGATCTCGAAATCGGCCGAAAGTACGCCGCCCACCAGGTCGGCAGCGTGCGCGTGCAGCTACCACTCATCAACGAACTGCACACCTATGAGTGGACGATGGAGTTGCGCTGGTCGTTGTTTTTTTGAATGCGATTTGAATGCGCGATTTCATTCGCACATTCAAGCTATAACCGCGGTCAATCCCGATAATCCGCCGGCCGCTTCTCCAGGAACGCATTGATGCCTTCCTCGAAAAAGCCCGCGCTGGCGCACAGGATCTGACCGCGGTCTTCCATGGCGATGGCGGCATCGAGGCTGGGTGCATCGATGGAGAGATTCAAGCCCTCCTTGGTCAGACGCAGGCCCAAGGGCGAGGTCTTGAGCATGTCTTGTGCGATGCCGCGCGCGGTTGCTTCGAGTTCTTCGAACGGCACCACCGCCGACACCAGGCCGAGGCGCTCGGCGCGCTCGGCCGGGATCATGCGGCCGGTCATCATCAATTCGGCCGCCACCGACTGCCCGACTGCGCGCGGCAGGAAATAGCTGATACCGACGTCGCAGCCGGTCAGACCGATTTTGACCATGGCCACGTTCATCTTGACGTCGGGAGTGACCACGCGCACGTCCGAGGCCAGTACGAAGGCGAAGCCACCGCCGGTGGCCGCGCCGTGGGCAAGACAGATGATGGGCTGTGGGCAGCGGCGCATGCGCTGATAGACCTCGGCCACCTGGCGCTGAAAGCGCATGCCGATGACCGGACCGCCGCTGACGCCGTCGGCGGCATGCAAGTCATAGCCCGCGCACAGACCGCGACCGGCGCCGCGCAGCATCACCACCCGCACCTCGTGATTGAACTGCAGGCCGCCGAAGTAGTGCTGCAATTCATCGCACATCTCGGGCGTGATGGCGTTCAAGCGGTCCGGGCGGTTCAAGGTCAGCCAGTCGATGGCGCCTTCTTTCTCTATCGCAATGGTCTGGTAGTTCATGGTCGGTCCTCAGGATGCAGGCTATCAGCGCTGAATGTCATGGCGGACTGCCGCGCCTTACGCAACGCGCAGCAGCAGGCCCTTCAGGTACTCGCCTTCCGGAAAGGCGAGCGCAATCGGATGATCGGGCGTGGCATGCAACTGCCGCAGCAACTGCGCATCGACACCAGCGTCGAGGGCCGCACCGGCGACGATTTTGCGGAACAGATCGGCGTTCACGCCGCCCGAGCAGGAGAAGGTCGCCAGCACACCGCCCGGCCGCAGCAGCTTCAGGGCCAGCAGGTTGATGTCTTTATAGCCGCGTGCGGCGCGCTCGGCGGTGGCGGCGGTCGGCGCAAATTTCGGCGGATCGAGCACGATGAGGTCGAAGCTCTTGTTCTGGTCGCGCAGTTTGCGCAATTGCTTGAACACATCGTCTTCGATGAGCGTGCAGCGATCGCCCGGCAGGTGATTCAATTCCAGATGACGCTGCACCTGGCTGAGTGCGGTGGCCGAGGAGTCGATGGCCGTGACACTGCGCGCGCCGTGGGCGAGGGCCTGCAGGGCGAAGCCGCCGCAGTAGCAAAACGCATCAAGCACATCGGCGTCTCTGGCCAGCGTGCCGACCAGTTGGCGGTTTTCGCGCTGATCGAGATAGTGGCCGGTCTTGTGGCCATGGGCGAGATCGATTTCGACCTTCAGATCGTTCTCCACGCAGGTGATGCGCGGCTCATCGAGCTGGCCGCGCAGCAGGCCGCTCGCCACTTCGAGGCCTTCCACTTCCAGCACGTCGGCGTCGGAGCGCTCATACACCGCGCGCGCGCCGGTGAGGCGCATGAGGCTGTCGGCAATCGCATCGCGCCAGCGTCGTGCGCCGGCGCTGGTGGTCTGCATGACCAGCACGTCGCCGAAGCGGTCGACGATGAGACCCGGCAGTCCGTCGGATTCGGCGTGCACCAGGCGCACGCCGCCTTCGGGCGCGGTGGGCAGCAGCCGTTCGCGCATGGCGATGGCGGCCGCCAGACGCGCTTCGAAGAACGTCGCGTCGATGACGGCGTCTTCCTGCCAGGCCCAGATGCGCACGCGGATGTTGGATACGGGGTTCCACGCACCGTGGCCGAGGAAGCGGCCGTCCTGGGCAAACACGCTGACGGTGTCGCCCACTTGCGGGTCGCCCAGCACCTTGTCGATGGCGCCGGAAAATACCCAGGGATGACGGCGCAGCAAGGAGCGTTCGCGGTCGCGTTTGAGAGTGATTTTGAGCATGGGGGGCGACCTTGTGTCGAACTGGAGGAAGTCGGGGCGCGGGTGAATGCCTGTTGCGCAGTGCACCGGGCGCCGACGGCGTGAAAGGCGCACATGCTAGCGGTATGCCCCACTTATTTCACGCGCGGCGCACCGTTATGCACGCCAGACCAAGTTCTGCGTGGGTGGCCGAGCGTTCTCGTGGGCGTGACGCAATTCGCCTTCGCCAGACTTTCCAATTCGATCACGCTCGCTAAAATCGAACCCCGCTCTGCATCGACAATGGCGCTGCGATTGGCGGCAGGGCAATTGACCGCGACGAAAACAAGGACAGGAAGATATGCTTCGATTGAATGCGGCACGCGATCAGGGACGCGTGCGCAGCGGACTCGTGCTTGCACTGTGCCTGCTGGGTATGGGCGCGCCTCGCGCCAGCTCCGCTGATTATTCGGCGGAAGTCCGCGGCACAGCGCGCAATGGCAACGCGAACATCAACACCAATATCGAGGACCGCTTCGATGTCGGTGGCAACAATGTGCTGCAGGCTTCGGACTTGGCCGTGACCGGCATCACCACGGTTACCCAGTTTGGCGACACCATAGGCGGCTCATTCGCGAGCGCCAGCGCAAGTCTCGCGCGCGGCGAGCTGAAGGCATTCGCGTCCGGATCCGCTGTCCGTCCACCCTTCGATCAGTACTACACCAATGAGGCTGAAGCCCATGCGATCCTGCGTGATCGGGTCACTGTCGAAGGCGATATACCTTCAGGCAGCGTGCTGCGCATCGTGGTCTCCGTTCATGGCTCGATTGCGCCTGACTTCGGCGACAACCCATTCAGCGATAATTCCAACGGCACTTTCGGCCGTCTCGATTTCGGCTCGGATGTCATCAACGGCAGTGGTGCGCAGCGCTCCTTCATCCACAGCTTTCAGTCCGGCCCCTGCGTGGGGTTTGGCGGCCGGGCGGGTTGCACCCAGGGTCTGGATTTCAACCAGACCTTCAGCGTCGAAATGCCGATCAGCAACGATGCGCGCACGGCCTTTTTCACCATCGGCCTGAATGCCTTCTCACGGGGCGCGGCGCAGGCCAATTTCGGCAACACGGCTCATGTAGGTTTTGAACTACCTGCGGGCCTGAGCTTCACCTCCCAATCGGGCGTATTGCTCAGTCAAGCGGTGCCGCTGCCGGCCCCTTTACCGCTGCTGGGTGTGACACTGGCGGGGCTGGCCCTCGCGCGTCGTCGGCGTAACACCAGCTGACAGGCGCGCCGCGCCTAGCCGCTCTGTAGCGAGCGCCCCCGGCTGCCGCCATAGTGCTTGGGCCGCGCGCCTCAGGCCGCGCTGCAGGCGAGATCAAGTACCATCTCGCCTGCAGCGGATGACCGCGATGGCCGGTCTTCGCCAAGTCAGCACAGAGGGCAGCACGATGGCACGAGAACAATTCAATCTGACGGGCAAGATTGCGGTGGTGGCCGGCGCGAGTCGCGGCATCGGGCAGGAGGTTGCCAAGATTCTGGGTGAGTACGGCGCCCATGTGGTGTGCCTCTCGCGCGGCGCCGACGGTTGCGCCGAAACCGTGGCGGCCATCGAAGCGCTGGGCGGCACGGCCGAAATGCGCGCTTGCCATATTGGCCGCGTCGAGCAGATCGACGAGTTCTATAAATACATGGATGAACGCCACGGTCGCGTCGACATCCTCATCAACAATGCCGCCGCCAATCCCTATTACGGTCACATTCTCGATACCGACGTGGCGTCGTTCGACAAAACGGTGGAAGTGAACCTGCGCGGCTATTTCTTCATGGCCATCGGCGCGGGGCGCCGCATGCGCGCGCAGGGCGGCGGCGCTATCGTCAACGTTGCCTCGGCCAACGCTTTGTCGCCGGGCGACAAGCAGGGTGTGTATTCGATGACCAAGGCAGGCATCCACAATATGAGCAAGGCGCTGGCGCGCGAATGCGGGCAGTTCGGCATCCGCGTCAACACCCTGGTGCCAGGCCTGACCCGCACCAAGTTTGCGATGGCCCTGCATGACGATGAAGAATTCATGGCCAAGCAGATGCCGCACACGCCACTGGCCCGCGGCGCCGATCCGAGCGAAATGGCGGGCGCGGTGTTGTACCTGGTGTCGGACGCGGCGTCCTATACCACCGGCAGTTCCATCGTCATCGACGGCGGTTATCTCGCCTGAGGCGCGCAACGCACAGGGAGAGCAGGAAATGGCAGAGCAACTTTTCGCGATCGTGTTCAAGGGCCAGTTGCGCGCCGGCGCCGACGGCGGCCAGGTGCGCGCCAACTTCGCCAAGCTGTTCAACATCGACGCGGCGCGCGTCGAGCAGATGTTCAGTGGCCAGGCCGTCATCATCAAGAAGGGCCTGGATCTGTTGGCCGCCGACAAGTACAAGGCGGCGCTGGCCAAGGCCGGCGCCGAAGTCGAGGTCATCGACATGCCGGTGGCCGCGGCGCCGGCGGCTGCACCGCCGCCTGTCGCCGCCGTGGCAGTGCCGCAACCCGCAGCGCCCAGCGTTGCCAGCGCCGCGCCCGTGCGCGCCGCGACGGCGACGCCGGTCGCGCCAGCAATAACGCCGGCCAACGCAGCGGCGTTCGCGCGCAACGCGCCGCCGGCCGCCTTGCGCGGCACGCCGGCCGCGCTCGACACCACCATGGCCGAGCCCGGTGTGGTGCTGGTGGAAGCGGTGCACGTCGCCGCGCCAAGCATTGCCACCGAGCATTTGTCGATGGCCGAGGCGGGGGTGACCCTCGTTGATTACACGCCGCCGCCGGCCGCGCATTACGACCTCGACGAACTCACGCTGGCCGAGCCCGGCGTGACCCTCGTCGAAGCACGCAAGAATGTCGCGCCCGAATTCGATTTGAGCGGTTTGTCGCTGGACGAATCGGCGCGCCCCTGAGCGTTGCGCGGCGGCCCGTCGCGGTCGGCGGGCGCGGCGTTCTGTGATTCAATAGCGGGCCCGGCAACGGGCCCCATTAGTTCTGCAATTCCGACCTTACATTCGAGACATCATGAGTCTGCTCCTCAATTCGCGTGACATCGATTTCAATCTTTACGAACTGCTCGATACCGAAGCCCTGACCCGCCAGCCGCGCTACGCGGAACACGACCGCGCGGTGTTCGACGCCGTCATCGAAGCGGCACGGGTGCTGGCGGAACAAGAGTTCGCGCCGCACGCCGCCAAGCTTGACGCCAACGAGCCGACCTTCGATGGCAAGCGCGTGACCTTGCCGGCTGAACTAGAGCAGACACTCGATGCCTACATCGCCGGTGGTTTCATGGGCATCGCCGCCGAGGCCGAGCACGGCGGCATGCAGTTGCCGTGGGTGGTGGGGCAGGCCGCCTGTGCGTGGTTCGCGGCCGCCGATGTGTCGGCCAATTCCTATCCGCTCATCACCCATTCGGCCGTCAATCTCCTGACGGAATTCGGCAATGATGATCAGAAGCGGCGCTATCTCGAACCGATGGTGGCCGGACGTTTCTTCGGCACCATGTGTCTGTCGGAACCGCAGGCCGGCTCGTCCCTGTCGGACATCCAGCTGCGCGCCGAGCCCACCACAGACGGCCACTATCTGATCAAGGGCACCAAGATGTGGATCTCGGGCGGCGAGCACGAGCTGTCGGAGAACATCGTGCACCTGGTGCTGGCCAAGATCCCGGGCGGCCCGCCCGGCGTGAAAGGCATTTCGCTGTTCGTGGTGCCGAAGATTCGCGTCAACGACGACGGCACGCTGGGCGCGCGCAACAACGTGCAACTCGTGAGCCTGAATCACAAGATGGGCTTTCGCGGCATCACCAACACCGTGCTCAACTTCGGTGAAGGCGGCGAATGCCACGGCTGGCTGGTCGGGCCCATGCACCAGGGCCTGTTCTGCATGTTCCGCATGATGAACGAGATGCGCATAGGCATCGGCATGGCGGCCTGCGTGCTGGGCTATACGGCTTATCTGCATTCACTGAAGTACGCGCGCGAGCGGCCGCAGGGCCGTCATCCGCTGGAAAAGAATCCGGCCTCGCCGCAGGTGCCGATCATCCAGCACGCCGACATAAAGCGCCTGCTGCTGGCGCAGAAGAGCGCTGCCGAAGGGGCTTTCACCTTGCTTCTGCACTGCGCGTGGCTGATCGATCGCCAACGCACCGAGACCGATGACGCCGAGCGCACCCGCATCGGCCTGTTGCTCGACATCCTCACGCCGATAGCGAAATCCTGGCCGTCGGAATTCTGCCTCGAGGGCAACAAGCACGCCATCCAGATCCTGGGCGGCTATGGCTACACGCGCGAGTTTCCGCTCGAGCGCCTGTATCGCGATGCGCGCCTGAATCCCATTCACGAAGGCACGCACGGCATCCAGGGCATCGATCTGTTGGGGCGCAAGGTCACCATCCAGGACGGCGCCGCGTTCAAGGTGCTGCTGGAGGAATATCGCAAGACCCTGGCCGCGGCCGCGCCGGTCACGGAACTGGCGGAATACCACGCCGCGCTGGCGGCGGCCGTCACCACCATCATCGACACCACCGCCGCGCTCGATGCCTTGCGCGCGAGCGGCGATGTCAATCGCGCGCTCGCCAACGCCACGCTCTATCTCGATGCTTTCGGGCATGTGGTGCTGGCCTGGGTGTGGCTGCGTCAGGCCTTGGTCGCGCAGCGTGCGCTGGCGAAGGCGACGGGGTCGGATCTCGACTTCTATCGCGGCAAGCTCAATGCCTGCCAATATTTCTATCGTTACGAATTGCCCAAGGTGGCGGAACGCTGCGCGCTGCTCGCGCGCTTTGACGACACTTGTCTTGCCACCGACGAAAACTGGTTCTGATTGGAGCGCCTACCCATGAGCAACGCCACGTCCACCGTCCAGAGTTACGAGCAAGCGCGCGCCAGCTTCCAGTGGTCGCCACCGGCGCGCTTCAATTTCGCACGCGATGTCGTCGACCAGTGGGCGGCCAAGGATGCCGCCAAGCTCGCGCTGTGGTGGGTGGATGACGACGGTCATGAATTCAAACGCACGTTCGCCCAAGTGCGCGACCGCTCTTGCCAGCTCGCCAATGCGCTCACCCAGGCCGGCATCAAACGCGGCGACACCATCGTGCTCATGCTCGGGCGCAATCTCGAATGGTGGGAAATCGTCACGGCCGGCATCCGCATGGGCGTCATTCTGTCACCGGGCACCACGCAGCTGTCGCCCAAGGACATCGCCTATCGCATGAACGCCGCGCAGGCCACCGCCTTCATTACCGACCAAGCGAACGCCGCCAAGCTCGACGAGGTCGCGGCACAGTGTCCGACCCTGCGCGCGCGCATCCTGGTCGACGGTGAGCGCAGCGGCTGGCAGAGCTACGACAGCCTCATGCACGGCCAGAGCACGCAATTCGACACCGCCGACACCGCCTTCGATGAAGACGCGCTGTGCTATTTCACATCCGGCACCACCGGCTATCCGAAGATGACCATCCACGGTCATGGCTATGGCCTCGCCCATCAGATCACCGGCCGTTACTGGCTGGATCTTTCGCCCGACGATGTGCACTGGAATATCAGCGACACCGGCTGGGCCAAGGCTGCCTACAGCAGCTACTTCGGACCCTGGAACATGGGCGCGACGGTGTTCGTGCATCACTCGCCGGTGTTCGATGCAAAGAAGTCTCTGGACTTGCTTGCGCAATACCCCATCACCACGCTGTGCGGCGCGCCGACGGTGTATCGCATGGTGGTGTTGCAGGATCTTTCGGCCTACAAGTTCCCGCATCTGCGCCATTGCGTCGGCGCCGGCGAGCCCTTGAATCCGGAAGTCATCGAAACCTGGAAGCGCGCCACCGGGCTCGTCATCCGCGATGGCTACGGCCAGACCGAAACCGTGCTGGTGTGCGGCAACCATCCGTCCATCACGCCGCGCTTCGGCTCCATGGGCAAGCCCATGCCGGGTATAGAGATGGCCATCATCGACGCTGAGGGCCAGCCCTTAGGTCCGCAGCAGGAAGGTGACATCGCGATCCGCGTCAAGCCGCTGCGCGCGCCGGGCCTGTTCCGCGACTATCGTGGCGACCCGGATCGCTTCAATGCCTGCTTCATCGGCGACTGGTACCTGACCGGCGATCGCGGCTACATCGATGAAGACGGTTACTTCTGGTTCGTGAGTCGCGCCGACGATGTGATCCTGTCGGCCGGTTACCGCATCGGACCGTTCGAAGTGGAAAGCGCCTTGATTGAGCATCCGGCGGTCGCCGAGTCGGCGGTGGTCGCAAGTCCCGATGCGCTGCGCGGCGACGTGGTGAAAGCGTTCGTGGTGCTGGCGCCCGGCTACACCGGCAGCGACGCACTGGTCACGGAACTGCAGGAACATGTGAAGCGCGTGACGGCGCCCTACAAGTATCCGCGACGCATCGAATTCGTCGACAGTCTGCCCAAGACCGTCAGCGGCAAGATTCGCCGCGTCGAGCTGCGCGCGCGGGAAGCGGGCGCGGGTTGAGCGGCTTGCAGGTTTGCGCATCCCGCTCGAGTGTCAGACTGAAGTCTGACCCACAGGCCCGCTTATCAGCGGCATCGAAGCATTGTGGGTCGGACTTCAGTCTGACACTCCCGTCCATCACATGATCACGCCATCGCCCGAGGAGATCTCCCCCGGCACGCGCCGCGCCGCGATCGTCATGATCATGCTGAGCTCGGTGGCGACCGCCATGATGCTGTCGACAGTCAACGTCGCGCTGCCCTTCATCGCCAGCGCGCTCAACATCGACGCGGTGATGCTGAGCTGGGTGCCGATGGCCTATCTGCTCGCCAGCGCCGCCTGTGTGTTGACGCTCGCGCGCCTCGCCGACATGTACGGTCGCCGTCGCATCTTCCTGTGGGGCACGATTGGCGTGGTGCTGGCGTCGCTGATTGCGGCCAGCGCCAACAGCGCCGCCGTGCTGTTGGCGGCGCGTGCCCTGCAGGGCATGTCGGCCGCGGCGCTGTTCGCGACCCAGATAGCCATCATCTCCTCGGTCTACCCGCCGGCCAAACGCGGCGCCGCCATCGGCGCGACCATCTCGGCGGTGTACATCGGTCTGTCTCTCGGCCCATTGATGGGCGGCCACGTGATCGAAATGTCATCCTGGCGCGCGGCCTTCCTGCCGCATCTGCCCTTGACGCTGGTGGTGCTGTACCTGTGCCTCGTGCACATGCGCTTCGAATGGCGTGCCGAAGAGCGCGGTGAGTTCGATGCCATCGGCGCAGTGTTGTATGCCGCCGGCATCATGATCCTCATGATAGGCCTGTCGAGCCTGCCGGCCGTGCGTGGTCTCGCGATGGTGGCGGGCGGCAGCGCGGTGCTGTGGCTGTTCTTCCGTCACGAGCGCGGCCATGCGCATCCGATCTTCGACGTCGAACTGTTCTACACCAACCGCGTGTTCACGCTGTCCTGCCTCGCTTCGCTGGTGATGTACACCACGACCTTCGCTAACGTGATGCTGGTCAGCCTCTATCTGCAGCTCCTGAAGGGCGTGCCACCGTCGCAGGCTGGCATCATCATGATGACCCAGCCGCTGGTGATGGCCATCTTCTCGCCGATGGCCGGGCGCCTGTCGGATCGCGTCGAGCCGCGCGTGATCGCATCGCTCGGCATGGCGCTGACCGGCTTGGGCCTGCTCGGCTTCGCCTTGCTCGATGAACACAGCGCGCTGCAATCGACCGTGTTGTGTCTGGCGGTGTGTGGCTTTGGTTTCAGTCTGTTCAGTTCGCCCAACGTCAATGCCATCATGGGCGCGGTGCCGCCCAAGGATTATTCGCGCGCATCGGGCGCGATGTCGGTGATGCGCGTGGTCGGGCAGTTGTGCAGCATGGCGCTGGTGGCGGTGGTGATGGCGCTGTGGCTGGGGCCGGTGGCCATCGAGCCGGCGGTCTATCCGCAGCTTGGTCATGCCATCGCCACCTGCTTTGCCTGTGGCGCGATGTTGTCCTGCGTCGGCATTGCCCTGTCGCTGGCGCGTGGTCGCATGCACGGCGCCACCCGCGCCACGTGAGCGTCCATCGCAGAGTCTTCCTGGCGCTGTCCCTGCCGGCTGGCCGGCTCGCCGCGCTCGGGAGTATCGTGGTGTACAGGTTTGGCGAGGAGACGCGCAAGCTGTGACTCGCGCTGTGTGGGTCAGGCTTCAGCCTGACAGTGGCGGCGCGCCACTTGGTTCGAATGTCAGACTGAAGTCTGACCCACGAGGGGACCAGGCCGCGCGCATTTACGCATCGATGACATTCCGTCGTCCCCAATTGAAGAACAGCCGCTGCGCCGGTACGTCGCGGCCGGCGAGGCGTTGCACCAGGGTCTCCAGCACCAGCTTCTGGACTTCCATCATGTCGAGGCTGGCGGTGTCTTCGATGCGTATCCAGCGCAGGTCTTCGAGTTCGCCGTCACCCGCCAGCTCACCACTGAACAGCTCCGCCGGCGCGGCGAAGAAGCGTGCGTGGTAGCGAATGGGTTGATGACTGGGGGTGATGGCGCGCCCGAGAAATTGCAGTTCACCGAGATCGGGCGCTCGCGCCGCGCGCCGGAAGGCATCCCAGCTGGCGTGGTCGACGGCGCCAACGCTGCCCGGCACGCCGAACATGAGACCGGCTTCCTCGTGGGCCTCGCGCACCGCCGCCATGGCCAGCGCATTGGCCTTACTGTGGGAATGGGCGACGGCCAGCTGCGAGACCAGATCCGCCGCCAGCGGCCGCGCCGGTTGCGCGCGATAGTCGGCGCGGTCGAGGCCGCCCCCCGGGAATACGTAGACGCCGGGCTTGAAGCGCGCCTTGTTGCCGCGTCGGCCCATCAGCACTTCGTGATGGGTAGTGCGGCGACGGTGGATGACCAGGCTGGCGGCATCGCGGGGACGGACAGGGGGCATGGTGCTCGCGCATCTCCAAGACATGGACCGGGCCGGACTTTATCACAGCCGCCGCCACGCGCTGGGCGGGCGGCCGCCACGCGTCTATACTGCGCCGCGATGATTGCCTGCCTCCGTCTCTCTGCGTTCAACGCGCCCCTCATGCGTCTGTCCCTGTTGCTGCTGTGGCTGGCGGCCTGCGTGCCGGTCATGGCCGTGCCGACGCTGCCCGGCACCGACAGTGTCGACGCAAGCCTGGCCGCCGCGCCGAGCGTGCCCGACCCACGCAATCTCGACCCCGAATGGTGGAATTACTTCGTGGTCGGTGAAGACCCCGAGGGCAAGCTGCTCGCCACGCGCTATGCGGCCTTCACCAAGCAACTCGACAGCATCGCCGTCAGCCTGACCGGCGAAGCGCACGAAGACGTGGTGCAGCTGCGCGCCAGCATCGAACGCCATTTCGGTCGCTACAAGCGCACCCTGCAGGCGCCCAGCGCGCCGGCCGCGCCGATGCCGACCATGAAAGAAGCCTATCCGCTCGACGACGTGCTCGAACTCGGGCGCGAGAACGAGCAATTGCGCCGCGCCGCTGATCTCGAGGCGCAGGAGATCACCCTCATCGAGCGTTCGCTGGCGCTCGGCCGCAACGAGCAGGATGCCGCCAAGCTGCGCTACCGCGATCTGGCGACCGACAGCGCCGAGCGCACGGTCGAAGGCGTGCGCCTCATTCGCGACCGCTTGCGCATCGAAACCCTCAACCAGGAACTGCGCTGGCGGCGCGCGAACCAGACGGCCCTGCAGGCCGAACTCGACCAGCACCTGAAATTGCTCGACACCGCCGGCGAGCGCATCGAGTGCACCAGCAGCGCGCTGGCGGAATGGCAGCGCATAGAAAAAGACGCGACCAAGGCCGCGCAGAACGCCGGCGCCGATCTCATGAAGCTGCAGCTGACCAGCTCCATGGCGCTGGCCACCAGCCCCGATGAACGCGCCCAGGCGCGCTATCACGAGGTCAAATCGCAGCGGCGCAGCGTCGAGATTGCGATTGCCGAAGCGCGGCGCGCCACCGCGGTGCTGGCGCAGCGCCTGTTGCAGCGCGTGGCCGAACGCAACACCGCCGAGCCCGCCGCCGATCGCACGCTGCTGCGCAAGCAGCAGGCCTTGCTCGACAAGCAGGCGCGCCTTGCCACCGAACAGCGCGCACGCGCCAACCAGTTGCGCAGCGCCATCACCATCGAACGCGAAGCCTCGGACGAGCCTTCGGTCAATGCGCTGTACGAGCGCGCCCGCAATGAACTGGCCGGCGTCGAGACCGCGCTCGAAGACTTGTCCGCGCAGTTGCGCAGCGGCGCGCAGCTGGTCGACATGCTCGATGCGCGCCTGCGCGAGCGCGAAGGGCGCATGGGGCAAAGCGTGCGTCTGCTGAAGGATGCGGTGCGCGGCAGTGTGGCCGAAGCCCATTCGCTGCTGGGCACGCCCTTGTTCGAAGTCAACGAGACACCGGTCACCACCCTGGGCCTGTTGCGCCTGGGCCTGATACTCACCATCGCCTGGTGGGTGTCGGCCTTGATGCGCGGCGGCTTGCAGCGCCTGGGGCCCAGCTACTCAGCGTTCAACGCGGCCTCGCTCTACACCGTCGGCCGCGTGCTGCATTACCTGTTGCTGACCATCGGCATCGTCGTCGGCCTGTCGTCGATAGGCGTGGATCTGACCAAGTTCGCGCTGTTCGCCAGCGCCCTCGGTATCGGTGTCGGTTTTGGCCTGCAGACCCTGATCAGCAATTTCGTGGCAGGCCTCATCATCCTGTTCGAGAAGAGCCTCAATGTCGGCGACTTGATTGAACTGCAGTCCGGCGTGACCGGCATGGTCAGGGAAATCAACATGCGCGCGACGCGCATCACCACCGGTGACAATGTCGACATCCTGGTGCCGAATGCCGAATTCATGAGTAGCAAGGTCATGAACTGGACACTGGAGGACGCCTGCCGGCGTCTGCATGTGCCGTTCACCGTGACCTACGACACCGACAAGGATGAAGTGCGCAAGGCTGCGTTGGCCGCGGCCCACGATGTTGAACACACCTTGCTGCACAATCCGGCGCGCGAGCCGCAGGTATGGCTGGTGCGTTTTGGTGACACCGGCCTCGATTTCGAACTCGTGATCTGGATGAACCTGCGCGCCGCCAGGAAACCGGGTTCAGTGATGGGTGATTACTGCTGGGCGCTGGATACGCGCCTGCGTGAAGCGGGCATCGAGATTCCTCATCCCGCGTCGCCACCGCCAAAGGCCGCCAAGCCCGCCGAAGCGTAGCTAGAGTTCGCTACCCGTCCTGTGAAGGTCAGACTTCAGTCTGACATTCGAGCGGTCGCGAACGAATTTCCACCTACAAATTCTCCGCTAGCGGTCGCTAACCTCCGTTTGAACGCATCACCGCGGGATTGCGCCGCACGGAGGATCACCCATGGACCATTCACGAATTTCATTCAAGGCCGGCAGTCTCGTCGCCGGTCTGCTCATCGCCGGCAGCGCCGGCGCCGAGGAAGCGGCGGACGCCGCGGCCTCGCCCCATACTTTCAGCGCCAATGTCGGACTCTTTTCCGAATACGTATTCCGCGGCATCACCAACTCCAACGAAGGGCCGGCCATCCAGGGCGGCTTCGATTACGCGCACGAGTCGGGCTTTTATCTCGGCGTGTGGGCCTCGAACATCGAGTTCGGCGCCGGCACCAGTGACACAGCGTCGATAGAAACCGATTTCTACGGCGGCTTTGCCGGCAAGTTCGCCAATGGCATCGGCTGGGACGTCGGCATGATCTACTACGCCTATCCCGACCAGAACGAAGATTTCGCGGCCGATTACAACTACTTCGAAGGCTACGGCAAGCTCAACTACACATGGGCCGGCCTGCAATTCTCACCATCGCTGGAAGTGGGCCTGTATTACTCGCCCGATTACTTCGGTGAAGACGGCGACGGCGTCTACACCTACGGCACCTTCGGCGCGACCTTGCCCTATGACTTCAGTCCCTATGTGACGGTCGGCTATCAATACGTCGACGGTGACCAGACTTCGGGGCCGGCCGGCTACGACTACGTGCATTACGCGGTTGGCGTCAACAAGACCCTGGGCCATTTCACCGCCGACCTGTCGTGGCAGGACGCGCGCGATCTGTCCGGTTGCAACGACAACTGCGAAGCGGTGGTGTTCTCGGTATCGAGCAGCTGGTAGATGCGCGCGGCGCACAGCATTCAGTGCCGGCCTGCGCCCTCGAGCAGGGTGCAGGCGTGGCCTGCCACGCCGGTTTCGACCTGGAAGGTGGCGTGATGAATCGCGTATTCATCACGCAGCGCATGCGCCAGTTCGTCCAGGAAGTCGTCGCCCGGGTGTCCAAGCGGCATGACGAGGTGAGCGGTCAAGGCGACCTCGGTGGTGCTGAGCGCCCAGATGTGAAGGTCGTGCACTCCGCTTACGCCCTGCTGGGCTTCCAGAAATCGCGCGACCGGCGCGCTGCTCAAGTGCGCCGGCACCGCGTGCAGTGACAATAGGGCGCTGTCGCGTAACAAGCGCCAGGTGCTGAGCAACACCACCGTCATGATCGCGAACGACACCAGCGGGTCCAGCCACACCCAGCCGGTGCGCAGGATGAGATAACCACTGACGGCGACGCCCAAGGAAATCAGCGCGTCGGCCAGCATGTGCATGAAGGCCGCGTTGAGGTTCAAGTCGTGGCGGCGATCGCGCAGGAAGAACAGCGCCGTGACGGCGTTCACCCCCACCCCCACCAGCGCCACCACCATCACCGTCGCGCCGGCCACGCTGCTCGGTGTCATGAGCTTTTGCAGCGCTTCGAGCGCAAGACCACCGCAGGCCAGCAGCAGCATCACCGCATTGGCCAGCGCCGCGAGGATGGTTGAACTGCGCAAGCCATAGGTGAAACGCGGGCCCGGCGCGCGCCGCGCCAGCCAGGCCGCGAACCACGCCAGCGCGAGGCCGGCCACGTCGCCGAGATTATGGATGGCGTCCGCCACGAGGGCGGTTGAATGCGAAGCGATGCCATAGCCGAATTCGACCGCCACGAAGGCGCTGTTCAAGGCGATGCCGGTGGCAAAGGCGACATCATGCCGGCCGCCCGCCGCGGCGTGGCCGTGGCCGTGGCCATGGGCGTGGCCATGGGCGTGGCCATGGGCGTGGTGCGCGTGGCCGTGCATCAGCGTGTGCTCGCGCCGGTCTCGTCGCCGCTCACCATGTTGATGCGCTGCGTGCTCACAGCGTATGCAGATACCAGTCGTAATCCTGCTGCGGTATTTCACCGAAGTAGCGGCCGCTCTCGGTGCGCTTGATGCCGCAATAGACTTCGACGAAGCGCTGGCCGAAGTATTCGCGCGCGAATTGCGACTCTGCGAAGCGGTCGATGGCCGACAGCCAGTCGCGCGGCAGCGGCGCGTGACTTTTCTGTTGGTAGGCATCACCGCTGACCGCCGGCCCGGGGTCGATGCCGTGCTTGAGACCGTGATGCACGCCGGCCAGCACTGCCGCCGCCACCGCGTAGGGATTGGCGTCGGCGCCGCAGATGCGATGTTCGACATGGCGTGAGTCGGCCGGCCCGGTCGGAATGCGCAGCGCCACGGTGCGATTGTTGACGCCCCAGTTCGCCACCAGCGGCGCGCAGTTATAGGCCTGGTAGCGCCGATAGGAATTACCGAAAGGCGCGAACAGCGCCATCATGTCGCCGGCGCTGGCGGCCATGCCGCCGATGGCGTGCCTGAGCAATTCGTTGCCGTCGGCCGCGTCGCTGGCGAACACATTGCGCCCTTGCGCATCGTTCAGGCTCAAATGCAGATGCAGGCCCGAGCCCGGCAGCACCGGGAAGGGCTTGGCCATGAATGAGGCCCACAGGCCGTGACGCTGCGCCACGCCGCGCACCGCGCGCTTGTACATCACGCCTTCATCGAGCGCGCGCAAGGCGTTGGCGCGATGCTTCAGGGTGATCTCGAACTGGCCCGGTCCGAATTCCGAAATGGTGGTCGAGACCGGCAGCCCCTGCGTTTCACAGCAGGCGTAAAGGTCGTCGAGAAATTCCGCGCGCGATTCGATTTCCTCGACGCTGTACACATGAGGATGCTTGCCGCGGGTGGCCGCTGCCTGCGCGCGCCCCTCGCGCACCGCGTCGGCGTCGAGCAGGTAGAACTCGAGCTCGACCGCCATCACCGGTGTGTAGCCGTCCTGCTCGAGGAGACTGATCACACGCTGCGCGGCGAGGCGCGGATCAGCGGCGGCCGCTGGCCCGCCCAGCACCGGGTCGAACATCATCAACACCTGAGCGGTCGGCGTCTTCAGCCACGGCGTTGGCACGAGGGTGCCGGGCAGCGGCCACGCCAGGCAGTCCATGTCGCCGATGTCCCACAACAGGCCGGTGTTCTCGGCGTCGTCACCGTCGGCGGTCAGGGCGGCGATGGAGCTTGGCAGCGGCAGGCCTTCGGTATAGATGCGCTCGAGTTCCGCGCGTTGCACGGACTTGCCGCGCAGGATGCCGTTCAGGTCGGTCTGCATGAGCTGCACATGACGCAACTCGGGATGGCGGGCGAGAAACTCGCGGGCCTGGTCCGGATGGGAGCCGGTGCTCATAGGGGAATCCTCGTCGTGACGCTGGAATGCCCGGCGCCGGTTTTGACATGATCGCCTGAGCATTAGCGGCCGCGCAACGCAGCGATGGATGCGGGACGTCGCTACTGTGTGGGTCAGACTTCAGTCTGACACCGCCACTCACCCGAGCTACTCACTCCTGATGTCAGACTGAAGTCTGACCGGCAATACAATGGCGCCATGAGTGACATCTTGACGAGCACCCCGCGCGCCGACGGTTACGCCATGCCGGCCGAATGGGCGGCGCAAGCACGCTGCTGGATGATGTGGCCGACGCGTCCCGACACCTGGCGGGCCGCCGCCGCACCGGCGCAGGCGACGTTTGCCACGGTCGCCAATGCCATCGCCGAATTCGAGCCGGTGGTCATAGGCGTCGATGCCGCGCATTACCGCCATGCCCGCCAGCTGCTCAGCGCCGCCGTCGACCTCCAGCTCATCGACAGCAACGACGCCTGGATGCGTGACATCGGTCCGACCTTCGTGCGCAACGGTGAAAACAAGTTGCGCGCCGTCGATTGGGTCTTCAACGCCTGGGGCGGCTTCGATGGCGGTCTCTATCAGCCCTGGGATGCCGACGACGCGGTGGCCGCGCGAGTGGCCGAGCTTGCCGGCGTGCCGCGTTATCGCGCACCGCTGGTGCTGGAAGGCGGCGCCATTCATGTCGATGGTGAAGGCAGCTGCCTCACCACCGAACAATGCCTGCTCAACCGCAATCGCAATCCAGCGCTCACACGCGCCGACATCGAACAGCAGCTGCGCGAATATCTTGGCGTTGACAGCGTGCTGTGGCTGGGGCAGGGCGTGTACCAGGACGAGACCGACGGTCATGTCGACAACCTCGCCTGCTTCCTGCGGCCGGGCGTGGTGGCCTTGAGCTGGTGCGATGACCGTGACGATCCGCAGCATGCCATTTCCGCCGACGCGCTGGCGCGTCTGCGTGGCTTTCGCGATGCGCGCGGCCGCAGGCTCGAAGTGGTGAAGATTCCGCAGCCGCGACACATGCCGCGCATGAGCGCGGCGGAGGCGGCCGGGCTTACGCCAACAGCCGGCAGTCATCCGCGCCCGGCGGGCGCGCGCCTCGCGGCGTCCTATGTGAATTTCCTGCTGGTGAACGGCGCGCTGATCCTGCCTGCCTTCGATGACGATCACGACGCGCGCGCTGCCGCCATCCTCGCCGAGCAGTTTCCTACGCGGGAAATTCGCCAGGTGCCGGGACGCGAGATCCTGCTTGGCGGTGGCTGCGTGCATTGCATTACCCAGCAGCAGCCCGCCTGAAAGATCGCGTCAGTCGGGCGCGTTGACCGCCATCTGTGCGTCGCGCTGCTGCTGGCGTTCCTGGCGCGTCATGACCACGCCAGCCACGATCATCGCCACCGACACCACCAGCACCATCAAGGTCGCGAGGGCGTTGATCTCGGGCGAGAGTCCGAGCCTGACCTTGGAATAGATCACCATCGGCAGGGTGCTGGCGCCGGGGCCGGACACGAAACTCGAGACCACGAGGTCGTCCAGCGACAAGGTGAAGGCCAGCAGCCAGCCCGACACCAGCGCCGGTGCGATGATGGGTAAGGTCACGACCAGAAAGACCTTGGCCGGACGCGCACCCAAATCCATCGCCGCTTCTTCGATGGAGGGATCCATGCCGATAAGGCGTGATTGCACGACCACCGTGACATAGGCCATGGCAAACGTTGCATGGGCGATGACTATGGTCAGCGTGCCGCGTCCGGCGGGCCAGCCGATGGCCTGTTCCAGCGCCACGAACAACAGCAGCAGTGACAGACCGGTGATCACTTCCGGCATCACCAGCGGCGCAGTGACGAGTCCGCTGAACAGGGCGCGGCCGCGAAACGGACCAAAGCGCGTCAGGCACAGCGCCGCCAGTGTGCCAAGCACGGTGGCGAGGCAGGCAGTCATGCTCGCAATCTTGAGACTCAGCAGCGCCGCCTCGAGAATCTGCTGGTTGTGCAGCAGCGCGCCATACCACTTGGTGGAAAAGCCCGCCCACACCGTCACGAGCTTTGATTCGTTGAACGAAAAAATGATCAGCGAGGCGATGGGCAGGTAGAGAAAGGCGAGGCCCGCCAGCAACCAGCCCGACAGCCAGCGCGGCGTGCGCTTCATGCCGAGGCCTCGCTGCGCCGCTGCAGCCAGCCCTGCAGCACCATGATCACCACCACCAGCGACAGCATTGCGATTGCCACGGCCGACGCCACTGGCCACGCGCGGTTGGCGAAGAATTCTTCCCACAGCACTTTGCCGATCATGAGGGTGTCGGTGCCGCCCAGCAGATCGGGGATCACGAATTCACCCAGGGCCGGAATGAACACCAGCGAAAAGCCGGCGATGATGCCGGGCGCCGACAAGGGCAGGGTGATGGCGAGAAATGCTTTCCATGGCCGGCTGCCGAGATCGGCGGCGGCTTCGAGCAGCGTATCGTCGAGTTTTTCCAGGGTCGCGTAGAGCGGCAGGATCATGAACGGCAGGTAGGAATAGACGATGCCGACGTAGACCGCGAAGTTGGTGCGCATCATGACGATGGGACTGTCGATGAGGCCGAGCGCGATGAGCACGTTGTTGATCACACCGTTGTTGTTCAAGAGACCTATCCAAGCGTAGACGCGCAGCAGAAAGGAAGTCCAGAACGGCAGCACCACCAGCATCAGCAGCACATTGCGCCACGCGCTCGGTGCACGCGCCATGGCATAGGCCATCGGGTAACCGATGATGAGACAGATAAGCGCCGAGAAGAACGCCACTTCCACCGAGCGCAGATAGGTTTTGAAATAAAGCGCGTCTTCGAGCAGGAAGCGGTAATTGCTCAAATGCAGCTTGAGCGTGAGGCCGCCCTCGGCGGTGCGTTCAATGAGAGAGCTGTAGGGCGGTTGCGCAATCAACTGCTCGGCGAAGGAAATCTTCAGCACGATCAGGAACGGCACCAAAAAGAACAGAGCCAGCCAGGCATAGGGCAGGGCGATGACGCCGCGCTGCCCGGCGAGGCCCAGCGCGCCGAACAGATTCAATATCCAGCGCAGTGGCGCGATGCGCATCAGCGCGCGCACCAGCGGTTCCGAGCCCTTGGCCAGGCGGTCGCCGAGCGGCAGATAGCCGACGCGGCTCACGAGGTCAGCACCACACCACTGGCGGCGTGCCACGACAGCCACACGGCATCGTCCCAGTCGATGCGGTCCTCGGCGTGGCGGATGAGATTCGGTTGTGTGACTTTGACCGACATGCCCGAGGCGAGCTTGACCTTGAACACCGAGATGTCGCCCATGTAGGCAATACCCTCGACCGTGCCCTGCACGCAGTTTTCACCGGTGCTGGCCGGCGGCTCGCGGCTGATGAGTATTTTCTCCGGCCGCAGTGCCACCCAGATGGCGCCGCCCGGCGAGGCGGCCACGCCGTGGTTGATGAACAGCGTGCAGTCGGCGCTGGTCGAGCGGATGCGCACGTAGTCATTGTCTTCGTCAATGATGTGGCCTTCGAAGATGTTCACCGAGCCGATGAAATCGGCGACGAAGCGGCTGTTCGGGAACTCGTAGATCTCGCTCGGCGTGCCGGTCTGTACGATGCGGCCGTGATCCATCACACCGATGCGCGAGGCGAGCGTCATGGCCTCTTCCTGGTCATGGGTGACGATGATGAACGTCACGCCGAGGGTGTCCTGGATGTTCATCAACTCGAACTGGGTCGATTCACGCAGCTTTTTGTCGAGCGCCGCCAGCGGTTCGTCGAGCAGCAAGAGCTTGGGCTGCTTGACCAGCGAGCGGGCCAGCGCCACGCGTTGGCGCTGACCGCCGGACAACTGGTGCGGCTTGCGGCGCGCGAACGCCGACAGCTTGACCAGTTCCAGCATCGCTTCGACCTTGTCACGGATCTCCTGGCGCGAACGGCTCTCCTGCTTCAGGCCGAAAGCGACGTTGTCCAGCACCGTCATGTGCGGGAACAGCGCGTAGGACTGGAACATCATGTTGACCGGCCGCTGATAGGGCGGGATGTCGGTCATGTCGACATCATCGATGTAAATGCGCCCGGCACTCGGCTCCTCGAAACCCGCCAGCATGCGCAACAGCGTGCTCTTGCCGCAGCCCGAGCCACCCAGCAGGCAGAACAGTTCCTTGTGGTAGATGTCGAGCGAGAGATCATTGACCGCCACGAAATCGCCGAAGCGCTTGCTGACATGCTCGATGCGCACGTAGGGCCGCGCGCCGGCATCGGTCCACGGCGTCGGCGCGCTGCGCTCGCTGCTGGCGTCGGTCATGGGGACGGGCGCCGGCTATTGATTGGTTTTGACGCGGGTCCAGGCGCGCGTCACGAGTCGGTCATAGTCGGGCGGATTGACGACATTCGGAAACAGGGTCGCGCGGGTCGCTGCATCGGGATAAATCGCCGGGTCGTGTACGACCTCGGGATCCATCTTGGCGGTGGCGGCGACATTGGCATTGGCGTACTGCACTTCGTTGCTGATGGCGGCGGTAACCTCGGCGCGCAGGATGTAGTCCATGAACTTGTAAGCGTTCTCGACGTGCGGCGCGTCCTTGGGGATGGCCATGGTGTCGAACCACATGAGCGTGCCTTCCTTGGGGATGACGTAGGCGATGTCATTGCCGTTCTTGGCTTCCTTGGCGCGCGCGCGCGCCTGGAAAATATCGCCGCTCCAGCCCATCACCAGGCACAGCTCGCCGTTGGCCAGATCGTTGATGTACTGCGATGAATGGAAATACTTGATGTGCGGCCGCACCTGCATCAGCGCTGCTTCGACCTTGGCCAAGTCTTCGGCGGTCTGGCTGCCGGTGGGCAGGTTGAGATAGCGCAGCATCAGAGGCACGACTTCGCTGGGGGTGTCGAGCATGCTCACGCCGCAATCCTTGAAGCGCGCGACGATTTCAGGCTTGAACAGCATGTCCCAACTGGTGATGGGCGCATCGTTCATGCGTTCCTTGATCTTGGCGACGTTGTAACCGATGCCGTCGGTGCCCCACAGGTAGGGCAGCACATAGGCATTGTCCGGGTCGTACCCCGCCAGGGACTTCATGATCTCCGGATCGAGGTTCTTGTAGTTGCTGAGCTTGCTCTTGTTGAGGCGCTGGAAGATGCCGGCCTTGATCTGGCGGGCGACGAAGTTGGCCGACGGCACCACGATGTCGTAACCGGTGTTGCCGGCCAACAGCTTGGCCTCCAGCACTTCGTTGCTGTCGAACACGTCGTAACGCACCTTGATGCCGGTTTCCTTTTCGAAATTGGCAACGGTGTCAGGCCCGATGTAGTCCGACCAGTTGTAGATGTTCAAGACTTTTTCTTCGGCCTGCGCCTCGGGCGCCGCGGCGGGCGCCGCACTTTCAGCGGGCGCGGGCGTTGGCGCGGCGGCGCTGCCCGCGGTGCTGGCGCTGTCGCCGCCGCCGCAGGCGCTGAGTAACAGGGTGAGGGCGGCCGGGACGACGACGCGCAGGCGCATGCAGGACATTTTTTGTTCCTTGGGAAAAGCAGCAGAGTTGAAATCAGGCATGACCGTTGACGGCAGCCAGTGTCAGGTCCAGGCAGCGGCGTGCGAGCGTCAGCAATTCGTCGATTTCGCCGCGACTCATGACCAGCGCCGGCGCGATGATCATGGTGTCACCCACCGCGCGCATGATGAGACCTTGTTCAAAACAGAAATCGCGGCAGACCGTACCGACTTCGCCGACCGGCGTGAAACGCTGGCGACGGGCCTTGTCGCGCACCAGTTCCAGCGCGGCCATGAAGCCGACGCCGCGTACTTCACCGACCAGTGGATGGTCGGCGAGCTCCGCCAGGCGTGCCTGCAGATAGGGGCCGGTGTCGTCGTGCACGCGTTCGACGATGCGCTCGTCGCGCAGGATGCGCACGTTGCGTTCGGCCACCGCGCAGCAGGTCGGATGGCCGGAATAGGTATAGCCATGGTTGAACTCGCCACCGCGTTCGATGAGCACGCGTGACACCTCATCGCTGACCATCACGCCGCCGATGGGCAGATAGCCGGACGACAGGCCCTTGGCGATCACCATGAGGTCCGGCGTATAGCCGAAATGCTCGCAGCCGAACCAGCGGCCGAGACGGCCGAAGCCGCAGATCACTTCGTCGCTGACCAGCAGAATGCCGTACTTGCGACAGATGCGTTCGATTTCCGGCCAGTAGCTGGCCGGCGGCACGATCACCCCGCCGGCGCCCTGGATGGGTTCGCCGATGAAAGCCGCGACCCGGTCGGCGCCGATGGCGAGGATGCGTTCTTCCAGGCGTCGCGCGGCAAGTAGTCCAAATGCCTCAGGGTCGAGTTCGCCGCCCTGCTCGAACCAGTAGGGCGGCTCGATGTGTTCGATGCCCGGTATCGGCAGGTCGCCCTGCTCGTGCATGTAACGCATGCCGCCCAGGCTCGCACCCGCCATGGTGCTGCCGTGATAGGCGAGCCAGCGGCTGATGATGACCTTGCGCTGCGGTTGGCCCTGCACCTGCCAGTAATGGCGCACCAGGCGCACCACGGTGTCGTTGGCTTCCGAGCCGGAGGAAGTGAAGAACACGTGGTTGAGATGGGCGGGCGTGACTTCGGCGAGCAGCGCCGCGAGGGCCAGGGTCGGTGGCGTCGCGGTCTTGAAAAAACTGTTGTAGAACGGCAGCTCCAGCATCTGCGCGCTGGCCGCGTCGGCCAATTCGCGGCGGCCATAGCCGACGTTCACGCACCATAGGCCCGCCATGCCATCGAGGATGCGCGCGCCGTCCGAATCCCACAGGTAAACCCCTTCAGCACGCGTGATGATGCGTGCGCCGCGGGCATGCAGCGCACGGCTGTCGGTGAACGGATGCAGGTAGTGACGGCGGTCGAGATCCTGCCAGGCAAGCGTGTCTTGTGATGGGGCTGGCGTGCTCATGCGGTGGCGGGATCTCTGCTTGCATTCGCGGCCAGGTGACCGCTCTGGCGCATCATTAACATGTTTCATGTGGAGCGTCGAGCCAGTGTACTGTGAGGCGTCGGCATGCGCCTTGCGGCCTTGCACAGGCTGTGCGCATCATGCCCTTTCAGTGTGCACATCGCGCTTCGACAGCGGCCCCTCATCATGCCCCACAACCCCTCATCCTATTATCAGCGCAGCGCCGCGCCGCGTCCGCAGTGCACGGCGCTGCACGGCGATGTGAGTTGCGATGTGGCGGTGGTCGGCGCCGGCATCACGGGCTTGTCGGCGGCGCTGCATCTGCGTGAGCGCGGCTATCAGGTGGTGGTGCTGGAGGGCGCTGAAATCGGCGCGGGCGCCTCGGGGCGCAGCGGCGGCCAGGTGCTGGCCGGCTTTGCCTGCGGTGTGGCGACGCTCAGGCAGCACCTGGCAGGCAGCGATGTACGGCGTCTGTGGGAGATGTCGCGCGAGGCGGTGCAACTGACCCGCGACTTGATTGCGCGCCACGCCATCGCCTGTGATTGGCGCGATGGTCATGTCGATGTCGCGGTCAAGCCGCGTCAGCGCCGCGAACTCGCTGACATGGCCGACACCCTGGCACGCGAATGCGGCGACCGCAGCCTTGAACTGCTCGATGGCGCAGCGCTGGCGCGCGAAGTGTCGAGCCGCCGTTACTGCGCCGGTCTTTACGACCGCGACAGCGGTCATGTGCATCCTCTGAACTACACCTTGGGCCTGGGCCATGCCGCGTTGGCGGCCGGCGCGAGCATCCATGAGCACACACCGGTGCTGGCCATGGAAGTCGGCAAGGATGTGAGCCTGGTCACCGCCGGCGGCCGCGTGCGCGCGGCGCATGTCATTCTGGCGCAGAACACCGGGCGCCCGGTGCTGGACGCGCGCCTGCGCGCCAAGATCATGCCGGTAGGCACCTATATCGCCGCCACCGAACCCCTCGGCGCCGCACGCGCGCGGAGCCTGGTGCCTGGCGATGCTTCTGTGTGCGACATCAATTTCGTGCTGGATTACTTCCGCCTGTCGGCCGACCACCGCTTGCTGTTTGGCGGCCGCGTCAGCTATTCCGGCATGACGCCGCCCAATCTTGCCGCGTCGATGCGCGCGCGCATGCTGCGTGTGTTTCCCTCGCTCGACGACGTCGCCATCGATTCGGTGTGGGGCGGTGAGGTCGACATCACCATGAATCGCGCGCCCCATTTCGGCACGCGTGATGGGCGCGTGCTGTTCGCGCAAGGCTTCTCCGGGCATGGCATGGCGCTGACCGCACTGGCGGGCAAGCTCATGGCGGAAGCCGTGGCCGGGCAGTCAGAGCGTTTCGATGTGTTCAGCCGCATCACCCACCGCGATTTCCCGGGCGGACCGTGGCTGCGCACACCCGCGCTGGTGATGGCGATGCTGTATTACCGACTGCGCGATTTTCTGTAGCTGTGAATTCATGCGCACATAGGCGCCGAGCATGCCGGCGAATGTCAGACTGAAGTCCGACCCACAGAAAGAGCGGCTCGATGCATTGTGGATGAGACGTCAGTCTGACATTCAAACGCGAGATGGAATTCGCGCGGACGAACAGATTTCTCGCGGGGCTCTCTACAGAATGAAGTCGCTCGCCGTGAAGCCAATCAAGCCTGTCAAATCAATCTGAAAATCGGCCACTGCATCACCGTTGACATCGCCTTCGACCACGGTGTGATCGAGGCTGGTGCCGGCCGGGTTGAACTGCACCACGTGCAACTGGCCAGCGACGTGGCTGAAGCTCGCGCGACCCAGAAATGTAAAGGCGTTGTTGCTGCCGCCGGTCACGGCGTCGATGGTGGAAAGGTCGATGCGGTCCGAGCCGTGGAAAAAATCCTTGATCACATCCCGTGCGCTGGCAGTAGCCGGGCTTTCATTGCTGGCGTTGTAATCGAAAACATCGCGACCCGCGCCGCCGCGCAGCTGGTCGCGGCCCTTGCCGCCGGTGAGGATGTCGTTGCCCGCACCGCCCAGCAGGTTGTCGTTGCCGAGCACGCCGAGCAGTTTGTCATTGCCGTCGAGACCGCTCAGCTGATTGGCGCCACTGTTGCCGATCAGTGAGTTGGCGCTGCTGTTGCCGGTGGCGTTGATATTGGCGATGCCGAGCAGAGTGGCGATGGTCGCGCCCGTGCCAAGCGTCACGCTGGAGGAGCACAGGATCTCGTTGCCATTGACCACATCGACCTTGACGTTGTCATTGGCGGTGACCGAGCAGTTGACGAGATGGGTGAGATCGCCGCCATGGAATTGCACCTGGAAGCTGCCGCTGGTGACGCCGATGCTGTAGCCGCCGGCGGTGCCGGTGCTGTCGCTCGCCACCAGCGCGCCGTTCTGGCGCGCATCGATGACGACGCCGGCGCGCTGCTCGCCGATGTCGTAGAAGTTGTCACCGTCCTTGTCGTTGATGGCGACGCCGGTGATGAACACCTTGCTGCCGGAGCGTGCGAAATTCTGGGTGGCGTCGACTGAATCGAACGGCACGCTCTGATTCTCGAACAAGAACGCGCCGCGCTTGATGCCGATGCCCAGCTCGCGAAAGTGGGTGCTGAGAATGTTCAGGCGATGGGGCGCGCTTTCGAACAGGCCTTGGTGGTTGGCGATGGTGAAGGCGGTTTCGTTGGCGGTGCCCGAGGTGCCGTTGATGGCGATGTTTTCACCCAGCGAGCCGCCATTGGGAAAGGTGTAGCCGGCCGCCTGGATACGCGTGGTGGGGGTGCCGTCACCGATGCCTTCGTGCTCGAAGAGATCACGGTCGAGCATGAACTGGCTGTGGCCGCGGGCGGCGTCGACCAGCTTGTCGTTGGGCGCCAGCGGCGCCTTGGCCGTGCCATTCAAGGTGCCCGGCGCAAGATTCTTGTTGAGGTCGATACCGAAACGCCGGGCTTCAGCGAGCGGGTCCAGCCGCGCGCGGTTGACGAGTTCGAGCATCAGTTGTTCGTTGAGAGAAAATTGCGCCATGGTTCTCACTTATTCTGTCGTACGCCGCGCACTGTCAAGGCTGCGGCGAGTCTAGGACGAGCTTGGTCGAGCGACGGTCAATTAATGTAATTTTCTGAACGGAGCGCACACATTCGACCGCGCGTGTTCGCCCGTGCCGGGTTAGCGGCCGCGGCCGGACATTTTGCCGGACGGCACTTTGACTGCCTGCGTGCTGTGGCGCGGTGCGCGGCGGGCTAGACTTGAGACTATGGCCTCGAGACGCAGGGCGACATGGGAAAACACGATAGTCACAGAAGCTTGATGACGGCCGCTGCCTTGCTGCTGCTGCTCGGCGCTCGCGCGAGTTTCGCGGTGACGGTTCACACCTGGGTGGACGCCGACGGCGTGCGTCATTTCGCCGATGCGCCGCCGAGCGACCAAAGCGCGGCGGCGAGCAGCGAAATCACCATCGACGGTGGCGCCGCGGCGGTGGCCGAGGACGTCGACTATTACTCGATTTCCAATCAGTGGCAGCGACTGCGCCAGGAGCGTGACGCGCAAAACGCCGTGGAACTCGAGCGCCAGCGCATTGAAGCGGCACAAGATGAATCGCCGCCGCCGCTGCCCGAAGAGCCGTCGCAGCCGGCCTACTATCCCAACTACTACAACCTGCCGCCGCGTTTCGGACCGCTCTATCCACACGGCGAACCGGAACGCGGCCAGCCTTCGCCGCGCAACGCCAAGGTCAACACGCCGCCACCGGTGTGGCCGCGCGAACGGTGATGCGTGACGCGCGCTACCTGGCGCGCTGGATCACGAAGCGGTAGACGCCGTCGCTGACGCTGGCTTCCAGCAGCGGGTGACCGCTGTTATGGCAGAAAGCGCGGAAATCAGTGTCGGAGGCGGGGTCGGTGGCCAGCACTTCCAGAGTCTCGCCGACCGCGATGTCGCGCAGGGTCTTCTTGGTTTTCAGTATTGGCAGCGGACAGTTGAGTCCGGTGGTGTCGAGTTGCAGGGTGGCCATGGATGGGGCGTCTCGCAGCGATGATCGTCCTGTGAAGTATGCGCGATTGCAGGGCTGATCGCCGTGCGCGGGCGGGCCTCTGGCGGGTGCGTGGCGAGGAGTTTCGGTTTTTAATGGGTGAAACAATTAGCATCGGCAATGCCGACAAATATCGTTCGAATGTCAGACTGAAGTCTGACCCACACGGGACCGCGCGCGGTCGCAAATAAGGGGGAGAGCATGATTCACGGTATCAATCACGTCGCCATTTCGACGCCGGATATTGAACGTTCGGCGGCGTTCTACATGAACCTCCTCGGCTTCGAGGAAGTGTTCCGGCTCAATTGGGACATCGGCCACAAGGCCTTGGACGCCATCACCGGACTGCGCGATTCGTCGGCGCGCATCATCATGCTGAAGTGCGGCAATGCCTGCGTCGAGCTGTTCGAATACAGCACACCGACGCCCAGGCCGGGCGAGGCGGCGCGGCCGGTGAACGATCACGGCATTACCCATCTGTGCGTGCAGGTCACCGACATCAATGCCGAATACGCGCGCCTGAAAGCGGCCGGCATGGTCTTTCACTGCGAACCCCAGACCGTCGGCGGCGACATCTGGGCGACCTATGGTCGCGATCCGGACGGCAACGTGGTGGAGCTTCTGGAAGCGCCGGCCAACAGTGCGCTGGCGGTGGTGGCGGCCTGATTGTCCATGGGCTTGCGCGAGAGCCTGCAGGCAACCGCGCCCTACGGCCTGGCGTGGGGCGGTCTGGCGCTGGGCGTGGTGTTCGGCGCGCTGGTCGAACACACACGCTTCTGCGCGATGGGCGCCGTGTCGGACTGGCACGGTTTCGGTGACGCGCGGCGGCTGCGCGCGTGGCTGCTGGCGACGGCCGTGGCGCTGCTCGGCGCGCAGGGTCTGGACGCCGCGGGCGTGGTCGATCTCAATCTCAGCATGTATCTCGCCCCCCGCCTCAACTGGCTGGGCAATGTCCTCGGCGGTCTCCTGTTCGGCATCGGCATGGTGTTCGCCGGCGGTTGCGCGAGTCGTAACCTGGTGCGCCTCGGCGCTGGCGATCTGCGCGCGGCGGTGGTGCTGGTGACGATGGGCGTGTTTGCCTACATGAGTCTCGGCGGCCTGCTGGGGCCGCTGCGTTCCGGCCTGGAACAGGCCACGGCGCTGGACCTGCCGGGCGAAATGAATGCATCACTGGTTTCGCTGATCACGCTTGCCTTGCCGGCGCCGGCGGGCATGGTGCGTGTGGCGTTGATACTGCTGCTGGCCGGCGCGCTGCTGGTCTACTGCCTGTCCGATGCCGCGTTTCGTGCATCACCGCGTTTATGGGTGGGCGGCGTGGGCGTCGGGCTGTGCGTATGCGCGGCGTGGGCGCTGAGCGGGCTCGCCTACGACGAATTTGCCGATGTGCCACTGGCGCCGCAGGGCTTGTCGTTCGTGCGGCCGGTAGGCGACAGCCTGGAATACCTGCAGCGCTACACCGCCGCGCCCGTGCCGGATTTCGGCGTGGCCACGGTGCTCGGCACCGTACTGGGGGCGGGCCTCGCAGCGTGGCGCGCCCGGCGTTTCAAACTGGTGGGGTTCGCTGACAGTGGCGACACTCTGCGCAACCTCGCCGGCGCGGCGCTGATGGGTATCGGCGGCGTGGTGGCGATGGGCTGCAGTATCGGTCAGTCGGTGACGGGGGTGTCGACGCTCGCCGCCGGTTCATTGCTGGCGGCGGCGGCATTGTTCGCCGGAGGAGTATTGGGACTGCGAATGCTGGAGAGAATGTTGTAGGAGAGAATTCTTTTGCGCTCGCACCGTCAGCGAGCAGCTTGTGGCCGACTCTAATGCCAGACTGAAGACTGACCCACAATGGAAAGCTGTTTCCCCTGTGGGTCGGACTTCAGTCTGACATTCGACTGTCCGAACGAATTACCACGCTGCATAGCGTGATGCCCGGCCCTATAGCTTCGAAAGAAGCTCCTGCGCACGTGTGAACATCGGCATCACGCCCAGGCCAATCTTTTCCCAGGCCGGATCGTGGCGTTGGCCTCGGCGGTGCAGCTTGACGTTCAGGCAGCCAATACACGCCAGTCGATAGCCGGCCAAGGCCTGATACCACGGAATCTGCTCGTAACGCTTGCCCACGCCCTGTTCGAACAGCGTGCGCAGCCGCGCGGGCGCGAGCGGATAAATCGGGTGATAGACGGGCGTCCAGTTGGACTGGTCGGCAATCATCATCAGCCAGCCGATGTCGAGCAGCTTTGCGCCTATGCCTGAAATTTCCCAGTCGATGATGCCGGTCATGCGGCCCTCGTGATAAAGCAGGTTGCCGGGCTGGTAATCGCCATGGAACAGTCCCACCGGCTCGCCGTCGGGCAAACTGGCGAGCAGGGCTTTTTCGGTGGCTTCCGCCGCCTTGCTCCATTCCGGTTCCGGGGCCTGCGCGTAGATGCGTTCCCAGCGCGTGATCTGATCGGTCAGGGTCTCGGGCTGTTCCCAGTCGGCGAGGTGGCTGCGCCAGTCAAACAGATGCAGCTTGGCCAGCACCGTCGCGCACTGTTCCCACAGCGGTTCAGCGGCGGCGGCGGTGCGTTCGAACACCGCCGGTGGATCCCATACGAAGAACACCCGGCCCGGCAGGCGTTCCATGATGATGAACGGCACCTCGAACCACGGGTTGTCGTCATGGGCCCATGGCACCTGCGGCACCGGCACGCCGGCCTTGTGCAGCGCGCGCAGCAAGGGCGCCTGGCGGTACACATCGGTGTTGCCGTGGCGGCGCACGCCCTTGGGCGGCAGCTTGATCACATAGCCGGTGGCCGCGCCTTGCCCGTCGATGACTTCGAACAGAAACGTGAGGCCGGCATGGCCGTCGGACTCCTGCACGTTGACCACGCGTGCACTGCTGCCGAGCTCGGCGCTGAAGAATGCGGAAAGACCGGATTGAAGTTCTTCGATGTCCACGATGCGTTCCCATGCTGTTCCGAATGTGCGCCGGCATCATAGCCTAGTGACCCAAGGCCTCGCCGCAGTGCCTGCATTGCGCACGTAGGTGCTGGCCTACAGGCCTGCCGGGAATCCTCCTTCATTTGATTTTTCCTTTTTCAGATTAATCGCTTAGTCACTTCGGCCGGCCTAAAGAAGCGGCCAGTCGCGCCGTTAGTCTGGGCGAGCGTGATGTCCCCGCAGGCGCGCCGCTCATGGTTCTCCAATGGTTTGCGGGACAGAGGCCGACGCGTGCAGGCATCGATGAGTTCGCAGCAAGTCCGATCACGGCGCATCGCAAGCCCGTTGCTGGCCTGCGCCATCGGCAGTCTTGTCGCCGCGTCGGCTGCCGCGGTGGACGTGACCGTCACGCTCCATGACGACACGGGCGCCGCTCCCCAACAGGCCATCGTTGCGTTCTATCCGCGCCATGCAGCCGCGCTTGCGCCAGCGCCGCTCGAACATCGCATGGACCAGGTCGACAAGCAGTTCGTGCCGCGTCTGCTTGCCATCCATGTTGGCGACCGCGTCAATTTTCCCAATAGCGACAATATTCGCCATCACGTCTATTCGTTCTCGCCGGCGCACAAATTCGAGCTGCCGCTGTATCGCGGTATTCCCAGCGCGCCGGTGCAATTCGATACGGCCGGCAAAGTGGTGCTGGGCTGCAATATCCACGACCGTATGTCAGCGCACATCTACGTGCTGGACGCACCGCTGTTTGCGTTGGTCGAGGCCGGGCGGCACACGTTCACCGCGGTCGCGCCCGGCGACTACGAGGTGGCGGTATTTCATCCGCGTCAGCCAGACAGTGCCGACGGCGCGCGACACGCGGTGACAATCGCCGCGCAAGCGACGCAGAGCGTCGACCTTGGCGTCGCACTTGCGCCCGTGGCGGCCGCTGACGACGCCGGACTTTCGCCCCTGGAACTCAAATTCAAGGCCCTGCGTCGTGGCACGCCGTAGCCTGCGGCAACGTCTCATCGTGCTGCTGGTGGCGGCCTTGGGCGCCGTGCAGATCCTGACGCTCAGCGCGGTGCTGCTCGCCACCCATCGCAATGTCCGATTCGAACTGCACAACCGTCTGGGCGTGGCCGAGGACGTATTTGAGCGCCTCTACGAATCACGCTTCCGACAGTTGCTGGCATCGGTCGAAGTGCTGTCGTCCGATTTCGGCTTCAAACAGGCGGCCGCCAGCGCCGACCGTGCAACGATTGCGTCGGCGCTGGAAAATCATGGCGCGCGCGCCGGTGCCGATGTCGCGCTGCTGGTGGCGCTGGATGGGCAGATGGTCGCCAGCAACGACGCGCAGGCATCCCTGGCGGACAACCCGACCTGGCAGGCGCTGCTCGGGCAGCTGCGCCGCGATGACACGCTGCTCGCGACGGTGACGCTGGACCGCGCGGCCTACCAGCTGGTGGCCACGCCGGTGCGGGCGCCCGAGAAGATAGGCTGGTTACTGCTGGGTTTCGCCGTCAACGACACGCTGGCGGCCGAGTTGCGCCACCTGACCGGCCTCGAGGTGTCGTTCGTGACACGTTCGCCCAGGCCTCATCTGCTCGCATCGACCTTGAGCGATGTCGCGCGCGGCGCGCTGTTGGCGGCGTCGCCGGTCAGCACCGTCGCCGGAAAGTCACCGGTCGGCGAACTCAGCCTCAATGGCGAGCGATACATCGGTCGCACCCTGGCCCTGGCTTCCGCCGATCCGCATGTCGACGTGTTGTTGCAGCAATCACTGAGCGCGGCGCTGTTGCCCTATCACCGCCTGGCCTGGCGACTCGCGGCATTTTTCACCTTGGTGCTGGCGCTCGCGATTGCGGCGGGTGTCAGTGTCGCGCGCAGCGTGACCGCGCCGCTGCAACAACTGGCGGGGGCCGCCGCGCGCATCGGCGAGGGCCAATACGGCAGCGAAGTCGAAGTACAGTCCGATGACGAGATTGGCCAGCTCGCCGCCACCATCAACGGCATGCAGTTCGAGATCGCGGAGCGCGAGCATCGCATCGTGCACCAGGCCCATCACGATGACTTGACCGGCTTGCCCAACCGTTGGCTGGCCAATGATCGTTTGAACGGCGCCATCCACCGCGCGCAGCGCAGCGCGCGGCCTTTCAGCGTGGCGCTGCTGGACCTCTCGCGTTTCAAGCAGATCAACGACAGTCTCGGTCATCACGTTGGCGATGTGGTGCTGAAGGAAACCGCGCGGCGCATCGTTGCCCGTGCGCGCCGCGCCGATACTGTCGCGCGCCTTGGCGGCGATGATTTCCTGCTGGTGCTGGAGGGCGCCGACATCCAGCAGGCGCGCGCCATCCTGAGTGTCCTGCGCAGCAGCCTGACGCAGCCGATAGAGCTCGAAGGCATGAGTGTGTCGCTGGATTTCCGCGCCGGCGTGGCCAGCTATCCCGAACACGGCGAAGACCCGTCGTCGCTCATGCGCCGCGCCGAGATTGCGATGTACGACGCCAAGGACTCGCAGGAGTGGCTGGTGCCCTATCGCGCCGGGCGTGATGAAGGTCATCTGCGTCAGCTCGCCATCGTCGCGACCTTGCCGGCGGCGCTGGCGCGCGATGAACTGACCTTGCACTACCAGGCCAAGGCCGACATGGGCAGCGGCCTCATCGCGCAGGCCGAGGCGCTGGTGCGCTGGGTGCACCCACAGTTCGGCTTTCTACCGCCCGATGAATTCATCACTGTCATCGAGCAGTCCGGCAATATCGCGATGCTCACCGCGTGGATAATCGATCGCGCCGCGCGCCAGTGTCGCGAGTGGCTGTCGCAGGGCCTGGATATCAAAGTCAGCGTCAACCTGTCGGCGCTCGATCTCCTGAACGATGAACTGCCGGCGCTGCTCGAGCGCTGCCTGCACCAATACCAGTTGTCGCCACGCCAGCTGGGTCTCGAAGTGACCGAGTCGGCAGTGATGCGCGACCCTGCCAGTGCGCTGGCGGTGCTGGCGCGTCTGCGCGAGACGGGCTTTGGTCTGTCCATCGATGACTTCGGCACCGGCTATTCGTCGCTGGCGCAGTTGAAGCGCATGCCGGTAGATGAACTCAAGATAGACAAGTCCTTCGTGCTGCATCTGAACGAGTCGTCGGACGATCGCGTAATCGTCAAATCCACCATCGACCTTGCCCACACCCTCGGCCTCAAAGTGGTGGCGGAGGGCGTCGAGACGGTCGATGCCTGGCATTGTCTGCGTCAGCTCGGCTGCGACGTGGCCCAGGGCTATCTGATTGCAAAGCCACTGGCGCCGGCGGAATTCGAACGCTTTCTGCGCGCCAACGGCCAGTCCTGTGTGACTCTGACCGAGGCTGCGGCATGAATCGGCAAAAGATTGCGCATGTGCTGGTCGGGCTGTGGCTGGTGCTGCTCGCGCCCGGCGCCGCCGCCTGGAACGCGGCCGCACTGGTGCCGAACAACAGCCGCATTCTTGCCACCGGTGGCGCCACGCAGATTGAAGGCCAGGCCGGTGGCGGCATCGTGCCGTGGGCAGTGCTGGCGGGCTATGGATCGAGCGGCGAAGTCGGTGGCAGCGGTTTCTATACCCACGTCGAGCTCAAGGACTATTCGCTCGAGGCTTTCGGTGCGGCGGTGAGTTTTGATAACCGTATGGAACTGTCGCTGGCGCGTCAGGAATTCGATCTCGGCACCCTGGGCCGCGCGCTGGGTGTGCCGGACAAAGAACTGCGCCAGAACATTTTCGGACTGAAGCTGCGCCTGTATGGCGACCTGATCTATGGGGTGCTGCCGCAATTCGCTTTCGGTGTGCAATACAAGCACAACCTCGATTTCGGCATTCCTGCGGCGGTCGGCGCGCGCCATGACAGCGACGCGGACTTCTATCTCAGCGCCGCCAAGCTGTGGCTGGCGGGGCCGTTAGGCCGCAATGTCTTTGCCAACATCACTCTGCGTCACACCCGCGCCAACCAGGGCGGACTGCTCGGTTTCGGCGGCGATCGCGGTGACAGCCGCGAAGTCATGTTCGAGAGTGCGCTGGGCTTTTTCATCACACGCCACATCGCGGTCGGCGCCGAATATCGCCAGCAGCCGCACAAACTTGGCTTCTCGCCTCAAAGTGACTGGTTCGACGCTTTCGTTGGCCTGTTTCCAGGCAAGCATGTGGCGCTGGTTGCCGCCTATGCCGATCTGGGCACGGTGGCGACCTTGCCCGAGCAGCGCGGCTGGTATTTGTCGCTGCAAGTGGCGTTTTGACGGAGGGCGGCGATGTACAGGCAAGGCATGCAGCAAGTGGTCATGACATTGGCGCTGTTCTGCGCGGTGGTTGTCGCCGAGCCCGTCGTGGCGGCCACGCGACTCTATGACCAGCTCGGCGGCGAGGTTGGCGTGGTCGCCATCGTCGATCAATTTCTGTTCAAGCTCGCCGACGACAAGCGCATCAATCACTTCTTCGTCGACACCAACGTCAAGCGCTTTCGCGAAAAACTCATCGAACAATTCTGCGCGCTGAGCGGCGGGCCGTGCACCTACACGGGTGACAGCATGCAGCAGAGCCACGCCGGCATGGACATCAATCTCGCCGCCTTCAACGCGCTGGTCGAAGACCTCATCGAAGCGATGGAACAATGCAAGGTGGCGACCGGTGCGCAGAACCGTCTGCTTGCGCTGCTCGCCCCCATGCACCAGGACATCATCGAGAAACCCTGAGCCGCGCCGCCGTCGCGCGCCGCGACTCAAACACCACTGACGCGAGCCTCATGCCTCCGGCGGCGGCGCCGGATACCATTCCTCGGGCGCCGGCATGGGTTTGTCGGTCGGAATGATGAAGAGCTCGGCGGTGGTGGTGGTGGCTTCTTCGGTGTCGAAGTAGGCATAGGGCACCGTGCCCTGCCAGGTGCCGGACTGGATCATCTTGAAACCGCGCTTCTCGAACTCCGCGCAGCGCTCCGCCCAGGACATGTCGCCGCAATGGAACGCCGTGTGGTGAATGCCTTCGCCGTGGCGCTCGAGGAACTCGGTGTAGATGCTCGGTCCGAGCGTCGGCTGGATGATTTCCCACATCATGGTGCCGTTGAAGGCCAGGCACAGTTTCATGGCGTATTCGGCCGGCTTGCCGCGGAAGGTCATGTCGCTGACGGTGGTCTTGTCGAAGGTGTAGACCGCCCACGGGCCGATGCCGAGCTTGAGCATGCCGTCCATGGTGCGGTAGATGTCGCGGGTCACCACGCAGATCTGCATGGTGTCGCTCAGAAAGCTGTTGCTGAGCGTGTTGGCGCTGGTGGTGGTCGGCTTGCTGGCCATGGTCGAATCTCCCCCTTGATCTGGTGTTGTGTCCGCTCCGGAATCGGCGACAATACGGCGGCGTATAGCCACGGCCCGCACGCACCGGCCCCGATTCGAAGTCTCGAGGATACCTAATTGAATCTCCTGCATAACAGCTTTAAGGACATGATGAACGACGTGGTCGACTACGGCAGCTGCTGCGAATGCGGCAGTTGCGTGGTGGTGTGTCCGCACAACGTCATCGAATACGTGGACGGCAAACCCAAGCAGACCGCTAAGGAATCGGCGGCGTTCGACTTCTGCGGCGTCAGCGAAGGCGCGGGCTGCGATGTATGCGCGACGGTGTGTCCGCGCCTGTGGCCGCGCGAATCGCACCTGAAAGACGCGGTGTTTGGCGAGGAGCGTGGGCTGGAAGACATCTTCGGCGTGTTCAAGCACATCTTCGTGGCGCGCGCCAAGCGCCCGGACATCTACGAAGTCGGTCAGGACGGCGGCATCGTCACGGCGCTTTTGGCCTGGGCGCGCGAAAGCGGCCGCATCGACGGTGCGGTGGTGTCGGCGGTCGGCGCCGAAGACAAGCCCTGCTTTCCGACCCCCAAGGTCGTCACCACCGACGCAGAGATCAAGGCCAGCGCCGGCAGCTGGTACACCTATTGCGCCAACAACCTCGCTTTGAACGAAGTCGAGGAGCGCGATCTGAAACAGGTGGCCTTCGTCGGCGTGCCCTGCCAGATAACCCCGCTGCGCAAGATGGAGCATATGGACCCGAGCTTCCTCATCGGCGACAAGAAAAAACCCAAGATCATCGGTCGCCAGCGCGGTTTTCTGCGCGGCTACAGTGACCGTGTGGCGTTCAGCGTCGGCCTGTTCTGCACCGAAGTGTTCATGCCCGAACTCATGACCGATCGCATCGAGAAGCAGATGGGCATCCCGCTCACCGAGGTCAAGCAGTTCAACGTCAAGGGTGAAGTGCTCATCTACCAGAAGAACGGCGACATCGGCCGTATTCCGCTGGAAGAGGCGATGCACGAATATCAGCGTCCGGAATGCCGCCACTGCGGCGACTTCTCGGCCGAGATGGCCGACATCGCCTGCGGCGGCGTCGGCACCGACCGCGCCACCATCGTGGTGCTGCGCACCCAGAAGGCGGTCGACGTATGGCGTGAATTCCAGGCCTCGGGCCAGGTGGAAGTCGAGCCCATCAAGGACAACAAGCGGGCCTGGAACATTCTCCTGCGCCTTGCGCGTCGCCAGCGCGAGCGTATTCCGGCCGGCCCCACGCGTGGTGGTTCGGCGGCCGGCATGCCGCAGTACAAGGCAGCCGAGGGCGCGGCGATTGCGTTGACCAAGTTGACGCCTGGGGCGCTGTCGGAAGACGAAGTGAAGGCCGGCCTGGCCGCGGCCTATGGCGACGAGGCGCGGCCGACCGAGACCGTGGCCTATATCGCCGGCAACCCGATACCGGGTGATCCGGGCGAAGGCACAGGCGAAAAGCGCAAGCTGCCGCCGCCGCTGGCGCCGGAAGCGGGCGGTGCGCCGCCGGACTGGGTGGCGCCTGCGGCGTGAGCCGTGCAGGTGCGAATGAATTCGCACCTGCAGCGCATAAGCAAATCGATAATTCTTCTGCGCGGCGCCTTGGCGCGCCGCGCATTCGCCGTTAGTCTGACCGCCTTGCAACGCTGCCGGTCGGAGTCTCTTCCCTTCACCGTGGTCCATTTCCCTCTACATCGAATGCTGTCGATAGCGACGCTGTGCCTCGTGACGCAGGGCGTGACGGCGGCGGACTACGTGGTCGAGAACTTCGGCATTGCCAAGCCGCTCACCAGCGAGCCCGGCGACCCGATACGCGGCGCCAAAGTCATGATTGAGCGCGAGCAGGGCAATTGCCTGGCCTGCCATGCGGCGTCGGTCGACGCGGAGTTCTTCGGCACCACCGGCCCGTCGCTGGTCGGCGTCGGTGCGCGCTTGAGCGCGGCACAACTACGCCTGCGCGTGGTCGACCCGAAACGCATCAATCCCGCCACCATGATGCCGGCCTATTACCGCAGCGAGGGCCTCAACCGCGTATTGCCGGAATTCGCCGGCAAGACCATCTTGAGCGCGCAGCAGGTTGAAGACGTGGTGGCCTTCCTGGCCACGCAGAAAGCAGTGCCGTGATGGCGCGAGGACCGACCATGAATTCCAAACCCCGGCACGTGCTGGAAAGTGCGTCGCGGCGCGCCCTGCTCGAGCGTGCGTTGCTGGCCGCCGGCCTGCTGCTGCCCCTCGCGGCGCTGGCGGCCGACGCCGACAATGGCGCGGCGGCGGCGGTCGCCAAGGTCTTGAACAAGCGGGCGCCGCTGACGAGCGGCCTCAAATTCACCACGCCGGCCATTGCCGAGAACGGCAACACGGTGCCGGTCAGCGTCGAAGTGGAAGGCGCCTTCAGCGCCGAGCACTATGTGAAAGCCATTCACCTGTTCGCCGAAGGCAATCCCGCGCCCGAAGTCATTTCGTTTCGCTTCACGCCCCGCAGTGGCCGCGCCAAGGTCGCGACGCGTATTCGCCTGGCCAAAACCCAGCGCGTGGTGGCACTCGCCGAATGGTCTGACGGCCGCGTGCTCGAGGCCATCAACGAGGTCAAGGTGACGATTGGAGGTTGCGGTGGCTGAGTCGGAAAAAGGCCTGGACAAGCCGCGCGTCAAGGTGCCGGTCAGCGTCACGCGCGGTGAGCCGTTCGAAGTCAAGGCCCTGGTCTCGCACAAAATGGAGTCCGGCCAGCGCAAGGATGAGAAGACCGGCGAAAAAATTCCGCGCCGTATTCTCAATCGTTTCGCCTGCACGCTCGATGGCGAGACCCTGCTCGAAGTGACCTTGCACCCGGCGGTGTCGGCCAATCCCTATCTTTCTTTCTACGCGAGCGCCGAGCGCAGCGGCGAGATGCGTTTCGTGTGGACCGACGATGACGGCAGCACGCTCGAAGCGAGCGCGCATATCGAGGTCAAGCCTTGAATTTGCGGCAGGCGTTCGCGTTGCTCGTGGCCTTGCTCGCGGCAGCCGCCGCGCTTGCCGACGACGGCGAGTGGGGCAAGTACGCGGTTGACGGTCGACGCAGCGGCTACACCTATGCCGCGCCTGAAACGCGCGCCATGCAGGACGATGAGTTCGACAACCCGGGCTCGATATGGGTGGCCAAGGGCGAAGAACTGTGGAGCACGGTCGACGGCGCCAACGGCAAGTCCTGTGCGAGTTGTCACGCCGATGCCGCGCAGAGCATGCGCGGCGTGGGCGCGCGGTACCCGCTGGTCAGCAAGCGCGGGCAGCTCATCAATATCGAGCGGCGCATCAATCTGTGTCGCGTAGGAGCCCTCGGCGCGGCGCCATGGCCCGATGAATCGGAATCCTTGCTGGCCATGACCACCTACATCAAGCACCAGTCGCTGGGGTTGCCGGTCAGTCCGGTCATCGACGGCGCCGCCGCGCCGTTTTTCGCGCAGGGCAAAGAGATCTACGAAACCCGACGCGGCCAGCTTGACCTCGCCTGCGTGCATTGTCATGAACAGAACCACGGCAACATGCTGCGCGCGCAACGCCTGAGCGAGGGCATGTCCAATGGTTTTCCTGCCTACCGCCTGAAGTGGCAGGGCGTGGCCTCACTGCAGCGACGCATGAGCGGCTGCATGCGCGACATCCGCGCCGAGCCTTACCCCGACGGCGCCGATGAATACGTGGCCCTGGAACTCTATCTCGCCTGGCGCGCGCGCGGCCTGCCGGTAGAAACGCCGGCGGTGCGCAACTGACGTTTGCGGTGAATGATCGCCGCGCATTCCTGCAGGTGGCGCTGGCCCTGGGATGCGCGGGCCTGGGCGTTTCGAATGTCGCGCGCGCGCTCGCCACCCAGCGTCTGAATCAGCAGGATTTACTGCGCTTTGAACCCTTGGGCCAGGTCACGCTGCTGCATCTGACCGATATCCACGCGCAGCTCATGCCGGTTTATTACCGCGAGCCGGCGCTCAACGTCGGCGTCGGTGAAGCGTTTGCCCGTCCGCCCCATGTGAGCGGGCGCGCCTTCCTCGAACACTACGGTCTCAAGGCCGACGAAGCGCTGGCCTACATGCTGACCAGCGAAGATTTCACGGCGCTGGCGGCGGCCTATGGCCGTGTTGGTGGACTCGACCGCATCGCGACCCTGGTCGAGGCCATTCGCGCCGAACGCCCGCGTGAGACCTTGCTGCTGGACGGCGGCGACACCTGGCAGGGCTCTTACTCCGCGCTCAAGAGTCGTGGCGCGGACATGGTCGAAGCCATGAACGCGCTGGGCGTCGACGCCATGACCGCTCACTGGGAATTCACCTACGGCGCGGCGCGTTTCGAGCAATTGCGCACGGCGCTCAAATTCCCATTGCTGGCGGCCAATGTCTTCGATCAGCAATGGGATGAACCGGTATTCCCGGCACTGGCGCGTTTTGAACGCGGTGGCGTGCCGATAGCCGTCATTGGTCAGGCGTTTCCCTATACGCCCATTGCCCATCCGCGCCACCTCATGGGTGACTGGTCTTTCGGCATCCACGAAGAGCGTCTGCAGGCCAAGGTCGATGCGGCGCGCGCCGACGGCGCGCGGCTGGTGGTGCTCTTGAGTCACAACGGCTTTGATGTCGACCACAAGCTCGCCACGCGCGTGCGCGGCATCGATGTGATCCTGAGCGGGCACACCCATGACGCCTTGCCGCGCGCGGTGGAAGTCGGCGCCACGCTGCTCATTGCTTCCGGCTCCCACGGCAAGTTTCTGTCGCGGCTCGACCTCGATGTCGGCGCCGCGGGCGTGCGCGCGTATCGCTACCAGTTGATTCCGGTGCTGGCCGACGCCATCACGCCGCAGCCCGCCATGGCTGAGTTGATTGAACGCTTGCGTACGCCCTTTGCGCAGGAGCTTGGCGAGGTGCTGGCCCACAGCGACAGCCTCCTGTATCGGCGCGGTAATTTGAACGGCACTTTCGACGATGTGATCTGCCAGGCCTTGCAGCACACGCAGAACGCCGAGATTGCGCTGTCGCCAGGCTTTCGCTGGGGAAGCTGCGTGCTGCCGGGCCAGCCCATCACGCGCGAGGATGTCTACAACCAGACCGCCATCACCTATCCGGCGGTGACGCGCAGCGTCATGAGCGGCGCGCAGTTGAAGGACATTCTCGAAGACGTCGCCGACAACCTCTTCAACCCCGATCCCTATTACCAGCAGGGCGGCGACATGGTGCGGGTCGCGGGGCTCGGCTTCGAGCTCAAGGCGAATGCCGCCATGGGCTCGCGCATCACCAAGCTCGTGCATTGGCCAGACGGCGAGCCCATCGAGGCATCGCGACGCTACAGCGTCGCCGGCTGGGCTTCGGTCAAAGAAAACATCCAGGGGCCCGCCATCTACGACGTGCTGGAAAAATTCCTGCGTGAGCAGGGCCACGTCAACATCGAGCCGAACACCGCCCTGCGACTCGTGTGATTGCGCTCAGCCGCGGCTGACGAAGCCGGTGAACGCAGCCGGCAAGCCTTGAATGGCGGCGATGACGCTGGCCGGCATGTCGGACGGCTGCTCGGAACTGGCGCTGGCGTGCACGGTGTCAATCAAACCGCCAAAGCGCCTGGCGATGGCATCGGCAATCTGATCATGACGACCGATGGCAGTGCAGGCTTCGAGCAGGCTGTCGGGGATCTCCTGCGCGAGTGCGTCCCAACGACCCTGCTTGGTCAATTCATTCAGGCGCGGCCCTAAGTCGCGCAAACCTTCCGCTTCCAGCACGGGCCAATAGGCCGGCGTCGAGCCATAGAAGGCGATGCGGTAACGCACCCAGTCGACCATTTTCTGGACCGCGGCATCGTCGGCGCCGGTGGCGACGAAGCCGCCGCCGTTGATTTCGAAACTGGCGCGCGCACGGCCGACCTTGGCGAGGCCGCGTTCGATGGTGGGCGCCACGGTCTGTTCAAAATATCGGCGCGTGCAGAACGGATGCAGGCGCACGCCGTCGGCGACTTCCGCCGCCAGCTTGAGCATGGCCGGGCCGACCGCCGCCAGCGTGATGGGCGGCAGGGGCAGGGCGCTGCCTTCCGGCACGAAGTTGGGCGGCATGAGGGTGAAGCGATAATGTTCGCCTTCATGACGTAGCGGCGTGCCGTCGCGCCACGCCGTCCAGATCGCGCGCAGCGCCTGCACGAGTTCGCGCATGCGCGGCACCGGCGCCGTCCACGGCACGCTGTAACGTTTTTCGTTATGCGCTTTGATCTGTGGGCCGAGACCGAGCACGAAGCGGCCGTTCGAGGATTCCTTGAGATCCCAGGCGACATGGGCAAGCGCCATCGGCGAGCGCACGAAGGCCAAGGCAATGCCGGTGGCAAGCTCCACCTTGTGAGTCGCCAGCGCCGCCACTGCCAGTGGCATGAAGGGCTCGTGGCGATTCTCCAGTGAGCACAGGCCATCGAAACCGCGCGCTTCGATGTCGGCGGCGGCGCGGCTCGCCGCGCTCAAGGAATGTTGTGGAACGGTGGTGACGACGCGCATGGTCTTGAGCTCCGGACGTTGGCGGCAAGTCGGTGTGAGGTGATTTTGCACCATCCACGCTGCGGCACATACTAAGAAGCCTATTCCTCATCCAGCCGCCAGGACCGCCATGCGCACCGTCATCCATTACTTCGACTACAAGAGTCCCTACGCCTATCTCGCGCAGCAACCGACTTTCGAGCTTGCGCGCGACACCGGCGCACAGATTGAATGGCGCCCATACACGCTCAAAATAGAAAAATATCTCGGTGAAGCGGAACTTGACGCCGACGGCCGCGACACGCGCGGCACGCGCAACGATCATCAGTGGCGACGGGTGCGCTATTCCTACATGGACTGTCGACGCGAGGCCAACCGCCGTGGGCTTGTGATTCGCGGGCCGCGCAAGATTTTTGACAGCTCGCCGGCGCACATCGCGTTTCTGTACGTCAGTGAACGCGGCGACTTCAGCGCCTTTCACAACGCGGTGTTCGAACGCTTCTGGCGGCGTGAACTCGATATTGAAAGCTTGACGGTGCTACGCGCACTGCTGAACGAATTCGGCTTCGACGGTGACGGCTTCGAGGCTTATCTGAATGGCGCGGGCCGCGCCCGTTACACGGCCATGCAGGCCGATGCCGAGGCCGCCGGCGTATTCGGCGTGCCGAGTTATCTCATCGATGGTGAGTTGTTCTGGGGACTGGAGCGGATCGAACGCGTGAGGGAGCGCCTCGAGCTTCGTTGAAGTGCTCGAGGCGAAGGCCACGCCAACGCCAGCGTGACCCCCGCCCGAGCGGGGAGATCGGTATCAGGCGGCGCGCGGCAGGCTTGCCTTGCGTACCGCCGGAATGACATCGGTGCCAAGCAGTTCCATGGCTGACAGCACCTTGTCGTTTTCAAGTCCGCCGATGCGTGTCCAGCACAACAGTTCATCGAAGCCGAAATCACGGCCCATGTTCACCAGCTTCTCAACGCAGTATTCGGTTTCGCCACACACCATCGACGTGCTGTCGACGATGTCCTTGAAGTCGAGGCTGGCGGCCAGATCGCGCGCCTGGCCATAGCCCTCATAACCCGCCACGTCGGCCTGGCCCTTGGGCGGTGCGATGTATTTGGCGATGGTGCTGTAGTACCAGTTGACGCGCGGCCCGAAGGTGTTGCGCGCCTGTTCGCGGGTCTTGCCGGGATAGACCATCACCAGGCAGGCAATCTTGCCGCCCTTGGGATCGAGGCCCGCTTCCTGACGGCCACGGCGATAGTCAGCCAGACCCTGACGTGCGCCCTCGGCAGTCAGGCCGAAAACCGTCGACATCAATACGTCGTAGCCGAGTCGACCCGCGGTTTCAAACGTGCCGGGTGACAGGCAGGCCATGTAGATCGGCGGATGGGGCTGCTGCAGTGGCTTGGGGCGCACGCAGATGTCGTCGAACTGGTAGTAGCGCCCCTTGTGACTGAATCTGTCCAGCGTCCAGCATTTCTTGATGACCTCGAGGCTTTCGAGGAACATCTCGCGCGATTGACTCTGGTCGAGACCGAAGCCGCGGTATTCCGTCGGCTGGTAACCGCGGCCGACGCCGAGATCGACGCGACCGTCGCTCATGAGATCGATGAAAGCAAAGTCTTCCGCCACGCGCACCGGATGATGAAAGGGCAGGATGACGACGCCGGTGCCAAGTCGAATTTTCGAAGTGCGCGCAGCGACCGCCGCCAATGACACCTGCGGCGAGGCGCAATAACCGTATTCGGAAAAATGATGTTCGGCCGGCCACACGGAGTCATAGCCGAGACGCTCCGCTTCGACCATGAGTTCCAGCTGGTTCTTCACCACCTGATGCTCGGTGTAGCCGATGGGATTTTCGAAAAGATGCAACATGCCCAGTTTCATTCGCCGTCCCCTTGGCGCGCTTGGCGCCTTGTTCGAAAGCTGCGCGATGGACCGACTTTGCTACAGGAGCGGTTGCGGGGATCTTGATCAGGATCATGTCCGACGGTCTCGCGGCGGAAGCATCGAACGCTGTGGTCAGGCATGACGACGATTGCCGGCAGCGCTGCGCTGCCACTACACTCGCGCGCATGAGCACCGCTATGACTGCCGACAGAAACGCCTGTCTCGCACCGACCACGATGGTCGACAGTGAGCATCCGGCCATTCGTGATTACGCCCTCGCGCGCAGCGCCGGATGCGCTGACGACCGCGCGCGCGCCGTGGCGCTGTACTACGCGGTGCGTGATGACATTCGTTACGACCCCTATGGGCTTGATCTCACCGAGAACGGTTTTCGCGCCAGCAACACGCTGGCTGCGGGGAGGGGCTGGTGCGTGCCGAAAGCGGTGCTGCTGGCGGCGGTGTGTCGCGCCATCGGCATTCCCGCCGCGCTCGGCTATGCCGACGTGCGCAACCATCTTTCCACCGAACGCATGCGCCAGTTCATGCAGACCGACGTGTTCTACTGGCATGGCTATACCGCCATTCTGCTCGACGGTGTGTGGGTCAAGGCGACGCCGGCATTCAACATCGAGCTGTGCGAGAAATTTCGCATTCGCGCCCTGGAGTTCGACGGCCGCGAGGATTCGATTTATCACCCGCTCGATCTCGATGGCCGCCAGCATATGGAATACCTCGCCTATCGCGGCGAGTTCGCCGATGTGCCTTTGGCCGAGATGGCGGCCGATTTCCGCAAATACTATCCGGGCGTGAGTGACAACCTCGCGCGCGCCGATTTCGATCGCGACGTCAACGCCGAGACGCAAGCGTCAGCCTGAGCATGCACGGCGGAGCGACGGTCGAGCGCGGAGCGCCGCGCTGAACGGTTCGCGTCGGCAGGTGAGGGCGTGCCTTTGAGCACCGCTCACCTGCGCCTGCTGGTGTTCGCGATGGTCGCGGTCTACACCAGTGGATTCCTGCTGTGGTACTCCGCCACGGCCCTCGGGCTCGCGCCCATGCTCGACGGCCGCGAGCAACTGGAGCTCGCTCTCCATCTCGCGCAGGGCAATCTGCCTCACGAGCCCTTCTATCGCGCGGCGCTGTTTCCATCGCTGGTGGCATGGCTCGTCAAGGCCGGCGTGAGTGTGCAGCATCTGCCGTTCGCGGTGCGCATGATGAACGGTGGCCTGCATCTCGCCAGCACCATGCTGGTGTGGATGATTGCGGCGCGCGTGTGGCAATCGCCACGCGCGGCAGCGCTCGCGGCGCTGCTGTTCGGCATGAATCCGGTGGTGCTGCACTTCGCGGGCGATCCGCTCGACCTGACGCTGGCCATCACGCTCATGCTGGGCGGCGTGCTTTCGATGCTGTTGACGGTGCAGACCGCGTCTGGGGCGCGCTTTGCATTGAGCGCCGCGGGATTGCTGTTCGCCAGTGCCTGCCTCGCGCGTCCGCAGATGGTGGTGCTGTTGCCGCCGCTGTTGCTGGGGGTGGCGTGGTGCAAGTCATCACGCCGCAATCTCGTCTGGGTCGCGGCGCCGATGCTGCTGGTGCTGACACTCATGGGTATGGCCAATCTCAAGCTAGGTGGCGCCTTTCAGATTCTGCCGTGGCAGGGGGCGTACAACCTGTGGGCGGCCAACGGCCCGACCGCCAATGGCCGTTACTTCGTCCAGCGCGAGCGCCAGACCGTCTACACCGAAGGCGGCAATCCCGCGCGTATCGAATCGGAAAGACTCTATCGTCGCGAGCAGCCGGGCGCGCCCGACGATTACGCCACCATGAGCCACTATTGGCGGCAACGCACGCTGGCCTACGTGCGCGCTGAGCCAGGGCGCTGGCTGCAACTGGTGGCAAGCAAGGTCTGGTATCTGCTCAACAACTTCGAACAGTACGACATCAAGACCTATCACTTTCACAAGGCGCGCTCGCCGTGGCTGCGCTGGAATCCTTTGGCGTGGTCGTGGCTGCTGGCTGCGGCCTGCGCGGCCTTGGTCATGCATGGGCGCAACCCACGGGCATGGGCGGTGGCGGCATTCGCGCTGTGCTACGCGATGGGTTTGCTGCTGAGTTACGTCAGCGCGCGCTTTCGTCTGCCACTGGTGCCCTTGCTGGCGGTACTGGCGGGCGGGGTGATGTGTGGCACGTCGCGAGCGGTGTGGGCCCGCGCGCTGGTGGGGGCGGCGCTGGTTTTCATGTTGTCGCGCCTACCGCTGCCGCGTGGCGAAGCAGAGCGCACGGTGGTGCAGGACTACCTGCTCAATGCACGTGCCGCCGCCGAACTGGGATTCAGCGACGAAGCTTTGCGCGACGCGCGTGCTGCCTTGAGTCGGGCGCCGGATGACGCGGCGGCGCGCGAGCTCATGTGCGTGGCCGCGTTCAATGCCTGGTTGCGTGCCGGCGACTATCGCGCCGCCGGGCCACAGCAGGCGTGTGCGGCGGCGGCCGATGATTCTCCCAGCGCGCGACGCGCCCTCGGTGTGCTGTATTGGCGTCAGGGACGCGGCGCCGAAGCGCGGGCCCTGTGGCAGGCGCTGGTCACGGCGTGCGGTGAGCAGCGCGATGCCGCGTTGGCGGCACTGGTGATGGTGGATGGCATCGCCGCTGCCGCGCTGCCCGACCCGCACTGCAGCGGGCCGCACAGCGATGAATTGTTGCTGGCCTTGGCGCTACGGGGTGACGGGGTCGCGCGCGGGCAACTGGCCGCGCGCATGTCGGCGGCGGAGCTGGCAAGGCAGACGGCGGCGCTCAGGAAATTTTTCGAGCCGCCATCTGCCCCTTGAACCGCGCTCAGCTCATGCCGAGCTGCCGCGGCTGTTCGACATAGCGCGCCGGGTGACCAATCACCTGGTCCAGCGCAACGTAGACGCCGGCCATGAACAGCACGAACACGGCGGCCGCCAAGATATCGGATAACTTCTGCATGACTCTTCTCCTCGATTTGCGGCCGCGTCGGGGGAGTCGACGCGGCCGATGTTGACCCTCAGCCCGCCGCGTGGCGGGCCGCGGTGACAGGCCATTGCTGCGCCGCTACGCGCGAGTGGGCGTCGGCGGCCAGGCTGGCACTGAATTGAAGCCAGGCCAGCAACAGCGCCAGCGTGACGAGCAGGGCGCGGGCCAGCCGCGCCACGGGGACGCGTACTGCACGGACCTGCCTGCCGGTGGGCAAAGGTGATGGTGGGCACATGTGGCAATGCTCCGTGGTGGCGCTCACGATCAGCCGCCCTGTAAGGGGACGGGGGTCGCTACCGGCGCGTTGAAAAACCGACTGGTTGGTATGTCTTTGGGCACGTCGCAGACGGAATAAGACCCGGTGCCCAGTTCCGCGCCGTGTGCTTCGCGCGCCTCGCCGCCGTTGACCACGAACCAGGTCAGGGCAAAGGCGACCAGGGCTGCGATGAGACCGCCCGGGAAGCCGGAGTCCGTCGATGGGGTGTTGTGCTGTTGCATGATGCTTCTCCTGACAGACCGTGGGGAATTCACCGACCAAGTGGTCGGTCACAGGCCAAATTTTTTTCGACTCAAGCCCTCTTCAGACTTTTGAGATAACCGCTCAAGCCTTTGATGGATGTACGAAAGATGCCGCAATCCTGGGCGTTCTTGGCGAGTCCGATGGCGCCTTGAATCGAGGCGATGATGAAGTAAGCCACTTCACCCGCATCGAAATCGTCGCGCAGCACGCCGCGCTGCTGGGCGCCGGCCAAGGCGTTCTGAATGCGCCGCTGCCAAACCCGGTAAACCTTCTCGATGCGCTGCCTGAAACCTTCATCCAATGGCGACATTTCCTGCGCTAAATTATTGATAGGGCAGCCACAAGCCAGGCGCATCCCAGACATTACCTGAGCTTCGGACTCGAGCAGTTCGCACAGTCCTGTTATCGGATCGTCCTGGCTCAAGGCCGCGTCCCAGGCGCTGCCGATGCGGCCGAGCAGGATGTCGTCCAGCACCGCATAACCGAGCGCGAGCTTGCTCGGAAAGTGATGGTAGAGCGCACCTTTGGAGATGCCGAGCCTGGTCAGGATGTCGCACAGCGAGGCGGCCTGGAAGCCGACCCGGTAGATCTCATCGGCCGCCGCCTCGAGAATTTTCTCGCGGGTGATTTCGGCTTTGAGTTCGCGTTGCGTGACCATGGCTTGAAGTGTACCGACCGGTCGGTCGGTATTCAAGGTGAACCTGAAATTATTTTCTCAGCGTGTCCGATGGGCTTTGCGCCGCGCCGGCGTTGGGATGAAACAGCACGCGACCGTGGGGTCGAAAATCAGCAATGGCCTGCTGCCCTGCCGGGCCGCGCAACCAATCGACCAAGCGCTGCGCTTCACGCCAGCGGGTCGCCGGGTGGCGGGCAGGATTGACGATGATGAGGCTGTATTGGTTGAGCAGCGCCGGGTCGTTCTCCAGCAGCAGCCGATGTTGGCCGTGGCTGGGGGCGGTGTCCCAGGTGGCGCGGTCGATGAGGGTGTAGCCGCCAAGCTCCAGTGCCACGTTCAATGTTGGCAACATGGCGCTGCCGGTGTCCCTGTACCAGGCATCGCGCCCCGCATCGGGACGATAGCCCGCCGTCGCCCACAGCTCGCGTTCACGCGCATGGGTACCGCTGTCGTCACCGCGCGAGGCGAACAACGCCTGGCGACGCGCAATCCGCGCGAACGCCTGGGCAGCGCCGGTGCTGCCCGTCACCTCCGCTGGATCGTTCTCTGGCCCGACCAGTACGAAGTCGTTGACCATGAGCGGCAGGCGGGCGAGCCCTTCGCCATCGGCGACGAACTGTTGTTCGAGCTGCGCGGCATGGACCAGCGCTACATCGCCATTGCCCGCGCGGCAATTGGCCAGCGCCTGGCCGCTGCCAACGGCTATCACGCGCACTTCGATGCCCGACGCGGCGCTGAACTGCGGCAGCAGCGCGTCGAACAGGCCGGAGCTCTGGGTGGAGGTCGTCGACTGCAGAACGAGATAGGGCGCTTTATCGGCGGCGGATGGCGCAGCCGCGCCCAACAGCAGGCACAGGCCGAATAGCGCGGCCTGCATGCGCCGCGCGCCGTTCGCGGCGCGCCCGGCTGACGGACGCTTAAAGCGGGCGGCCGCGATGGACACTCGCGCCATGGGCCAGCGTGCCGATCACGGCGCCGACGGCGCCAAAGCAGAAGTGGGTGATGATGGGAAACACCGCGCCAAAGCGCAGCGTGCCAAGGTGCAGGTCGAGACCGTTGGCCAGCAGGTAGACCGTGATGGGTTTCAGCATGAAAGCCGCGCCGCCCAGCAGCGCGACCAGCGCCAGGCTGCGCATGCGCGCTGCGCCCAGCAGCCACGCGGCATCCACAACCAGCGCGCACAGTGCATACACCGGCGTCTGCATGAGGCCGGCGTGGGCGCCGTGGGTCAGCAGTGCTGTGCCGCCGATGTAACCGAAAACAGTGCCGACCGCCGCCCAGCGGGCGGGCGACCAGTGGCGGGTCATCATCACGCCGGCCATCCACACCAGACCATAGTGGCCCGGCAGCTTGAGATGAAAATCCCAGGCCTGGTGTATCAGCGCCAACAGCGCGCCGACGCCGAACAGCGCCGCGGCATGCGCCAGCCCAACGCTAGGGACGGAAGGCTTTGATGCGCTGTTTGTCGGCGACGACGTAATCGACTGAGCCATTTACTTGCTTCTCCACGAATAACGCTGACCGACCGGCGACGCGCACCGGGCGGGCCCAACCACCGAGGTCGATGACAGCCTCGGCGGGAGCGGCGGCGCCTTCGCGCTCGCCGTCGAATTCCAGAACGTCCTGCAGCCCGCTCGCATCACGCAGCGCGGACACCGTCAGGGTGCTGGTCGCCAGTTCGCGGATGCGCGGCAACCAGATATAGCGTCCGTCGTCGCCCTGCACATACAGCCCGACGCCGGCCAGGGAGCCGATGATACCGCCATGCGTGCCCGTCAGTCCCTCCAGGAGAATGTCGGCTTCGGCGGCGGTGGCGCGCGCGATGTCGCGATTCAAGACTTCGACCTTGGCGCGCAGGCCGTAATCGATCACCCGTGCTGCGGCGGCGACGCTCGCGATGCACAGACCGATGTCCGCGCCGACCGCCGCCACCTCCAGCAGGAACTGCCGGCAGTAGGTGTGGATGTCGGCCAGCGGCGCGCGCGCGCTGACCTGCAGGCAGGCCGAGCTATTGTGCGAGGTGTAGGGAATGCGCGGGTCGACCAGCAGTTGGTGACGGGTGATGCCGAGGATGTCGGCCAGCTCGGCGTCCGCCAGTCCCTGCGCCAGCGTGCGTGCTCGATAGCCGGTGCCGCGCGTGTCGAGGTTGTCGGTGTCATCAATGCCGATCAGCATGTCGATGCGCGGATCCAGCGGCGGATGAGTAACGGTGGACAGCATGGCGAGCCTTGAATACCTGAGCGTATTGTCGACGATTGTGCTGCGCGGTGAAATGCCCGACGGCCAATTCACAGCAACTTGATATCGAAGCCCGCGTACAGCAGGCGCCCGGCCTGGGGCAGACCATAGGCCTCCTGGTAGTCGGCATCGAAAAGGTTGTCGGCGCCGACGAATACCTTGATGCGCGGCCCGAGCAACGGCCGTGATACACGCAGGTTGAACAAGGCGTAGGGATCGAGCATGCGCGTCCGCGGCGCCCCCTGGCGCGAGAAATAGAATTCGCCGCCGACGAACTGCATGGTCGCACTGACTTCCGTCTGGTCGGCAAAACGCTCGCTCGCCATCACCGCCACCTTGTGCCGCGGGCGGTACTGCATTTCATCGCGGATGCTGCTGGCGGAAAGATCGCTCGCATCGAGGTAGGAGTAGGACGCTTCAAGGTGACTGCGCTCACCGAGCCGCGCGTTCGCGGTCAGCTCGGCGCCGTCGAAACGGATGCGCTGATTGTTGGCGAATTCCTCAGTGAGCGGGTCGCGATCGATGAAATTCCTGACGTTGCTGCGGAACACCGTGAGACCGAGAGCGGCCCAGCGCCAGCCGTTGTAGTCGGCGCCTACTTCGTAGGTCATGGCGCGCTCCGGCGCCAGCGACGGGTCGCCCGAGATGCTGTCGTAGAGTTGCTGCACCGAAGGCATGCGAATCTTGCGCGCGGCGCCGGCGCGCAGCCGCCAGTCAGGCCCCAGCGCACGACTTAACCCGGCAGAGAAGCTGCCGTTGAAGCCGCTGCTGCCATCGTCGCGCTGCAACCAGTGCTCGGCGTAACCGAACACCACGTCAAACGCTCCCCAGGTCTTGAAGCTGAGTTCGACCGCGCCGCTGGCAATGGTGAGGTCGCGTGATTGTTCGAACGGGCGCAAGCCGAAGGTCACGTTGTCGAAGCGTGTCGGCTGGCCGCCACCTGAGCCGTCACCGCCGCTGCCACAGGCGCTGCCGGCCTTGGGCGCGGTGATGGGCTTCACCGGATCGGGCGGCTTGGGACCGGTCAGGGCCGTGGCGCTGGTCGGTGCGACGAGGTACACCGCGAGTCCGCCCGGGCCGCCGGTGGGCGGTTCCGACGGGCCCCAGAAGCCGTTCGCATCCACCTGCCGCAGTTCGAGCGCCGCATAGGCCGGCGGCCGTCCGCCGCTGCTGGTGGCGGAGAATTTCAAGAGTTCGGCCAGTCGTGCGTGGGAGTAGCTCCACAGCGCGGTTTCACCGTCGAACAAGGGATCGGCCGCACCACCGGCGCCGCCCGGGCGCTGCCAACCCACCTGCGTGCGGAAGTGGTAATTGTTGATGACGTCGCCGCCACCGGGCGGCGAAAAGCCGTTGGCGTTGGCGCCGTTCGAGCCCTGGCTGGCGGGATTGCGGATGAAACCCCAGTCGTGGATATCCAGATCCTCGTCGGGCAAAAGGTACAGGCGCGACACGTACATCTGTGCAATGGGTGGCCCCGAGCCGGTGCTGAAAAAGTTGCCGGCGGCGAGACTCTTGAGACTGAAATCGACACCACCCTGCGCATTGTTGGTCATGGTCAGGCGCGCAATGGACTGATTGTCGCCGGCGTTGTTGGTGGCGCCGTAGTTGTTGGTCGCGAGATAGTTGAAATCCAGCGTCGCGCTGGTGGCGTTGGTCAAGGGATCGGGCACGGGCGCCGGCGGCGGTGGTGGTGGCAGGTGCGGAATATCGCGCGTCATGCAGTTCTGCGTGATGTGCTCCTGGCGCGCTTCGAGCATGAGCTTGATGGCGCCGCCGTAATCGTGCTCGAAGCTCAATTCGTTATGTACGCCGAGCACCCGTGAGTCGGAGTTTTCATTGAAGGTGCCGCGCACATGCACGTCGTCGAGGGTCGGCGTGAACGGGTCGCTGTAGCGATTGGTGTTTTCGTCGAGCGTATTGATATAGGCCCAGGCGCGATCCGACAGGCGGCCGCCGGGCGTCCAGGCGAGACTGAGCTGGGCGGATATCGTTTCCTGGTCATCGACCCGCTGCCAGCGCGGACGATTGGCGAAGGCATCGCCGACGTCGTCGACCACCGTGCCCGGCGCGCCATAGCCACCGCGCGCAAAGGTGAAGTTGCCGCCCAGTTCGAAGGCCGGGCTCAACGCGTGGTAGAAATTGAGATAGGCGTTGTTGCGTTCGCGATCGCTGTTGGCGCGCAGGCCGCCGTGTTCGAGCGAGGTCTTGTCGAAACCACCGGCCAGCGGAAAGCCGTCGCGCGCGCTGCGTCCGCCGGCGACGAACACGCCGCTGTCGCCATCGCCCCAGGCGTAGCTGCCGTGCACGCGATGAAAATCACCGCTGCCGTATTCGGCGTGCGTGGTCGCTGCCTGACCAAGCTCGGCCTGACGCGTGATGACGTTGATGACCGCCGCCACCGCGCCGTCGCCATACATGGTTGAACTTGCGCCGGTGGTGAGCTTGATGCGCGCGATGTTTTCGCTGGGGATGAGGGTCGGGTCGAATTGCCCGTCGAAGGTGTTGCCGAAAGGCACGCCGTTCAACAGCAGTTTGACGTGGCGGGTGCGAAAGCCGCGCACGTCGATGCGCGGACTGCCGTTGCCGCCGGTGCGCACATTGACACCGGGCAGCAACTCGAGGGCGTCGTCGAGCGCGCGCGCGCCACGTATCTCGATGTCCTCGGCATCGAGCTGATAGACCGTGCCGATCTGCTCGACGGCGGGCTTGCGCGCGCTCACCACCACCTCGTTCAAGGCCCCACTGTCGGCGGCCATGACGCGGCTCATGACCGTCGCCAGCGCCACCCACAGCAGCAGCCACGGCGCGGCGCCGTAGGGGCCATTACCAACGAATAGTGGTCGATGCCTGCACATGGAAGCTTCAGCGGGAGAGCGCTCGTTACCAGATTAAGCGTTTATTTGAACACGCTTTTCTTGGCAGGCGTATTCGCTAGAATAAGCAATGATAATCATATTAGGCGACGCTGGCAGCGGCGATCGAAAACGCACGGCATGGCGGCCATGAGCGCGCGTTTCGAGCGCGCGGTGCTGGCCAACATGCTGGCGTCGCGGTTGGCGGGCGTCATCACGCACAGCGCGCACGGGATGGCGTGACATGAACATGAAAATTGGCCTCGGCCTGACCTGGCATATTGAACTCCACGGCCAGCGCTATGCCATCGAAGCTTTGCTGTTCGATTTGCTCGAGGCGGTGGAGCGGGGTGGCCATCTCAACTTTGCGGCCAGCGCCACCGGCGTGTCCTATCGTCACGCCTGGGGCCTCATGCGCACCTGGGAAGAGCGCCTCAAACTGCCCTTGCTCGACCTGCAACGCGGCCGCGGCGCGACCTTGACCGCCAGCGGTCGGGCCCTGTTGCTGGCCCTTTCGCAGGCCGCCGCCCAGACCCAGGGCGCCTTGAGCCAGGCCGCGGCGCAGGCCACCGCCCTGTTGGCCCCGACCCTCGAGAGCAATCGCGCGCTGGTGCGCATCGCGTCCAGCAACAGCGAGTTGATCAACGGCCTGGTCGATGCCCTGTACGGCGCGCAATGGCAGGTGGTGCTGGACGTGCTGGGCAGCGAGGCGGCTCTGCATCGTTACCAGCGGGGTGACGTCGACGTGGTGGGCTTTCATCTGCCGCTGGGGGAACTCGGCCGCACCGTTGGCATGGCCTTGACCGCGCTGCTCGACGACGCGCGTGATCAAGTCTTTCTGCTTGAACTGCGCGCGCTCGGCTTGATGTCACGACCTGAACGACCACTCAGCGAACTGGACGAACTCATCGGCGACGATGTGCGCTTCATCAACCGTCAGCCCGGTTCGGGCACGCGCCTGGTGTTCGATGGCCTGCTCGGCACGCGCGGCATTGCGCCGGGCACGATTGCCGGTTATCGCAACGAGGAATACACCCACTCGGCGGTGGCGGCGATGGTCGCCAGTGGCAGCGCCGATGCTGGCTTTGGCACGGCCACCGCCGCGGCGCGCTTCAGGCTCGCGTTCAAGCCCTTCGTGCAGGAGCGGTTCTATCTATGCGTGCGGCGCAGCGCCGCGCGTGAACTGAGTGAGGCGGTCGCAGCCTATGTGCAGGCGACCCTGGCGAGCGGTGAACGCGCGCCAGCGGCGAGTGAGATTCAACCGAGCGTCGGTTTGTTGAGGCGCCTGCACAATCCCATGTAGGCGCCGCAACTTGCGCGGATTACTTCAAGACTCTGGCGCAGGACTCGAGGAAGTATTCGAGGTTGGCATTGTTGATGCCGGCCACATTGATGCGGCTCGAACCCACCATGTAGATGCCGCATTCCTTCTGCAGGCGCGTGACCTGCTCGGGCGAGATGCCCAAGAACGAGAACATGCCACGCTGCTTCTGGATGAAGCTGAAGTCCTGACCAGTGGCGGCGGCGAGGCGCTCGGCCAGCACATCGCGCAGACCGTTGATGCGCTCGCGCATCTCGTCCAGCTCCTTGACCCACGCCACGTTCAAGGCTTCGTCGCCGAGAATAATCTCGACCAGCGCCGCGCCGTGCGCCGGCGGCATCGAGTAGCTGGTGCGCACCACCGAGTCTATCTGGCTCTGCACCTTGCTGACTTCAGCGCTAGTCTTGGTGACTATCTGCAGCGCGCCGACGCGTTCGCGATAGAGGCCGAAATTCTTCGAATAGGAACTCGCGACCAGCAGTTCCGGGCAGGCATCGGCCATGATGCGCAGGCCCATGGCGTCGTCGTCGAGACTGTCACCCAGGCCCTGGTAGGCAAGATCGATGTAGGGCGTCAAGCCACGCTCGCTGCAGATCTTCGCAATCTCCTGCCAGTCGGCCCGTTGCGGATCGACGCCCGACGGGTTGTGGCAGCAGCCGTGGAACAGCACCAGGTCGCCCGACGGCACCTTGGCCAGCGCCGCCAGCATGGCCTCGGTGTTGAGACCGCGGGTCTGCTTGTCGTAGTAGGGATAGGTTTCAATCTTGATGCCGGCGCTGCCGAGCAGCGGCACATGGTTGGCCCAGGTCGGGTCGCTGACCCAGATGGTGGCATCGGGGCGCGCGCGCTTGATGAGTTCGGCGCCCATGCGCAGCGCGCCGCAACCGCCGGGCGTCTGCACGCCGGCCACGCGCTTGTCTTTCAGCACCGCATGATTGCCGCCGAACATGAGCTTGCGCACCAGCGCGTTGAAGCCGGGGGTGCCGGGCGGGCCGATGTAGGTCTTGGTGGTCTCCGTGGCGAAGCGGCGTTTCTCGGCCTCGGTCACGGTTTTCAGAATCGGGGTGTTGCCTTGCTCGTCGCGGTACACACCGACGCCCAGGTCGATCTTCTGCGCGCGCGGATCGTCGCGGAATGCGGCCGTCAGGCCGAGGATGGCGTCGGGGCTCAAGGCTTCCAGGGTTTCGAACATGGCTTTACTGAGACTCCAGGGTCATGGCTCAAGGGGGGATGAGGCGCGCGAATATACCACGGCGTATTGCAGCCGGCGCAGGGCGGGAAGCGGGTGGATCAGTGTTCGAAGCAGCGCAGCGCGGCCGACGCGGCGCGCAACGCGTCGATGTCGGCCTGCACTTGCGGACGCTTCTGCTGAGCGCGGAATTGCTGCACGGTGCGGAACGGCAGATAGGCGAACGCCGGCATCCATACCGTGCCCAACAGGGCGCTGGTACGCACGCGCGGATCGCCCATGAAGTCGGTTGGATTCTGATCGACCTGGCCGCGCATCAAGGCCACGCGGCGGTTGTAGAGCGTGGCGCAATCGAGATTGGTCGGCATCACCACCTGCGGCGCGGGGTTGCCGAGGGCGAGATCGTGGGCGTCTTGCGCGCGTTCCTTGACGAACTGTTTGACCTGCACCGGCTCGATGGCGTCGAGCGTCGATACCGGCGGCTCAGCGTCGAGCGCATGGGCGACGGGCATGATGAGACTCATGCCGATGATGATGGACAACACGCGTAAGCACATGGCTGGACCCCTCCACTGATCAGGAGGTGGCGGCCGCCAGCCGCGAATCTTGAGGGTGCGTTACGGGCGCGGGGCGGGTGCGGGTTCGATGTAGAGAAATGACAGGCCGCCCGAGGCGCCGAGGCCGCGGCTCGACTCGAGCGCCACCGGCTGCAGGCCGACATTCTTCGCGCCACCGCCGAACAGCGCCTTGGCGCCGAGGCCGAGACCGGCGACCGCCGATACTTCGCCGCCCACATACTTGCCGGCCAGTGCGTTGGAACCGGGCGCGATGTCCTGCGAAGCCGACAGCACCGTGAAGGCCATGCGCTCGTTGCGGCGAAAACTCAAATCGACACCGAGAGCGATGCCGGTCTCGCCGACATAGTGCTCGGCCGCGCCGCCCTTGGTGTAGTCGCAGGTGACATCGGCGGTTGAACGCACCACCAGGTTGACGCGGCTGCCGGGCACCACGGTGCAGGTCAAAAGGCCCACCTCGAGGCCGGGCGCCTGGGCCCGCGAGGTCGGACACATCAACAGGCCGCCGAGCAGCACGGGCAGGGCGAGGAACGGCGCTCGATTCATGATTGGCTCCGGGGTTGCGCGGTCTCGATTCTCGCAACCGTGCTTCACGCTTGTCCATCGCCAATGGCCGCCATCAACGGCCGTGACACGGCTGGTTTTTCGTAACTGTTTTTATATGGTGCTGTCTCAGTTTGAAATCCCGATCGCCACAGCCCTTTTCGCAAATACTACTGTATGAACGTCCAGTAGTAAAATGCTTGACCGGATAAGAATCCCTGCCCATCCTTAGGGGATGAAAAAAGCCAAACCGAAACGAGACCTAAACCAGCTCGCCAAGCTCATCGTTGATATAGCTACGGGCGAAGAAGACGCCGAAAAAGAGAAAGCCGAGAAAAAGAAAGGGGCGGAGGAAGAGGATGGCAAGAACCCTGCCGCCGTCGCCCTGGGCCGCTTGGGCGGCCTGAAGGGCGGGAAGGCTAGAGCCGCAGCCTTATCGCCGAAGAAAAGATCGGCGATAGCGAAGAAAGCGGCTGCGGCTAGGTGGAAGAAGGATCATTAAGCGGCAATTCAAGCGTTGCGCCTTTTTTCGGCAGCACTTGATCCACCATCTGCACAAACCGGGCCCACCCATATCCGTTCTTTATGGCTAGGCGCTGAAACATCACCAGAGTATATAAGTGCTGCGCAAGCATTGGATCGCCTATGTCCTCAGTTAGCCACTGATGCAGTTTGTTTTGACGCTGGCCCCGTCCATCTTTCGGGCTTTTTTTCTCCAGCTCTTCTAAAACTCCAGGGGCGAGACGCTCATAAACAAGGTCGCGGATGTATTTCCCGACAATAGAGTACCTATTGGTTTTCATCCCTGGCCACGCCCACCCACGCAGCTTGTAGATGTTCTCAAAAAATTCGTCAGGGAATTTTTTCACCCATGCCGCCAACTGCTCACGAATAACGTGCCTTAAGTATTCCTGAAGCGCGTTTTGTGGCCGGACTTTCTCATAGCCGGTCGTTTCATCGACCAAGGCGACGATGCCCGTCTCGGCGAGCGCCCGCGCCAACAGTTCGGCGTTTTGTGCCTTTGGCAACTGCTGGATCTGAAGCGCCCCGGCTGCTCGCGCCTCAAGCCACAGATTGCATGCAGCGGGAAGGATCGCGGCGTCATACCCGCGAATTACCTTATCCCCATCCAAGTAATCGACTGGCTTTAAGGGCCCATCCTCTAAGTCTTTGGTTATAAAAGGGTGAAGCTGTCTAGGGGCTAGAAAAAGAGGCAAAGGGGCCCCTTGTTCTTCAAGTGACTTTTTAAGCCTTTTGGATGCTCCACTACGAGAGCCAAGCAACGCGAGTGTTATTCCGTTTTCGGTCAAGACGCGCTGAACGCCATTGGGGCCCTCGATTACCGCGCATGGGATCTTCGCTCCAGCCAAATCAAGAGTCCCGCTAAAACCTTCCAGAACCCTCGGCAATCCCTCAACATCGCGACCACGCTTGGCAGCCCATCGCGCCTTCGCTGCATTCGATGCGATTTCCGATTTTTTCTCAGACGAGAGACTTTCGGCGCGCGCATGTCCGCCCTTCGCCTTGTTCGATTCGTTATCCTTCATGGCAAGCATCCTGTGTCTGATGCTTGCATCATCGCCCCATGACAAACAGAATGCAAGCATTAGTAAATTTATGCTTGCGATTAATTAAGCGCTCAAGCATAATTGATCACACTGAAATTGAGGCCGCATCATGAACCGCCTGAGCATCGAAGAGCGAGCAAAGATCCTTAACCTCCTTGTCGAAGGCTCAAGCATGCGAGCGGTATCCCGTATCACCGGCGCAAGCATCAACACCGTCACCAAGTTGCTTGTTGATACTGGCCGCGCGTGTGCTGAATTTCAGGATGGCGCATTGCGCAATCTTCCCTGCAAGCGCGTGCAGGCCGACGAAATCCACTCGTTTGTGTTTGCGAAATCAAAAAATGCAGATCAGGACATGAAGGCAGCCGGGACGGCTGGCGACGTATGGACCTGGACCGCTATTTGCGCAGATACCAAGCTCGCGGTGTCGTGGATGGTAGGTCGCCGCGACATTGCCGCCGCCACGGTCTTTATCGATGATGTGGCATCTCGGCTGGCTGGGCGCATCCAGCTTTCCACAGATGGCCACAAACCCTATCTGAACGCGATTGCCGGGGCTTTTGGCCGTGACATCGACTACGGCCGCCTGATCAAGTACTACAAGCCCAACGGCGATTTCATGAAGTCAGAGCGCATGCCTACGGTGGGCTGCCCGGACTATGACCACATCTCCACCAGCTTCGTCGAGCGCCAGAATTTGACCATGCGCATGAGCATCAAGCGCTTTGCTCGTGCTACCAACGCCCACAGCAAGAAAGTCGAGAACCACGCCCACGCCATTGCGCTGCACTTCATGTTCTACAACTTCGGGCGCGTCCATAAGACGCTCAAGATGACTCCGGCCATGGCGGCGGGCATCGCAAGTCACGTCTGGAGCTTGGAAGAGATTGCGGGGCTAGTTAAGGATGAGGCCCCGAAGGTTCGCGGACCTTATAGGAAGCGGGCCGCGTAATTTATTTATTGATTACTTTCTACGCTTCCGCTTGGCGGCGGGAGTAGGCGGCTTATCTGGCGACTGCCGCTTGACTAGCACGGCAACGATTGTGGCTAAAGTTGCGCCTCCTATAGTCATCGCAGCGTAATCATGGCCTCGAATCGCAACATACGCGGCGATTCCCAAGCCGAAAAGAGCGATGATCGCGCCGGCAAAAATTCCAGCCAATCTCTCCGAGAATATGAACGTATTAGTGCGCCGAACTTCGGCCCGCCGAAAATCCGCTTCGATCTGCGTCTGCTCAACAACCCAATTAACAAGCTTAGGGTCTAACTCTGCGAGTCGGTGTAACGCCTCGACGGGTAAAATCGGGCTATCAGTCGTCGTTGACGTGAACTGAAGCTGTCGCCCGTCTTGATCCCTTGCTTGCAGGTTTGTGTGTTGGTTCGACACGCTTCCGCTCTATAACTTTCCGCATATCCGAACCGACTTTGCGCAGATCACCGGCTAAACGCTCCTGATCAGAGGCAAAGCCGCCCTTGGTCGGCACCACGTAATCGCGAGGCTTAATATATGATTCCGCGATCCAAAATAGACCATCGGAAATAATTTTAATTGCTTTCCCCATGGTTAAACTCCTGCCCGATTTACTGCGCATCTCTGCGGATTTAGCGGGATATGCGCCCCATCCTTGAGACTCCGCCTTTCGATATTTCATGGGTAGTGGACAGAGTATAGGCCTGAGAGTTTAGCGATTGCTATCAGTGACGCTGTTACAGGATGTGCCGCCATCTCTCAATTTTGCTACAGAGCGACCCTTGCGGCAGTTGGCAAACCCACCTCGTCATACAGCCTGGACGTTTATCCAGTAGTCCGCCTAGAATTCTCTGTATAGACCGTAATTGGTGGCGAAGTTCTCGGATTTCAAACTGAGACAGCACCTTTTATATACAGTATCTGTCCCATGAGTCATGACCGTGCCGTCCCATGTCCAGCGCGTCCCTGCCTGCCTATGCCGAGTTGCATGCCGTCAGCAATTTCACTTTCCTGCGCGGCGCTTCCCATCCCGAGGAACTGGTGCGCGAAGCCCATCGACTCGGCTATTGCGCGCTGGCCCTGACCGACGAATGTTCGCTGGCGGGCGTGGTGCGCGCCCATGTGGTGGCGCGTGAGCTCGACTTCAAACTGCTGGTCGGCACCGAGGTGTTTTTGAGCGATGGCCTGCATCTGTTATTGCTGGCCGACAGCCTGCGCGCCTACCAGCGCATCGCAACCCTCGTCACGCGCGGCCGGCGTCGCCAACGCAAGGGCGCCTACGAGCTCCATCGCGATGATCTGGGCTTATTGAACGACGCCGGCCTGGTGGTGTTCCTGCCGCGCCTCGGCGACGACGATGAAGCTGCGCTGGCGTGGCTGGCGCAGCGCTTCGATGGACGACTGTGGGTGGGCGTGGGCCTGTTTTACAGCGGCTACGATCATGTGCTGCTGGCCCACGCCGAGACTCTGGCGGCGCGCCATGGCCTGGCGGTGGTGGCGACCGGCAACGTGCACATGCATGTGCATGCACGCAAACCCCTGCAGGACACCCTGACCGCCATTCGCCATGGCACCACCGTCATGAGCGCCGGCCATCTGCTGTTTCCCAATGGTGAACGCTATCTCAGGCCGCGCGAGCGCCTGGCGCGCATCTATCCGCCGGCGCTGCTGGCGGCCACGGTGGCACTCGCCGCGCGCTGTGACTTCACGCTGGCCGAATTGCGTTATCGCTACCCGGCCGAACTGGTGCCGGCGGGCATGACGGCGAGCGCCCATCTGCGCGCCCTGACCGAGGCCGGCATGCGCCGACGCTGGCCGCAGGGCGTGGCGGCCAAGGTGCGCAGCCAGGTTGAACATGAACTCACCCTCATCGCCGAACTCGGCTACGAGGCATTTTTTCTGACCGTGCACGACATCGTGATGTTCGCGCGCAGTCGCCACATCCTGTGCCAGGGCCGCGGCTCGGCGGCCAATTCGGCGGTGTGTTTCTGTCTCGGCATCACCGAGGTCGATCCGGCGCGCATGGAAATGCTGTTCGAGCGGTTCATTTCCAAGGAGCGCAATGAGCCGCCGGACATCGACGTCGATTTCGAACACGAGCGGCGCGAGGAAGTGCTGCAATACATCTACGCCAAGTACGGCCGCGAGCGCGCGGCGCTGGCCGCGACCGTCATCACCTATCGCCTGCGCAGCGCGGTGCGCGATGTCGGCAAGGCGCTCGGCATGAGCGTCGAACAGGTCGAACGCCTGTCGGGCAATCTCTATTGGTGGGACCGCGGCAACGACATGTCGGCGCGCCTGCGTGAAGTGGGTTTCGATCCCGACAACCCGATCATCCGTCGCGTGGTGATGCTGGTCGGAGAGATTCTGGGATTTCCCCGGCACCTGTCCCAGCATGTCGGCGGCTTCGTGATCTCGGACCAGCCGCTGTCGGAACTGGTGCCGATAGAAAACGCGGCGATGGCCGAGCGCACCGTCATCCAATGGGACAAGGACGACCTGGACGCCTTGGGTCTTCTGAAAGTCGACTGCCTGTGTCTCGGCATGCTGAGCGCGATTCGGCGCAGCTTCGATCTCATCCAGGACTTCGATGGTCGACGCCTGACCATGGCGGGCATTCCCGCCGAGGATCCGAAGACCTATGAAATGATCCAGCACGCCGACACCGTCGGCGTGTTCCAGATTGAATCGCGCGCGCAGATGGCGATGCTGCCGCGTTTGAAGCCCAGGTGTTACTACGACCTCGTGATCGAAATCGCCATCATCCGCCCGGGCCCGATACAGGGCGAGATGGTGCATCCCTACCTGCGTCGGCGTAATGGCGAAGAAGCGGTCGAGTATCCGAGCGAGGAGGTGCGCGGCGTGCTGGAACGCACGCTCGGCGTGCCCTTGTTCCAGGAGCAGGTCATCAAGCTCGCGATGGTGGCGGCCGGCTTCACGCCCGGTGAAGCCGATCATCTGCGTCGTTCGATGGCGGCCTGGAAGCGCAGCGGCGGGCTCGAGCATTTCCGTCAGCGCCTGTTGGACGGCATGCGCGCGCGCGGCTACCAGGAAGCGTTTGCCGAGCGCATCTTTCACCAGATTGAAGGCTTTGGTGAATACGGCTTTCCAGAATCCCATTCGGCGAGCTTCGCCCTCCTGGCCTATGTCTCGGCGTGGCTGAAACGCCACGAGCCGGCGGCCTTCGTGTGCGCGCTGTTGAACAGCCAGCCGATGGGTTTCTATGCGCCCGCGCAGTTGATCCAGGACGCCGTGCGCCATGGTGTCGAGGTGCGCGCCGTCGATGTGCTGGTGAGCGAGTGGGAGTCGACGCTGGAAGACCGCGCACCCGGCGCGCGCCAGGCAGTGGTGCGCTTGGGTCTCGGGCGCATCAAGGGGCTGAAACAAGAGGCGGCGGCGCGCATCGTCGCCGCACGCGGACAGGGGGCCTTCACCGATGTCACCGACCTCGCGCGCCGCGCCGGCCTCGACCGCGGCACTGTGCGGGTGCTGTCCCAGGGGGGCGCGCTCGCGACCCTGGTCGGCAATCGCCACCATGCATCGTGGGCGGCGCTCGGCATCGAGACGCCGCTCGAGGTATTGCCCGAAGCGCGCATCCGCGAGGCAGCGCCCTTGCTGCGCACCCCCGGCGAAGGCGAGGACATCGTCGCAGACTACGCCAAGCTCGGCTTCACCCTGGGCCGTCACCCGCTGGCCTTGCTGCGCGAGCACTTGCACCGTCGCCGCTGCCTCACCGCGGCCGACATCGCCAGCGCGGAACCCGGTCAGCGCATCCGCACCGCCGGCCTCGTCATCAGCCGTCAACGGCCGGGCACCGCCACCGGCGTGGTGTTCGTGACCCTCGAGGACGAGACCGGCATCATCAATCTCATCGTGTGGGCCAATCTCGTCGAAGCCCAGCGCCGCGAGCTGCTGCATGCGCAACTGCTGGGCGTGGTGGGTGAAGTCCAAAGGGATGGCGAGGTCGTACATGTCATCGCGCAACGCCTGTCGGACCATTCACCCCTGCTCGGGCGGCTCAAGGCCGCCTCGCGGGATTTCCACTGAAAGCTTGCCGTGGCGCAATTCCCCGGCCGGCCGCCAGCCTTACATCGTGGGCGGATTCCAGTACAATCGCGGCCCCTTATTGCGCTGCCGCAAATGCATGAGAAGAGAGATGCAGAAACCAGCAATCAAACCCGCCAATCCCTGTTTTTCCTCCGGACCCTGCCCCAAACGGCCGGGCTGGGAACCCGCCGTACTGGCCAAGGCCCTGGTCGGCCGTTCCCACCGTTCCAAGCCTGGCGCCGCGCGCCTCAAGGCCGCCATCGATGAGACCCGCGCCGTGCTCGGCGTGCCGGCCGACTATCGCATCGGCATCGTCGCTGGCTCCGATACCGGCGCCGTCGAGATGGCGCTGTGGAGCCTGCTCGGCGCCCGCGGAGTCGATGTGCTGGCCTGGGAGAGCTTCGGCTCGGAGTGGGTGACCGACATCCTCGACGTCCTGAAAGTCCCCAACGCGCGCAAGATGGTCAGCGCCTACGGCGAACTGCCGGATCTGACCCAGGTCGATTTCAACAACGACGTGGTGTTCGTGTGGAACGGCACCACCTCGGGCGTCAAGCTGCCCAACGGTGACTGGATCCCGGACGACCGCGCGGGCCTCACCATCTGCGACGCCACCTCGGCCGCGTTCGCCATGCCGTTGCCGTGGTCCAAGCTCGACGTCACCACGTTCTCCTGGCAGAAGGTGCTGGGCGGCGAAGGCGCCCATGGTGTGATCATCCTCTCGCCACGCGCCGCCGAGCGCCTCGTCACCTACACGCCGCCGTGGCCCATGCCGAAGCTGTTCCGCCTCGCCAAGAAGGGCAAGCTCGACGAAGCGGTGTTCGAAGGCGCGACCATCAACACGCCGTCCATGCTGTGCGTGGAAGACTATCTCGACGCGCTGCGCTGGGCCGCCGGCCTCGGCGGACTCGATGCACTGTGCAAACGTTCGCAAGCCAATCTCGCGGTGCTCGATGCGTGGGTCGCCAAGACCCCGTGGGTCGAGTTCCTGGCCGCCAAGCCGGCCGAGCGCTCCAACACGTCCATCTGCCTGAAGGTCGTTGCCGACTGGTTCCTCGCGCTCTCGGAAGACGCGCAGGCCGACTTCACCAAGAAGCTCTCGGCGCTGCTCGAAGCGGAAGGCGTGGCCTATGACATCAACGGCTATCGCAACGCGCCGCCGGGCCTGCGCATCTGGGGCGGGGCGACGGTTGAAGCGAGCGATCTCGCGGCGCTGACGCCGTGGCTGGACTGGGCCTACGCAGAACTCGCCGCCAAGCACACCGGCGCCTGAAACGCGCCCACGGAGTAATACCCATGTACAAGGTTTTTGTCGCCGACAAGCTGTCGGCCGAGGGCATCGCCGCCCTCAAGCAGTATCCCGAAATCGAGATTGATTTCGCCGCTGGCCTGTCGGTCGCCGACGCCATTCCGCACGCCGCCGCGGCCGATGCCATCATCGTGCGCAGCGCCACCAAGATCAAAGGCGAACTGCTGGCCGCCGCGACCAAGGTCAAGGTCATTGGTCGCGCCGGCATCGGTGTCGACAACGTCGATCTCGACGCCTGCACCGAGCGTGGCATCGTGGTGCTGAACACCCCGGATGCCAACGCCACCACCACCGCCGAACTCGCCATCGCGCACCTGTTCTCGCTGTGCCGCAGCTTGCCCGCCGCCGACGCCTCGGTGCGCGCCGGCAAGTGGGAGCGCAACAGCATGGTCGGCACCGAAGTGTCGGGCAAGACCATCGGCATCGTCGGTTTTGGCACCATTGGCCGTCTGTTCGCCGAACGTGCGCGCGGCCTGAAGATGCGCGTCATCGGTTTCGATCCCTTCGTCACCGAGGCCACCTTCGCTGAACACGGCGTCGAGAAGGTCGACCTCGACACGCTGGTCACCACCTCGGATTTCATCACCCTGCATTGCCCGGTCACCAAGGACACCCGCGGGCTCCTGAGCCGCGAGCGTCTTCAGTCGATGAAGAAGGGCGCGCGTCTTATCAACTGCGCGCGCGGTGGTCTGGTCGATGAAGCGGCGCTGATTGAACTGGTGGCTTCCGGTCATCTCGCCGGCGCGGCGCTCGACGTGTTCGAGGAAGAGCCGCCGCCGGCCGATTCGCCGCTGTTCAAACAGGCTGGCATTCAGTTCACGCCTCACCTGGGCGCATCGACCGAAGAAGCGCAGATCGCGGTTGGTATCGAAATCGCGCACCAGATTGCGGCCTTCCTCATTCGCGGCGAAGTCATCAACTCGGTCAACGTGCCGAGCATGGCGCCGGACAAGCTCGCCAAGCTCTCGCCCTACATGGATTTGGCACGCAAGCTCGGGCGCCTGGTGTGCCGCATGTCGGAAGAGCCGTTGAGCTCGGTGGAAGTCGGCGTGTTCGGCGCCGCCGCCAATATGAGCGCCCATCCGATTGCGAGCGCGGCCATGGTCGGCATGCTGTGTGAGCACCATGCGGTGCCGGTCAACCAGATCAACGCCATTCACCTCGCGCGTCGCCAGGGCATCACCGTCACCGAGGTGAGTTCGGCCGATTCGCGCGATTACGTGTCGCTGGTGCGCATCACCGCCAAGAACGCCAAGCAGACCATTTGCCTGGAAGGCACGCTGTTCGACGAACGCCATCCGCGCCTGGTGCGTGTGAATGACTACGAAGTCGAGTCGGCGCTGGAAGGGCAGCTGCTGTTCACCCGTCACGCCGACAAGCCGGGCGTGATCGGTGCGCTGGGCGAGATCCTCGGTCGCGCCGGCATCAACATCTCGCGCATGCAGGTGGGTGTGGCCAGGGGCAGCGACCGCGCGATTGCGGTGGTTGGTGTTTCGCAGCCGCTCGAACAGGGCGCGCTCGATCAGCTGACAGCCATTGCGGCCGTCGACAAGGTCATGCAGGTCGGTTTCTAAGAACGGGGGCGGCGCGCAATGCGCCGCCTTAGCTGTAGGTGCGAATTCATTCGCACCTTGAAGGCGCGGCGAGTGAATCGAATCGCCGCTTACGCCGCCAACTCGTCCTCTTCATCTTCTTCTTCTTCTTCGAGATCGAGACCCAGCGAGGCATCGACCGCAAAATTCGCGGCCGGCAGCTTGGCGACGAGGGTCTTCAATTGGGTTACCGCGCCTTGCCAATCGACGGCATTCTCACCGGCGCGCTGCGCGGAACAGGCATGGATGGCTGCGAGTGCTTCAGCGGTTGCACCGCCATTGCAGGCCATCTTGAGTAGCATCATCGCTTGCGTTTTAGCGTTTGCGTTCAATCCGTTCATGGTCGCTCCTTGTCGTGATCCCGCTACGGCCGCGTGGGTTGGGCGGACGCGCTGAATTCTCCGTTCGCTAAGCTGGCGGCAACGCGAAGTCGCCGCGGCTGAAGGTCAGCCGGCAAGCCACGAGCATCATGCTCGAGAGGCCTTGCGCGGGCCGGCGAGAATGGCTTTCGCCAATCGCTATACCTATGAGTATGTTACGAACCCCGCCCCATGGGCGGCAAGCTGGTCGTCGCCGCAAATGGGGGAAGTGTGTAAAGAATGATGTCGGCGACGGCGCCTCGCGCCTCGCGCCTCGCTCAGAAGCGGAAGATACCGTAACCCTGCTGACCGAGCGGCGCGTTCAGCGCGGCGCTGATCGACATGCCCAGCGCATTGCGCGTATCCACCGGATCGACGATACCGTCGTCCCACAGTTCCGAGGTTGCGTAATACGCCGACATCTGGTGCTGATAGGCTTCGAGGGTTTCGCGGTACACGCGATCGAGCTCGCTCTGTTCGACCTTTTCGCCACGGCGTTCCAACTGCCGAAGCTTCACTTCCGAGAGGGTCTTGGCGGCCTGTTCACCGCCCATGATGCCGATGTTGTGGTTGGGCCACGAGAACAGCATGCGCGAATCGTAGGCGCGGCCGCACATGCCGTCGTTGCCGGCGCCGAACGAGCCGTGACACATGACAGTGAACTTCGGCACATGGGAGCCGACCTGCGCCATGATCATCTTGGCGCCGTCCTTGGAAATGCCGCGCGCCTCGTACTCGCGGCCAACCATGTAGCCGGTGATGTTCTGCAGGAACACGATGGGCGTGTTGTTCTGGTTGCAGAGCTCGATGAAGTGCGCGCCCTTCAGTGCGCTGTCGTTGAACAGCACGCCGTTGTTGGCGAGGATGCCGACCTTGAAGCCCCAGATGTTGGCGTAGCCACACACCAGGGTGGTGCCATAGGCCGGCTGGTATTCGTGGAAGCGGCTGCCGTCGACAATGCGCGCGATCACTTCACGCATCTCGAACGAACGCTTGATGTCGTTGGGGATGATGCCGTAGAGCTCATCGGGATCGTAGTAGGGCGGCTCGACGGCGTCGCGCTGCAGATTCCACTTCGGCGTGTGTTCCCACTGCGCGACTATTTCGCGGCCGATGGCAATCGCTTCTTCTTCGGTCGAGGCCGGGTAATCGCAGGTGCCGCTGATCTGGGTATGCAGGTCGCAGCCGCCCAACTGATCGGCCGTGACGATTTCACCGGTCGCGGCCTTCACCAACGGCGGACCGGCGAGGAACACCGCGCCTGTGCCGCGTACGATCACTGAATAATCCGACAGCGCAGGAATATAGGCGCCGCCCGCCGTGCAATGACAGAAAACCAGCGCCAGCTGCTTGACGTTCATCTTCGACAGCACGCTTTGATTGCGGAACATGCGGCCGGCCATGTACTTGTCCGGGAACAGTTCCGACTGCAGCGGCAGGAAGCCGCCGGCGCTGTCACACAGGTGGATGACCGGCAGGCGATTTTCAATCGCCATATCGAGCACGCGCACTATCTTCTTGACCGTCAGCGGGTACCAGGCGCCGCCTTTGATGCTGGAGTCATTGGCGTTGATGATGACCTCGCGGCCTTGCACCATGCCGATGCCGGTCACCACGCTGGCGCTCGGCGCTTCGCCGTCGTAGGCCATGTTGGCCGCCAGGGTCGAGAATTCCAGGAACGGCGTGCCCGGGTCGAGCAGCTTTTCGATGCGCTCACGCGGCATCATCTTGCCGTGGTTGGCGAGGCGCTCGATATCTTTCTGTGGACGGTCGAAGCGCGCGGCGCGCTGCTTCTCGTGCAGTTCGCGAGCGAGGCCGCGGTTGTGTGCGTAGTAACGGCGGAATTCCGCCGAGCCGGTTTGAATGGTGGATTGGATGCGTGGCATCTCAGGACTCCGCGTGCAAGGAAATGAGTTGAGCGCCCTTGTCGAAGGTCTGGTTGACCTCGACAAACACCGCTTCGACCACGCCGTCGCGCGGGGCAACGATGTTGATCTGCATCTTCATCGACTCGATGACGATCAAGACGTCGCCGAGTGTCACATGGGCGCCGACGCTGGCGTTGACCGCCACCACCACGCCCGGCATGTCGGCGCGCAGAGTGTCATCGCCGCCGGCATGGTGCTGGGCGGCCGTGATGGCGTCTTCGTAACCGACCGAGAAACTGCGGTTGCCAATGCGCAGATGAATGCGGTTGCCTTCCCAGGTGCGCCACACCTGGTAGCTGCGGCCGTCGACCGTCAACAGCGCGCATTCTTCATTGAGCGCGCCTGACTCGCTGACCGTATGGGCGATGCCGTCGACCGTCAACTTGAGTTCCGGGTTGCGCGCGGCGATGCTGACACCGTGTTCGGTGCCGTCGAAATTGAAGCTGTATTCGAGTGCCATGACTAGTTCCGCCAGCCGCCGATGGTGGCGTAGGGTTCAGGGGTTTCATAAACCAGGCGCCGGAAATCGCTGACGCCGAGGGCGGCGGCGATCAAGAGCGCGGCGCGGTCAGTATCGTCGAGCGGCGCGGGCGCCAGATCCGCTGCATGCTCGGTGATGAAGCCGGTGTGCAGCTGACCGGCACGGAACGCCGCATGTCGCAGCACCGTGCCGAGGTAGTCGATATTGTTGCTGACGCCGAGCAGCACGAAGTCGTCGAGCGCCTTGACGATGCCATCGGCGGCCGCCTCGCGCGTTGCGCCATGGCAGATGAGTTTGCCGATCATCGAATCGAATGCCGCGGTGATGGCCTGGCCCTGGCGCACGCCGCCGTCGAAGCGCACACCCTCACCCTCGGGCACGCGCAACAACTGCGCTACGCCGGTGGCCGGGCGGAAATCGTGTTCGGGCTCTTCGCAGCAGATGCGGCACTCGATGGCGTGGCCGTTCTGCTTGATATCGCTTTGTTTGAAGGGCAGGCCCAAACCGGCCGCGACCCGCAGCTGCGCTTCGACCAGGTCGACCCCGCACACCATCTCGGTGACCGGATGTTCGACCTGCAGGCGCGTGTTCATTTCAAGGAAGTAGAACTCGCCATCGGGCGCGAGGATGAATTCGACGGTGCCGGCATTGCGGTACTTGGCGCTGGCCGCCAGTTCGACCGCGGCCTTGCAGATCTTGTCGCGCAGGCCGGCCGGCATGTTGGGCGCCGGCGATTCCTCGATGATTTTCTGGAAGCGGCGCTGCACCGAGCATTCGCGTTCGAACAGATGCACCACGTTGCCTGCGCCGTCGCCCATCACCTGCACTTCGATGTGGCGCGGGCGCTCGATGTAGCGCTCGGCGTAGACCCGTCCATCGGCGAAGTAACGCTCTGCTTCGCCCATCGCGGTGCGCGCCTTGGCGGCCAGTTCGCCGCTGCTGCGCACGATGCTCATGCCCTTGCCACCGCCACCGGCGGCGGCCTTGATCAAGAGCGGAAAGCCAATCTTCGAAGCCTGTTCGACGAAGCTGTCCAAGTCGCCTTCCTGCTTGACGCTGGGTGACACCGGTACGCCGGCCTTCACCGCGAATTCGCGCGAGTGAATCTTGTCGCCCATGAGACGGATGACTTCCGACTGCGGGCCGACGAAGGCGAGGCCGGCGTTCTCCACCGCTTCGGCGAACTTCGCGTTCTCCGACAGGAAGCCATAGCCCGGGTGTATGCACTGCGCGCCCTGGGCCTTGGCTATCTCCAGCAATTGCGGGATGTCGAGGTAACCGGCGGTCGGCACATCGGCCACCAGTTCCACGGCGACATCGGCCAGCTGCACGTGCGGTGCATGGCGGTCTTCGTGGTGGTAGACGGCGATGGTGCGCAGGCCGAGACGGCGCGCGGTACGAATCACGCGGCAGGCGATTTCACCGCGATTGGCGACGAGGATGTTGTCAAACATGGATGAGTCTGTCGTTGATGTTGGCGGTCAGCGCGGCGTGGTTCCGCGCTGCATTTAGCGCGCGAGTATACCGTCTTTGGCCAGCCATTCGGCAGGTACCACGATGGGGATATCGAGCAGCATCTGGGCATAGGCCTTGCCCTGCGGATCGTGGCGCAAGGAGGCCACGCCGCCGCCGCCGAGCGCGTGTTCCAGCACGAAGTTGAAGCCGTCCAGGCCGGGCCATGGATAGCGCGTCACTGGCCCGCCGACGAGATGGGCGAACCATGCGCCGACCGCGGCACTGCTCAGTTGCGCGGCCAGCAGCGGCACGAAGACCGGATGGCGGGCGAGCACGCCGATATTGGCGCGGTCGCCCTTGTCGCCGGAGCGGCCGTGGGCGAGGGTGCGCAGCGGCACGCTATGGCCTTCTACGGACGTCGCCGGGCCCGCTTCCTGTGCCTGGACCTCGATGTGACGATGGTCGCCGTCCGGCGTCGCCACCGGCAGCCGCGTGTCGCCGAGCAGCACCTCGATGGCGATGTGCGATTTCGGCACCAGGCACGAGTAGAGGCGTATGACCGGTTGCACGTTGGGACGGCCACCGGCGAAGCCGGTCAGGCCCTGCGCCATGGCGGTGGCGGCGGGAAAGATCTCGCGCGCAAAAATCTCGAGCGCCTTTTTATCCGCATGGGCGACGCCTATCTTGACCACCACTTCGCGGGTCGCGCCGCCGCGCGCGTGGGGTCCATAAGTGCTTTCAGCGCCGAGCAACTCCACCGACACCTCGCGGTAGTCGGCAAGACCGCGCTCGCCAAACATGCGGCGTGTGCGGGTGAGGATGGCATCGGCCACGCGCTGGCCTTTGCGCGCGGCGTCCGCACCGCCAATCATCATGGTGGCGGTGGCGCGATAGCCGTCCGCATAGGTCGCCGAGACCTTGTAGCTGTCGCTCGGTGCATGACCGCGCGCGCCGCGTACTTCAACCCGATCACGGGCGACTTCGCAGACTTCGATGTGGGAAAAATCGCAGCACACGTCCGGCAGCATGTAATGGGCCGGGTCGCCGATTTCGTAAATGATCTGCTCGGCGATGGTGGCGCGGTTGATGAGACCGCCGGTGCCCTCGGGCTTGCTGACGACGAAGCTGCCGTCGGCACGGCACTCGGCGATGGGGAAACCCATGTCGTCCCAGCCCGGCACCTGCTCCCAGTCGGTGAACAGGCCGCCCGTGCACTGCGTGCCGCATTCGATGATGTGCCCGGCCAGCGAGCCGGCCGCGAGCAGGTCGTAATCATGCGCCTGCCAGCCGAATTCATGCATGAGCGGCCCCAGCACCAGCGCGCTGTCGACACAGCGGCCGGTGATGACGACATCGGCGCCGGCCGCCAGCGCGGCGGCGATGGGCGTCGCGCCGAGATAGGCATTGATGCTGGCAAGCTTTGCCGGCAAGGGCGCGCCGCTGTCCATTTCGACTATGCCCGCCGCGCGCAGCGCATCGAGGTCGGCGGCGAGGTCGTCGCCGAGCACCGCCGCAACGCGGAGCTTGATGCCGGCGTCCGCCGCCACTTTTTCCAACGCCGCCTTGCACGCGAGCGGATTGACGCCGCCCGCATTGGTCACGACCTTCATGCCTTGCCGCGCGATGTCGGCCAGCAAGGGTTTCATCACCGCCGACACGAAGTCCGTCGCATAGCCGGCGTCGGCGTCGCCGGCCTTCATTCGCGCCAGGATCGACATCGTGATCTCGGCCAGATAGTCCATGACGAGGTAATCGAGCGCGCCGTGGCGCACCAGTTGCGCCGGGCCGGCCGCGCTGTCGCCCCAGAAGCCCGCGCCGCAGCCGACGCGCACCACTGGCTTGGTGCTTACGCCGCTCACTTGCCCGGCCACTGCGGTGCACGCTTTTCGTTGAAGGCGGCGAAGCCTTCCTTGGCGTCTTCGGTCATGGCCATGATCGGCAGCATCAGCTGGGTGTATTCGAACGCCTTGTCGAGCGGCATGTCTTCGATGGCGCGGAACGCCTGCTTGCCGAGCTTGATGGCGGTCGGGGATTTGTCGGCGATGCGCGCAATCAGCCAGTCGAGCTTGTTGTCGAGCTCGGCGGCCGGCACCACGTAGTTGACGATGTCCATGGCCAGTGCCTCGGCGGCCGGGAACGACTCGCCGGTGGTGGCAATCTCGTAAAGCTTGCGGCGCGGGATGATGCGCATCATGTAGGACAGAATCATCATCGGGAACAGGCCGAGCCGTGATTCCGGCACGCCGAACTGCGCGGTATCGGTGCTGACCGCCATGTCGCAGGCGCACACCAGGCCGAGACCGCCGGCCAGGGCATGGCCATTGACCCGCGCGATCACCGGCAGGCCGCAGCGCTCCAGGCGCCGGAACAGTTGAATGACGTAGTGGCGCGGATTGGCCGGGTCGATGACAAACGGCGTGCCGTCGGCGCCGGGCTTCAAGTCACCGCCGGCGCAGAACACCTTGTCGCCGCTGCCGGTCAGCACCACCACCCGCACGCCCGCTGTCGCCTCGGCCTCGTCGATGGCTGCCGCGATGCCGGCGCATACCTCTTCGTTCAAGGCGTTACGCCGTTCCGGTCGATTGATGGTGATGCGCAGCACCGCGCCATCGCGGTCGCTCGTAACCACGTCGTTCATGTGAAATCTCCCCAACAAAATGCGCAGGGCGGGCGGCCGCGCCGCGTGGCCCGCCCCGCAGGTGGCGCTCCGCCGCTCGTGTACTAGAGTTGATGATACCAAGCACCCATCAAACGCGGGGAGATGACTATGCTGACGGTTAGCCAGTTGTTGGATGGCAAGGGGCGGCAGGTGTGGTCGGTGCAGGTCGACTCGACGGTGTTCGAGGCGCTGCGCATGATGGCGCACAAGGACATCGGCGCATTGCTGATACTCGACGGCGAGTCGGTGGTCGGCATCCTGAGCGAGCGCGACTACGCGCGCAAGATTGCGCTCGAAGGGCGGGCTTCGCGCTACACGCCGGTGACCGACATCATGTCGCGCCAGGTGCTCTCGGTGTCACCCCGTCACACGGTGCATGAATGCATGGCGCTCATGACGGCGCACAAGGTGCGTCATCTGCCGGTGCTTGAACACGGCCAGGTGCTGGGCATCATCTCGATAGGCGACCTGGTCAAATCGATCATTGCCGAGCAGGAATTCGTCATCGAACAGATGACGCACTACATCGCCGGCACCATGGCCTGAGCAGCGCGACGCGTCGGCATCACGAGGACGCGTCGAGTTCCTGGAACGCGACCAAGAGGCCGAGCACGCGGCCGTCGGCGTCGTGATAGCGCATCTTGTGCGACCGCACCTGGGCACGACGTCCATCGGCGAGTGGCAGGTCGTGGATCATGTTGAGCATCGGTATGCCGCTGCGGAGCACCTCGTCGTCGGTGCGGCGGTAGTCGATTCCCTGGCCAAGCACCAACTCGCTAACGTCACACCCGACCAGATCGGCCTGCGGCACGCGAAAGAATTCCGCGGCGAATCGGTTGGCGCGCAGGATGCGATTGTCGCAGTCTTTGAAGATCACGCAGATTGGCAGGCTGTCAAACAGCGTGTCGAGTTCGTGTTCATGATGTCGCGCCTGTGACAAGGCCGCTTCCAGCGCCTGCTGGGCATCGATGTCGGCGCTGATGTCGTCGGCAATCACGACCACCCCCACCGCCTGGCCGCTGCTGTCGAAGTAGGGCACCTTGTGATAGCGCAGCCAGCGCGGCGCGGCGCCGGCCAGCCCTATCTGGCATTTCAGGTCGAAGCGCGGCCGCCGGCTGCGCATCACGTTGAGGTCTTCCTGCCAGAAGCGCCCTTCCGGGTCGGGAAACAAGTCCTCTGACGGCGAGCCTATCAAGTCCTCGACGCGTCGCCCGAAACGCTCGGCCACGGCGCGATTGACGCGCATCAGATTGTTCTCGGCATCCTTGACGATGATCATGCTCGGCACATGGTCAAGGATGATGGTCATCTCTTCCTTCTGGCGACGCAGGGCATCTTCAATCAGCTTCTGCTCGGTCATGTCGTGGCTCATGGCCATCACGCCGGCCGCGATACCGCGCTCGTCGTAGAACGGCACGATCTCCGAATGCCAGTAGGAGTTGTCGGCCAGGTGCGAGTACTGCACATTCCATTTGCGCAGTGAACGGCCGCTGCGCATCACTTCGCGACCTTCGGCTATCCATTCCTCGGCGGCGTCACCGAACAGTTCGCGCAGATTGCGCCCCACCAGCTCGGACTCCGGCCGACCCATGCGTTCGGCGCAGGCGCGGTTGACGCGCAAGATGTTGCCGTCCCCATCACGCGTCACGATCGCGGCCGGTGAGTGATCGAGGATCAACTGCAGTTCGGTGCGCTGGCGACGCAGCTCTTCCTCGGCCTGCTTCTCGGCGGTGATGTCGTGCGACAGCACGATGATGCCGTTGACTTCGCCATCGGCGTCGAACAGCGGAAATTTCTCGGTGCGCACCCAATGCTCGCGGCCCATGAATACATGCCGCTCAAGCAGGTTGTAGAGCGGTTGGCGCGTGCGGATGACCGTCAGGTCGTCGGCATGGAACGACGCGGCGAGCTCGCCGTAGACGTCCTTGAGATCCTTGCCTTCAAATTCGTCGAGCGTCAGGCCGAGCATCTCGGCTGCGAAGCGGCTGGCGCGCAGCACGCGGTTGTGGGTGTCCTTGTAGACGATGCGGGCCGGCACGTGGTCGAGAATCAAGTGTTGCTCGGCATTGCGCTTTTCGAGCTCGGCCACCAGCGCTTCGGCCTGCTGCACGCGTCGCTGCTGTTCGTCCTCGAGCTCGCGGGCCTGGGTGATGTCTTCGCCGACCACCATGATGCGCGTCAGCGCGCCGGTTGCATCGAAGCACGGCAGATGGTGCAAACGCAGCCAGCGCTGTTCGCCGCGCCGCGTGGTGACGGCTTCGACGACGTTGGTGAGCGCCTGGTGCGAGCGCAGCACATCGAGGTCGTGCAGATACAGGGCCGCGGCTTCCGCGGGCAAGATCATGCTCACGTGGCGGCCTTCGATTTCCGCCTGGGTGCTGCCGAGGAGTTCCGCGGCGTAGCGATTGCAGCGCAGGATGCGGTTGTCGGTGTCCTTGTACAGGATCACGACCGGGATATTGTCGAGAATGAGATTCTGCTCGTACTCGCGTTGACGCAGCACGCGCACCAGCGCGTCACCGTCTTCGAGCTGTTCACGCAACCGCCCTTCGAGCATCTTGGTGTCGCTGATCTCGACCCCCAGCACCAGGCACAGGCTTGCGCCGTCGCTGCCGCGCGTGAAAGGCACTTTGTCCATGCGGTGCCAGCGGCTGCGGCCCTGCACGTTCAGTTCTTCCACCAGCCCCAGCATGGGCTCGCCGCTCGCCAGCACCTCGCGGTCCTGGCGGTGCCAGGCTTGCGCCACTTCCGCCGGAAACAATGCGTAGGTGTTGTGGCCTTCCATGCTCGACTCCGAGCCACGGAAATAGGTATTGGCGCGGCGGTTACAGCGCAGCACGTTGTTGTCGGCGTCCTTGACCACGATGAAGGCGGGGATCTGGTCGAATATCTGGCGCTGCAGCGCCAGCTCGTGGCCGGCCTGCTGCTCAGCCTCGATGAGATCGGTGACATCAGTCGCGCACAAGGTCAGGCACGCGTGCTCGGCATTGCTGACATTGACGCGCAGCCAGCGGAATTCGCCGTCGGCGTGGCGCATGCGTAAATCGACGGCGGCGCCGGTATGACAAGCTTCGCGCACGCGCGCCAGCCACTGGTCGCGCTCCTCGGGATGCAGTGCCGCGTGCCAGCCATGATCCAGGAGGTGGCTGGCTTCGCGGCCGGTGAACAGCACGACCGCGAGATTGAATTCGACGCCGCGGCCATCGGCATGCACTTGCCAGGCGGGTATCGGCAAGGCGTCCAGCGAGGTGCGCGGGGCGCGCAGTCGCGACGCGGGATTGCTCATCCCGCCGATACCTCGCAACGGTTGCGGCCGTTGTTCTTGGCGGCGTAGAGGCAGGTGTCGGCCCGCTCAAAGGCGTGCATGGGCGTTTCCTTGGGCGTGAATTCGGCGACACCGCAGGAGATAGTGACCGCCACCGGCTGATCCTTGAACTTGAAGCGACAGGATTCGATGTGGCGCCTCAAGCTGTCCGCCAGTTTGAGCGCGCCGGCGCGGTTGGTGTCGGGCAGGATGAGCACGAACTCCTCGCCGCCGAAGCGTCCGAAGAAATCCTGCGCGCGAATCTGGCTGGACAGTTCGCGGGCGAGGTATTTCAGCACGCGGTCACCGGCCTGGTGGCCGAAAGTGTCGTTGATGGACTTGAAGCGATCGATGTCCAGCACCACCAGCGACAGGTGCTGGCCACTGCGTTCCCAGCGCGCGTGCTCCATGTGCATGCGCTCGTTGTAGGCGAGGCGATTGGGCAGCCCGGTGAGCGTGTCGTGCAGCGCCTGGTCCTGGGCTTCGACGAGCTGCTTGCGCAGCCTGTCGGTCTCGCGATTGAGCTCTTCGAGCTGCTTGGCCAGCACGCCATGCTGTTCGTCGACGCGTTCGGAACGCGCGCCCTCGGACTTCATGAAGGCATTGAGATTACCGTCGATGATGCCGATCTGGCGCTGGATGTCGTCCTTCAACTGCTTCAGATCGTCAGTGGTGTTGACGCGGCCGCGTATGGTGTCGAGGCTGAGCTGCATGGACTTGTTCAGATCGTCGCGCGCGCTGCTCGCGACCTTGCGCTCGGTCTTTTCCAGATCGACAAATCCGGACACTTCGCCAAGGCGCGCTTTGATCACCACCAGGAAGCTGTTGAGGCCCGACACTTCGGTGTGCAGCCCGGCGACGTAGTCGACGACGAAATCGGCAAGATCCTTGGCGATGGCCTTGACCGCCGCCGAATCGGTGGCGTTCTGCAATTGCGGAGTAATGGCGCCGAGGCGCGCCTGCGCGGCGCTGGGCAGCGACAGATGATCGATCAGGGCCTGCAGCACGTCACGTGCGGCAAGCGTGCGGTCTTCGCCGGCTTCGCCGAGGATGACCGACAGTTGTTCGGCAATGGCGCCGATCAAGGGCAGGTCGGCATTGGCGCTCGCGCCCAGCCGCCGCGTGAGATCCTCGATGACCGGGCGCAGCCGGTTCGGTACTTTGAGCAGGCCGACCAGTTCGCGCAGCGGCGCGACGCTGTCCTGCGCCAAAGGTACTGGCACGGCCGTCGCTGCCGGCCTGGTGGCGGACGCGGTGCTGTCGCGCGCCACCGGCGGCGCCATGCGCGCGAGGCTCACGACCAGGCTGCGCAGGCGTGACTGCTGCGCGTCTTCGGCCAGTTTTTCGCCTTTCTGCAGTTGCTCCAGGTCTTTGTCGAAGCCCGCATCGCTGCCGCGGAAGTGCTGCAGCACCGCCAGCAGGTCGCGGCTCACGCGCGTGACCTTCTCGGCGCGCAGGCGCTCCTGGTCATCGAGCTCGTTGAGCGCTTTGAAGTACTTGTCTTTCCAGTCCTCGGACCGGTTCTTGGCGGCTGTCTCCATATGACGGGGCATATCGGCCACTGTTTGAAACAGCTTTAAGGAAGCTCTCATCATGCGACTGCGCTGCTCGGGCGCGGCGTCGCGCGCTCGCTATGCTTAATCGGAGCTTCTTTATCAGCGCCGACGCCGGCGTCGGCTTGACAGTCACTGGGGTGCTCCCTAGTCTCGAAGCACCGTGCGGCGCCGCCGTGACGGCATAAGGACCGTTAGCAGACCGCCATGCGTATCGCCACCTATCGCACGCTGCAACGCATCGAAATCGGTGTGTTGTCCCAGGACGGTTCGTCCATCACGCCCTTCGATTTGCCGCCGGCGCGGGCTGAAAAAGGCCTGCTCGCGGTGCTTGAAGCAGATCAGGCTCTGCTGCCGCTGCGCTCGGTCGACCATCCCCATCGCATCGGCTCGGTCGAACTCTTGGCGCCGATACCGCGGCCCCGGCGCAACATCATCTGCATCGGCAAGAACTACCACGAGCACGTCAAGGAGATCGCCGCGCAGGGCTTCGATACCACCGGTGGCGGCGCCACACCGCCCGACGCGCCCATCGTGTTTTCCAAGTTCCCGGACTGCGTGGTCGGGCCGGGCGCCTCCATCCTGCACGACAAGCGCATTACCCAGCAGCTCGATTACGAAGCGGAACTCGCCGTCATCATCGGCCGCAAAGGGCGCGCCATAAGCGTCGGCGACGCCATGGACCACGTGTGGGGCTACACCATCATCAACGATGTCACCGCGCGCGACGTGCAGAAGGCGCACAAGCAGTGGCTGCTCGGCAAGTCGCAGGACAGCTTCTGTCCGATGGGGCCGATAGCCGTCACGCGCGACCTGCTGAATCTCGCTGACACGCCCATCCGCCTGTGGGTCAATGATGAACTGCGCCAGGACGGCAACACCCATCTCATGATGTTCTCGGTGCCGGAACTCATCGCCACCATCTCGGCCGGCATCACGCTTTACCCGGGGGATGTGATCGCCACCGGCACGCCGGCTGGCGTCGGCGCCGGTTTTGATCCGCCGCGCTTTCTGAAAGCAGGTGACAAAGTGCGTATCGAGATCCCGCCCATCGGTGTGCTCGAGAACACGGTCGAAAACTGGCGCCGCTAGGCGCCGCCAGCGCTCAGCGCGGCATCACATCGGTAAAGCAGAAGCCGTCGCGTTCAAGACTTGCGCCGACCGCGATGGCGATGGGCTGGCTGAACATCGGGCCGGCATGGCAGAAAGTATGAAACTCGCCGTTCTCGCCGCAGGGATCGACGTCGGTGGGCAACTCGTCGAGCAGGCGCGCGTCGTACTCGCGGCCGCAGAATGGCGCCGGCAGTTGCGCCGGGTCGACGCAGGTCAGCACCGCCCGCACACCGCCCGCCAGCATCTCGCGGGCCAGCGCCGGCGTATCCTCACGGCGGCCCCACAAGGGAAACAGCGGCGTGATGCCGGTGCCGGCGAGCTGCGTTTCGCGATAGGCGCGAATGTCTTCGAGAAACAGGTCGCCGAAAGCCATGTGCGTGATGCCGGCGGCCTGTGCGGTGGCGACGAGCTCGGCCATGATGGCGGCGTATTGCTCGTTGCTGCACGGCCACGGCAGGGCCACCGGCCACAGCGGCACGCCGACGGCCGCGGCCTGCGCTTCGACGAGTACCTGTCGCACGGCATGCATGGCCACACGTTCGGCGGCCTGGTTGAAGGTGGTGAGCAGGCCCACCACTTCGACATCGGCGTGCTGGAGCAGGCGATGGAGGGCCCAGGCACTGTCCTTGCCGGAGCTCCAGGACAGCAGTACACGTTGGGTCATCGCAAATCTCTCTGCATCATATTGTCCTCACGGGTGCGCATTCATTAGTACGAGGATAAGGACGGCGCGCCTTGAACGCCTGGCCGAATGTCAGCCTGAAGGCTGACCCACAATGAAGAGCTCTCTGCTGTGGGTCAGACTTCAGTCTCACATTGGAGCCAGCATTGGACACGTTTCGTGCGCTTCCAACGGGCGAATAAGTTCGCACTTGCCATGCGAACGCGGAACCCGAAACGCTTCCTTGTCAGCGTTACACTTTAACTGAGACCACCGCGAGTAAAACCCATGAGCGACAACGCGCTCGAACGCATCGAACTCAAGATTGCCTATCTTGAAAACGCCAATCAGGAATTGAGCGATATCGTCTATCGCCAGCAGCGCGACATCGAGCAACTGCGGGCGCAGCTGTCGGTGTATCAGCGCCAGCTCGAAGCGTGGCGCTCGGAGCAGCAGGACAGCGTCAATCCCCTTGACGAACGCCCGCCGCACTATTGAGCGCCATCAGGTCGTCAGCCGCCGATAGATATCCGCGACCTTGTACGGCAGCTTCTGCACTTCATCGATGACCGCGTAGTTGGCCGGGCCGTACATGTGCGGCAGGTATTCCTGCGCCTCATTGTCGATGGTGATGCAGAACGAATGGATGCCACCCTGGCGCGTTTCGAGCAGCGCGTGGCGGGTGTCTTCGATGCCGTACTTGCCTTTGTAGCCGCCGTAGTCTTCCGGACGGCCGTCGGACAAGGTGATCAGAAGCTTGGTGCGCGCGCGCGTCTCGTGCAGCAGATGGCCGAGGTGGCGGATGGCGACGCCCATGCGGGTATAGGCCTTGGGCCGGATGCCGCTGATGCGCTGGCGCACTTCGAGATTGTAGGATTCGTCGAATTCCTTGATCTTGTACACCTCACAGCGCTTGTTGGTGCGCCCCGAGAAACCGTAGATGGCATAGCGGTCGCCGAGCAGTTCGAGCGCCTCGCACAGCAGCACCAGTGATTCGCGCTCGGCGTCGTTCACCCAGCCCAGGGTCGAGCCGCTCATGTCGACCATGAACATCACGGCGATATTGCGTTCCTGGTTGCGATAGCGGGTATAGAGGTACTCGCTCATCTCGCGACCGTTGGCGACGTCGGCGTAGGCTTCGATGACGGCATCGAGATCGATGTCATCACCGTCGGACTGGCGGCGCTGCAATTTCGATTCGCCGAGCACCGCTTCGAAGGTCTTCTTGATCGATTTCATCAAGCCACGGTGTTTTTCCAGCGTCTCCTCGACGAAGCGCTCATCGCCCGGCGGCACGGTCAATTCGCGCAGCGTGCAAAAGCCCTCACGGAAGCGGTTGCGTACGCAGTCCCACTCGCGATAGCTGAACGAGCCTTCGGCCGACAGATCCGCATTGCCGTCGGCGTCGTTGTCGCCGTTCTGCGGCAGCAGGTCGTCGCTGTATTCGCCGAGATCCATGCGTTCCATGTGTTCGTCGGGGATCTCGCCGAAGTCCTGCAGGATGGAACCGACCAGGTCTTTCAGATGCTCAGGCAGTTGCTGCAGCTTGCCGTCCATGCTGACCTGCATGCTCAAGTTCGCTTCCGAGCCGTCCTCGTTGTCGGTCGGCTGCATGTCGACCATCTGCTTCTGCGCGGCATCGGCGCCGGCGCCTTCCGGTCCGTCGCCTTCGTTGCGCATGTCTTCCATGGCGCGCTGGAAGGCCGACTTCTCACGCTCGATGCGCGCGAACATCGCCTGGCGCACCTTGCCGGCGAACATCTCGCCCTGGTAGAGCTTGAGCGGCGGCAGCGGCGAGCCGAGCAGGGCCGGAATCAGGGCCAGCGAATCTTCGGCGGTGGCGGCGGCGCTCGCCAGCATCGGCGCGGCCTCGCGCCACTGTGCCCACAGCTGCTCTTCTTCTTCGTCATGACAGCCGAACACCGCCATCTCGCGCGCCACGCCCGGCAGCTCGCGCGCCAGGCAGGCATCGAGGCGTATGCATTCCAGGCGATTGAAAATCGGCAGCACCTTGTCGGTGTCGAAATGTCGCATGAGCTTTTCCAGCACCTGGTAACGCCAGGTGCCGTACCAGGTCTGCGCCCACAGGTGCACGGCGGTCAGCTTGTAGAGCGTGAAATTCTGCTCGGCATCGGGAAACACATTGAAGCTCGCCGGCAGGTACAGGCCTTCGGTGTCGGTATAGGTGTCTTCATCGGTGGCGATGCGCAGTTCACGTCCGCCCAAGCCGCGCACGAAGTGGCGCAGGAACACGCTGGCCTGGTCGAACATGCACTGCGCATGGCGGCCGGCGTAGGCTTCGGCGAAGGAATCGATGTCTTCCAGAAAGTCGACCGCGAAGCCCAGGCCGCGGTGGTCGAAGACCTGGATGGCGCCGTCCAGCCATTCCTGCACGCCGTCGCCGCCCATGGCGTGAAACGCGGCGGGCGCCTTGGCGATGAACTGCGCGGCGAGTTCGTTGTTGGTGCGCGCCACCAGTTCTGCGCTGCGGTAGATCTGGTCCTGTTCGTCGCGCTCCAGCGCGGCGATGGCGGCAATCAATTCCTCGAGATTGGGATGACGGGCAAGCGCGCCTGCGGTGAATTTTTCCAGGTCTTTCTGGATCCGCAGGCGGTTGAGAATGTTCTGGCGCGATTCGTCACTCATGAGTGACAGATCAGAAAATCGAACGGCTGAGTTCGTGTATCGCCTTCAACATGTCATCGTCGTCGGTGAGGGCCTGGGCGATGGCGGCGTCGGTCGCCACCACCGGCGACACGTCGCTGGCCATGAGCTTGCCGGCGTTGACCAGCAGGCGCGTGCTGGCGCCTTCGTCGAGACCGCTGCCCTTCAAGTTGCGCGTCATGTGACCGAATTTCACCAACTGGCGAGCGATGGCGGCATCCACGCCTGATTCCTTCTCGATGATGGTCTGTTCGAGTTCGGCGTTCGGATAGTTGAATTCCAGCGCCACGAAGCGCTGGCGGGTGCTCTGCTTGAGGTCCTTCAACACGCTCTGGTAGCCCGGGTTGTAGGAAATGGCCAGACAGAATTCCGGCGGCGCGGTCAGCACCTCGCCGAGCTTCTCTATCGGCAGCAGGCGACGGTCGTCGCACAGCGGATGGATGACCACCGAGGTGTCCTTGCGTGCTTCCACTACTTCGTCGAGATAGCAGATGCTGCCGTGGCGCACGGCGCCGGTCAGCGGCCCGTCGACCCACACCGTCTCGCCGCCTTTGACGAGGTAACGCCCGATGAGATCGGACGCGGTCAAATCGTCATGACAGGCGACCGTCACCATCGGCCGCTTGAGATACCAGGCCATGTATTCGATGAAGCGCGTCTTGCCGCAGCCGGTAGGGCCCTTGAGCAGCACCGGCAACTGGTTGTGATAGGCCGCCGCGAATACTGCAATCTCGTTGCCCACGGGTTGGTAATAGGGTTCACGCGTCACGAGGTTGTGCGCGGTGCGTATGGCTGTGGTCGACATGTTGGATTGCGCTGTTGCTGGATTCGCCGACACTATAACCAACTGCCCGAGTGCTCACTAGAAGGTCGCGAGGCGGGGGCATTACGCAAAAGTGTGGGCGGTGCGCGCGCGGCGTGAACACCGCTGGTTCCTGGTCGTCCGAGGAGAGTCTGTCATGTTGGAAAAATTCAATCCGCCCGGCATCGTCACGCCATTCAACAACGCCTATCACCACGCGGTGGTGATCCCACCCAACGCGCGCATCCTCTATATTGCCGGCCAGGTCGGCATACGCCAGGACGGCAGCCTGCCGGACACGCTGGAAGGCCAGGCCGAGCAGGCCTGGGCGAATGTCATGGCGTGTGTGCAAGGGGCCGGCATGAGCGCGCAAAACATCGTCAAAATAACCGCTTACCTGGTCGACGCCGACGACTACGGGGCGTTCGCGGCCGCCCGTGCACGGCATCTTGGCGAGGCGCGGCCAGCCTCCACCGCGATCCTCATCAAGGGCCTGCTGAAGCCCGAATGGCGCTATGAAATCGAGGCCATCGCGGCCGCCCCGGCGTGAGCCGCGGCGCACGCTAGCGCACTGATTGCAGGCGAGGTTGGGCGGTGGACGCCTCGCCGCCACGCGTAGTAACCTGCCCGACATCCGCGCCCGCGCCCAACGCCAATGGCGCCGCGGTCATCGTGCTCTTTTTACGTGGGGAGAAATTTTATGGAAGTAGGTGCATTTTACCTGCCGTCGGTCGGGCGTATTGCGGACATCAAGCAGGGCATGGCCGGCAAGCGCACCGACCTGTACCAGATGATGCTGAAGGAAATCACGGACCATGTTCAATACATGGACCAGCATGGCTACTACGGCACCGGCTTCACGGAACATCATTTCCATATCGAAGGCGAAGAGGTCTCGACCAACCCGGTCATCCTCGATCTCTACTTCGGCATGCAGACGCGCAACATGAAATTCGGCCAGCTCGGCAACGTGCTGCCGTCGCAGAACCCGATCAATCTCGCTGAAAACATCGCGATGGTGTCGCAGATGTTGAACGGCCGCGTGTTCGCCGGCTTTGCCCGTGGCTACCAGCCGCGCTGGGTGAACGTGCTCGGCCAGCAGGTCGGCCTCTCGGAGCCCGCCGGCGGCGAAGACTACGAAGAACTCAAGCGTTCGCTGTTCGAAGAAAACTTCGACCTCATCATGAAGGCCTGGCAGAACGACACCTTCAGCTTCCAGGGCAAGCACTGGCAGGTGCCGACCAAGGACATCAAGTGGGCCGCGGCGGAAGTCGCGTGGAACTACGGCGCCGGCTGCAACAAGGACGGCTACATTGAAGAGATTGGCATCGCGCCGCCGACCTACAACAAGCAGATCCCGGACTTGTTCATGCCGTTCGCGACCTCCGAGCGCTCGATTCGCTGGGGCATGGAGCGCGGCATCGTGCCGGTCACCATCATGACCCACATGGACGTCGTCAAAGAGCATTTCCGCGCCGGCATGGAAGCGGCCAACGCAGCGGGCAAGAACTACAAGTTCGGCCAGGGCATGGCCATGAGTCGCGAGATCATCGTCGCCGATACCGACGCTGAAGCCGAGGCGATTGCACGCGAGGCCGGCAGCTTCATCTGGAACAACTTTTTCGTGCCTTTCGGCTTCAATGCCGCCATCGCCGGTCCCGGCGAAGGGCCGTTCGATCTGCCGGCGACCTTCGAATCACTGTCGGATCGCGGTCTTGTCATCTGGGGCAGCCCGGACACCGTCAACCGCAAGCTCGAAGTGCTCTTGAAGGCGTTGCCGGTCGATTACTTCTGGATGTTCATCTACAACCACATGCCGCATAACCAGTGCATGCGCAGTCTCGAGTTGCTGACGGAAAAGGTGTGGCCGAACTTCACTGACAAAATCAAGCCGTCCAACCTGTCGCGGGTGGCGGCCAACGCCGGCTGAGGCCGTCGCGTTTACCTTCCGACCCGGCGCGGGCGATGAGCCCTCGCCGGGTTTTTTATGTCCGCGATTTGATTCAACAGCATCCAGATTGAGTACCGAGGTCCATGCAATACGCCGTCTACGCGCCGACCTTCAACGACTACGGGGAGCCCGCAAGGCTGGTCGAGCTCGCGGTCGCCGCCGAACGCGCCGGCTATGACGGCTTCTTCATCTGGGACCACCTCGCGCTTGAGCCCGAAGGCCGCATCGAAATCGTCGATGCAACGGTGATGCTGGGGGCCCTGGCGCAGGCCACGACGCGTCTGCGACTCGGCGCCATGATCACGCCGCTGGCGAGACGGCGGCCGTGGAAGGTCGCCAAGGAAATGGCGACCCTCGACCGTTTGAGCGGTGGACGCATGACCTTTGGCGTCGGTCTCGGCGAACCGGCAGGGGTGGAATTCGAAGCCTTTGGCGAGGACGGCAGCGCACGCACGCGCGCTGCGCGACTCGATGAAGGCCTCGCACTGTTCGACGCACTGGTGCGCGGCGAGCGCGTCAATCACCGTGGCCCGCATTATCACTTGCAGGACGCGCAGCTCGCGCCGCGCGCGACCCAGCAGCCGCGCATGCCGATATGGGTGGCGGCGTCCTTGCCGGCGCGCGCTGGCGTGCGCCGCGCGGCGCGCTGGGACGGCATCTTCCCGGTGTGCGTGCCGCAAAGCATACTCGACGGCGCGCCGGTGACGGCGCTGGACTGGCGCGAGTGGTGGCTGTCGCCCGCCGACATCGGCGCACTCACGACAGAAATCCAGGCCTTGCGCAGCAGCGAGACAGTGTTCGATGTCGCGGCCAGTGGTCGCGTATGCGGGCTGCCGGCGGCGCAGGCGCACGCCGTGACCGCGGCCTTCGCGGCGGCCGGCGCCACGTGGTTCTGTGACTGGGTGGATGAGGCGCCGGGGACGTTCGCGGCCACGCTCGCCGCCATCGAGCGCGGCCCGCCACGGTGAACGCGGTGGCGGCGGTGGTGGTGCCGGTGTTCGGCACGGTCGCGCTCGGCTTCGGCATGGCGCGCGCCGGCATCTTCAATCGCGACACCGGCGCCGCTCTTACGCGCTTCATGTTTCACCTCGCCATTCCCGCCATGCTGTTTCGCGGCCTGGCCTCCGCGGAACTGCCGAGCGCAGTGCCGTGGGACTATCTCGCGGCGTTTTACCTGCCGTCGTTCGCGGTGTTCTGGCTGGCCTGGCGTGTCTCACAGTCCGCCCTCGGTTGGGGGCGGCGTGAAGCGGGCATGGCCGGCATGAGCGCCTGCTACGCCAATATCGTGCTGCTCGGCTTTCCGCTCATGCACGCGGCGTTTGGCGAACGCGGCCACCTGCCGCTGTTCATCCTGATGGCGACGCAGAGTACGCTGCTGTTCCCACTCGCGACCTATGCCCTCGAGATCTACGGTCACGAACGCGCCGGGCAACCGATGTTTTACCTGCGCGCCGCCGGGCGCCTGGCATTGAACCCCGTGATCGTGGCGCTGGCGCTGGGCTTCGTGGTCAATCGTGCGCAGCTCACGGTGCCGCCGGTTGCCGCACGCATGCTGGAACTGCTCGGTGCGGCGGGACCGGGCTGTGCACTGGTGGCGCTCGGCGTGAGCCTTGCCCAATATCACCTCGGCGGCGGCTGGCGTGACGCGCTGGTGCTGGTGGCCATGAAGAATGTGCTCAGCCCGCTGCTGGTGTGGGGGCTCGGCACGGCGCTCGGCATCGAGCCACTGTGGCTCGCGACCGCGGTGCTGATGGCGGCCATGCCGGCCGGCATCAACACCTTCATCTTCGCCAGCCAGTACGACATCCGCCAGGACACGGTCGCCAAGACCATTGTGGTCTCAACCCTCACAGCGACCGTCATCGCCACCGCGCTGCTGGCGCGTTTCATCGCGTGAGCGTGCGTTGGCGCGCACGTGGTCGCGGTGTATAAGGGCTGAGCGTCGCGCGCTCAACCCAGAGATCCCATCCGGTGAACAATCCCATCAACGCCGCCATCCTGCTGGTCGAAGATCATCGCGATATCGCCGAGATGGTGTTCGACTACCTGGAAGCGCGTGGCTGCAGCGTCGATTACGCGGTCGATGGCCGCGACGGTTTGCGCCTCGGCCTGGAAAACCGCTACGACGTGGTCGTGCTGGACATCATGCTGCCGGGCATGGACGGCCTCGAGCTGTGTCGCCGACTGCGCGACGAGGCGCGTCTCGCCGCACCGGTGCTGATGCTGACGGCGCGCGACACGCTGGCTGACAAACTCGCCGGCTTCGACAGCGGCGCCGACGATTACCTGATCAAGCCCTTCGACCTCGCGGAGCTCGAAGCGCGGCTGCGTTCGCTGCTCAGGCGCAGCCGCGGTGGCGCGCAGGGCGACGTACTGTCGATTGCCGATCTGACCTATGACACGCGCAGCATGAAGGTCAGCCGTGGTGGCCAGGACCTGGTGCTGACGCCCATCGGCCTCAAGATTCTGAAGTTGCTCATGCAGGAGTCGCCGGCGGTGGTCGACCGGCGCGCCATCGAACGCGCCATCTGGGGCGACCTGCCGCCCGACAGCGACGCCTTGCGCAGCCACATGTACAACCTGCGCAAAGTCGTCGACAAACCCTTTCCGCGGGCCTTGATTCATACCTTGCACAGCGCCGGCTTCCGCCTTGCCGCCGATGATTGAACGGCGACTGCGCCTGAACGCGCGTCTGCTGCGCGCGTTCCTGTTGCAGATAGCGCTGATCAGCGCGACCGCGGTGGCGGGTGTGTATCTCGCCGAATTCGCCATTCGCGAAATGCTCATCGTCTCGGCGCTGGAGCGCGAGGCCGATTATTTCTGGTCGCGCTACAACATCACCGCCGACACGCCGGCGCCCAACACCAATTCGCTGATCGGCTATCTGTTCAACACCGACGCCGCCGAAATACCCGCCGAGTTCAGCAATCTGACGCTTGGCATTCACGACCTCAAGACACCGGTGGGCGATGCGGTGGTGCATGTCAGCGAACTCGACGGCAAGCGCCTGTACCTGGTGTTCGATGCCAACAATATCCAGCAGCTGGCGACTTACTTTGGCGTTGCGCCGCTGGCGCTGATGCTGGTGGTGCTCTATTCATCGGCGTGGGTGGCTTACGGTCTCGCGCGCAAGGCGGTGTCGCCGGTGGTGCGCCTCGCGCGCCTGGTGCGCGACATCAATGTCGAGACGCCGGATCTCGCCGCATTTGAAACCACCCAACTGACGAGCGGCGCCGACACCGAGATTGAGACCTTGTCCCACGCGCTTACCCATCTCATGGGGCGGGTCGATCAATTGATCGAGCGCGAGCGTAATTTCACCCGCGAGGCGAGCCACGAATTGCGTAGTCCGCTGACCGTGATCCTGATGGCCTCGGATAATCTCCTGGTCCGCCCGTTGGACGACGCCGCGCGCGCCATGGTCGAGAAGATTCGCGGGGCCGCGCAGGACATGGTTGAACTGACCGAAGCCTTGCTGCTGCTGGCGCGCGACCATGAGGGGCAGCTTGCGACGGAAGTGGTCAGCGTCAACCAGGTGCTGCAGCAGGAATTGGCGCGCTGTCGCATGATCTACGAAGCCAAGCAGTTCGATTTCCGTTTCAATGAAAACGCTGAGCTCGAACTCGATGCCGCGCCGCGCCTGCTCGCCATCGTGCTCGGCAACCTGCTGCGCAATGCCTGCGCCTATACCGATGCCGGCCAGATCATCATCGCCGTCGATGCCCATCGCGTGACCATACGCGACAGTGGCATAGGCATGAGCAAGGAAAATCTCGGGCGGGTCTTCACGCCTTACTTCCGCGTGTCGCAGGCGCGCGGCAGTGGCCACGGCATCGGCCTGACGCTGGTCAAGCGCATCAGCGACCGCTGCGGCTGGCAGGTCGATATCGCCAGTGAACCCGAGCGCGGCACGGTGGTCGAGGTAAGACTGCCGGCGGCGCGGGTGGTCAAGGCGCCGCAGCAACGCGCGGCGGACGCTTGAATTTCGCGCGCGAGCCCCCACTTCCCATTGAGTTTCTGTTTGCAGGAGTCACTTGGCTGCCATGATGCGTATCGGTCTTTTCGTCATCACCAATGCCGCCGTGCTGTTGGTGTTGTCGGTGGTGCTCAATGTGCTTGGCCTCAATCAGCCCGGTCACGGCACCGGCGGCATCCTGGTGATGGCGGCGGTGTTCGGCATGGGCGGCTCACTGGTGTCGCTGCTGTTGTCGAAGAGCATGGCGGCGCGCGCGGTGGGCGCGCAGATTATCGATGCGCCGCGCACCGCCGGCGAGCAGTGGCTGGTCGGCACGATCGCGCGTCTCGCCCATGACGCCGGCATCGGCATGCCGGAAGTCGCGATTTTCGAATCACCGACGCCCAATGCCTTCGCCACCGGCGCCAACAAGGACGCCGCGCTGGTCGCGGTCTCGACCGGCCTGTTGCGCAACATGACGCAGGACGAAGTGGAAGCGGTGCTTGGCCATGAGATCAGCCACGTGGCCAACGGCGACATGGTGACCCTGGCGCTGCTGCAGGGCGTGATGAATACCTTCGTGATGGTGTTTGCCCATGTGCTGGCGGCGGCGCTCGACCGCGGTGAAGGGCGTGATCGCCGCGGCATGGGTTATTACCTCGGCTACTACGTGGCGCAGGCGGTGCTGGGCTTCCTGGCGGCGATGGTGGTGATGTGGTTCAGCCGTTATCGCGAATTCCGCGCCGACGCCGGCGGTGCGCACCTGGCGGGTCGCGCCAAGATGATCGCGGCGCTCGAGCGTCTCATGCGCGGCGCCGAGGCCGAGCCCTTGCCGAACAGCATGGCGGCCTTCGGTATCAACGGTGGTTTGAGCAGCCTGCTCGCCACCCATCCGCCGCTGGAAGCGCGCATTGCCGCCTTGCGCGCGGCAGCGTGATGGACGAATCGATACATTGGTAGGTGCGAATTCATTCGCACCTACCGGGCTTTGATCAAGACATCCGCCCGCATCGGAATACGAAAGCGTGCGCCATCGGCGCCGCAGTGCGCGGCAAAGCGCTCGCGCACTTCGGCATGCACTTCAGGGCTCAGACGATGGGCCGTGTGGGTGACGCCGATGATGCGCTTCTCGAACTCGGCAAAGTCGCGAAAGCTCGATGGCGCGAGATAGAACTGTTCAGCGCCGAGTTCGAACAAGCCTGCCGAGACCGCCGTTGCCAAGGCGCTGAACGCCGCTTCACGCACGCGCTGTTCGTTGTGGAACAGGCGCAGGATGTGGTTGAAGTCGCCGGCGAACAGCGGCTCGCTCACGTAAAGGAAGCCGCCCGGCTTCAGAATTCTGTGAATCTCGCGCAGCGCCCGTGGCATGGCGTCGATGGGTACGTGGTGTAACGACTTGAACATCATCACCCCGTCGACGCTGGCGTCCGCGCAATCGATGGACTCGGCGCCGCCGTAGCGAAAGCTTACGTTGGGAGGCGTGGGCGCCGCGAGGTTGAGCTCGTGCTGGATACGGTCGACCTCGTAGGCGAGAACTCTGCGACCGTGGCCGGCGGCAGCCACGGCGCGGGAATTGGCCGCAGCGCCGCAGCCGAGCTCAACGATGAGCTTGCCATCCAGCGTCAGCAATTGTTCGTAGATGTCCCTGTCGCTGGCCACGCGCTCGATGTCTTCGCGCAGCAACTGCATGGGCGCATGGTGGGGGAGAGCAGTCATCGAAGCGGCCTCCTATGGCAGAGCAGCGATGGTAGCTGAAGCGCGGCGCAGAGGCAGCGGTGCAGGGCGGGTGGCGCAAGCGCGCGCGTGGCGAAAAAAAATTCAGGCCGCGGCTTGAAAAGTTTTTTGCTCGACCCATCTAAGCCTCATCAAAGCAATCCAGCCGGAGGCCAGTCTCATGCGAACCACCATCTACGAACCCTTTTCCACCATCCGCCGTCTGCAGGACGAAATGAATCGCGCGTTTGGCGGCAATGCGCTCGGCGCCGACGACAACTCGACCTCGGTCGTGAGTCACTGGGTGCCGGCAGTCGACATCCATGAAGAGCAGGATCGCTACGTGATCAGCGCCGATGTGCCCGGCGTCGACCCGGCCAGCATCGATGTCAGCATGGATAACGGCGTGTTGACCATCAGCGGCGAACGTCGCTCGGAGCGTAGCGAAGAGCGCGCCGGCGGTGCGCGACGGGTCGAGCGCGTGTATGGCAACTTCTATCGTCGCTTCGCGCTGCCGGACAGCGCCGACGCGGAGAACGTCCAGGCGCGCAGCGTCAACGGCGTGCTGGAAGTGGTGATCCCGAAGAAGGCGCAAATCCAGCCGAAGAAGATCAAGGTCGACGCCTGAGCCAGGCTCTGACCGCAGCCGCCAGCATAACGGGGCCACGTGGCCCCGTTTTTTTTTGCACGGCTTTCGAACCTTGCGGGCGATGGCGGAGGCTGAGGCATGACGCGCGCCACGCCGCTGGCCGGCAGGCGGCCGTGGCTGAGTCGCGATTGACGCAATGAGCCGTCAATGGCCGTCGTTATTGGCAATCAGACGCCGCGAGGCGAGATGGATGTGCAACGCTTCCAGCGCCGCGTGGATGGCGTTGTTGACCGCGTACAAGGTTTCGAAATAGCGCGGTGAACTCGCCCAGTAGCGATAGCCAATCACCACCATGTCGTCTTCGAAGGCTTCGATGCCGATGAGCGGCGTCGGCGCCTTGAGCTCTTGCGTGTGCTCGCGCACCACGGCGCCTATGGCCGCGCAGGCGGCAGGAATGTCCGCTTCCGGGTCGATGCCGATGCGGCCTTCCACCAGGCGCTTGTCGTAGGAGTTGCGCAGCACCTCGCCGACGATGTGCTTGTTGGGAATGATGATGTCTTCGCCGTCCTCGGCCACCAGCCGCGTCGACGACAGGCTGATATCGGCGACCACGCCTGAGCAATCCTGCACGTTGATGGTGTCGCCAATCTTGAACATGCGGGTCAGGATCACGACCATGCCGGCGCCGTAGTTCGACACCGGTCCCTGGATCGCGAAGCTCGCGCCGACCGCGAGTCCACCGAGCGCGGCTATCAAGGGCGTGATGCTGATGCCGAGCTTGCTGAGCGCCATGATCACGAACATGCCGATGACCAGCACGCGCGCGGTGCTGGCGATGAACTGGCGCAGGGTGAGGTCGACATGGCGGCGCTCCTGCACGCGCAGTAGCGCGCGCGCCACCCAGCCGGCGACCACCATGCCGGCGATGAGAATGATGACGGCGCCCGCCAGTTGAAACGCGTAGGTGACCAGAAAATTGGTGACCAGCTGGATCACCTGCTGCAAGGTTCCCAATTCCTGCGCCATCGTCGCCTCCGCCAGCCTGTTGCCCATTGTCCCCACGGTGCAGGCTCAGCATAGGCAAATTCACGGGGCGGGTACACCGATGGGGTAAGGGGAATCCACGAGCATGGCGGTCTGCCGTCGACCGGCCTGATTTGCTAAGGTAGGGCCGTAACGCCAGCGAACCTCTCGGCCCGACAGTCCGTTACGGCTTCGATCGCAGTCTTTTCACTTTCAGCGCAAGCACGCACCACCGCCATCGCGGCGGGGGCGCGTGGGGGATACGACAATGAGTAATGCACAATCCACGGCGCGCCAGCCGCGTATCGTGATCATCGGCGCCGGCATGGCCGGCATTCTGACCGCCATCAAGCTACGCGAGGCGGGCTACACGGACTACGTCATCTACGAAAAGACCGACCGCGTCGGTGGCACCTGGCGCGAAAACACCTATCCCGGCGTGGCCTGCGACGTGCCGGCCCATGGCTATACCTATTCCTTCGAGCCCAACCCGGACTGGAGCCAGACCTTCGCGCCCGGCCCGGAGATTCACCAGTATTTCGAAAAAGTCGCGCGCAAGTACGGCGTCACCGACGAAGTGCGCTTCAACGAAGAGATCCCGGAATGCATCTTCCGCGATGGTCGCTGGCATCTTAAGACCTCCAAGGGCCGCGAAGACGTGGCCGACGTGGTGATTGCCGCGACCGGCGTTTTGCACCACCCAGTGGTCGCCGATATTCCCGGCCTCGATACTTTCGCCGGCGCCTGCTTCCACACCGCGCGCTGGGACCACCGCGTGCCCTTGGAAGGTAAACGGGTGGGTGTGATCGGCACCGGCTCGACCGCCATCCAGATCACCTCGGCACTGGTCGACAAGGTCGCGCACTTCGACCTCTTCCAGCGCACCGCGCAATGGGTGATTCAGATTGAGAACAACTTCTACACCGAGCAGGACAAGGCCGATTTCCGCACCCGGCCCGAGCGCCTGAAGGAAGAGATCACCAAGATCACCGGCTTCTTCGATGCCTTCGCCAATGCCGTCATCGATTCCGAATCGGCTGAGATGAAGGAGATTGAAAAGTCCGCTCTCGACAATCTCGAGAACAACGTGCGCGATCCGGAATTGCGCGAAAAGCTGCGGCCGAATTACCGTGCCGGCTGCAAGCGCATGATCTTCTCACCGGACTTCTACGAGGCGATTCAGCATCCCAATGCCAGCCTCGTGACCGAGGGCATCACGCGCATTGAGCCCAAGGGCGTGCGCACCGCCGATGGCGTACTGCATGAACTGGATGTGCTGGTGATGGCCACCGGTTTCCGCGCCGATGCCTTCATTCGCCCGACCACGGTGCTGGGTCGCAACGGCGTCAACCTCGATGACGTGTGGGAAGACCATCCGGTCGCCTACCTGTCGATTTCGATTCCGCAGTTCCCGAACTTCTTCATGCTGAACGGCCCCAACGGTCCGGTCGGCAATTTCTCGCTGATTCGTATCGCCGAGTCGCAGGTCGCCTACATCATGCAGTTGCTGGAGCAGATCCGCGCCGGCAAGTGCCGCGAGATCAGCGTCAGCGCCGAAGCTTCGGCGAGTTTTGAAGTCGAGCGCGGCGCAGCGGCCAAGAAGTCCATCTGGGCCACCGGTTGCAAGAGCTGGTACCTGGACAAGAACGGCGTACCGGCCAGCTGGCCGTGGACGCCGACGCGGTTCTTTGCCGAAATGCAGGCGCCGAAGCTCGATGCTTACGAGCTGAGCTGAGGAAGGCGCACGCCTTGAGCGCGGCGCAAGGCCGCGCTCAGCGGGGTTCGCCGGGCGCTTCCAGGAAGCGCGCCATGTAGAAGCCCTGGCCGAGCATGAACAGCACGGTCAGGGCCGGTCCGCCGAACATGTTGAAGTTGACCCAGATCTCCTCGCTGAAGCGTGCGGCGACGAACAGGTTCAGTACGCCCGACAGCGCGAAGTAGGCTATCCAGCTGAAATTCAGCTGCCGCCACACGCGGTCCGGCAATTCAATCTGCGCCTCCAGCATCGAACGAATGAAGTTCTTGCCGAGCAGCACCTCGCCGCCGAGCAGGATGAGGCCAAACAGCCAGTCGAGCACTGTCGAGCGCCACTTGATGATGGCCGGGTCGTGAAATATCAAGGTTGCGATACTCATGACCACCACGATCACGAGCGTGATCCACAGGATCTTGTCGACCTTGTGGCGCATGGCGATGAGCAGGCCGACCTGCACAAAGGTCGCGAGCATGGCCAACTGCGTGGCGCAGGCCATGTCCAGCTGATCGGCCGGCAAAGGACCCGCCAGTCCCAGCAGATCGAACAGGGTATTGATGAAGGACTCGGCAAGATCGGGCCATTGCTTGGCACCGTAATATCCGCCAAAGAACACTATCAGGGGAACGAAGTCGAGTAGCGATTTCATGCGCTGTTGGTCAATTCCATGGCCGTCGCGGCGGTCTTATTTTCCATAGAGTAAGCACAAGGCGATTACCGGCCTGTGAATCCAGGCACGGGCCAGGTTAAGGATTGTGTCGCCGCGCTGCCAGTGGCCAAGGTGAATTCAGCGAGCACGCGCAAGGTTTGCATCACCGCCTTGTGAATTGGTCCCGCCGGGCGGCGCATTGGTTCAATGGCGGCGGGCTCAGTCGAGGGCGGCGGACAGGCGTTCGCAATAAGTTTTCAGGATCTCGATGCGCGCGACGCGCTTGTCGTTGCCAGGCACCAGGGTCCAAGGGGCAATCTCGGTGCTGGTGCGCACCACCATGTCGGTCACGGCGCGTTCGTAATCGGCCCAGCGCTCGCGATTGCGCCAGTCCTCGGCCGTGATCTTGTGCTGCTTCCAGGGCGTCTGTTCGCGCTCACGAAAACGGCGCAGCTGCTCTTCGGGGTCGATATGCACCCAGAATTTCAGCACCACCGTGCCGTGGTCGACCAGTTGCTCTTCAAATGAATTGATTTCGTTGTAGGCGCGCTGCCAGGCAAAGTCCGTCGCGAATCCTTCGATTCTCTCCACCAGCACACGGCCATACCACGAGCGGTCGTAGATGGTATGAAAGCCCTGGCGCGGCACATGACGCCAGAAGCGCCACAGGTAATGGTGGGCTTTCTCTTCGTCGCTCGGCGCCGCCACCGAAATCACGCGATACAGGCGCGCGTCCATGGCCTGGGTCACGCGCCGTATCGCGCCGCCCTTGCCGGCCGCGTCCCAGCCTTCGAAGACCGCCACGGTATTGACGCCCTGCGCGCGCGCCTTCCAGGCGAGGTCGTAGAGCTGGTCGCTGTATTGCTCCATGGCGCGCCGGTAGGCCTTGTCATCGACGCTGCTGGTGAGCGGCACGGCCGACAACACGCTCGGTTCGCCTGTCTTTTGCAAAGCCGGCGAACTGACGGTGACGCGCCCACTGCTGGGCGGCGCTTCCTCCAGGCGCGCGCGCAGGCGCTCGGCGAGGATCTCGCCGACGCGCAGATCGCGAAAGCGGGTGTTGCTCGCTTCGATGATGTGCCAGGGCGCATGGGACACATCGGTCTTGCGCAAGGCGCGCTCCGATACTTTCACGAAGCGGTCGTAACTCTTGGCATAGGTCTTGGTGAGTGGGCCGACCTTGATGCCCTTGCCCTTGGCGTCTTCCTCGAGACGTTTCAACTGGCCTTTCTTCGACAGGTGGAACCACAGCTTGATGATGAGCGCGCCATCGTCGACCAGCATGTCCTCGAAATGGCGGATGCGTTCGAGCTCGCGGTCGAATTTGTCGCGCTTGGAAAATTTGAGGGCGAGGTCGATGATCGGGCGCGTGTACCACGAGCCGAACAGGATGCCGATACGGCCCTTGGGCGGCATCGCGCGCCAGAAGCGCCAGTAGCGCGGCCGTTGCCGCTCTTCGTCGGTCTCGTCCCAGAACGCCTGGGTTTCGAGACCACGCACATCCATCCAGCGATGCAGCAGGCTGACCACGTCGCCTTTGCCAGCGCCTTCCACGCCCGACACGATGACGATGACCGGGAAGTCCGCGTCGCGCACGCGCCGCTGCAGCTCCAGCAGTTCCTGGTGCAAGGCCGGTTCGCGCCGCTCGAATTCCTCCTTGGCAACTTTGATACCCAGTTCGGCGGCTTCAAACATCGATTCTTCCTCGGCAAATTTCAACTTTCACAGTAGCGAGCGCGTCACCCCGGCCGCATTGATCGCCATCAATTCCGATGTCGACGCCGCTCGCTGCTCACCGCGCCGTGATGCGCACCCTGTTGTCGTGGAAGGCCGCGCCGCCGGTAGGCGCGCCGGGGTCGGCGCCGGTCAGCGCATTGATGCCGATGCCGTCTTCAAAGGCCGCGTTGGGCCAGATACTTTCCGATACCAGCACGCCGCGCTGCAGGCCCTCGAACAATTCGGCATGCAGACGCACGCGGCCGCGGCTGTTGCTGAGCTCGACCTTGGCGCCGTCTTCGATGCCGAGCGCGCGCGCATCGTCGGGATGCAGCATCACGGTCGGGCGCGACTCGCGACGTCGCGAGGTGGGTGTTTCGGTGAACGTGGAATTCAAGAACTGGCGGGCCGGCGCCGTGACCAGGCGAAACGGCTGGTCGTCGGTGGCGTTCTCGATGACATCCCAGTGATCGGGCAGGCTCGGCATGGCGCTGGCGCCGCCCGTCGGGCCGAAAGCCGCCGGCGCCGGCGCCTGCCAGTCAGCGGCGAAGTGATAACGCTTGTCGGCGTGGCCGAAACCATGAATGAAATGCGCTTCCTCGAAGCTTGGCTGCGCGTCTATCCAATGCCGGGATTCAAGCTCTTCCACGCTGCCCCAGCCCGATTCGCGCAAGGTCCAGTCGACGATGTCGCGCGCGCTCATGTCGAAGCCGCGATGCTCAGCGCCGACGCGCTTGGCCAGTGCGCAGATCACTTCGTGGTTGGACCGGCATTCGCCCGGCGGCTCGATGATGCGCGGGCCGAAGTGGATATGCTGCTGGCCACCGCTCTGGTAGAGGTCATCGTGTTCAAGAAACATGGTGGCCGGCAGCACGATGTCGGCGACCTTGGCGGTCTCGGTCATGAATTGCTCGTGCACGCACACGAATAGATCCTCACGCGCGAAGCCGCGATGCACGGTATTCAGATCCGGCGCGACCGACATCGGGTTGGTGTTCTGGATCAGCATGGCGGTGACCGGCGGGCCGCCGCTCAAGGCCTGCGCGTCGTTCGTCAACACCGCGCCGATGCGCGACTGGTCGAGCAGGCGCACGCTGGGGTCACGCACATCGAGGCCGTCAATCAGCGTGCGGTTCCAATGGTAGATGGCGCCGTTGTTGAAAAACGTGCCGCCGCCGCGGTGCCGCCAGGCGCCGGTGACCGCCGCGATCGAGGCCGCCGCGTGCATGTTGACCGAGCCATTGCGCTGCCGCGCGAAGCCATAGCCCAAGCGGAAGAAGGTGCGCGGCTTGGTGCCGACGAGCCTGGCGAACTGCTCAATCTGCGCCACCGGCACGCCGCAGATGGCCTCGGCCCACGCCGGTGTACGGCTGGCGAGATGGGCTTCGAGTTCACGCGGACAATCGGTGTAGCGGTCGAGATAGTCCCAATCGGCATGACCGTCGCGAAACAGCACGTGCATCACGGCGCACGCCAGGGCGCCGTCGGTGCCGGGTTTCACACACAGGAACAAATCGGCCTGCTTGGCGGTGGCATTGCGGTAGGTATCGATGACCACCAGCTGCGTGCCGCGCTGCTGGCGCGCGCCGACCGCGTGGCTCATGACGTTGATCTGGGTGGCGGCGGCATTGGTGCCCCAGATCACGATCACATCGGACTCCGCCATCTCGCGCGGGTCGACGCCGGCGAGGCGGCCGGTGCCGGCCACATAGCCATTCCACGCGAGCGTGGTGCAGATGGTCGAGTGCTGGCCGGAATAACGCTTGGCATGGCGCAGGCGATTGATGCCGTCGCGCATCACGAGACCCATGGTGCCGGCATAGAAATACGGCCACACCGCCTCGGCGCCGTGGCGCTGTTCGGCGCGCAGGAAAGCCTCGGCCACTTCGTCGAGCGCGGCGTCCCAGCTTATCGGCATGAATTCTCCGCCGCGCGCGCCGCGGCGCTTCAAGGGCGTCATGAGGCGCGCCGGGTGGTGGATGCGTTCGGCGTAGCGCGTGACCTTGCTGCAGATGACGCCGGCGGTATAGCTGTTGTCACGCGCGCCGCGCACGCGGCCGATGGTGCGCGCGTCCAGTTTCTCGACCTCGAGTGCGCAGGTCGAAGGGCAGTCGTGGGGGCAGGCGCTGTGATGAAATGACATGGGAAGCTCCGGGAACTTGGTAAGCGCGGCGCGGCATCGTCCGTGGTGATTGAATTCATCCCAACAAGCACGCCGGACCACGGTATCCTAGCATCGCCGCACGCGGCGAAGGGGCGTCATCGCGCCACTCAGATGGGGAGACACGACACCGACATGCACACGCAAACCACGGTCGCGGGCGGCGACGGGCTGGCCCTCAACGTCATGGAGTGGGGACGCCGCGACGGCCCGGCGATCGTCTTCATTCACGGCTGGTCGCAGGCCACCCTGTGCTGGCAAAAGCAATACGACAGCAGCCTCGCCGAACATTTCAGGCTGATAGCCTTCGACCTGCGTGGCCATGGCATGTCGGCGGCGCCCACCGATCCGGCCTGTTATCAGCAGGCGCGCCTGTGGGCGGCCGATCTGCGCGCGGTGCTGCGTGGGCTCAGTGTCGAATCGGCGGTGCTGGTGGGCTGGTCCTACGGCAGTTTCGTGATCGGTGATTACCTCAATGCCTATGGCGCCGCCGGCATCGCCGGCATCAACCTGGTGGGCGGCGCGGTGCGTTTTGGCGAGCAGGCGCTCGGCGCCTATATCGGCGCCGGCTTCAGCGAGACCTTCCCGCGCGCCATCTCGCGCGATTTGACGGTCAGCATCGATGCCATGCGCGAATTCATCAACCGCTGCTTCATGATCAAGATGTCGCGCGAGGACTACGAGCGGGTGCTGTGCTTCAACATGACGGCGCGCCCCGACGTGCGCGCGGCGATGGTGATGCGCGACGACATCGACATGGATGCCGCGCTGCGCGCCTGGCGCGGGCCGCTGCTGTTGAGCCATGGCCGCAAGGACACCATGACCTTGCCGTCCTGCGCCGAGCTTGCCAGGGAACTGTGCCCGCAGGCGCACATCTCGTGGTATGACGATGCCGCCCATGGGCCGTTCTTCGAGGCGCCCGAAAAATTCAACCAGGAACTCGCGGCATTCGTGCGCGCGATTTAGCTTGCCAACCCCCTTCCTACGGAGACAGAGCATCATGAAACTCGACGGCCCCCTGGTCAGCACCGACTGGCTTGCGCAACATCTCAATGAGCCCGGCCTGCGGCTGTTCGACGCCACCATCTTCCTCAAGCACAAACCCGAAGGCGGCTACATTCCGGACAGCGGTCGCACGCAATGGCAGGCCGAGCATATTCCCGGTGCGGGCTTTCTCGACGTCTACCAGGAATTGTCCGACACCACCTGCGAGGTGTCTTTCATGATGCCGGCGCCAGCGGATTTCGCCGCCACCATGGCTGGTCACGGCGTCAGCGATGACAGCACTGTCGTGCTCTACAACCAGGGTTTCCCGATGTGGGCGACGCGGGTGTGGTGGATGCTGCGCTCGATAGGCTTCGACAACGTCGCGGTCTTGAACGGCGGCTATGAGAAATGGAAGAAGGAAGGGCGGCCGGTCACGGCCGAGGTCACGCGCCATGCGCCCGGCACCTTGAGCGTGCGGCCGCGCGCCGACATGTGGGTGGGCAAGGACGCGATGCTGGACGTGGTGGCGGGCAAGGGCCCGGTCACGGTCAACGCACTGGCGCCGGCGGTCTACAGCGGCGAGAAGAATCAGTATGGCCGCGCTGGTCATCTGCCCGGCACCTATAACGTCTATTACGGCGATTTGCTCGACCCCACCACCGGCGAGTTCCTGCCGCCGGAGAAACTGCGTCCCTTGTTTGCGCAAAGCAGCGCGCTCGAGAGCGAACGCGTGATTGCCTATTGCGGCGGCGGCATCTCGGCGACTATGGATGCGCTGGCGATGCTGGTGTGCGGCCAAAGCAAAGTCGCGATTTACGATGGCTCGATGTCGGAGTGGGTGAAGGACGCGTCCCTGCCGCTCAAGCTCGGTAAGGAGCCATGAGTAGCGAACAGCGTGTCAGTTACACCGTCACCGACGGCATTGCCAACATTGCCATGCATCGCGCGCCGGTCAATGCCATCGATCATCCGATGATTGAAGCCATCCACGCCGCCATGCGCCGCGCCGAGCAGGACGACGAGGTGCGGGTGCTGCTGTTGACCAGCGGCCTGGATGGCATGTTCTGTGGCGGCATGGATCTCAAAATGGTGGCGCGCGGCGATGCGCTGGACATGCGTAACTTCCTGTACAAGTTCTACATGGAGACCATGGACATCCAGTACCGCGCGAGCAAGCCCAGCATCGCGGTGATCAACGGTCCGGCGCGTGGCGCCGGCATGACACTCGCCATCAACTGCGACATGGCGGTGGCCGCCGACGATATCGATCTCGGCTACCCCGAAGTCGACGTGGGCGTGATTCCGGCCATCCATTACGCGCATCTGCCGCGCCAGGTGAGCCGCGCCAAGGCTTTTGAACTGTTGTTCTGCGGCACGCCTGTCACCGCGCATGTGGCGGCCGAGCTCGGCATCATCAACTATGCGGTGCCGCGCGCCCATCTCATGGACAAGGCGCTGGAACTGGCGCGCGTATTGGCCGCCAAGTCGCCGACCATCATGGCCATGGGCCGTCATTCGTTCATGCGCGCCAATGATCTCGACTATCGGCGCAATGTCGAAAACCAGATCGAGACACTCTGCAATGTGTTTTCCACCGCCGACGGACGCGAAGGTCTGAACGCCTTCGTCGAGAAGCGCAAACCGCGCTGGTCGGGGCCGTGGCGCGGCACGCGTTCGAGCAATACATGAAGCAAAGGTGTCGCCATGACTGATCCGGTACTGCTCGTCGACAAGGCCGATGGCCTGGCTGTGCTCACGCTCAATCGCCCCGCGCGCTTGAATGCCTTGTCGCTGGAATTGCGCCAGGCTTTGTTTGAAACCTTCGCCGCGCTCGAAGCCGACGAGCAGACGCGGGTGGTGATCCTGACCGGCGCCGGGCGCGCCTTCAGCGCCGGCCTCGATCTCGAGGAACTCGGCAGCGGCGCCGCCATCCATGGCCGCAAGCAGCCGTGGGCGGATACCGGCGCGGCGGTGCGTTCGTTCAGTGGCCCGGTGATCGGGGCCATCAACGGCGCGGCGGTGACCGGTGGCTTCGAAATCGCGCTCGCTTGCGACATGCTGATTGCGTCCAGCAACGCGCGCTTTGCCGATACCCACGGTCGCGTCGGTCTGCTGGCAGGCTGGGGCTTGAGCCAGCGCCTGTCACGCATGATCGGGCTGGCGCGCGCCAAGGAGTTGTCCCTGACCGGCAACTTCCTCGATGCCGCCACGGCCGAGCGCTGGGGCCTGGTCAACCGTGTGGTGGCGCCAGAGGCTTTACTGCCCTCCTGTCGAGAACTCGCGACTGCGATGCTCGGCGTGGCGCCGGAATTCTTGCCGCGGTACAAGCGCGTCATCGACGAGGGTTATCACATGAATCTTGCCGACGCGATGGCGTACGAGGCGCGCGAGTCGCGGGCCTGGAACGAGCACGTGAGCGCCGCCTCCCTCGAGGCGCGGCGCGGCGCGATCATGGCGCGCGGTAAACAGCAGGTCAGCGATTGAGCGTCTGACGGTTGCACGCGCGACGATAGGCGGCGAGTAACAGGGACAGCATCGCGGCATTGAGCAGGTGCCAGATGAAATGCGTGCCTGGCGGCCAGTGCGGGCACAGCATGAGGTCGACGCTGCGCGCCGCCAGCGACAGCAAGAACAGCAGCGCCGCGCCCAGCACATCGGCGCGCGCCCGCATGCGCCAGTGCACGATGCCGAGCAGCAGCAAGGCCACCGCCGCCGGGCTGTAGGCCAGCGAACCGTTCAGCGGCGCGGACCATTGGCTGGCAATCGTCAGCATGACCACGTACAGCAACAGGCAGGCAGCGCAGGCGGCCGGCGTGCATCGCGTCACGCGTCGCAAATACAAACCCAGGTAGCAAAGCTGAAACAGCGCGATGGGTATGACGTCGAACAGCTGGGTCAGCGGCGTGGCGAAGGCGTGGAACAGAGCGCTGCCGACGCCGATTGCGCCGAGCAGCGCGGCGAGCAGGCGTTGGTCGTGATGCTTGCCCGCCTGTCGCCAGCCGTGGAACGCTGCGCACAGGAAGGCGAGATTGGTGAGCGTGTTGAGAGGCTCGCCCAGCAGCCCGGGCGCCAGGCGTTCGCAATAGACACTGACTGCAGACAAGGCGCGCGGCGCCGTGCGGCGCCGACCCTGTGTTTACGCAGCGTTGCCGGCGGGCCGCGCGGCAGTGCTTACTCCGAAGTTGGCCACACGTCTTCGAGGCTGCGCAGCGCACCGACCGCATTCGGCCAGCCCGCGTAGTGCGCGGCGTGGGTGATCATTTCCACCAGCTTGTCGCGTGGAATGCCGAGCCGGCGCGCGGCGGCGAAATGAAAACGCTGCTCGGGTTCACGCGCCAAGGCCACCAGGATGGTGCAGGTGACCAGCGAGCGTTCCTCCAATGCCAGGGCTTCGCCCTGCCACACATCACCGAACAGATGCTCAAGCGTGTAATTGCGGAATCTCTCGGGAAACCGGTCAAGCGCGGCCGGCGTGGCGGTCAATCGTTCAAGCAGGGCGCGGCCCTTCGCCGCCTGTTCTTCACTCATTGTTCGATTCCTCGGCAGTGGACAGACCGCGCGCGTGTCTTCGCAGGCGCTACGGGGAGAAATGAAAATCGCCACCCGGCTGCTGGTGGTGTTGCTTGAATTTAAGCACAGCAGCCGGGTAGGCGAGGTGACTGGTCAGCGCCAGGCGCTGGCATGCGCGACGGACGCGCGCCGATGAAAACAGACAGTAAGATGGGCTTGGCCGGTGAATGACAGCATCCATGTTGCGTGGCGTAGCACGGACCGTTCCTTGCACCGCGCGGGAGGCGAGCTGCTTTCGCTGGGTGTGCTGGCAATTGAGAAGACGTACGCGCGCAGCGATGGGCAGACAATCTAGCGGTGAAAAATCCCGCCGGGCGATCATGTCCTGGTGCTCATGCGAAGGCTTAGGTCAGCTCACTGCCAGTCGATATGCCACTAAGGATACGTCAGGATTGACACTTGTGCACTACCTGTAGTGGTGCGGGTGGTAAACGAAGCCTGGCCAGGCACGGCGCTCACTGCACTTTGCGTCAGCCTTCGGTGGCATGTCGACCCGCTGTCAGTGCTGTCAGGTAAGCGGCGAATTCGGCGTTCTCGCCGCGCAACAACTGCGGCAGGGCATCGCGAAAATCCGCGCGTGCGCACCATTCGAGCATGTAGTCCTGCCACGATTGCCACAGGCGTAATTGCCTTGCGCTCATGTCGGGCTCGTAAAGCAACAGGTAAGCCCGTTCGAACAGCGACACCAGCATGCTGAAGATGATCAGCATGCGTTCGCGTTGTTCGGCGCTCAAGGAGGGCGTCTGTTCGCTGGAAAACAGGCGCAGTTCGGAATGTTCGAGGGCAGTCTTCAGAAAATCCTGGTAGTTGTCCGACAGCAGTTGATAGACGGCTTCTTCTTCGTTGTCGCGCTCTTTACGCTGTTCATAGACGAACACCGCGATGGCGAGGGGCAGACCCACCACCGTTACCACGTAGCTCAGCAGTTCCCAGGTTTCGAGATTCATGGCGCGCCCAATCAGTGGAACATCCAAAGATTGTAGGTGCGATTTCAATCGCACCTGCCAAGGCTGTGCGTCAGGCGCGTGCCACGCGCACCAGGGTTGAATGCACGCTGGTGCTGGCGCCCATGTCGGCGGCGCGCGCTGGATGAATGAAATTGACGTTCATGTGACTGCCTTCCAACGACGGCCAGCGTCCCTTGTAGGACAACACCGTGCCGGGCAGCACGCTTTCATCGAGCCTCGCCACCAGGCGCAACTCGCCGGTGTCGTTGCCGACCGTCACCGTTGCGCCTTCGCGCACACCGATGCACACGGCATCGCTGGGGTTGAGATGCAGCGCCGCCGGCCCGCTGCGCGCGATGATATGCGGGTCGTTGGCATAGGAATCGTTCATGAGCCATTTCGAGGCCGGCGTCAGCAGTCGGAAAAATCCATCAGGCGGCGGCGTATCGGCCCATGGCCGCGGCGCGCGTGGCAGGCCCATGGCCTGCGCCTGTTCGGACGCTATCTCGATGCGGCCGCTGGGGGTGTCGAACTTGTGGTCCGTGTACCAGACCACCGGTTCGTCGCCCACGGTGAAATGCCCGCGGCGCTTCAATTCGTCAAAGTCATAACCGAGCTGCATCTGCGCCATCATGGTATCGATGAGCGCGCGGTCGCTTTCAAACAAGGCCGGCTCATCGAGATTCAAGGCGCGTGCCAGGCGACGGAATATTTCCGCGTTGGGCAGGGCGTCGCCGAGCGGTTCACTGACCTTGGCCTGCGCGCCCATGGTCAGGTGGAAGTAGCTGAACGTGAGATCGTCATATTCCAGAAAGCTTGCCGCCGGCAGGATGATGTCGGCATGGCGGGCGCTGTCGGTCATGAACAGGTCCGACACCACCATGAAAAGGTCTTTGCGGTTGAGCGCCGCGCGCAGGCGGGTCTGCTCCGGGGCGGAGGCCAGCGGATTGGTATTCCACGAGAAGAACACCTTGAACTCCGGGGCTTCGAGGCGCGCGGCGAGTTCCATATGACTGACTTTCGGCGACTCGCCGCGCGCGAGTTGCGCGCCGCCCAGCCAGCCGAGATCGACGCCGGTGAACAGCGGCGTGACATTCAGATAATAGAAACCGGCGCCAGGCTTGCCGACATTGCCCGTCAAGGCTGGCAGCAGGCCGATGGCGCGCATGATGTTGCCGCCGGTGGCCTGCCGTTGCAGGCCCTGGCCGCACCATAGCAAGGACGGGCCCGCGCCATACAACTCGGCGGCGGCGATGATGTCTGCCGCGGGGACGCCGGTTTGCGCCTCGCCCCACGCCGGCGTGGCGCACTCGATGTCGAGCTCGATGTCGTCGATGCCGATGGTGTGATTGGCGATGAAGGCGTCATCGAAGCGACCATTGCGCTTGAGGCAATGCAGCAGGCTGAAGGCCAGCGCCGCGTCGGTGCCGGGGCGTGGCTGCAGATGCAGATCGGCGGCCGCGGCGGTCTCGGTGCGCAGCGGGTCGACCACCACCACCTTGGCAGGCGTTTCGGCGAGCCAGTGCTCGTGCGCGTGGGGCGCCGAGTGTGAGGGATTGGCGCCCCACACCAGGATGCAACGGGCATCGCGCGCGGTGCGCGGGTCGAAGCCTTGAATGGAGCTGCCGTAGAGCAGCGTCCAGGCGCTATGGCCGGCGGCATTGCAGATGCTGTCCGGGTCGACTTCCGAGGCGCCGAGATGATTGAACAGCCGGTTCGGAAACAGATAGCCAATCAGCGACAGCGTGCCTGAATAGTGGGTGTGCAGGATGGATTGCGGGCCGTGCTCGGTGATGGCGGCACCCATGCGCGAGGCGACGGTCGCGAGCGCTTCGTCCCACGAAATGCGCACGAAATCATTGCTGCCTTTGCGCCCGACACGCTTGAGCGGAAATTGCAGGCGCGCGTTGCCGTCCTGCCATACGCCGTTGTAGGCCACTGCGCACTTGCTGCACAGCTTGCCGCGCGACACCGGGTGATCGGGATCGCCCAGCACGCGGTAGCGTCCATGCTCGCGCTTCTCCACCACGATGCCGCAGCCGTCATAGCAATCCCGCGGACAATTGGTCTTGATGAACTCGCTCATGGCCGGCCTCCCCAGGCATCACAACTCTCGGCATGTAAGCACAGGGCGCGGGCCAGCGGCAATTACGCCCAGGCACTTGCCGAAGGGGTTGACTTGGCCGGTGCCGGGGTGGAATAAGGACGGGGCTGTCGCACGGTTCTGCGTCGCCGCTGGGTTCATTCGCAGCGGCCCGTGAGGTCAGGCAGGGAATCGAAATAAATCGAAGGAGGAGGGATCATGAGTCTGTTGAGTGAATTCAAGGATTTTGCCGTCAAGGGCAATGTGGTGGACATGGCGGTCGGCATCATCGTCGGCGGTGCTTTCGGCAAGATAGTGTCATCGTTCGTGGCCGACGTGGTGATGCCGCCACTGGGCATGCTGATGGGCGGCGTCAACTTCACCGATCTCGCGGTGGTGCTGAAAGATGCCCAGGGCGAGACGGCCGCGGTCGCGATCAAATACGGCGCGTTTCTGCAGACCGTGTTTGATTTCCTGATCGTGGCGTTCGCCATCTTCATGGCAGTCAAGGCCATGAACACCATGAAGCGTCTGCGGGAGAGCGAAGAAGCCGCGGCGCCACCGCCCGCGCCGCCCGAGCCATCAGCGGAACAGAAGCTGCTGACGGAAATTCGCGACCTCCTGGCCAGGCGCTGAGCGTCGCGCGACGGCCACCACTGACAGGTGGCGGCCGTCGCTCCTGTCTCGTGCTGCTCTTGCCAGAGCGGCAGCCAAGCGGCGACATTGCATGGCAGCCAACTCTGGAGTGCCGCCCATGCATGGCGAACCGTTCCGTGTTGATGTAGACGAAGCCACCTTGGCCGACCTCCGTGGGCGCCTCGCGCGTGCACGCTTTCCGAGTCAGGTCAGGAACGCCGGCTGGGCCTATGGCGCCAATGTCGGCTATCTGCGCGAACTGGTTGAATACTGGCTCGATGCCTATGACTGGCGTGCGCAGGAAGCAGCGCTCAATCGCTTCCCGCATTTCCTCGCCGATGTCGACGGCCGCAAGCTCCATTACATCCACGCACGCGCCGCGCGCGACGGCGCCCTGACCCTGGTCCTGAGTCACGGCTGGCCGGGCTCGGTGTTCGAATTTCACAAGGTCATCGAGCCGCTCACCCATCCCGAAAATTTCGGCGGTGACGCGGCCGATGCGTTTCACGTCATCTGTCCTTCCCTGACCGGCTATGGCTGGTCGGAGCCATGGCTGGAAGAGGGCTGCGACATACGCATGGTCGCCGAGCGCCAGGTCAAGCTCATGAAGGGCCTGGGCATTGAACGCTATGGCGTGCAGGGCGGCGACTGGGGCGGACTGGTCAGTCCCTACATGGCGGTCATCGCGCCCGAGCAGGTGGTGGGCGTGCATCTGAACATGTGTTCCACCGCGTCCACCGACGACGCCGAGGAGGCGCGTGCCCAGGGCGTGCTGCCGGGCCGCACCTGCATCAGCCGCGAGTATTACTACGAACATCGTGGCTATGCCGTCATTCAAAGCCTGAAGCCCGATCAACTGGCATTCGCCTTGAACGATTCGCCGCTCGGTCTTGCCGCCTGGATAGTGCAGAGCTTCTATGCCTGGGGCGACATCAACGGCGACATCGAGAGCCGCTTCAGCAAGGACGAACTCATCACCAACATCATGATCTACTGGCTCACCGAGTCGATGCCTTCGGCGATTCGCCTGTATCGGGAATCGATGCAGACGCGACGCTTCGGCCCGCCGGACACCTATATCGCCGCGCCCACCGGCGTCGCGCTGTTCAAGGACATCCCGCGACCGAAGCGCGCCTGGGCGGAGCGTCAGTACAACATCACGCGCTGGACCGAGATGCCCTCGGGCGGCCATTTCGCCGCGCTCGAAGAGCCCATGCTGCTGGTCGAGGATGTGCGTGCGTTTTTCCGTACGCTCAAGTAGGGCGGCAGGCAGCGGTCAACCTGCTAGCATTCGCAACAGCATCCGCACTGACAGGGGAGAATTACGATGAGCACTTTCTACGGCGAGCACAATCGCGCGCTTCAGGACAAGTTCGAGACCCGCAAGATGGCCGACCTCATGGAGCAGGCCATCTTCAAAACCGCGCTCGATGAAATGGACAAGCAATTCGTCGCCAGCCGCGACATGTTCTTTCTGTCGACCATCGACAACCAGGGTCGTCCGACGGTGTCCTATAAAGGCGGCGACCCGGGCTTCGTCAAGATAGTCGACGACCAGACCATCGCTTTCCCGAGTTACGACGGCAACGGCATGTATTACTCGATGGGCAATCTGGTGGGTAATCCCGAAGTCGGCATTCTTTTCATCGATTTCGAAACCCCCAACCGCATGCGCCTGCAGGGCCGCGCTTCGGTCATGCCCAACGACCCGCTGCTCGCCGAATACAAGGAAGCGGATCTGGTGGTGCGCGTCGCCATTACCCAGACCTGGGTCAACTGCCCGCGCTACATTCATCGCTACCAGAAGCTCAACCAGTCACGCTATGTGCCGCGTGCCGATACCGACACGCCGTTCTGCGTGTGGAAGCGCATCGAAGGCTTTCACGAAGTGTTGCGTCCGGAGGATCTCGGCCGTCCCGCCACCGAGGGCGGTTTGCTCAGCATTGAGCAATACATGGAGAAGGTCGCCAAGGGCGAAGCCTGATTGCGCTCCGCGACGCCGGCTGGCGCTGGCGTCGCGGCCACTCGCCGCACCGTCGAGGTGCTAAACCGCTCAACTCGCCAGCATCTCCTGCCGCTATCCCGGGATAGACCACAAGCAGTGGGCAGCGGAGGGCGAGTGCAGGAACAATTTTTCGTCAATACAGCCGCCTGTGTCGGCGCGCTGTGCCGGGTGCAGCAGACGGCCGTGGAGCTGTCGTTGGCCGCCAAGAACGCCAAGGCCATCGCCTACCGGGCCGGCACCAAGGCGGTTGGCTTCAAACCGCTGACCGACTTCATCGATGAAATGGGACGCGACACCTCGCGCCTCGTCACTGAGATCAACGCCACTGCCCTGCGCATCGCGCGACGCGCGGTTGACGATGTGCGCCTGCAGGAAGCCAGCGCGCGATTCGGTCGCGCTCAAGACGCGCTGGCCGGCGGCAACCATTACCTGCATGGCGTGCAAGGGAAATTGCATGACGAACTGGCGACCAACCGCCAGGAGATCGCGCGCGGCCTGCGCCGTCTGCTGGACTTGTTGAGCGAGATCAGCCATCGCATGCGGGCCGCGGCAGTGATCTCGACCCGCGCGCGCGTCGAGGCGACGCAGGCGGGCGATTACGAGAAAGGCCTGCAACTGGTCGCCGACACGGTGGAACGTTCAGCGGCCACCATTCGATCCATTATTTCGCGCTGTGACCGCCAACTGCGCGACGCGGCCTGAGACGAGGTTTCCCGATGCGCAGCACATCCCTGTATTCGAACAAGCACCAGTGGGTGGTGTTTGGTCGTGACCCGGCCAAGGTCGCCGACATCATCGACACCAACCAGTACCTGATTGTCGACGGCAAGCGTTCGCTGCTGCTCGATCCGGGCGGCATCGAAAACTTCTCGGCGATGTTGTCGGCGGTGGCGGGCTTCTGCGATATTGAGCAGATTACCGACATCTTCGCCTCGCACCAGGACCCGGACATCATTTCGTCTTTGGGCTTGTGGGATCGCGCCGTGCCCCACGCGCGCCTGCACGCGCCCTGGCTGTGGGAAGGGTTCCTGAAACACTTCGGCTGTCACAGCATCGAGTACGTGTCGATTCCCGACGAAGGCGGCAACCTCATGCTCGAGAGCGTGAACCTGGAGTTCGTGCCGGCTCACTACCTGCACTCCTCGGGCAACTTCCATGTTTACGACAGCCGCGCCCGCATCCTTTTCAGCGGTGATGTCGGCGCCGCGCTGGAAGCACCGGAAGCACCGATGTTCGTCGATGACTTCGCCTCCCACGTCGGCAAGATGACCATGTTCCATCAGCGCTGGATGCCGTCCAACGCGGCCAAGAATGACTGGGTCAAACGCGCGCGGCGTCTCGACATCGACATCCTTGCGCCCCAGCACGGTCGCCTGTTCCGTGGCGATGACGTGAAGCGCTTTCTCGACTGGTTCGAGGCGCTGGACGTCGGTATCGCGGTCGGCGGCGACAAGCTCGCGGAAGTGGCCTGAGGTCCGCGCTTGCGCTCAGGCGCCGAGGGCGGCGCTCACACTGCGGTGAAAATGGATGAGCCCCGGCTCATTGCGCCCGAACAGGATGCTGTCCTGCGCGCCGCTGTGAAAGCCACGCTGGATGCCTTCGCCGACCGGGAAGTCCTCGTTCTCGACCACGTGCACCACCAGATCCATGTTCTTGTTCCAATGGCGGCGCGCGGCTTCGCTGTGCGCGGGCTCGGGGGTGTATAGCGACAGCAAGGTAATGGATTCGTCGGGCGTCGCGCCGGGATGAATCTGCCATAGCTCGATGTGGTCGAGCTGCCACACCAGCACCGTGTTCGGGAACAGCACATAGATGCTGACGATGTGCGGCATGAGGTTCCAGCGTGGCGCCTGTTCGCCGCGAATTTCTTCGATGCTCTTGCGCGGACTCACCAGGCGGAAATGCGGACCCCAATGGTCGAACGCGCCGAGGTTGTCGTAGAAGATTGAACAGATCGAATCGCGATGCAGCACGCAGAAGTGATAGGACTCGAGGAAAGTATCCAGCAGCAGCTTCCAGTTCATGCGCCGCGTCAGCGTGCGCGTCTCATAGTGATGAAAGCCGGCGAGCTTGAAGCTGGCGAGTTCGGCATTGAGCGCGCCGAGGTGGGTGTCGAGATCGAGTGAGTCCTGTGCGCGCGGCATGACCCAGATGAGACCGTCACGCTCCGCGGTGGCGAGCGGCGTCAGGCCCAGGCTCTCGTGTGGTGCGCCATCGAAAGCGCCATCGGCGGGCCGCACCTTGAGCTTGCCATTCATGTCGTAGGACCACGCGTGGTAGGGGCAGACCAGTGCGCGTGCCTTGCCGCATTGCTCGGCAACCCGTGCGCCGCGATGGCGACACACGTTGAGGAACGCCTGCACGCGACCTTGCTCATTGCGCGTCAGCAACAAGGGCAGGCCGCTGACATCATGGGTTTGAAAACTGCCGGGCTGCGCAAGCAGGCCGCTCATGCCGACGCACATCGGCAGGGCGCGAAACAAACGCTGCTGTTCGCGCGCGGCGGTCGCGTGACTGACGTATTCATCCACCGGCTGCAGATAGAGGTCCGGCGCCATGGCGGTGCTGCGTGTGTCGATGTAGTCGAGCAGTTGGCGACCGAGAGCAATCTGAGCGTCTTGCAGCATCTTCGAAACCCGTGCGTTGCGTGGCCCGAGTATAGCCCGCGACCTGCATGGCACCGATGCGTCTATGCGCTGACGGCGAGGCAAAAAAAAGCCCGGCGCGAAGCCGGGCTTTCGTTCCGACGGGTGTTGCGTTGGGACCGTCGTGGCGGATCTCTCGCCGGGTCTCGCGACCCGGGTCAATGCTGCCTGGGTGAAGATTAGATCACTTGGCCGCTGAATGCTCCCCCGAAAATGGGGGGCTAAGGCTTTGTATTATTTATATAAATTCTAGAATATAAAAATAACCCAATGATCTTTATAAATTAAATCCCGCGCTACTCGAAAAAGCATGAATTGATTTTTTTCAAGGCCGGCATATTTCACGGGTGGTCCCAAGGCCGACCACGAGGGCCGAGCGCGGCCCGGTGGCAGCCGAGCATACATTCTCTGCCGCGCCCACGTCTTGCGGCCCGCTTTGCCAGAACGCCGTCGGCGCGCTCGGTATATGTACAATGCGGTCAGGTCTCGGGGGGAGTTCGAGCATGTCGGCGACGTTTTGGCGAGGGCTGTGCCTCGCCCTGCTGGTGATGAGTGCGTGGGGGTCGTGCGCGGCCGCTGAAGAGTCGGAAGTCGATGTCTGGGCCACGCTGCTGCGGCCCCAGCATTTCGGCGACCGGGAGATCAGCGAGGGCAAGGATCTGGTCGAACTGCGGCTGCCGGCGCGGGCCGAGGACGCCGGCGTGGTGCCAATAAGCATCAACGCCAAGATTCCCCAGACCGCCGAGCGCTACATCCGCACCCTCTACATCTTCATTGATCGCAATCCGCGCCCATTGGCCGGCAAGTTCGAGCTGACGCCGGCCATGGGCAAGGCCGACATGGCCATGCGCCTGCGCATCAACCAGTTCACCGACGTACGCGTGGTGGCCGAAACCAGCGACGGCCACCTGTACATGGACAAGGGCTACACCCGCGCCAGCGGCGGTTGCTCGGCGCCGCCGCCGTTCCTGGAACTGAAAGAAGCCCGTGAGCATATCGGTGAGATGAAGTTTCACGCCCAGAGCAGCGAGCAGGACGGCGACGTGGCTCTCGGCCAACTGCTGATCAGCCATCCGAATATCACCGGCATGCAACTCGACCAGCGCACGCGCGCCTACCTGCCGGCGGAATACGTGACCAAGGTGACGTTGAAGTTCAACGGCGAACACATTCTGAGCGCCGAGACCGACATCTCCATCAGCGAAGACCCGAGCTTCCGTTTCTTCTTCAAGCCCAAGAGCGGCGGCACCATGGTGGCCGAAATGACGGACTCCAAGGGGCGTCAGTTCAGTCACAGCTTCGAGGTCGCGGGCGCAGCGGACACCGTCGCCCGCTGAGCCCGGTCTGCCGTCGTGGCGCGCGCCGCCGCACCCATGGAGGCATCGCATGCGCCCGCCTTGCGGGCTTGGTGGCGGCGCCCGGCACCTTACGCCGCGTTGTTGCTGTTCGCCGCTGACGCCTTGGTGCTTGAACAGGGTTTGCTGGCCGCGTTCCTGCTCATGACGGTGTGCGGCTGGTTGCTGCCGAAGGCTCTGTTGCTCAACAAGGTGCACCGCGACGCCGGGCCGACGGTGCGCCTGGCTCTGCTGTTCAGTGTCACCGCGGTTGCGATCATGGCGACCATCCATATCAACAATCATGTGGCGCGACTGCGCGCCGAGCGGCTCATTGCGGCCATCGACCTCTACCATGCCAGCCAAGGCCGTTATCCATTGGCGCTGGAGGCGCTGGTGCCGCGCTACATCGCCGCCATTCCGCGTGCCAAGTACACGCTGGCGTTCAACCAGTTCCTCTATCACCAGCACCTGTCCGCGGCGCGCCTGGGCTATGTCGAAGTACCGCCCGTGCTGCGTCCGTGTTTCGATTTCGGGCAACGGCGCTGGCACGAGACGAGCACGATTTCAGGACAGCATTCAACATGCGACCGCGCGTTGGTGGTCGTTCAGCAGGAGACGATGCAATGAGCGTGAGAGTCGAAAAGAATGGGGCGGTGACGACCGTCATCCATAGCCGTGCCGAGGCCCGCAATGCCATGGACCCCGCCAGCGCCGACGCGCTGACCGCCGCGTTTCTGGCCTTCGACGCCGACCCGCAAGCGAGCGTCGCGGTGTTCTGGGGTGAAGGTGGCGCCTTCTGCGCCGGCTGGGATCTGAAAGAGGCCAGCAATCTCGTTGGCCGTGTCGACCCGCTGGCCGAATTCGATTTCGGCGACGACGACGCGGCCGTACCGCGCGGCCCCATGGGCCCGAGCCGTCTTGCGCTATCCAAGCCGGTGATTGCGGCGGTCGCCGGCCCGGCGGTGGCCGGCGGTTTTGAACTGGCCCTGTGGTGCGATCTGCGGGTGATGGAAGAGAGCGCCTATTTCGGTGTGTATTGCCGACGCTGGGGTGTGCCGCTGATCGATGGCGGCACCGTGCGTCTGCCGCGCCTGGTCGGTGAAGGCCGCGCGCTCGACATCATCCTCACCGGACGCAAGGTCACGGCCGAGGAAGCGCTGCGCATCGGCGCCTGCGAACGGGTGGTGCCCGACGGCAGCGCGCGCCAGGCGGCCGAGGCGCTGGCTGTCGAGATTGCACGCTTCCCGCAACGCTGTGTGCGCGCTGACCGGCAATCAGTCTATTTGCAGCAGGGCTTGTCCGAAGCCGAAGGGCTGCGTAGCGAATGGTGGAACAGCAAGGAGGTGTTGAAAGCCGAAGGCATCGCCGGCGCCACGCGCTTCAGTGGCGGCCAGGGCCGCCACGGCAGTTTCGAGCGGTAGGCGCGATTTCAATCGCACATTCATGGGTGGCGCAGGCGCATTGCCTCGCCATTGAATGTGCGAATGGCCGCAGCTGCCAGAACCCTAGTAAAGCCCCGTGCGGTAATTCTCTTCAATCAATTCGTCGACCTGGGTGACCACCTCGGCGGCCGGCGGCGCATTGGGCGCGGCGGTCTGTTCCAGAATCATCTTGCCCAGCGATGGCAACGCCTTGCGGTCCTGACGGCTTGCCTGCTCCCACAGCTTCGAGCGCTTCACGGCCTTGGCGCAATGCAGGTAGGCCTCGTCGACCGCCACGCGGATGCCGACCCGCGGCGTCTTGCCATTGACCACCGCCGCGCCCAGCAGCGCGTCGTCTATGACGATATGGGCGCGGCCATTGACGCGCAGCAGATCCTCGAAGCCCGGCACCATGAACAACAGGCCGACGTTGGGGTTCTCGATGATGTTGCGCATGGTGTCGAGGCGGTTGTTGCCGGGCCGGTCTGGAATGAACAGGGTGTTGTCGTCCAGCACCTGCACGAAGCCCGGCGCGTCGCCGCGCGGTGAGACGTCGGCGCGACCGTCGGCCGAGGCCGTGCCGATGGATACAAACGGCGAGAGTGCGATGAATGTGCGGCAGTGGCGGTCGAGATGGGGGATGGCCTTGCGCACCGCCAATTCCAGCGGCGTGCCGATAAAGGCCTGCAATTGTTCTGTGCTGGTGAAAACCGTGGGATCGGAGGCGGACATGCAGGCGTTCCTCGGGATGTAAAGTAGTGTCGCGCGAATATAACGCAGTGCCGCGCGCGGTCGCGAGTCGGAGCGCATTGCGGTTTCATCCCTATTGCAGCGCACTATCGAAACCGACCATATTACTCAGTACGACGGCGTGCGGCCGCGCGGGCCTGTCCCTGCCTGCGGCACCGCCCTTGCCCAATCAGAGGAGAGTGCAGATGAAAATCGCCGTGCCACGCGAAGTGCACGCCGGCGAACGCCGGGTTGCGACCACACCCGAGGTCGTCAAACAGCTAATCAAGCTTGGCTTCGACGTCAGTGTCGAAGCCGGCGCAGGCGCGGCCGCGAGCTATGCCGACGAAGCCTACGCGGAAGCGGGCGCGTCGCTGGTCGCCGATACGCGCACGCTGTGGAGCGAAGCGGACATCATCTTCAAGGTGCGCGCGCCGCAGGACCATCCGACCCTGGGCTGTCACGAGGCCGCGCTGCTGCGCGCCGGCCAGACCCTGGTGTCCTTCATCTGGCCCGGGCAAAACCCCGAGCTCATGGACAAGCTCGCCGCCACCGGCGCCAATGTGCTGGCCATGGACAGCGTGCCGCGCATTTCACGCGCGCAGAAGATGGATGCCTTGAGCTCGATGGCCAACATCGCCGGCTATCGCGCGATTGTCGAAGCGGCCGGCGTGTTCGGACGCTTCTTCACCGGCCAGATCACCGCCGCCGGCAAAGTGCCGCCGGCCAAGGTCTTGATCATCGGCGCCGGCGTCGCCGGCCTGGCCGCCATCGGCACGGCCAAGAGCATGGGCGCCATCGTGCGTGCCTTCGACACCCGCCCTGAAGTGAAAGAGCAGGTCGAAAGCATGGACGCCGAGTTCCTGATGCTCGACTTCAAGGAAGAAGGCGGCGGCACCGGCGGCTACGCCAAGACCATGAGCAAGGAGTTCATCGAGGCGGAAATGGCGCTCTTCGCCGAGCAGGCCAAGGAAGTCGACATCATCGTCACCACCGCGCTCATTCCCGGCAAGCCGGCGCCCAAGCTCATCACCGCCGAGATGGTGGCGAGCATGCGTAACGGCAGCGTCATCGTCGACCTCGCGTCGGAGCAGGGCGGCAACTGCGAGCTGACCGTGCCGGGTGAAATCGCGGTCAGGCATGGCGTCTCGATCATCGGTTACGCCGATTTGCCGAGCCGTCTCGCCACCCAATCGAGCCAGCTCTACGCCACCAACCTGCGTCACCTGTTGACTGAACTGTCGCCGGCCAAGGACGGCAACATCGTCATCAACATGGACGACGAAGCGATCCGTGGCGCGACCGTCATCAAGGAAGGCGCCATCACCTGGCCGCCACCGCCGCCGACTTTGTCGGCCGCGCCGAAGAAGGCCGCGGCCGCAGCGCCGCCGCCCAAGGCCCATGGTCACGGCCATGCGGCAGCGCCGGCCAACCCGGTGACCACGCTCGCCGTGATGGCGGTGGGGGCATTGGCGCTGTGGGGCTTGGGCAGCGTTGCGCCGGCCGCCTTCATGTCGCATTTCACGGTGTTCGTGCTGGCGGTGTTCGTCGGTTACCAGGTGATCTGGAACGTGACGCCGGCGCTGCATACACCGCTCATGAGCGTCACCAACGCCATCAGCGGCATCATCGTCATCGGTGCGCTGCTGCAGATTTCGACGTCGGGATTCATGATCACGCTCCTGTCGGCGGCCGCCATCCTGCTCGCCACCATCAACATCGCCGGTGGCTTCCTCGTCACCCAGCGCATGTTGCGCATGTTCCAGAAGTAGAGGCAGACATGGCTACCGGAATCGTCACTGCGAGTTACATCATCGCCGCCGTGCTCTTCATTTTGAGCCTGGGCGGCTTAAGCAACCCCGAAACCGCACGCCGCGGCAATGCCTATGGCATGACCGGCATGCTTATCGCGATCATCGCCACCGTCTGCGGGCCACAGGTCACTTCCTATGCAATGCTGATGCTGGTCATGCTGATCGGCGGCAGCATCGGCTTCTATGCCGCCAAGCGTGTACAGATGACCGAGATGCCGGAGCTGGTCGCGATGCTGCACAGCTTCGTCGGCCTGGCGGCGGTGCTCATCGGTTACGCCACCTATGTCGGCGGCACTGGCGACATGGAAGGCGCCGAGAAGACCATCCACGAAGTCGAGATCTATCTCGGCATTCTGATCGGCGCGGTGACCTTCACCGGCTCGGTGGTGGCCTTCGGCAAGCTGCGCGGCATGATTGACGGCAAGCCGCTGACCTTGCCGGGCCGGCATTGGTTGAACTTGGGTCTGGCCCTTGCCTGCCTGTGGCTGGGCTCGAGCTTCATCAATGGCGGCGGCACCTTCCCGCTGATCCTCATGACCCTGATAGCTTTCGGCTTCGGCGTGCACATGGTGATGGCCATTGGCGGCGCTGACATGCCAGTCGTGGTGTCGATGCTGAACAGCTATTCGGGCTGGGCGGCGGCGGCCACCGGCTTCATGCTGTCGAACGACCTGCTGATCGTGACCGGCGCGCTGGTCGGTTCCAGCGGCGCGATTCTGTCCTACATCATGTGCCGCGCCATGAACCGCCAGTTCCTGTCCGTCATCGCCGGTGGTTTCGGCTCGTCCGGCGGTGGCCCGGTGGCCGCCATCGAGGGTGAGGTCAATCCCTTGAGTCCGGAAGAGACCGCCGAAGCCTTGCGTGAAGCATCGAGCGTGGTGATCGTGCCGGGCTATGGCATGGCCGTCGCGCAGGCGCAGAACACGGTGTACGAAATCACCAAGAACCTGCGCGAGCGCGGCAAGACCGTGCGCTTCGCCATCCACCCGGTGGCGGGCCGCATGCCGGGCCATATGAACGTGCTGCTGGCCGAAGCGCGCGTGCCCTACGACATCGTGATGGAGATGGACGAGATCAACGACGACTTCCCCGCCACCGACGTGGTGCTGGTGATCGGCGCAAATGACATCGTCAATCCATCAGCGCAGGACGAACCCAACAGCCCCATTGCTGGCATGCCGGTGCTGGAAGTGTGGAAGGCGCAGACCGCCATCGTCATGAAGCGCTCGATGGCGAGCGGTTATGCCGGCGTCGACAATCCGCTGTTCTTCAAGGACAACACCCGCATGCTGTTCGGCGACGCCAAGCAGAGTCTGGACAGTGTGTTGAAGGCCTTGCAGGGGTGAGTCGTTGCGATGGGCGCGAACTGTTTCGTGCCCATCCTGCAGGTGCGAATTCATTCGCACGTTCACGATGGTAGATCTGCTGTGGGTCAGGCTTCAGGCTGACATTCAAGGCGAGCTGAAGCTTTCGCCGCAACACGAATGTCAGCCTGAAGGCTGACCCACAATGAAGGTGATGAAGCTCGAGCCCCGCCTCAACGCCCCACCGCAAACCAGCCTTTGCCTTTCAAACAGCGCAGCATGCCGATGGTCATGATCTTGGCATTCGGTGCGACGGCGTGGGCTTCACCAAGCGTAGCGCCGCAACTGGCCTGATCAGCCTCGAGACCGCCGGCCGTGCCGCCGAGTTTCCACCAGCTGGCGACGGTGACTTTCTTGCGTGGATCGGCGGGCGCGGCCGCGGGCTTGGCAGTCTGTGGCAAGGGCTCGCCTGCGCGACCCGAGGGCTCGACGCTGACCGTCGGTGAGGTATCGGGGGCCGTGCCGAGCGCAATACCGTCCGTGCCTGCCGCAGCATCGTCGGCGAACAGCACCGCATCACCGCTCGGTTTGGCGTAGATGAAGCCCGCTGCGTTCAAACAGGCTTTGTATGCCTCGACGTCCGCGCTCTTGGCGCGACAGCCTTGTTCGGTCGCCTGCATTTCGCCGGGCCCGGCGCCGCGCTTGAAAGTCACTTCGGCGCAGCCATTCAATAACACCAGCGCGCAGCCAGAGATCATGAGTGCGGCATGGCGACCGCTACGAGATAAAATCTTCAATTCAGTATCCCCTCGCGTATCACGAACTCGGCAATCGTTTCGAGGCCGCTCCCTTCGCGCAGATTGGTGAACACATAGGGCCGCGTGCCGCGCATGCGCTGGGTGTCTTTTTCCATCACGTCCAGCGACGCGCCGACGTAGGGCGCGAGATCAATCTTGTTGATGACCAACAGATCCGAGCGCGTGATGCCGGGCCCGCCCTTGCGCGGGATCTTCTCGCCCTCGGCGACATCGATGACGTAAATGGTGAGATCGGCCAGCTCGGGGCTGAAGGTCGCGGCGAGGTTGTCACCCCCGCTTTCCACCAGCACGAGGTCGAGGTCCGGAAAGCGCGCGCACAGCTGATCAATCGCGGCGAGATTCATCGACGCGTCTTCGCGGATGGCGGTGTGCGGGCAGCCGCCGGTCTCGACGCCGACGATGCGGTCCGGCGTCAGCGCCTGGCTTCTTATCAGAAACTCGGCGTCCTCGCGGGTGTAGATGTCGTTGGTCACGGCGGCAATCTGGTAGTGGTCGCGCAGGCGTTTGCACAGCGCGTCCATAAGCGCGGTCTTGCCTGAGCCCACCGGCCCACCGATGCCGACCCGCAGGACGGGCTTGTTGCGTGGCACGGGATTCAACATATCGATTTCCTCGCGTTCATCGCGCTCATGCGCGTCAGGAACGAAACAAACGGGTGTATTGGGTTTCATGCAGGGCACTGGCCATGGCCAGTGCCGGCAGGCTGCCGCCGATGTCATCGTCATCGAGTTCAAGGCCGACGGTGACGGCGGCGCAGAGGGGCTCAAGCAGCGCACAGAGCAGTCGCTGACCGGCCACCTGTCCAAGCGGAATGAGTTTCACGCCGGCCAGCACCTGGCCTTCCAGCCAGGCCCACCCATAGGCCTGCGCGGCGCTGTCGCGCGGCACCTGCCAGTGCCAGGCGGCGCAGGCGAAGCTCGCCGCCAGTGGTACGCCACGGCCCGCGGGCAAGGGCAGATGTTCGATGCCGAGGTCGCGCAACAGACGCGCGAGCGCGAGTCCGCGGTCGCAATCATCGGCGCGTAGTTCGCGGGTTTCGCGCTGCGCGACGAGCGCCGCGCTTAAGGCTTCGAACTGGTGCTCGTCGCCGTTGGCAACGGCGTCGTAGAGTCGCGCGAAAAGCGGGATGTCGACCGCGCGCAGGCCCTGCTCCATCTGGTCGCGGAGCCATGCGGCGAGGCTCTCGGCATCGCTGACCCAGCCGAGCTCCACCGCCATTTCGAGGCCCTGCGAATAGGCATAGGCGCCGATAGGCAGGCTCGGACTCGCGAGCTGCAGGCAGCGCATCAAGGCCGTCGCGTTTGCGTTCAATGGGCATGACCGTGCGCATGGGCGTGGTGACCACCGAGCGCAGTGCCGGCGTAGGCGCCGCTTTCCGGTTCGAACACCACCGCTTCCTCGGTCACCGCAAGGCCCAGCTGCTCGAGCATGTCGGCGAGTACGTGATCGCGCAGACAGCGCACCCAGCCCGGGCCTACGGCAATTGCGACATGGCGGTTGCCCAGGTGATAGCAGGCCCGCGCGAGGCGTAAGGGATCGCTGGTGCGCGCCGTCATCACCGGCTCCGGCGCGGCCTGCACGCGCACTACGCACTCATCCTCGCCGCGCAGCAGATCGCCATCGCGCAACACCGTGCCGGGCGGCAGCACGAGGGCCGCTTCGCGGCCGCTGTCCAGCACCACGCGCTGACGACTTTTCTGGCGTTGCTCAAAGGCCAAGGTCAGCGAATCGTGTATCGGCGCCACTGCGCCGCTGAGTTTCTGTATCAGGCGTTGCATGGCGCTGCTCCGCATCAAAAAAGGAAATAACGCTGCGCCAGCGGCAGCACCGTGGCCGCTTCGCAGGTGAGCAGCTCACCGTCGGCGCGCACTTCATAGGTCTGGCTGTCGACTTCGATGCGCGGTCGCGCATCGTTCAACACCATGTCGGCCTTGCCGATGCGGCGCGTGTTGCGCACCACGCCGATCAAGCGCTGCAGACTGAGCTGCGCCGGCACGCCGGCGGCGGCCGCGGCCTGGGAAATGAAAGTCATCGAGGTGGCGCCGAGCGCGCGACCATAGGCGCCGAACATCGGCCGGAAATGCACCGGCTGCGGGGTCGGAATGGAGGCATTGGCATCACCCATCGGCGCCGCCACGATCATGCCGCCCTTGATGATGAGGCTGGGCTTGGCGCCGAAGAAGGCCGGTTTCCACAGCACGAGATCCGCTAGCTTGCCAACGGCAATGCTGCCCACTTCATGGGCAATGCCGTGGGTGATGGCCGGGTTGATGCAAATCTTGGCGATGTAGCGTTTGACGCGGCCGTTGTCGTGGCGCGCCGGGTCGCCCGCCAATGCACCGCGCTGCACTTTCATCTTGTGCGCAGTCTGCCAGGTGCGCGTCACCACTTCGCCGACGCGGCCCATGGCCTGCGAGTCGGATGAGATCATGGAGAACGCGCCCAAGTCATGCAGGATGTCTTCGGCGGCGATGGTCTCGCGACGGATGCGTGATTCGGCGAACGCCACGTCTTCGGCGATCGACGGTGACAGGTGATGACAGACCATCAGCATGTCGAGATGCTCATCGATGGTGTTGATGGTGTAGGGCCGTGTGGGATTGGTGCTGGACGGCAGCACGTTCGCTTCCATGCACACTTTGATGATGTCGGGTGCGTGACCGCCGCCGGCGCCTTCGGTGTGATAGGTGTGGATGGCGCGGCCTTTGAACGCCGCCACCGTGTGCTCGACGAAACCCGACTCATTCAAGGTGTCGGTATGGATGGCGACCTGCACGTCGTGGGCGTCGGCGACCGCCAGACAGTTGTCGATGGCAGCCGGCGTCGTGCCCCAGTCCTCGTGCAGTTTCAAGCCAATCGCGCCTGCCGCGACCTGTTGCTCGAGCGCGTCCGGCAGGCTGGCGTTGCCCTTGCCGAGAAAGCCCAGGTTGATGGGCAGGCCTTCAGCGGCTTCGAGCATGCGCGCCATGTACCATGGCCCGGGCGTGCAGGTGGTGGCATTGGTGCCGGTGGCGGGGCCGGTGCCGCCGCCGAGCAGGGTGGTGACGCCCGACATCAGCGCCTCATCCACTTGCTGCGGGCAGATGAAATGGATGTGACTGTCGATGGCGCCGGGCGTGACTATCTGGCCTTCGGCGGCAATCACTTCGGTGCCCGGGCCGATGACGATGTCGACGCCGGGCTGCACATCGGGGTTGCCGGCCTTGCCGATGGCGACGATGCGGCCGTGACGTACGCCGATGTCGGCTTTGACGATACCCCAGTGATCGATGATGAGAGCGTTGGTGATGACGAGATCCACCGCGCGGGTGTTGTCATGCTGGCTCTGGCCCATGCCATCGCGGATGACCTTGCCACCACCAAACGTCACTTCTTCGCCGTAAATGGTGTGGTCGTGTTCGACTTCGATGATGAGGGCGGTGTCGGCCAGGCGCACACGATCGCCGGTGGTCGGGCCATACATTTCGCCATAGGCGCGACGTGAAACGCGGCTCATGATGCGTTCTCCAGCGCGCCCATCACCGCGCCTTGAAAGCCGTACACGCGGCGTGCACCGGCATAGGCCACGAGCTGCACGGCGCGTATCTGGCCGGGCTCGAAGCGCACCGCGGTGCCGGCCGCGATGTTGAGACGAAAGCCGCGCGTCGCGGCGCGGTCGAATTCGAGCGCCGGGTTGGTTTCGAAAAAGTGATAATGCGAGCCGACCTGTATCGGGCGGTCGCCGGTGTTGGCGACTTCGATATCCAGCGTCGCGCGGCCGACATTCAATTCGATGTCGCCATCGGCGGGCAGCATTTCACCGGGAACGAATTCACCGGCAGTGAAGGCGGCACTCATGACATCTTGCTCCAGGGCACAGGGCTTTCAGACGATGGGGTCGTGGACGGTCACGAGCTTGGTGCCGTCGGGGAAGGTCGCTTCAACCTGCACGTCGTGAATCATGGCCGGCACGCCATCCATGACATCTTCAGCCGTGAGCACCGTGCGGCCGAGCGCCATCAATTGCGCCACCGTGCGGCCGTCGCGAGCGCCTTCGAGAATGGCCGCGCTGATCAGCGCCACCGCTTCCGGATGATTCAATTTCAAGCCGCGCGCGCGCCGTCTTTCGGCCAGCAGCGCGGCGGTGAACAGCAGCAGTTTGTCGCGTTCGCGGGGCAAGAGATCCATGGTTCATTCCACTCGTGATTCAGGTTGACCAGATGCGCGGCGCGTGGGCGTCGCGCGCCAGCAGGGTGGGGCGCAGCAGCGTCCACAGTCGTTCGAGACACACTCGCAGCGGCGCGACGTGCGGCGCGAGCAAGCGACACACCAGCACGTCGTCGAGCAAGGTGGCGCTGGCGAGCGCTGGTGATGCACACGCGAGGCTCTCGCGTGCGAGTTCCAGATGCCCGACATCGGCGCCGGTGGCAAGCAAAGTCGCGCACGCGGCATGGCCGCGCAGCGCAGCGCCATCCGCTTGCAGAGCTCGACCTGGCGCCGGACGCAGCCGCTCCAGCAACAGCGGCTGGCCGTCGCGATAGAGGGCAATGCGTTGATCGAGCGTGCCGTGCGCAAAGCCTTCGGCGCAGGCCGGCCGCCCCAGGCACAGCATTTCCCAACCGACAAAGCGCGCGCGCGGCGCAAGCTCGATGCGCGTGGTGATGCGCGCACGGGCGGCGTCGAACAAGAGGTTCTCCTGCGGCAGCCATTCGAGACACGCGTCGTCCGCCACCGTGAACACCTGCGTCAATTGCGAGACCAGTGCGCTGGAGCGATAGAAACGCGTGGCCGAGGGCGTGGTCAGCAGCACCTGCGCGCCGTCGGCAAGTTTGACTGACAACTGCAATTCATCGCCGCCGACGAGGCCGGCCGGCGGATGGATGAGATAGGCGTGGCACACATCGCTGCTTTCAGGATGGAAGGGCCGCTGCACGAGCAGCGGCCCGCAATGACGCTGCGCCGTCAGGCGTGTACGCGCGCCGCGCAGCGCGAACTCGAGAGCGAGTTCGGCGCGCCACGGCAGGGTGACGGCGGGCGCACTCAAGACTCAGGCCATCCACAACAGACCGAAGCCCAGCACGCCGCTGGCGCGCAAGGCGCTGCGCAGGGCGACGGCGTTGCCGCTGTCCGTGACACGGCGCGCGAGCACATAGCCGACAGCATGCAACAGCACCGAACCCAGCACGAACGCAGCGCCGGCCAGGCCCTGGCCGCTGAGTTCGACACCATGGGCGTAGCCATGCACCAAGCCGGCGGCCGCGCCTGCCACCAGGCAGGCCAGCACCGGCAGTCGCGCATCGCGCGCGGCCAAGGGCCCGAGCAGCAAGACAGTGAGCGCTATGGCGATTTCCATCGCGGGTAGCGTGGGGTGATACGCGCCGAGCGCGGCGCCGACCATCAAGCCCACGATAAAGCTGAGCGGCGGCAGCAGGCGCCGCCTGGATGAAGTGAGACCGGCCCATAGTCCAATCACCAGCATGGCGCTGACATGATCAAGACCGCTGAAGGGATGCATGAACGCCTGCCAGGCCGCCGCATGGGCTGCCAATGGATGGGCATCGGCGATGGGCGCTACGAGCAGCGCGATGACCAGGGTCAGGGCGCGATGGTGTTTGACTGACATAGAGACTTCACTCCCGAATATTTTTGAAGGGGGCATCAGACCGACAGGTACTGGCGCACCAGATCGTCGCTCAACCTGTCCATCGCGTCACTCGCCACCACGCGGCCTTTGTCCATCACGCAGAAGCGGTCGGCGACGCGCCGCGCGAACGGCAGTTTCTGTTCGACCAGCAACACCGTCAGGCCCATCTCGCGATTCAACCGCAGGATCAAATCGCCTATCTCCTGCACGATGTTCGGCTGTATGCCTTCGCAGGGTTCGTCGAGGATCAACAGACGCGGCTCCAGCACCAGCGCGCGGCCGATGGCGAGTTGCTGTTGCTGACCGCCGGACAAATCGCCGCCGCGCCGGCGCAGCATCTTTTTCAACACCGGAAACATCTCGTACACACGGGCCAGCGCCTCATGGCCCTGGCCGCCGCGGGTGGTGATGCCGATACGCAGGTTCTCTTCCACCGACAGGCGCGGAAAGATCTCGCGGCCTTGCGGTACATAGCCGATGCCGAGACGCGCGCGACTTTCTGCCGGCAGCGCCATCAGCGCGGTGCCCTCGATGCGCATTTCACCGTCACGCACCGCTTCAAGACCCATCACACAGCGCAGCAAGGTCGACTTGCCGACACCGTTGCGGCCCATGAGGCAGGTGCAGGCGCCGGCTGGCACGTCGAGGCTGAGATCCCACAGGGTGTGACTTTCGCCGTAAAACTGGTTGAGCTTGGTGACGGTCAGCATCACGCCCCCAGGTAGACTTCGCGCACGCGCGCATCGTTTTGCACGTCATGCATGCTGCCTTCGGCGAGCACATGGCCCTCATGCAGCACCGTGACCGTGCGTGCGATGGAGCGCACGAACTCCATGTCGTGCTCGACCACCACCACCGAGCGCTGGCCGGCCAGTGCCACCAGCAGTTCAGCGGTCCTCTCGGTTTCCTGGTGGGTCATGCCGGCGACGGGTTCGTCGATCAGCAGAAGCTGCGGTTCCTGCATCAACAGCATGCCGATTTCCAGCCACTGCTTCTGGCCGTGGGACAAGGCCCCGGCGCGCTGTTCGCGCTGCGCGGTGAGCCCGACCAGCGCCAGGGTTTCGGCGATGCGATCCAGCGTTGCGCTGTCGAGGCGCGCGCGCAAGGAATGCCACACGCCCTTGGCCGCACGCATGGCGAGCTCGAGGTTGGTGGCGACCGGCAGTTGTTCGAACACCGTCGGCTTCTGGAATTTGCGCCCGATGCCGGCCTCGGCGATGTCGGGCTCGCTCATCTTCAACAGGTTCAATTGTGGACCGAACCACGCGCGGCCGCTGTCGGGACGGGTCTTGCCGGTGATGACATCCATCATGGTGCTCTTGCCGGCGCCATTGGGGCCGATGATGCAACGCAGTTCGCCGCGCTCGATGTAGAGCGTGAGTTCATTCAAGGCGCGAAAACCGTCGAAGCTGACGCTGATGTTCTCGACATACAGTGTGCCGTCGCCAACCCGCGACGAGAAGCCGACGTTGTCACTGCCGGCATGGGTGAATTCGTCCCACCAGGTCGGTGCGCGGGCAGGATGGTCGGGCGCGTTCATGTCGACTTCTCCTTGCCGAGATAGCCGGCGATGCCACGTGGAATGAGCAAGGTCACCAGCACGAACATCGCGCCGAGCACGAACAGCCACAGCTCCGGCAGTGCGCCGGTAAACCAGGTCTTGGCAAAATTGACGACGAAGGCGCCGAGCAGCGCGCCGTACAAGGTGCCGCGCCCACCGACCGCCACCCAGATCACGAGCTCGATGGAATTCAAAGGTGAGAACTCGCCGGGATTGATGATGCCGACCTGTGGCACGTAGAGCGCGCCGGCAATGCCGGCCAGCACCGCCGACGCGCTGAACACCCACAGCTTGTAATGCTCGACCTTGTAGCCAATGAAGCGCGCCCGGCTCTCGGCATCACGCACCGCCACCAGCACGCGCCCGAACTTGGAATTGACCAGCGCGCGACAGCCGCCGTAGGCGAGCGCCAGTGCCAGCACCGAGGCCACGAACAGGGCAATGCGCGTGGTGCTGGCCGCAAGTTCGAAGCCCAGGATGTCTTTGAAATCGGTCAGCCCGTTGTTGCCGCCGAAGCCCATCTCATTGCGGAAGAAAGCCAGCAGCAGTGCGTAGGTCAGGGCCTGGGTGATGATGGACAGGTAGACGCCGGTGACGCGCGAACGAAACGCGAAGTAGCCGAATACGCCGGCCAGCACGCCGGGCACCAACATCACCATCGCCATTGCGTAGGGAAAGCTTGCAAAGCCCCACCACGCCAACGGCAGCTCCTGCCAGTTCAGAAACACCATGAAGTCCGGCAGCTCGGCGTTGCCATACACGCCGCGCGCGCCAATCTGGCGCATGAGATACATGCCCATCGCGTAACCGCCCAGCGCGAAGAACGCACCGTGGCCAAGACTCAGTATGCCGCCGAAACCCCACACCAGGTCGACCGACAGTGCGAGCAGGGCGTAACACAGGTATTTGCCGAGCAGGGTCACGGTGTAGGTCGACACATGCAGCGCCGAGCTTTCGCTGACGCCGAGATTCAAGGTCGGCACCAGCACCACCAGCAGCAGCAGGATGCCGTACACGTAGCGATCAGGATGAGGAGCATGCAAGGCGCGCATCGCTCAAGCCTCCGCCGCGCGGCCACGCTGCGGGAACAGTCCGCGCGGCCATTTCTGGATGAACAGGATGATGAACACCAGCACCAGAATCTTGGCCAGCACGGCGCCGGCGAAGGGTTCGAGAAACTTGTTGGCAATGCCGAGCGACAGACCCGCGACCAGCGTACCCCACAGGTTGCCGACGCCGCCGAACACCACCACCATGAAGGAATCGATGATGTAGGACTGGCCGAGGTTGGGGCCGACATTGGTCAACTGGCTCAAGGCTACGCCGGCGAGCCCGGCCACGCCCGAACCGAGACCGAAAGTCAGCGCGTCGACCCAGCCGGCGCGTACGCCCATGGCGCGCGCCATGGCGCGGTTCTGCGCCACCGCACGCACATGCAGGCCGAGCGACGTGAAGCGCAGCAGCGCCAGCAGGGCGGCGAACACCAGGGCGCTGAAGACGATGATGTAGAGGCGGTTCCAGGTCAGTGCCAGCGCATCGCCGAGCAGCAGCTGGCCGCTCATCCACTGCGGTGTCGCGACCGCGCGGTTGAGCGGTGAAAAAACGCTGCGCACCACCTGCTGCAGGAACAGGCTGACGCCGAAAGTCGCGAGCAGGGTTTCGAGCGGTCGGCCATAGAGAAAGCGCACGATGCCGCGCTCGATGACGATGCCGACCGCCGCCGCCACCAGAAAGGCAGCGGGAATGGCCATGAACAGCGACTGCTCAATGTGATTGGGAAACGCCTGTTGCACGACGTAGGTGGTGTAGGCGCCGAGCATCATCATCTCGCCATGGGCCATGTTGATGACGCCCATCACGCCGAAGGTGATGGCAAGACCGGTAGCCGCCAGCACCAGCACGAAGCCGAGGCTCAAGCCGAAGAAGATGGTTTGCACGAGTTCGTAATGGGCACGCCGTTCATCGATGGCGCGCAGCGCGCGGGCGGCGGCCACGCGCACATCCATGGAGGGTTCGAGCGGTTTGCCCTCGGCATCCTTGGCAAGCAGGGCGGCGAGACGGTTGCGCACTTCGCCGAGCATGCTGCCACTGACGATGTTGACGGCGGCCAGACGTTGCGTTTCTTCAGGGCGGCCAAGCGCGGCGAGCGCGAGCACCACTTGCATGGCGCGCTTCACGCCGGCGTCCTGTTCTTTGGGCAGCGCATCCTCGAGGGCGGCGATGGTGCCGGGTGTATCGTCGGCGGCCAGCGCTTCTACCGCGGCGAGTCGCGCATCACGGTCGGAGTTGGCGAGGCCCAGGCGTGCCAGGGCGCCGCGCAACACCAGGCGCAGCTGATTGTTGATCACGACTTTCTTGAGATTGACGAGTTCTTCACTGCCGAGTTCGCTGCCGTCGAGCGCGTCGCTGATGGCAGTCTTGGGCTCGCTGGTGGCGGCGATGACCATGCGGCTGTCGGCCTTGCGCATCAACAGGCGGCCGTCGAGCAGCGCGCCGAGAATAGTGGCCGCGCGCGGCGAGCCGCTGTCGGCAATGGCGGTGATGGCGGCGCTCTTGGCTTTGAAATCGAAGCCCATGAGCTTGGCCAGCGGCAGGTCCGCGGCGGCAGCGATGCCCGGCAGACTTGCGAGCAGCAGGCATGAGGCAAGCAGCAGGCGGCCGATGGTCGAGGAGTATGTGAGGGCGGACATGGACGTTTGAACGGTCTTCGAACTACTTCGTTTACAGGGCCGCGGCCACGCTGGCGGCGCCATCCTTGCGCTGCCAGCGGGTCACGGTGGGGGAGACGTTACTTGTAGTTCTGTCCCGAGCACTTCTTGGTGACAGTGTTGTAGTTGCCGCAGTTGAGCTTATCGGTCCAGTCGGCTTCGATTACCTTGCTGTCCGGCAGGAAGTCGGACCACGCATCACCGGGCACGAGACCCTCGGTCTTCCACACGGTCTCGAACTGGCCATTGGCCTGAATCTCACCAATCAGCACGGGCTTCGTGATGTGGTGATTGGGCAGCATCTTCGAAATGCCACCGGTCAGATTCGGCGTCTCGACACCGATGATGGCTTTCTGCACCGCCGCGGGATCCGTCGACTTGGCCGCTTCGACCGCCTTCACCCACATGTTGAAGCCGATGACATGGGCTTCCATCGGATCATTGAAGGTGCGCTTGTCGTTCTTGATGAACGTGTGCCAGGTCTTGAGGGCCGCCGCGTTGGCCGGGTCGTCGATGCTCATGAAGTAGTTCCAGGCAGCGAGATGACCGACCAGCGGTTTGGTGTCGATGCCGGACAGCTCTTCGTCGCCAACCGAGAACGCCACCACCGGGATGTCGGCCGCCGACACGCCCTGGTTGCCTAACTCTTTGTAGAAGGGCACGTTGGCATCGCCGTTGATGGTCGACACCACCGCGGTCTTCTTGCCGGCCGAACCGAACTTCTTGATGTCCGACACGATGCTCTGCCAGTCAGAGTGACCGAAAGGCGTGTAGTTGATCATGATGTCGGCTTCGGCGACGCCCTTGGACTTGAGATAGGCCTCGAGGATTTTGTTGGTGGTGCGCGGATAGACATAGTCCGTGCCCGCCAGCACCCAACGCTTCACGCCGAGATCATTCATGAGGTAGTCGACCGCCGGAATGGCCTGCTGATTCGGCGCCGCGCCGGTGTAGAACACGTTCTTGGACGATTCTTCACCTTCGTACTGCACCGGGTAGAACAACAGGCCGTTCAGCTCTTCGAACACCGGCAACACGGATTTGCGTGACACCGAAGTCCAGCAGCCAAACACCGCCGCGACCTTGTCCTTGGCCAGCAGTTCGCGGGCCTTTTCCGCGAACAGCGGCCAGTTGGAGGCGGGGTCGACCACCACTGCCTCGAGCTTCTTGCCGAGCAGGCCACCCTTCTTGTTCTGCTCGTCTATCAGCATGAGCATGGTGTCTTTCAGCGTGGTTTCGCTGATGGCCATGGTGCCCGACAGTGAATGGAGGACGCCGACCTTGATGGTGTCTTCAGCCCGGACAGGCGTCGTCGACACCACCAAGGCGGCGACCATGGAGGTCAGCAGTGAACGTATGGATAATTTCATCGAGTTCTTCCCTCGTTTTTAATGGCGTAGTAGCGCTTAAAGCTGTAACTGGAAGGCCAGCTTGATGGCGTCGATGTCTTGACCAGTAACGCCCGGCGCGAAGTTGGTCAGACCTTTGCTCGCGATGTCGCCGTGCTGGTAGAAGAGCGAGACGCGCGCGTTGTGGCCGTCGATGATGTAGTTCACGCCGCCTTCGATTTCGTCGCGGTTGGCGCTGGCATCGGGATAGATGGCCGAATAGCGGATGTAGGGCTGCAGGCGGCCGATGCCGACCATCTGCGGGAACATGTACAGGCCCACTACCGAGAACGAATCACCGTCGAACTGGCAGAAGCAGTCCGGGTCGGCGAACGCCGCCAGGCTGTAGTCCGAATCGAAGTTCTTGTACTCGCCGTTGAACGTCACCACACCCTTGTTGGCCAGCACTTTCTCGAAGATGACGTCGGTCATGAGGGCGCGGTAGTCGCCAGAGTTGAGGAATGAACCCGCGCCGTCCTCCTGGTACTGGAAGGCCACCGCCACGGTGAAGATGTCGCCGGCGGTGCCGTAGTAGGTGCCGCTGGTGTAGTAGCCGGGGTTCTTCTCGACCGACAGGAAGTTATAGGCGACGCGACCCGCGTACATCAGGTTGTCATCCTGGTTGGGACCGGCGCCGGTCGACGACTCGAGGCCGTTGAAGACACCGAACACATATTGCAGCGCGCCGCCGGGGCCCGCCGCGCCCCACACGTTCACGCCCTGGTCGCGCTCGTAGACACCGGCGCCGCCGTTGCCGAACTTGACGCTGAAGTCCGATGACACGAACGGTGTCTTGTAGGCGTCGTAGGTGGTGGAGTAGTAGGGGCCGTTCAATTCCTGGCGTTCCGCCGGCACCAGCAGGCGACCCGCCCACACATTGAAATAGGGGCTCAGTTCGAACTTGGCGATGGCATCGAGCAGATGGAATTCTTCCAGCGCGCTGTTGCCGCAGAACACGCACTCGGTGTTCAGTTCAAACTTGATGTATTGGTGAATCTGGCCGTTGACATAGATACGTGCGCTGTCGGCATTGAAGTCCGTGCCCCAATCACCATTGGGCGCGTTGTCCTCCATGGCCGTGAACGAACCGCGCGCGCCGGCGCCGATGCTGATCCACTTGGTGTCATCGATGGCTATCTTGCCGCCCGCGTTTGCCACTGCTGCGCCGAGCAGCAGTCCACCAGTCAACAGAGCTGCTACAGGCCCTTTGTACTTGGTCATTGAGAGTCTCCTTCGGGGTCATCGTGCTGTGCATTGAGCCTGTCCGGGCAGATGGGCTTTTGCGAAGTTCGTGCCAAGCATCGAAGGCGATGAAAATCATTTGTTTAAGCGCTTGCGCGTGGCGCAGCCGCGGCGCATGCGCACTAATGCGGAGCGATATGCGGGCGCGCGCACAAAAAAGGGGATGAACGCGACACGGGCCGCGAATTCGTCGTGGCAAACGCGACAGCGCTCAATGAGGGAGCGCGCGATTGGGCGTGACATTGTCGGCCTGGCAAACAGCCACGCATGTCGCGGACGCGGAAATTCCCGCGCTCCACGGGATTTTCGCGCGGGTCTGCGTGATCCTGTGCGACTGGCATGCAGACTGTGCGCTGATCGGTAGTGGTGCGCGCCTGCGATGCTAAACTGCAACAGGCCAACCAGCGGAGTAACAGCAGTGTCCAGCGCGACGACCATTCCTTCTTTCGGACTCGATGCGAATGTACTGGCGGCCTTGTCGGAACGTGCCATCACCAAGACCTTTCCGCGCATGAGCGTGATAGTGAATGAGGGCGACCCGACCGACGCCATCTACATCATTCTCGAAGGACGCGTGCGTATTTATCTTGCGGACCACAAGGGCAAGGAGGTGACGCTCAACGTGCAGGGGCCGGGTGAGTATTTCGGCGAGCTGACCCTTGATGGCGGACCGCGCTCGGCCTCGGTGATGACGCTCGAACCGTCGCGCTTCATGATCATTCCGCGGGAGTCGCTGGAGAGTTTCTTTGCCACCCACCCGGAGTTCGCCATGCACCTGGTGCGCAAACTCATCAACCGGGTGCGGGTGCTGACCGAGAGGGTCAAGAGCCTTGCCCTGCAGGACGTCTATGGGCGCTTTCGCGGCATGCTGGAAGAACTGGCAGTGGAACAGGGCGGCGAGCGGGTGGTGGAAGGCCGCATGACCCAGTCCGACATCGCGGCACGCATCGGCGCCTCGCGTGAAATGGTCAGCCGCATCCTGAGTGATCTCAAGACCGGCGGCTACGTGACCCAGGGCCGCCACCGCATCGTCATACACAAGAAGCTGCCGGCGGAATGGTAGGTGCCAGGCGCTGATAACGCGTCGCCGCGATCCGCATCGCGATCAGGCTGTTAGAATGCACCCCGATGATCAGTCTAGACGCAGTAGCGGTGCGGCGTGGTAGCCGCCTGCTGTTTGAGAACGCCACCCTCGCCATCCACGACGGCCAGCATGTCGGTATCACCGGCGGCAATGGCACCGGCAAGACCACCCTGTTCAAACTGCTGTTGGGCGAGCTTGGCCCTGACCAGGGCAATGTGCGCCTGCCGGGCAGCATGCGTATCGCGCACATGGCGCAGGAGGTCATCGCCACGCCGGCCAGTGCGCTCGATTATGTGATCGACGGCGACCAGCAGCTGCGCACCCATGAGCGCGCCCTGGCGGCCGCCGAGGCGGCGGGTGACGACGCGCGCATCACCGCCGCCCATGCCGAGCTCGATCACATCGACGGCTACAACGCCCATTACCGCGCCGAACAGCTGTTGCACGGCCTGGGCTTCAGCCAGGCCGATTGCGCGCGGCCGGTCAGCGAATTCTCCGGTGGCTGGCGCATCCGTCTGAATCTTGCCCAGGCCTTGATGTGCCCGAGCGATCTGCTGCTGCTCGACGAGCCGACCAATCATCTCGATCTCGATGCCACCCACTGGCTGGAAGACTGGCTCAAGCGTTATCCCGGCACTTTGCTGCTGATTTCCCACGATCGCGATTTCCTCGACGCGGTGGTGAGCCATATCGCGCATATCGAGCACCAGGAAATGCGTCTGTATCGCGGCAACTACTCGGCCTTCGAAGTGCAGCGCGCCGAGCGCCTCGCCCAGCAGCAGCAGATGTATCTGCGCCAGCAGACGCGCGTGGCCGAAATCGAAGCCTTCGTGCGGCGCTTTCGCGCCAAGGCTTCCAAGGCGCGCCAGGCCCAGAGTCGGTTGAAAGAACTGGAACGCATGCAGACGGTGGCGGCGGCGCACGTCGATTCGCCCTTCGACTTCCGCATCCTCGAAGCGGACAAGGTCTCCGATCCCTTGCTGAGCCTCAATGATGTTGCGGTCGGCTATGACGGGCGCACGGTGTTGCGCGACATCAAGCTCAATCTGCATCCCGGCTCACGCATCGGTTTGCTGGGCGCCAACGGCGCAGGCAAGTCGACCTTCATCAAGACCTTGATGGGCGAACTCGCGCCGCTGCGCGGCGTGCTGACACGAGGCACGCATCTGCGCATCGGATATTTCGCGCAGCAGCAGCTGGAAGTGCTCGACCTTGAGGCCAGCGCCGCGCTGCATGTGCAACGCCTGTCGCCCGAGGCTTCAGAGCAGAAGATTCGCACGTTCCTTGGCGGCTTCGATTTTCATGGCGATGCCGCCCTGAGCCCCATCCGGCCTTTCAGCGGCGGCGAGAAGGCGCGCCTGGCACTGGCGCTGGTGGCCTGGCAGCAGCCCAACCTGCTGTTGCTCGACGAGCCCACCAACCATCTCGATCTCGAAATGCGCCAGGCCTTGACCCTCGCCCTGCAGGAATTCGGTGGCGCCATCGTGCTGGTTTCCCACGACCGCTACCTGCTACGCAATTGCGTGGACGAATTCCATCTCATCGAAGACGGACGCATGCAGCCCTTCGATGGCGATCTCGATGACTATCACAAGCGCCAACAGCAGCGCGACCGTGACAGCGCCACGCCGGCGCTGGCCGTGGAGGCAGACGCCGCCGCCGGCGCGGCGCGCGGCAAGCAGGCGCGCCAGGAAGCAGCAGCGCGACGCGCGCAGGTCGCGCCGGCGCGCAATGCGGTGAAAAAGCTCGAACAGGCGATGGAGAAAATCCAGGGCGAGCTTGCCAGGCTCGAAGCGCGTCTGGCGGACAGCACGCTCTATGAAGCAGCGCGTAAGGCCGAGCTCACCGAGTTACTGCAAAAGCGCGGCGTGCTGCAGCAGCAGCTGTCAGAGCAGGAGAGCGAGTGGCTGGAGAAACAGGACGCGCTCGAGATGCTGGAGCGGGAATCAACGCAGTAGATGCGTTGGCTTCAATGCAGGCGCGGCATGACGGGCGGCTCGTGTTCGGGCTGATTACGCGTTTGCGCCATGCTGCTGTGGCCGGCGCGCGCCCCAATCCAGCGCTCCAATTCCGCCGCCGGCATCGCCCGCCCCAGGTAGTAGCCCTGTATCTCATCGCAGCGATGGGCGCGCAGGAAGGCCATCTGTGCGGCGTTTTCCACGCCTTCGGCAATCACCGACAGGTGCATGCTGTGGGCCATCGCAATCACGGCGCGGGTGATGGCGGCATCGCCCGCGTCGCTGGTGAGATCGCGAATGAAGGATTGGTCAATCTTCACCTGGTCGACTGGCAGTTGCTTGAGGTTGGCGAGTGACGCATAGCCGGTGCCGAAGTCATCAATGGCAATGCGCAGGCCCAAACCCTTCAATGATTGCAGCAGGCGGCCGGCGCGTTCGCGCTCATGCATCACCGCGCTCTCGGTGATTTCGAGGGTGATATTGCGCGCATCGACGCCAGTGAGGGCGAGCGCGGCCTTGACGCTGCCCAGCCAGCCATCGTGGGCGAGCTGGCGCGCCGAGACATTGATGCCAATCTTGAGTGGCAGGCCCGCCAGCTGCCAATGCCGGGCCTGGCGGCAGGCCTGCTGGAATACCCACTCACCGATGTGATGAATGAGATCCGATTCCTCGGCGACCGGCACATACTCGCCCGGCAGTAACAGACCTTGTTGCGGATGATGCCAGCGCAACAGCGCCTCCGCGCCTGTCACCTGGTCGCTGTCCAGCGCCAGGGTCGGCTGGTAGTAGAGTTCGAATTCGCCGTTGCGCAGCGCGTGATGCAGGGCATTGGCGACTTGCAGATGCTGACGCGCGCGCGCGTCGTAGGCTTCATCGTAGTAACCGATGCCGTTGCGTTCGCGTTGCTTGACGCGATGCAGGGCGGCATCGGCGTGCTTGAACAGGCTCTCGACATCTTCACCGTCGCGCGGATAAATGCTCACACCGATGCTGCCGGTGATGCGCACGTCGTGATGTTCGAGGGTATAGGGGTCATTGCCGATGTCGAGAAAGCGCTGCGCCTGCGCGCCGACGCCATCGGTCTGCGAGATACCGGTGAGCAGCACACCGAACTGGTCGCCGTCCCAGCGTGCGACGGTGTCATGGGCGCGCGCCACATGGCTGAGTCGCTCCGCGATTTCCACCAGCAGTGCGTCGCCGACCGCGTGACCATGGCTGCTGTTGATGTACTTGAAGCCATCGAGATCGAGAAACAGCACCGCCAGCATGTCGCCATCGCGCCGCGCCGCGGCGATGGCCTGCGTCACGCGGTCGGCCAAGAGCTCGCGATTGGGCAGGCGCGTGAGGGCGTCGTGAGTGGCCTGATGCGCGACCTGGCGACTCAGGGACAGGTTTTCGGTGACGTCATGAAACGCGATGACCGCGCCCTGTCGTGAGCCGTCTTCGGCGACTATCGGGCTGGCGGTGATGCGCACCGCATAGGCGTCGCCGAAGCGCCTGTTGAGCAGCGCATAGGACGGCGAGCGCACCGAACGGTTTTCACGTAACGCCTGCTCGATGATGAGCATGGCCTTGTCGCGTTCGGCTTTCTGCGCCGACCAGAAGATGGTCGAGATATGGCGACCGATGGCATCGCGTCGCGCTTGTTCGCTCAAGGCCTCGGCAACCGGATTCATGTAGGTGACGAGGCCGTCGTGATCGGTCGTCACCACCGCGTCGCCGATGGCGTGCAGCGTGGCGCGCGCCAGTTCTCTTTCACGGCGCAGACTGCGCGCCGCGCGTTCCACGCGCCGCCAGCTCCACAAGGGATAGCTGCAAGCCCCGGCCAGCAGTGCCGGCGCGGGCGCCAGCCACAGATCGAATGCCAGCAGCAGCAGCACCGGCACCGAGATGGTGAGGACGGTCAGCACGGCAGCCACCGCGAGCCCCTGGCGCGGTGAACAGCGTGGATAGAGCAGCGCCGGCGCCAAGGCGAACAGCGACAGCAGCGCGGCGTACAGAGGCCCACGCAGCGGACTGACCCAGGCGCGGTTGCGCAGGTTGTCGAGCACCGTGGCATTGAACTCGACGCCTGACATCGGCTGTGCTTCACCGGACACCGGCGTGGCGAGACTGCGGCCGAGGCCGGCGGCGGTTACACCGACCAACACGAAGCGTCCGCGCAGACTGTTGAGCAATGCGTCCTGCTGCAACACGTCGGCGAACGACACTTCGCGAAAGCGCCCCGGCGCGCCGAGAAAATTCACCAGCAGCCGATAGTCGCGCAGCCATTGCGAGGCGCTGGCGCCGCCCACCGGCGCGCGCGTCTCACCGGGCAAGTGTTGCCATTCGCCGGGCGCCACCTGTTCGAGCATGGCCAGCGCCAGGGTCGGCCATACCGGTGACGACAGTCCCGCCTGCAGATACACGCTGCGAATGACCGAATCGCGATCGAGCTCGGTGTCGACATGGCCAAGCTTGGCCGCGACCTGCGCGAAGGCGCGCAGCGGCTGCACTTCGCGCAAGGGGCCACTCGCGCTTTCCTGGTCAGGAAACACCGGCAGTACGACATTGCCATTGGCGGCAATCGCGCCGGCCAGGTGCGTGTCGCCGCCGTCATCGTTGGCGGCCTCGGCGAACATGATGTCGAAGGCCACGGCGCGCACGCCGGCGCGGGTCAGGCGCTCCAGCAATTGCGCATGCACATGGCGCGACCACGGCCAGCGTCCGAGCTGCTTGAGACTGCGATCGTCGATGGCGACGATCACGATGTCGTCGGGCGTGGCGCCGCGCTTCAAGCGCAGCGTGGCGTCGTAGATGACGTTGTCCCAGCGCTCGAGTAAGCCCGACAGTACCGCCAGCGCCATGACCGCGCACAGCGCGCCGGCGAGGCGTGCGGTTTCGCTGCGCGACCAGTCGACGAGCCGTGCGCGCAGCACGCTTACAAGGCCAGCGCGATCAATGGCAGGAACACCAGCATCCACCAACGCGCGCCGGCCTTGGCCGGCACCTCGATTTTCTGCACGCTGCCATAGGCGCCTTCGACGCCGTCGCTGTCGATGGTCTTGACGTGCATGAAATACGCGCCGCCCTTGGGGCGTTTGAATCTCGCTTCGGCGCCGTCCACATGCATGTCGATCACGGGCGCGCTGAAGTTTTCATCGCTGGCAAGCTGAAACTGGAAAGTCTGACCCGGCTCGCCGGCGCGCCAGCGTACGCTCATATGCTCCTTGTCGACGGCCGGCGCTTCCATGGCCGGCGCCGGCGGCAAGCGACGGAACTGCTGGGTATCGCTGTAGGGGCCCTGACCTTCGGCGTCGGTGACCGATGCCACGCGCCAATGGTAGAGACCAGGCGGCAGCGCCTGCGGCGTGGTGGCATGGCTGGCGGTGATGGCGTCGTCGTCCATCACGAGGTCGGTGAATTTGTCGTCGCGTGCAACCTGCAGGTGATAGCGCGTGACTGTCGCGCTCTCGCCCCAGCTCATCGGCGGCTTCTCTTCCGGCACGCCGGCGCCCGGCGCGGGGGTGGTCAACAGTGGCGGCTCTGGACGCGCGTCGAGTTCGAAGGCGTGATCCGCACTGAGGCCTTCCAGGCCCTGGGCATCGATGCCGCGCACGCGCAGGAAGTAATGGCCGTCGGGCACATCGATGGCACGCAGGCGCGTGCCATCGGCGCGACCATCGAACAGCGGGCTGTCGAACTGCGTGTCGGCGGCGAGTTGAAAGCGATAGGCCTTGGCGTTCGCCAGCGCCGGCACGCTGAAAGCCACCGGCACCCGTTCCACGCGCAGCGGCAGCGCCGTGAGGTCGGGTTGCGGCAACAGCACCACCGGCGCGCTGGGCGCGGCCGACGCCGTGGCGACGGTGCCATAACCCGCGTCGACATCGACGCCGCTGGCGCTGGTATTGACCGCAACCTTGCCTTCCAGCACTTCACTGCGCGTCGCATTACTGGCGGCGTTGACGCGATAACGCGTGCCACGCACCGCCGTGACGGCTGCCGGCGTGCTGATCTCGAAACGCCCCGGTCCTTTGCCGAGCGGCGCGACCAGGTTTTCCATGCGGCCCTGGGTGAGGCGCACCTGGGTGTCGTAGTAGTCGGTGTTCTCGAAACTGCCGAGCGCGTCGAGATGGAGTTCCCCCTCGGCGTGCACCAGCACGCGTGAGCCGTCGGCGAATTCGAGGGTGACATTGGCATCCTTGCCGGTCTGGATGACATCGCCGCTGCGCAATTGCATGCCGACCGTCAAGGGGCGTGCAGCGCGCTTGCCGCGCAGCTCCGCCTGGCCATGGGCGGCCGCGACCTTGGCGATGGCATCGACGCGTCGCAGCCATTCGACCGGGATGCGCAGGCGCGTGCCGGGCGGAATGTGTTGCGGATCGTTGATGCGATTGAGGGTCTGGATGCGCGGCCAGTACTTGATGCCGGCCAGGTAGCGTTCGGTGAGGTTCCAGGGATTGTCGCCGTCCTGCACGGTGTAAATCCATTCGGCGGCGTGGCCGGCGTGGCTCATCATGAGCGCAAGCAGGAACAAGGCCAGATGGAGTTGATGAACGTGGCGCGGCAACATGACGACTTCCTTTTCCCATCTCTGGCGCCGAGGCCATCCGTGGGTGAGCTGTGTGATAGACCGACGGCGCGGTCCGACACCCCCATGCTACTCAAGGCAGGCGAGGAGGTCACGATTTCGCGGTTAGAATCGTGTCACTTGCAGCTGCGGATTCATTCGTTCATTTTCATGCCGCGCGATTATCGTGAATGTCAGACTGAAGTCTGACACTGGCGTATGAATGACTTCGCACCCTCGACCGAGCCCCAACCACACGAGGAATCCTTCACCATGAAATTCGGACTCATGAGCGGTGCATCCATGCACGGTGTCAGCGTCGATTCGATAGTCGAGCTGGCGCGGCGCGCCGAGGGCGCGGGTTTTGACACGCTGTGGATGGCGCACATCCGCTCCATCGATGCCATCGCGGCACTCGGTGTCGCCGGCCGCGAGACCTCGCGCATCGAACTCGGCACCGCGGTCACGCCCACTTATCCGCGCCATCCGATGGCGATGGCGCAGCAGGCCTTGACCACCGCGCAGCTCAGCGGCAACCGTTTCGTGCTCGGCATCGGTCTGTCCCACAAGCTGGTGGTGGAGGGCATGCTCGGCATGTCCTATGCGCAGCCCGCGCGACACATGCGCGAGTATTTGAAGATCCTGCGACCGCTGCTACGCGGTGAAATGGTCAATTTCGACGGCGAGGAATTCCGCGTCGCCAATTTGCAGGTGGCGGTGCCCGGCGTCAGCGACGTACCGGTGGTGGTGGCGGCGCTCGGCGAACACATGCTGCGCTTGAGCGGCCGTCTCGCCGACGGCACCAGCACCTGGATGACCGGGCCGCGCACCATCGCCGAACATATCGTCAAACATCTGCTGCCGGCCGCGGCGGCGGCGGGCCGTCCGGCGCCGCGCATCATCGGCGGTTATCCCATCGTGCTGACCAAGGACGTCGCCGCGGCGCGCGCGGTGATCGGCAAGACGCTCGAAATCTACGGGCAGTTGCCGAGCTATCGCGCGATGCTCGATCGTGAAGGCTACGGAGGCCCGGCCGATCTCGCGCTGGTCGGTGACGAAGCAACGCTGCGGCGCGAAATCGGCCGCATCCGCGACAGCGGCGTGACCGATTTCAACGCGGCCATCAGCGACACCGATGCGGGCGCCTTCGCGCGGACTTTCGAATTCCTGGCGGCGGTGAAGGGCGAGTTTGCCTGAGGCCGGGCGAGCGCGGCGCTCAGTAGCCGCGATGGCCGATGCTGAAATCATTGCGACCGCAGCGGTCGACACCGCGCAGCAACCATAGCGGTCGCTGCGCGAATTCCACCGGCGCGCTGTTGGATGCGCCGCCCATGTCGAGGCTGCGGTCATAGTGTGAGGTCGATGGCATGTAGCGCACCGCAAAGCCCGCGCGTCGCCGTCCCGAAGTATTGGCTTGCGAGCCGTGTACGATTTCGACGTCGTGCAGTGAGACCTGGCCGGCCTCGAGCTCGATGTTGCGCACCTTGCTCAAGTCAATGCGTGGGTCGTTAAGCACGTTGTTCAGCACCAGGTCTTCGCGCGGGCTGATTGCATGGCTGAATTCCCCCATGCGGTGCGAGCCCGGGATGACGCGCATGCAGCCGTTGTCGACGCCTACATCGTCGAGCGCCATCCATACCGTCACCGTCGCGCGCGGACGTATCGGCCAGTACTGACCGTCCTGATGCCACGGCACTTCGAGGCCGGTGGCGGCCGGTTTGCAGAATATGGCCGAGGCCCACAGGATGATGTCGGGGCCAATGATCTGCTCGACGAGGTCGAGCAGCGTGGGGTCACTGACGTAGTCGAAGAATTCGCGCGCCAGGGTCGAATCCTGCGCGCCTTCCTGCGGCACGTGGGGCAGGGCGATGAAGTCCGGTCGCACCTCGCGGCGCGCGGCGAGCAACTTGTCGAGCGCAGCCCGCAGCGCGGTCAGACGCGTGGCGGACAAACGCCAGCCCGGCGTCAACTGGCCATCGTGATGGTAGCGCGCGACTTCCTCCGCGCTTAAGGGGGAAGCAGTGCGCGCGCCGCCCACAGGCGCCTCAGGCCGAAGCCACGGCGCGCAAATTCCCTTGCTCGTCCAACATGAGACCGGCGGCGCGTGCCGCGTCCTTCATCGACGCGGGCCAACCGACGCGGCCCGGGTCGTGACCGCCGACCACCGCCAGCATCATGGCGGTCTCGCTGCCGACATTGCGGAAGCCGCGCATGATCTGCACCGGCACCGAGATCACGTCGTAGGGTTCGAGGATCACTTCCTTCTCGCCATTCGGGCCCCAGTAAATCGCCCAGCGCCCGGTCAGCGGCATGAACACCTCCTGGGTGAGATGGGAATGCAGGGCCGCGCCCTTGCCGGGCTCGGAGCGGATCATGGCCAGATGGAAATCCTGCGGTGGGATCTGCGGCTGCATGCTGTCGTCTTCCTGCACACCGTTGCCGATGATGCTGAAGATTTCGCGCTCATGGCCTGGAATGCGCGTATCGAGAAAGGCCTCGGCCGAGCTCTTCTGATTCTTGAAACGCGCGACATTGCGCTCCATTTCTTCGACCGTGAAGTCGATGTCGGTAATTTCAGCGTACTGCACCATGGTTGTTCTCCCCGCGAGCGAATGTGACGGCCAGACTATCGCCGCCTGCGCGGCCGTGGCAAGCCACCCACCGATTGAGTAAGTGCCAGCGCGTGGCGCGGCGCGCGACAATGGCGGGCAATCGAAGCGGCGCCAAGGCGCGGAGCAGCTATCCCATGACTACCCTTTCGGCCGGCGGCCGTGATCGTCTGCGTTTCGGCATCTTCATGCCGACCGTCAGCAACAGCCCGAATATCAGCCATTACAAGGCCGACCAGGCGGATTGGACATTCGCCGCCAACCGCGCCATCGGCCTCGCGGCCGAGGAGGTGGGCTTCGATTTCCTGTTCCCGGTCAGCCGCTGGCGCACCATCGGCGGTGACATCGACTACCACGGCAAGTCGCTGGAGACCATGACCTGGGCAGCCGCCATGCTGGCCTCGACTTCGCGCATCCAGATCTTCTCGACCGTGCACGTGCCGGCTTTCAACCCGGTGGTGGCGGCCAAGATGGGCGCCAGTCTCGATCACATCGGCAACGGGCGCTGGGGCATCAATATCGTCAGTGGCTGGAACCGCAGCGAGTTCGACATGATGGGCATCGAGATGCTCGAACATGGCAAGCGTTACCAGCGCTCGGAGGATTTCATCAAAATTCTGAAGGGGCTGTGGACCGCGCCGCCCGGCAGCTTCAATTTCGAGTCCGAGCATTACACCGTGCGCGGCGGTTATGTGATGCCGCAACCGAGCGCGCGCCCGCACCCGACCATTGTCAATGCTGGCACCTCGAACGACGCGCGCGAGATGGTGGCGCGCCAGTGTGACTGGGCCTTCGTGTGTCCGGTCTCCATGGACGACGCGCAGGATCTGGCCGCTGATTTCAAGGCGCGCGCGCAGGGCTATGGACGCAGCGTGCGTCTGGTATGCATGGTGCTGCCGGTGTGGGCGGCAACCCGCGCCGAGGCCGAAGCTGAAAGAGCGCGCGTCGTCGAGCAGATGGATGCGGTGGCGGTGCGCAACTGGGCCGACGGCGTAGGCCTGGAAAGCGGCTCGTTCAGTCAGCAGACGCTGGAGACCTTCGCTTTCGGCGCCGGCTCGCTGCCGTTGCTCGGCACCGCCGACGAGGTCGCCGAGCAGATTGCCGAACTCTATCGCCGCGGCATGGATGGCGTGCTCATGAGTTATATGGATTATCTTGGCGATACGCGGCGCTTTGGCCAGGACATCGTGCCGCGGCTGCGCGCCATGGGCGTGGTGTGACGAACCGCTGTTCAATCACTTTAAGGAACTCAGCATGAAGGCCGTACAGATTCGCCAGATGGTGCACGCAAATATCTGCGTGCGTGACATGGAGCGCACCGTGCCGTTCTACGAAATGCTCGGCTTCGAGAAATTCGCCGACCAGGAGTTCGGACCCGGCGCCGGTGTGTGGCCGGGCCTGGGGTTGGACACCCAGCGGCGCTTTCGCGCGGTGTTCATGAAGATTCCGGGTGACAAGCCGGTGCCCTTCCTCGACATCATCCAGTTCCTCGATCAGCCGACACGCGGCGAGGCCTACAAGACTTTGGACAACGTCGGCATCTGTCGCCTGTGCTTCGAAGTGGCGGACATCGATGCCGTTGCGGCGCACCTCGCCGCCCAGGGCGTCGAGTTCGTCGGGCCGGTGTCGCCGTACGAAACCGCGCCGGGCGTTGCGCCGTCAGGGGTGGAGGCGAAATTTCTTTGTGTGCGCGATCCCGACGGCACGGTCATCGAATACGCGCAGTTCGCGCAGGACGCACTGGATGTGATCAAGGCCTAAATAGGTGCGAATTCATTCGCACCTACAGGGGCCGCAGTTGCGGAAAATCTTCGTGGCGGAACGGCGCGCCATCGGGCGCCTGCGCCATCTTCTTCAAGGGGTGACGGCCGCCGTCGTCGTGTTTCAAACCATCGACATTGGCCATGCCGTCGTGGGGGCGCGTCGCGACCCACGCATCGTCACCGAAGAAGCGCAGCGACAAGGTGCGACGGCGCACACCCGCGCGGGTCGGCGCACCGCCGTGCAGCACGGCGGGATGAAACGCCACCACATCGCCGGGCTGCACTGCCCATGACAATATCGGGAACTCATCGCGCGCCTGCTCGATGGCGGGAATGGGCGGCCACTCGGCGGGATTGAAAAGATTGGCGGCCTCGTCATCGGGATTGAAGGCGCTCGGGTTGTAGAGCGGGCCGCGGTGTGAGCCGCGAATGAATTCCAGCGAATATTCTTTTTCGACCGGGTCGAGGTTGGCCCACATCACCATCAGATGGTCTCCGCTGGCGGGCAGGTAGGGCAGGTCTTGATGCCAGGGCGTACGCCGCGTGTCGGCGCCGTCCTTCAGCCAGATCTGCTCGTACATGAGCCACACATTGCCGCAGCCGAAAATTTCCCCTGCGACATCCGCAAGCGGCGTCTCGCGCAGAAACTGCCGATAGGCGGCGTAGCTGTCAGGGTTGGCCTGGTCTTGATAGAACGTGCCCGGCGTGCCGAGCAGCACGGGGCCAGCGCCGGGGCCGGGATTGTTCAGTGTCCACTCGTAACAGGCGCTGGCGAGTTGCAGCGCGCGGGCATCGAGCACGCCAGGCAGAAACACCACGCCGTCTTCCTGGAAGCGGGTGCGCAGAGCGGAGAGGTGATCGTGGGAAAACATGGGTGCACCTCGCGAGTGGATGGCAAGAACCATACCCGCGGGACGTAGCGGATGCCATTCCTAATTCCTGTGGGCCAGACTGAAGTCTGACCCACCATGGCCGCCCAAATCTCTGCTTTCTAAATCAGCTTCTTGTCGCGCAGCTCGTCTTTTACGTAGGCGTAATAGATTGGCGCCGCCATCAATCCCGTCAGGCCAAAGGCCGCTTCCATCGCCAGCATCGCCAGCAGCAACTCCCAGGCGCGTGCATGAATCTGGCCGCCGACGATGCGTGCGTTCAGGAAATACTCGAGCTTGTGGATGATGACGAGATAGCTCAGTGACGCGACCGCGAGGCCCAGCGACTGGCTCAGGCTGACGGTGAAGATCATGGTGTTGGAAATGAGATTGCCGAGTATCGGTATCAGGCCCAGCACGAAGGTCAGGACCACCAGGGTCTTGGCGAAGGGCAGCGTGACGTCGAACCACGGCAGCACTACCAAAAGATAAATCGCGGTGAACACAGTGTTGATGGCGGAGATGCGCACCTGCGCGAACACCACGCGGCGAAACGCCAGAATCAAATGCCGCGCGCGCTCCGCCAGCGCCACCGACAGCGGGCCGCGGTCCGGTCGCAGGCTGGCGCTTTCGAGCGACAGCAACGCGCCTATCACCATGCCGACCACGATATGCGCGAGCGCGCGGCCGACGCCGGTGCCGGCCACCTGAAAGACCTCGGCATGCTCGCGCAGCCAGGACACCAGCGCCTGGCGCAGTTCTTCGGTGTCTTCCGGTACGTAATGCAGCAGCCAGGCCGGCAGGCTGGCACGTGAGTGTTCAATGATTTCGGCCATGCGTTGAATGAGCGCCGGCAGGTTGCCGCCGTCATTGCGCATGAAGGACACCAGCGACAGGATGGCGCCGGACGTCGCGGCGATCACTATCGTCGCTATCAAGGCCACTGCCAGCAGGCGTGGTGTTTCGTGCTGGGTGTCAGCCTTGCGCAGCAGCGGCACCAGCGCGTCGACCAGCGCGAAGATCAGCAGGCCCGCGAGCAGCGACGGCAGCAGATGGATGTACAGCAGCCACAGCAGGCCCACACCAAACAGTATCCAGGTGGCAATGTCGTAGCGTGAGAGCGACGGCGAAGTCATGCGAGTTCCTCGCCGCCGCAGATGCGGACAGGCCGCGCAATACGCGCGGCCCAGCGCAGACCAGGCAGGGGGCGGTTGCGCCTCACTTGGCCTTGGGCCCGTAGGCCACGTACACATTGCCGGGCATGCCCCACAGGCCATAGCCCGAGCCGAAGTACACCCAGCCATCGACCACCACCGCGCCGGCGCCCTTGATCGAACCGCCCTTGGCCTTCACGCCGTTGACGGTCGGGTACTCGCGCTTGGTGTCGACGTCCCAGATCACCTTGCCGGTGGCCGGGTCGTAGGCGCGCATGTGGCCGTCCATGGAGCCGGAGAAGATCGCGCCCGGAATCAATACCGCGGCCTGCGGCTGACCGGCATTGCAGCCCGGTATCGACAGACAGTCGGGTTTGGCCGCCGGCGTCTGCCACAGGGTGCTGCCATCGGCGATGTTCAATGCATAGATGCCGCCGGCCGCGCCCGGTTCGCTGCGCGATTCCCACACGTCGGAAATCGGCACATAGACATGGCTGTCGTCGGCCGCATAGCCCCATTCGATGCCGCCCAGCACGCCGCCCGGCGACAGGCGCTTCTGCCACAGCACCGCGCCCTGCGCATCGGGGTCGATGGCATGCATCACACCCGATTTCTGACCGGCCAGCAGCACGCGCTTGCCATTCGGCAGGGTGCGCAGGATGGCCGACGAACCGAAGTCGATGTCAGGCCCGCAGCCCTTGCGCGCGATGGGGTCGGCGTTGTGCGCGACACAGGCGGCGGTAAAGGCGTCGTCGGCGGTCATCTGCTTGTGCCAGCGGATGGCGCCGGTCTTGAGATCGAGCGCGACGATGGAGTCCGAAGTATCTGCCGCCGGCGCCGAATAGGAATCACCGGTGGTGAGGTAGATGGCGCCGGCCTTGGCATCGATGGTCGGCTGCGACCACACCGCGACGCCCGACGGGCCCCACAGCTGCGTGCCATTGCCAGCCTTGACGGTCTTTTTGGCCGGCTCGGGAATGAGGTAGGTCTTCCACAAGCGCTTGCCGGTCTCGAGTTCATAGGCGTTCACGCTGCCGCGGAAGGTGCAGCACTCGTAGGTCGGCGAACCGCCGGCCAGTTCCTCGAAGGACGCGAACGGCACGTAGACGGTGCCATCGTGGAAGGCCGCGGAGCCGGTGTTCATCGCCCACGGATGATCTTCGCCCTTGTCCTGCCACAGGATCTTGCCGGTCTCGGCATCGAGTCCGTAGACCATGGCCTTGCGGTCGGCGGCAATGAGCATCAAGGAACCGTCGGCGCGCTTGAAGGCCTGGATGGCGCCGCGCACTTCGCCGGCGGTCTCGGTCTTCCAATGCGCGCAGCCGCTCTTGGCATCGAGCGCGTAGATGCCATTGCCCGGGCCGCCGATGTAGATGCGTCCGCCGACGACCGCAGTCTGGGTCGAAACACTGGTGCCGGCCGGAAAGCCGAGCGCCCATTTGAATTCGAGGTTGGCGAGATCGGCGGGCGTGAGGCCGGCGCGGGCGGCCGGCTGGAAATGGGTGTTGTCGGCATCGAGTCCCCAGCCTGACCAGTGTGGCTGCGCGAGCGCATCGGCTGGCAGCGGCGCCGGGTTCTTGCACATCGTCAGCTGTTCGACGGTCTTGGCATCCTTGACCGTGCCCCACGGAATTTCAGACAGATAAATGGAGACGGCGCGCTTTTCGATTTCCGAGAGGGCCGCGGCCTGCAGCGTCATCTTGCCGCCGAGCAGGGCGGCGAAGATGGCCTCGGGCGGCATCTTGGCCAGTTGCTCGCGCGGCATGGCGCGCGGCACCGGCGGATCGCTGTGGCAGGCCACGCAGGCCTTTTCAAAAGCGTGTTTGCCGATGGCCTTGTCGTCATCGGCCTGCACGGCGCCGGCGAGCAAGGCCGCGCAGCCCAAGGCCACGAGCGTGCGCAAGGTCCGGAAACCTGGGTTCTCGTTCCGCATCAGTATCCCCTTATGTCGTGAGTGCGGTGAATGAAAGCGCGCGCATGTCGTCGCAGCCCGCGCGGGCGTGGTGCTGGCAACAGGCGCTGTGAGTAGCGCGGGCATTATTGCAGATGGCGCCGTGCTGCGCTGCGACCCTTGATGCGCGTCAAGGACAGCATGGCGGCTTGGGGGGAACGTAGCCACGACAAGGGTGAGTGCAAGCTCACCAACCCATCATTCATGCAGGAGGGGAGTATGGCCGCACTGCCACAAGACGTTTCTACTTTCGGCCGTCCGTCGGCCGATGTTCGCATAGCCAAGTGGGCGCCGACGCCCCATCCCAAGCTCGGACCGCTTGGCGCCGAGTGCCCGATGAGCGAAGAAGAAAGCGCGATCGTCGACACCCTGCGCCGCTTCGCCGAAAACGAAATGCGCCCGACCGGCGAAATTCTCGATCGCATGACACCGGATGAAGTGATCGCGCCCGGCTCACCGCTGTGGTCGTTCTACGGCAAGTTCCAGGAACTCGGCTTCACGGTCGACCTGTTGCTCGGCATGGAACCCATGCAGCGCGCCAAGATCATGTGCCTGTTCTACGAGATCCTCGGCTGGGGTGATTCCGGTCTCGCGATCTCGGTCGGCGCCGGCACCTTGCCGCGTTACCTGTCCCGCCTGTTCGGTAATGACTACCTGGCGGAACTGTGCGCCGACAACATCATCGGCTGCTGGGGCATCACCGAGCCCGATCACGGCAGCGATTCACTCGACCCCGAAGGCAACGCCGCGCATGCCAAGGGCGCCTATGGACGCCCCAACTGCATCGCGACCTTGAAGTCCGACCGCATCGTCATCAATGGCCAGAAGTCGGCGTGGGTGTCCAACGGTCCCATCGGTCAAATCTGCATTCTGTACTGCGCGGCCGACAGCGGCGCCGGCGCCGACACGCGCCATGGCGCCTGTGTCATCGTGCCGTGTAATACCAAGGGCGTGAGCAAGGGCAAGCCGCTGGACAAGATGGGTCAGCGCGCGCTGCCGCAGGGTGAAATTTTCTTCGACAACGTCGAACTCGGCATGGAGCATCTGCTCGCCGGGCCTGACAGTTTCCAGCGCGCGGTCTATGCCATTCATGCCGAAGCCAACGTCCTGATGGGCGCCTGTTTCACCGGCGTCGCCCAGCGTGCCTATGAACTGGCCCATGCCTACGCCCATGAGCGCAAGCAGGGTGGTCAGCCGCTGGTGCGGCACCAGAACGTGTTGCATCGACTGTTCAGCATGTTCCGTCGCGTCGAAGCGGCGCGCGCCGTGACGCGGCGCGCCTGCGAGTACAACATGGTCATGCAGCAGCCGGCCCTGCACGCAGCGATGGTGTCGAAAGTCACCGGCACGCAGACCGCCTTCGAAGTAGCGAGCGACGCGCTGCAGCTGTTCGGTGGCAACGGCATGACCCGCGCCTACCCGATGGAGAAGCTGTTGCGCGACGCGCGTGCCTCGATGATCGAGGACGGCTGCAACGAGATCCTCTCCATCCTTGGCGGCACCGCGCTGGTCGACCCCGAGCTGTTGTAAGGGGACAGGCGCACGGCGCCGCCCGCGAGGCGGACGGCGCCTGCGCTGACGTCGTAATATGCGGGCTTGCGCCTCGTGGCGGGTATCCGTCGCGAGTCATTCGTCAGTTCTTTTCCGTGGGGAGCCAGCATGAAACAGGATGCCTATGTCGTCGGCGTCGGGATGACCCGTTTTGCCAAGCACATGGACCGTACCCTGAAGTCCTTGACGGTCGAAGCGGTGCAGGCGGCCTTGGCCGATGCCGGAATCGACCAACGCGAACTGCAGGCCGCTTACATGGCGACCGCCGGCACCGCCATCACCGTCGGCCAGGTGATGGTGCCGGGCCAGGCAGCGCTGCGCGAGATGGGCATCGGCGGCATTCCGGTCATCAATGTCGAGAACGCCTGCGCGTCGGCCGCCACCGCCTTCCAGCAGGCAGTGCAGATGGTCAATCACGGTGTGTATGACATCGTCCTCGCGGTCGGTTTCGAGAAGCTCTACACGCCGGACAAGGCCAAGACCTTTTCGGTCTTCACCGGCGCGGTCGATTTCGAAAGCTTCGATGCGGTCACTACCGGCATCTACGATCGTATTCGCGCGGCCGGCATCGAAGTGGACGACAGCGGCGCCGGCGCCACCCGCTCTCTGTTCATGGATGTCTATGCGGCGATGGCGGTCGAGCACATGCGTGACTACGGCAGCACGCAGCGCGACTTCGCCGCGGTCGCGTCCAAGAATTCCTTCCATGGCAGTCTCAACCCCAAGGCCCAGTATCGCGAACAGCAGAGCATCGATGAGGTCCTGAATTCGCGCGCCATAAGCTATCCCCTGACCTTAGGCATGTGCTCGCCCATCGGTGACGGCGCGGCGGCGGCTATCATCGTCAACGAAGCGGTTGCCAAGCGCTTGGGCCTCGCACGGGCGGTGAAAGTGCGCACCAGCCTGCTGCGTTCCGGCTGGGACTACGCCGACAACGAGCCCGGTGTCGCCGAGGTGGTGTGTCGCGAAGCCTACGAAGCGGCCGGCCTTGGGCCGCAGGATCTCGATGTCGTCGAATTGCACGACGCTTCTTCGCCCGCCGAGCTTATTTACTACGAGACGCTCGGTCTGTGTGAGAAAGGCGAGGGCGCGCGTTTCGTCAATGAGGGCCACAGCAAACTCGGTGGCAAGACGCCGGTCAATCCGTCCGGCGGCCTGTTGCGCAAGGGCCATCCGGTCGGCGCCACCGGCCTCGCGCAGGTGCATGAACTGGTCGAACAGTTACGCGGCGAAGCGGGCCCGCGCCAGGTCGAAGGCGCGCGTATCGGCATGGCGGAAAACGGCGGTGGCTATATCGGCCGCGATGCTGCCGCCATCGTCATATCCATTCTCGAAAAATAAGCAGAAGAAAACACAGTCATGAGTTCGACGCCGGACCTTCTCATTCTCGCCAACCTGATTGCGGCGCGTCGCGCCAGCCATCCCACGCTCGATGTGCTGACCTTCGTCGACATCGGGCCGAAAGGTGAATACCTTGATGAAGTGCGTACCTATGACGACCTGTGGGCCAACGGCCAGCGCGTCGCCGCCACGCTCGATGACGAAGGCATGGCCGAGGGCGACGCGTTCGCCATCGTTGCGCAGAATCATCCGGAGTTTGTCGACACCATGGTTGGCTCGTCGATAGCAGGCACGGTGTTCGTGCCCATCGACCCGCGTACCAAGGGCAAGAAGCTTGCGTACATGCTCGACTTCGCTGGATGTCGTGGCGTGGTGATCGGTGACTACGCCGCCGCCAATCTGCTCGACATCCTCGATGATTGCCCCAAGCTCGAATGGGTGTGGGTGATCTCGACCCAGGGCGCGACGCTGCCGGCGAGCTTCGGCAAGCTGCGCGTGCGTTCGTTCTCGGAAGTGCTGGCGCGCCCGCGCGCGGCCGACATCGAAGTGCGCGTGACGGCCGCCGACAAGCCCATGCAGATGCTCTACACCTCGGGCACCACGGGCGACCCGAAAGCCATCCTGTCGCCCTATGCGCGCTTCGGCTTCGTGGCGAGCCTGGGTGAAATGATGGGGCTGCGTGCCGGTGACCGTCCCTACACGGGGCTCTCGCTGACCCATGCCAACGCGCAGTTGATTACGCTCGGCAACACCTTGTTCATGGGCCTGCGCGGGGTATTCAGCCGGCGCTTCACCAAGTCGCGCCTGTGGGACATCACGCGTCACTATGGCTGCACCATGTTCAACCTGCTGGGCGGCATGACGACCGCCATCTACAGCGAACCGGTCAAGCCCAACGACGCCGACAACCCGGTGCGTTACGTACTGTCGGCCGGCATGCCCGCCAATATCTGGAACCAATTCAAGCAGCGCTTCGGCGTCGAGATTTTTGAGTTCTATGGCGCGGCCGAAGGTGGGTTGACCATGAATCCGCCGGGCGGCCCGGTGGGCAGCATCGGCAAACCGCCGGCCAGCGCCATCGGTCGCATCGTCGATGACAACGGCCAGGACTGCGCACCCGGCGAACCGGGTGAGATTATTTTCCAGAACGCCGATGGCTCGTGCCCGGCGGTGTCCTATTTCAAGAATGCCGAAGCCTCCGCCAGCAAGACCGCCGGCGGCTGGTTGCGCATGGGGGATATCGGCTACCGGGATGCCGACGGCTGGTATTACTTCCTGTTCCGCAAGGGCGGCGGCATTCGCCACAACGGCGACTTCATCAATCCCGCTTTTGTCGAAAAGGAATTGGCCGAGCATCCGCAGATCGATGACGTGTTCGTGTACGGCGTGCCATCGAGCAACGGTGTGCCGGGCGAAAAGGACGTGGTGGCGGCCATTGTGCCAGTGTCGCGCGCTGCGTTCGATGCGGCGGACGTGTTCCGCTGGTGCAAGGCGCGGCTCGAATCGAGCTTCGTGCCGACCTATCTGCAGGTGCTGGACGAGATCCCGAAGACCGCCTCGGAAAAACCACAGGAGCGGTTCCTGCTGGAGGCGTTCAAGGTTGGGGCGCCGAACGTTTTGACGGAGTAGATCCCGGTCGACATGAATTCATTGTGGGTCAGACTGAAGTCTGACCCACGGAAAGAGCAGCGAATCTGCTTGCACCAGCGGCGGATGTTCTCCGGCCGCCGGAGCAACGCAATACATCAGAACAATCCCGGCGCCTTCAGCTTCAACGCGCGCTCGAGATATTCCAGTTCCGCGGCGCGTTCCGGCAGCGGCGCGGGGCGCGTAAACATCTTGTCGCGGGTCAATTCATCCACCACCGCCTGGCTGCGCGGATAGGGATTGCCGTAGGTGTTCATCCAGAACAGGCTCTCGAAAGGCTGACGCGGGCGCTGACCGCCGGCTTCCCAATGCTCCATCGGATAGCCCACGCACTGCATGAGCAGCAGGCGGCAATGAGACGGTACGCCGAGCACTTTGAGGATCGCATCGCCATCGGGCGTGCCGAGGAAGCAGCTGCCGAGGCCAAGCTCGTAAGCCATGAGCGTGGCTTGCGCCATGCCTTGTCCGCAGTCGATTTCGTTCAGGCCGGGCGCTTTCAGGAAATCCTTGATCTCCTTGAAGGCCGGAATGAATTTTTCTTCGAGGGTCGAACGTTTGACGTCTTCCGGGCCAAAGCCGAGCGCGCCGACGTCCATCAACTGGCGCAGACGATTGCCTTGCTCTTCGACCTGCTCAGGGTCGCAATACCACACGATGACGACCGGCGCGATGCGCAACTGCCAGCCGACCACCACCGCCTTCAACGCATCCAGCACTTCCTGCGGGGCGGTGTGGCGATGAATGGCGACGGCGCGCAGCGACTGCACATTGCCCCAATGGGTGGCGATGCGCGCCGCTTCGAACATCATCTGGATTTTTTCCGGTTCGACCGGCATGTAGGGCCGCAAAAAGCGGATGGAACGGCGACGGCCGATCACTTCTCTCAATTCCATACTCTTAACCTCCGTAGCGGATGAATTCTTATCGGACCAGGCGTCCTGCCAAGGCCGCGGTGCGAACCTGGTCGCGCGCAATGGCCAGCATGCGCGCACAGATGGTCAAGGAGTCTGACCTATCTCAAGATCGCGCGCAAACCTCGCCGCGCGCCTCACTTCAAAGCCAGCAGATCGCGCAGATTGGCGTCCAGCGCGGCGAGGAATTCGGGTTCGAAGCCGAACAGGCCCAGGTGTCCGCCGACGCTGTTCAGCACGCGCAGCTGGCTGTTCTTGATCAGTGGCTGCTCGCGTGCGCAGTCTTCGACTTTGAAGAACATGTCGGTCGAAATCGGCATGACAAAAGTGTGCGCGGTGATGCGGCCGAGCGCGGCTTCGAGCGAGCCACCGGTGATGCGCGTGACGTCGCCGTCCTGCCATTTACGCGCCATGCATAACAGGCTGTTCGGATCGAGCGGCGTGAAGAAGGGTTCCATGAACTCGCGATGGAATTGTTCACAGCTCGTGAAGTTGAATTCCCGCCAGCGCTCGGTGGCATAGAACTCAGTCGACCAACCCATCACCGACCACAGGCGTGCATGGCGTTTGAGTCCGGCCTGCACATCGAGGTGGGAGCGGTAGCTGCCGTTGTTCCAGTGCGGGTCCGAGGTGATGGCTTCAATCAGGCTTTCGACGAACAGGCGGTCGTGATCGGTGTTCTTCGCATAACCCGCCAGCGGCGCGGCGCGCGCCACCATGGCCGGGTAACGCACCGCCCAGTCGTAGGTTTGCTGGGCGCCCATCGAGCCGCCGAACACCAGCGCCAGTTTCTCGGTGCCGAAAATTTCGGTCACGAGCCTGTGCTGCGCGCGCACGTCGTCGCCAATCTGGATGCGCGGAAAATTCGCCATGGCCTGCGCGCCGTCGATGTTGTGCGGCGAGCTCGAAATGCCGTTGCCAATCTGGTTGACGATAATGATGCAGTAATGGGCCGGGTCGAGCGCGCGACCGGCGCCGACGAACAACTGTTCCATGACCTTGCTGGTGCCCGAATACCAGGTCGGCACCAGGATGGCGTTGTCACGCGCGGCGTTCAGTTCGCCATGTACGGCATAGGCGAGTTTGAGGTCGCGCAACACACCACCGAGTTCGAGTTCAAAGTCACCGGCGTTGAAGATCTGCCAGGGGCCGTGGGCATCCTGCGAATAATAGGGATTGTCGAGCATGGTGTCGGTTCGTTCTCTTGGTTTTCGGAATTGTCCTGGCGCCATGCGCCGCCGCGTATGCGGCAGGCGCTCGTTACGGCGGGGCGCGCGTCACACGCGGCGTTGAAACAGCGCCTTGATGGTGACGGTGCGGCCTTCTTGATTGTTCTTGAGCATGTTGTCCATTTTGAGCTCGACGTCATCGGGCACGATGACATCGATGCTGAGCGCGCGAGGATCCTGCGCGGCAAGTGCCGCGCGGCGCTTCAAACCATTGGCAATGACCGCCGCGGTGGTGTCTTCGAGGGCGACGACTTCGAGACCCGCGTGTTCGAGCAGGCGCTCCAATTCGCGACGGGTGACGAGGAAGCTCAGGTCGAGGCGTGACGCCCAGAAGGCCGGCAGGTGGATGGCGCGGCCGTCGCCCGCCAGCACGGTTTCCAGCGCGAAGTGTCCGCCGGGTCGCAGCACACGCACGACCTCGTCGAACAACTGAGCCTTGTTCGACACGTTCATGAGCATGTTCTGCGACCACACGAGATCGAAGCTCGCGTCGCCGAACAGCAAGGTGGTGGCGCTGCCATGTTCAAAGCTGCACTGGCCGTCGAGCTTCAGACGCGTGGTCAACATGCGTGCCGCGCGGATGAATTCGTGGGTCAGGTCGACGCCCACCACCGAACAGCCGAACTCACTGGCGAGTGTGCGGGCCGGGCCGCCGATACCGCAGCCGATGTCGAGCACATGGGCGCCGGGGGCGAGGTGTGCAAAGCGCGCGAGGTCGCGCGTGGAGGCGAGTCCGCCACCATGGAATTCGTCGAAGGGCGCAAGGTCGGCGCGCGTCAGCGCGTCGATATCCTTACCGGCGCCGGCGAGCGCGCTCAATATGCGCGCGCTGACGTCAGTGCCGCCGTAATGGCGGTCGATGTCGCTGGCCAGGGAAGACATGACGAGGCCTAGGCCAGGTAGTCGTGCACCACCACACCGTCTTCGAGCGTGAAGTCGGTGTGGTAATAAAAGCCGCCGGTCACTTCCTCTATCGGAATGTCGGCGAAGCGATCGGCCGGCGACAGACCGAAGCGCAATGTCGCCGGACCTTTGTGCACTTCGCGGATTTCGATGTTGGTGAGGGTGGTGGACGTCAACTGGAACACTTCCGGCGGTGCATCATTGCTGACCGAAGGAATGAGCTTGCGACTGACGTACTCGGCGCTGCCGGCCAGGTCGTCGGCGCTGCCGAAGGTCTTCAACTGGACGGCCGCTTCGACCAGTTGTATGCCACCGCGCTCGACCGTGCCGCGCATGATGCCGTCGCGGGTCTCCAGTGCCACGCGCCCCATCTTCTTCGGAAAGCCCCAGATCTCGCGGCCGCCGGCGGTGGCGATATCGTTGTCAAGAATAAGATACAGCCCGTAGTTGACCGGGCGACCCTTGAAGGTCGCGAGCGCCGACATGTTGATTTCGTGATAGTGGCCGAAGCCGCTGGTGAAGAACTCGCTGATGGCGACGAACATGTTGCCGGATTTGTCCGCCACCAGCGGCGCCGGCACCAGCTTGCGCAGCACCTTGGGATCGGTACGGAAGGTGACCAGCAGTTGCTTGGTGTCGCGGTATTCGTAAGGCGGTCGGCCGTACAGTTCCGACAGTTCGGGCATGCTGTAAGGCGTGTGCGCGCCGCGCGCGCTGCGTTTGCTGGCCATTGTCTCCCCCTGGCTGAACTTGCACCCGCCGCGAGTGGCGGGCGGCTAAGTATAGCCGCAGGGCGTCGTGCTTCGGGGACGTGGCAGCGTGCTTCCTTGCACGGCCGGGCTGCCGTGACTATCTTCAATTCTCAGGATGAGCGATGTGAGGCCGCGGCCGTGGCCCATCGCCCACTCCCTCCTGCCAGCCGCACCCCCCAAAGGCGCTGGCACTCCCTGTTCCCGCTGCCGCGTGACGCCCCCGTCGCGCAGGTAGCGGGCCTTTGTGCCCCACAGGCTTTCAGCGCGTGCGCCAACGCTCGCGTTGCTGGCGTCGCAGTGCCTGTAATTCATCCAGCAGCGGCAACACGAAGGCGATCGCCGCCCAATTCAGTTCGAGTTCGCGCTGCAGGCGCACGGCGTGCGCCGCACGCGCCAGGCAGGCGCCGGAAAAACGCCACTCCTGCGCGACGGCGCCTTGCGGCTCCAGCACACCCTCGCGCACCATTTCGCTGACCAGCGACTCGAGCAGTCCGCTGGCGCCACAGAATTCAGCGAGTGAGATGGCGCGTTCCTCGTCCAGCAACCAGCAGGCGGCGTGCAGTTGTTCGAGCATGCTCATACCCTCAAGTCAGCGCGGGCATCGAGCGGCATGACGCGAGCCATCTCGCGGTACACCGCGCGTTGCTCTTCGTTGCGTGCCTCGGGCACCACGATGTTCAGCACCACGTATTGGTCGCCCGGCGTGCGGCCGGGCAGACCGCGACCGGCCAGGCGCAGCTTGTTGCCGGCCTGGGATCCCGGCGGGATCTGCATTTCGACTTTGCCGCCCAGGGTCGGCACCACCACCTTGGCGCCCAGTGCCGCTTCCCACGGCGTGAGCGGCAGCTGCAGGTAAATGTCATGGCCCTCGGCATGAAAATGCGCGTGCGGCTCGAACTCGATCTCGAGAAACAGGTCGCCATTCGGTCCGCCATTGAAGCCCGGTCCGCCCTGACCGGCCAGACGGATGCGCTGGCCGGCGATGACGCCCTTGGGAATCGTGACGTTGATGGTGCGGTTCTTGTGACGCACCTCGCCGCGCCCATCCACTTCCAGCGCGGCGAACGACAGGCTGCGGGTGGCGCCGTGGTAGGAGTCGGTGAGACTCACGCTGACCCTCGAGCTGCGGTCTTGTCCGCGCATCTTGTAAGCCTCGCCGCGCGGCCCGCGCGCTGCACGCTCGCCGAAGATCGAGGAAAAGAAATCACTGAACTCGGCGCTGTCGCGAAAGCCCGCACTTTGGTAATTGAAATTGGGATCGCCACCGGGTGGCGTGAAATCGTCGCCGTGACGCCAGTTCGGACCCAGGCGGTTGTAGGCGTCGCGCTTGTCGGCGTCCTTCAACACTTCGTAGGCTTCCTGCACGTCCTTGAAATGCGCTTCGCAGTCTTTTTCCTTGCTGACGTCGGGATGGTATTTGCGCGCGAGCTTGCGGTAGGCGCGCTTGATGTCGTCGCCGGATGCGTCGCGAGGGACGCCCAAGGTTTCGTAATAGTCTTTGAACTGCATGACTCGGCCCGCGGCTTGTGGTGGTCGCAAGCACGCACGCGGGCAACGCGTGCGCTATCGGACTCTATATGGGGCGAGGCGGCGCGCACTTCAATGGCGCGCGCCGCGAAAGGCGGGGATCAGATACGACCGTAGGCAGCGCGCTGGGCGAGGAAGCTGCGCACGCTGCAGGCTTTCAACAGCAGGTCGTGGTAGTTGCCTTCGCGATCCTTGACGTGATCGCGCAGCAGCGCCTCGGGCTGGAAACCGAGTTCCTGGAACAGCACGCGCGCGCCTTCCTGGTCAGGCGTCATGCGCGCCAGCAGTTTCTCGATGTCGAGCGCCAGCGCGATGTTGAACGCCTCACGGGCGAGCAGCCGGCCGAGGCCGCGACCGCGGGTGCGGGTGGCGGTGGCGACACGCAGATCGGCGATGTGGCGTGTCCATTCGAGCTCATTGAGATTGATGGTCGAATAGCCACACACGCCGAGGTTGTCCTCGGCCAGCAGCGAATAGATCACGCCTTCGTTCAAATCCTTCAGCCAGCTGTCCACGCCGCTTTGACGGGTGATGTCGCGACGCATGTACAGCGTGTCGTGGGGCGGCAGTTCGCGGGCGAATGCCATCAAGGCTTCACCGTCGGCCGCGGTCATGGTCCGTATGCGATAGTCCTGACCGCCGAGCCTGGCGGTGATGGGGTAGTGCGCAAGCGCCTTGGCGACCGCTTCCCGACTCATCCTCTTCTCCTAACTTTAAGACCGTTCAGACGTCGCGCACGCTCAACCAGCGGTCGAGCTGCGGCCACAAACGGAAGACGGCGTTACCGCCGGCGACCAGGCTGACATGGCCGCCTTTCATGACGATTTCGTGTTTGTCCTGGCTGCCGACGAGCGGCAGCAGATCCTGCGAGGCGGCGGCCGGCACGATGTGATCGTGCTGGGCGGCGACGTGCAGGAACGGCACCTTGATGGCGCCGAGATCGACGCGCTCGCCGCGCAGTGTAAGCGCGTTGTGCACGAATTTGTTGCCGACGATGAAATCCTTCACCAGCGAGCGCGCCAGCTCACCCGGCACCGGCAGTTGGTCGACCGCCCAGCGATCGAAACGCAGATGCGCTTTGACGAAAGCGTCGTTCTCGACGTTGTTCAAAAGCTTCATCTGGTTGGCGCTGCGCTGCAGAGGACGCAGGGCCTGCAACGAGTTGTTGATGAAGTCGCCGGGAATGTTGCCGAGTTCGTTCACCAGGCGGTCAATATCAAAAGACTTGGCCGTCATCCAGCGTTTGTAGAGCTCCATGCCGTCGCCGTTCACGGGGGTCGTAAAACAGGCCAGGTTGCGCACCGCGCCGGTGGGGTTGAGCGCGGTGTACATAAGACTCAGCATGCCGCCCATGCAGTAGCCGACCAGCGTGACTTCCGTCTCGCCACTGTCGCGCTGCACCGCTTCGATGCAGCCGCCGAGCAGGTCATTGACGTAGTTGTCGAGCGACAGATGGCTCTGGTCACGGCGCGGCGCCGCCCATTCGAGCATGTAGACGTCATGCCCCTGCATCACCAGGTATTCAATCAAGCTCTGACCCTTGGCCAGATCGAGGATGTAACCTTTGGCCACCGGCGACATCACGATCAGCACCGGCACGCGGTAGATTTCGTCCTGCGTCGGCAGGTAGTGATAGAGCCGCGCGGTCTCGTTGCTGTAGACCATTTCCTTGGGCGTCGGGCCGACATCGAGATCGGATTCGGTCTGGGGCAGGGGCGCGAGGCCTGGAATATTGCGCGCGATGGCGCGTTCCAGCGTGCGCCGTACGCTGGCTTCCAGGTCTTCGCTGGTGATTTCGGCGCGGGCAGATGCGGTCATGACGGTTCCAGTCGATGCTCAGGCGTCAAGGTTGGCGGCGGGCTTGCGCGTGCGGGCCGGCCGCACGCTCGCGGTGCTCGCCGCAGGCGCGCTTACGCCACCGGCGGCGAGGCGCGCCATCTGGCTGCGTTGTTCGCGCAGCTCGACCTGAATCTGATTGAGCGTCTCTTCCATGTGCGCGAGTCTGTCGTTCATGTCGAGAATATCGCTGCGCGAAGGAATGTTGAGGTTGGCCAGGTACTGGGCCATGGTCTCGCTGAACATGCGATGAGTATGCAGCGCTTCCAGCGTGTAGCGTCCCATGCCTTTCGAGAAGTGCTCGTCGCCCATCATTTCCGACAGGGCGTCACTCCACGATTTTTCCGATTTGACGAACCATTCGCGCCACAGGCGGATGGGATCCATGCTGTCTTCTTTGGACATGGCTTGCGCCCCCCTTCGGTAGATTTGTTATTTACGTGCGGTGCACTTGTTGAGCGAGCCGCGCGGCGACCGCGCGGTACACGGTGTGGTCGAACACCATGCCGATATGCGAGCAATTGACTTCAGTGTTCAAGCGCGCGTCCTCTTCCATGCAACTGGTCCAGTCGGCGATACCGTCCTTGCGAGAATAGACCGCGAATTGCGCGACGCCACGGCTGCGCGGCGCGTTCATGTTGCGCACGAAGTCGCAGGTGCAATGGCCGGTGCCGCAGGACGCGTGCAGGTTGCGGCCGATCAGCGAGCCCTGCGCGAGCTTGAGCGTGTCCCAGATGCCGATGATGGCGGGATGGGCTTTGACCAGTGAGCGGAATGGCGAACCGAGGGTGATGACGCGGTCAATCAATTCCGGTTCATCCTGCACCAGGCTCTTGGCCAGCATGCCGCCCAGGCTGTGGCCGATGAGATTGACGCGTCTGCCGGACTTGTCGGCCAGCACGCGCAGGCGATGTGCGAGTTTGTTGGCGGTCTTGTCCGGGCAGTCATTGTTCCAGGCGATGCGCGACAGCGACGACTTGTAGCCGATGCGTTTCAGCCAGCGATGCATTTCCAGCATCAGCAAATCGCCGGACATGAAGCCCGGAATGAGCAGCACCGGCTGGCCATGGCCGCGCTCTACGCCAACGCCGTAATAGACCGGGTTGAAGCGCAGGCTGGCCCATTCGAGACCCCAGCGCGCCTCTCGCCACAGCGGCGTGATGGCCTGCTCGATGGCATCGTCGTAGGCGAACGCTTCGTCCAGGGTCTCGTCGGACGGCGCCGGCAGTTCGTTGATTGGGTGTTGAGTGCTCATGTCGTGTGGCAGTCAATCGTCGGCGGCGCGCAGGATTGAGGTGCGCGCCGCAAACGGCGGAGCTGGTGTTCGATTACTTGGCCGCCGGCATCCACAGGCTGGTCAGGTTGAGGTTTTCGAACGGTTTGCCCAAGGACTTGCCCGATTCCAGCGCGCGGCCGGCGGCGGCGCGGGCATCGGCGGCGATTTCGTTATTGGCGCGGTAGACGGTCTTGGCCAGTTCCAGGGCACGTTCCTGGGCACTGGTCAGGGAGTGCAGGAAGGCTTCGACGTTCTTGCCGTATTCGGTCGGCTGGGAGGCGAGGGTCTTGCCGAGGGCGAGGGCGTCGCGCTGGCTGGCGAGCAGGTTCTCGATGACTTTGTCAGCGACCCGGGTGCTGCGCTCGCGGGCGCTGCCGACGGCTTCAGCAAAGCGGGTATGGCTGCTCTCGAGGCGCTCGAGGTAGGCACTGGTGGTTTCGGCGAATTTCAGGGGTTCGGATTTCTTGGTAGCCATGATCGATTGCTCCTGTGAGCGTGGGCGGCATCTCGGCCGCGTAATTTGTTGCAGTGCAAAACTGTAATCGGTTTGACAGCTAGATGCAAGTTGCATATAGATGGACGATGTCGAAATCTAAAGCATCCTCCGCCGCAGTCCCGTCACCCGTGCCCGATGACGCCGCCCCTGGCCCCAGCCACCCGACCGGCGACATGCTCAACGCGCAGTTGCTGGCCATGCTCAAGGACTGGTCGGCCTACGGCTACGAGCTGGCGCAGAAGCTCGAGCAAGCCGGCTTCGGCAACTACAACAAGGGCACGGTGTACCGTGCTCTTAGACAGATGGAAGCGCTCGGCCTGGTGTCTTCGATCTGGGACACCAGCAGCGCAGGTCCTGCGCGCCGCATGTATTCCATGACCCAGGCGGGCAACCTGTTTCTGTCGAACTGGTTGACCCTGTTGAACCTGCATCGCGCCACGCTGGAACGCTTTCTGAGCGGTTTCGGCGCCGGCGAGAAGCGCAAATAGACCGCCGCGTCCGCGCCCGCCGCGAGCGCCGGCCCCCAGCACGAGTCCAGCCATGTCCGTCATCGTAGACAAGAACATCGACATCGCCATGCGCGACGGCACGCGTCTGCGCGCCGACATCTATCGACCCAATGATGGCGACCGCCACCCGGTGCTGCTGCAACGCACGCCGTATAACAAAGAACTGTGGCCGATCACGGCCATGACGCTCGACCCGATACGCGCGGCGGCGGCCGGCTATGCGGTCGTGATCCAGGATGTGCGCGCGCGCTGGGCTTCGGAGGGCGGGGTGTTCTTTCCCTACCGCGACGAGCGCGATGACGGCCACGACAGCGTCGGCTGGTGCGCGGCGCAGGATTTCAGCAGCGGCCGCGTCGGCTGTTACGGTCTGTCCTACATGGGCGGCACTTCGTGGCTGGCGGCGCGCGGTGGTCATGCCGCTCTCGGCGCGATTTCGCCGACCACCGCGCCCAACGATTTCTGGCGCAACCATTTCTGGCGCGGCGGCGCGCTGAATCTCGGCACGTTGGCGATGTGGGCGCTGCGCGCCATCGGCCCGGCGGCCTTGATCCGCTCGCGCCCCGAGCCCGCGCAGTTTTTCGCGCCCTTGACGCAGTTGATAGACGACGTCGACGCCTTCGCCGAGGTGGTGCGCTCGCTGCCCTTGACGCGCTTTGCGCCGGGCCATCCCGACGACGCCAGCTTTGTGCCGTTCTTTTACGAGTTTCTGCGTCACCCGGTGCCGGATGACCTGACCCGCTCACTGTTGTTTTCCGACGCCCACGCCGAGGTCAAGGCGCCGGCGCTCATCATCGCCGGTTGGCATGATCTGTTGCTGGCGGCCGATCTCGAGCACTTCGCCGGCATGCGCGCCAACGCCGGCTCCGAGCTCGCGCGCCGCCACAGCCGTCTCGTCATCGGCCCGTGGTCGCATGGCATGTTCCAGAACGTGGTGGGCGATGTGGACTTCGGCTTTCGCTCCAACGGGCTGTTTCTTGATCTCAAGGAAGACCTGACGCGCATGCAATTGCGTTGGTTCGACCATTGGCTAAAGGGCGTCGACAACGGCGTGCGCGACGATGCGCCGGTCAAGCTGTTCGTGCAGGGCGCCAATCGTTGGCGCGATGAGGATCAGTGGCCGCCACGCGGCGCCGAGCTCATGCCGCTGTATCTGCGCGCCGATGCGCAACTGGGGGTACAGCCACCCGACGGCGAGACGCCGCCGACCAGCTTTGTCTACGACCCCAAGGATCCCTGCCCGACTTGCGGCGGCAATCTCTTGATGCCGGCCCAGTACAGCGCCGGGCCGGTAGACCAGGCGCCGATCCTGCCGCGCCGCGATGTGCTCAGCTTCACTTCGCCGCCGCTCACCGAGAGCCTCGAAATCGTCGGCGCCGTGCAGGCTGAACTGTTCGCCGCGACCTCCGGCGCCGACACCGACTGGATAGTCAAACTCTGCGAAGTGCGCGCCGACGGTCGCACTTTCAATATCTGCGACGGTGTGGTGCGCGCGTCGGTGCGCGATGGCCAATCGCGCCGCCTGCTCGAGCCCGGCGCGGTCGAGCGTTACGTGATTGAGCTGTGGTCGACCGCCATCGAAATCCCGGCCGGCCATCGCCTGCGGGTGTTGGTGACTTCCAGCGATTTCCCGCGCTATGACCGCAATCCCAACAGCGGTGTACTGGCCCATGAGGCCACGCATCTCGAAAGCGCCTTGCAGCGCGTGTTCCACGATGCCGCGCGCGCGTCGCGCGTTCTACTGCCGGTCACACGTGGCGCCCGCGCGCTCGGCGGGGTGGCGTCATGAGTGTTTTGCTGCTGAGCCTCGCGGCGTTGCTGCTCGGCGCCGTGCTGTTGTACTACCTGGCACCCGGCGTGGTGTTCCAGTGGGTGACCGCGCTCGCGCGCCGCGCCGCCGGGCTCAAACTCAAGGAAGTGAGCGTCGACGGGCATCGCATTGCCTATCTCGACGGTGGGCGCGGCGAAACGCTGCTGCTCTTGCATGGCTTCGCCGCCAACAAGGACCACTGGGCGATGATTGCGCCCTTGCTGACGCCGCATTTTCGCGTCATCGCGCCCGACCTGCCGGGCTTCGGCGATTCGAGCCGCGTGGCTGATGCGAGCTATGGTGTGACCGCGCAGCTGGAACGCATCGCCGCGTTTGCCCGCGCTGTGGGCGTCGAGAATTTTCATCTCGGTGGCAACTCCATGGGCGGCTATCTCGCCACCCTGTATGCCTTGCGCTATCCCGAGCAGGTGCAGAGCCTGTGGCTGCTGGCGCCGGCCGGCGTGCTCAGCGCCGAGTACAGCGACATGCTGCGCATGCTCGAAGGCGGCGAAAACCCTCTGATTGCGACCGATATGAAATCCTTCGAGCGGCTGGCTGACCTGTGCTTCTGCAAGCAGCCCTTCATGCCCGCGCAGTTCAAGAAGCCGCTGCTGGCGCGCTCGATCATCGACGCGCCGTTCAACGCGCGGATTTTTGAAGAGATGTTCAGCGAGCCGCAGGCGCTGGAAGAGCGCGTCGCCGCGCTCAGCGCGCGCAGCCTGGTGGTGTGGGGCGACGATGACCGCATCCTGCACGCCTCGGCGCTCGACATCCTCAAGCCGCTCATGCCGACAGCGGAATTCATCCTCATGCGCGACATGGGCCACGTGCCGATGATCGAGCGTCCGGCCGAGACCGCTCTCGATTTTCTGCGCTTTCACGGCCGCCAGGCTTGAGGCGGAGCCGGGGCGGCGCGCTATGATGGCTGCCCCATCGCCACCCATGGCCAGGAGCACCCGTGATGTCCGACCGTTACCGTGAACTCCACTCGCTCACCCTTGCCTTTCTCGACGCCTTCAACCGCTGTGACCTCGATGGCGTGATGTCCTACTTCACCGATGACGCGGTCTACGAAGAGCTGACCGGCCGCGTCAACCATGGCCGCGAGGCCATTCGCAAAGCCTTTGCGCCGCAGTTCGAAGGCAAGTTCGGCCCCATCCAGTTCATCGAAGACGACACTTTCATCGATGCCGGCAGCGGCAAGATCATGAGCAGTTGGGACATGACCATCGAAAGAGATGGCGTGCCACAGATCATGCGCGGCCTCGACCTCCTGCATTTCGTCGGCGACAAAATCGTGCTGAAGCAGACCTATGTGAAAACCAAGGCGCCCCATTACACGGCGCCCTGACGCAGCCTGCATCCGTTCCGGCTCGGCCAGCGTAGACGAGTCATTGAACCAGACCCGCGCGACGGGGTACTCAGTACACAAAGCAAGGGAGTGTGGCCGGTAGCGCCCGCCGCGGCCGGTCAGAACCACGACATGATGCGAATCGCCGACACTATCGACAAGGAACTCGACCAGGACCTGGCGCGTCTGCGCAGCCTGCGCCATGACCGCGGCGCCTTCGAGGCGCTGTACCGCGATTTCTATCCGCGCCTGTTCGAGTTCGTGCTGCGCATCCTGGGCGCGCCGGCCGATGTCGAGGAGACCATCAACGACACCATGATGGTGGTGTGGAACAAGGCCCACGAGTTTCGCGAGCAGTCCAAGGTCTCGACCTGGATCTTCGGCATTGCGTACAAGAAGGCGCTCAAGCGTCTGAAGTCAAACAAGCGTCTGGCCGCGCGCGAATTGCAGTGCGAGGCCGAGCAGGAGGATCGTCGCGATCCAGCCGATACGGTCTGTCATCGCGCCGCCATCGAGCGCATCCGGGTGGCGGTGGGCAGGTTGCCGCTTGCCCAGCGCAGCATCGTGCAACTGGCGTTTTTCTACGGTTACAGCTATCCCGAGATCGCCGCCATCGTCGGCTGTCCGGTCAACACGGTGAAGACGCGCATGTTCTATGCGCGCGAGCGCTTGAAGCCGGCGCTGGATTTGGCCATGAGTGTGGAGAATGCGGATGAACGCCGCTGACGAGAACGCCAGGCATCCCGCCCACGACGCGGTGTGGGAACTGTTGCCGTGGTATCACAATGACGGCCTCGCGCCGGCCGAGCGTGCGCGGGTGGACAGCCATCTTCGCGAGTGCCTGGTGTGCACGCGCGAACTCAAGCTGTTGCGACAACTGGACATGGCGCTCACCACGCCGGCCATGGAAAACGCCAGCGCGCAGGGCTTCCAGCGCCTGACGGCTGAAATCGATGCGCGCCAGCAGTCGTGGCGGCAACGCCTGCGTCAGTGGTTGAGCGTGGCCCTGGCGCCGGCGCCGCTGCTGGCGGCCGTGGCGGTGGTGGCCTTTGGCCTGATGCTGGTGTGGAACGTCGAGCGCGGCAGCGCCACCGCTGCTGACAGCGTCGAAAAGCAGTTCCAGACCTTGGGCCGTCACGACGGCCGCACCTCACCCTTGACCGCGCCACTGCTGCGCGTGGTCTTGAAGGAGAGTGTCGATGCCGCCGCGCGCCAGGCGTGGTTGACGAGTCACGATGCCGAACTGGTCGATGGCCCGTCCGACATCGGCGTCATGACGGTGCGCGTCAAGCTTGGGGCGCGCAACGTCTCCCATGTCATCGATGCAATGCGCGTCGAGACCGACACCTTGTTCGTCGAACCCCTGCGCAATACGGGCACGCGACCGGATCGCCGGCGGTGATACGTAGCGGCGCTCTGCGCCGCAGCCTGGCGGGCCTGGCCGCACTGCTCGCTTGCGCGGCCGCCGTCGCCCAGGCGCGCAACGCGGTGGACGATCAGGTGATGGTGTTGCTGCGCGACGGCGCCGACAGCGCGGTCACCAGCGCGGCGCTGGCACGTGATTACGATCTGCGCCCGCTAGGACAGCAGCACATTGCCGCGCTCGAGTCCGATTCGGTGCTGTACGCTCTCCGTGGCCGGCAGGATCGCGCGCGGGTATTGGCGCGCCTGGCGGCGGATTCGCGCGTCGAGTCGGCACAGGCGGTGCACCTGCACCACGTCGCCGGCATGCCGCCCAAGGATCCGTATTTCGATCTGCAGGTGCGCACGCGCCCCGGTGGCGTGTCGACTCTGGCGACGCGTGGCAGCGGGCGCAACGTGCGCATCGCCGTCATCGACACCGGTATCGACAGCGATCATCCGGATCTCCTGGGGCAGGTGGTCGAGGCGCGTAATTTTGTTGGCGCCGATAGCCATGTCATTCCCGCCGAATTCCACGGCACCGCGGTCACCGGTCTCATCGTCGCGCATGCCGGCAACGGTGTCGGCATTCACGGCCTTGCACCCAACGCGTCCGTGCACCTGCTGCGCGCCTGCTGGGAGCCGAGCTATGGCGACGGCATCTGCAGCAGTTACACGCTCGCGCAGGCGCTTGATTACGCGATCGAGATTCGCGCGCGCATCATCAATCTCAGCCTGGCCGGGCCGGACGACCCGTTATTGACGCGACTGGTGGAGCGCGCCGCGGAGCTCGGTGCGGTGGTGTTCGGTGCCATCGGCGAAGAGCCTGAGCAGACGTTCCCGACGTCGATTCCACAGGTGATAGCTGTCGAGCAGGCGCGGCAAAGCGGCGTCGACGTACCGGGCGAACGACTGACCGTGCCCGGCCTGCAGTTACTGACCACCGTGCCCGGCGGTCGCTACGATTTCGTGTCCGGACCATCTTTCGCCACCGCCCACGCCAGTGGCGTGGCGGCCATCATGCTGGAACTGGAACCGCGTTTGGGGCCCCACGAACTGGCTGCGTGGTTGCGGCGGCTGCATGAAAACCCGGAGCCACGTTAGCAGCCTGTTCAAATGAAGCGCCCCTTCTCCCAATAGTCAAAACGAAAGGCATCGCCCTCGCGCTTGACCGCGCCGGCCGATGGCAGCGGGAAGTGCGCGGTCAGCACGTGGGTCGCGCAATCGCAGTAGCGCTCGAGAAAGCTGCGGCGGGTCTGGGCGGCGAGGGGCTTGTTGGCATCGTGGCGGAAATTCCATTCCGGGTAGCGGCACTGGATGGGGCTGTGGATGAGGTCGCCCGTCACCACCGCATCGCCGCCACGGCCGTCGATGCGCACCGCGCAATGACCGTGGGTATGGCCCGGGGTCGCTTCCAGCCACACGTAGTCGTCGATCTGGTGGTCGTCATCCACCAGCACCGCCTGACCAGCCTCGATGATCGGCAGCACATTCTCGGCATAGGTCGGGTCCTGGCGCTCGCGATGCAGCTTCTCGCAGGCCGCCACTTCGGTGCGCGACAGCATGTAACGCGCCTTGGGAAACGTCGGGCGCCAGCGACCGTCCAGCCACTGCGTGTTCCAGCCTGAATGATCGACATGCAGGTGAGTGCACAGCACGACGTCGATGTCTTGCGGCCCCAGGCCGAGCGCCGCCAGGGCTGGCAGGTAGGTGTTGCCGGACATTTGATCCCAGGCCGGGAACCACTTCACCGACTTGTGATTGCCGACACAACTGTCGACCAGCACCACGTGCTGCGGCGTGCGCACCACGTAGCTTTGAATCGGCATCACCAGTTTGTCGGTGCCGGGCTCGAGCGCGGCGGGCTCCAGCCATGCGCGATGGGGCGCGAGAATTTCGGGCGTCGCATCGGGAAAGAAATCGTAGATGCTGATGAACGGACCGTTGCTCTCGACGGCGCGACCGATCTCGACCTGCCCGAGTTTCATCCATGCCATGACTGTTTCTCCCGCTGGGTTCGCATTGATATTTCACCCGGATGATATAGTGCCGCCCAAGCTTCAACTATTACCCTCCCGCCGAGGGTCGCACCTGCCAAGACCCGCGTAATGCACTTCCAATCGATATTGTTTCTTCTGGTTCTACTCATGGGCGCGGCTGGCGTGCGCGCCGAAGACGCGTCGAGCCCCGCGCCGCCCGATGCCGGGCCGCAAACCCTGACGGTGCTGTTCGAGAACGATCTCTTCGGTGACACCGACCAGCAATACACCAATGGCTTCAAGCTCAACTGGATGTCGCCCAACCTGAAGGCCCTCGGTGACGCGCCCGGTGTGCCGGCGTGGTTGCTGCGCGCGGTGCACGGTCTCAATGCTTTCGAACACGCCGTGCTGGGTGAAAACGATCGTGCGTTCAATCTCGGCTTCGCGGTCGGGCAGTTGATGTTCACGCCCGGCAATACCCAGGCCGTGCAGTTGGTCGAGGACGACAGGCCCTATGCGGGCTGGTTGTTCGCTGGTCTGACCCTGGTCAGCAAGACCGACTATGTGGCCGACACGTTCGACATCCAGGTCGGCATGATAGGCCCGGCTTCACTGGCTGAAGACGCCCAGCGCCTGGTGCATGAACTGCGCGGTTTCGATGTGCCGCGCGGCTGGCAGAACCAGCTCTCGAACGAACCGGCCTTTCTCTTGTACTACGAACGCAAATGGCGGCTGCTGAGCGCGCCCCTGTTCAGTCAGTTCGGTTACGACCTCATCACCCACGCGGGCCTCGCCGCCGGCACGGTGATGGATTACGGCGCGGCGGGCGCGGAATTCCGCCTGGGCTGGAATCTGCCCCACGACTTCGGCACGTCATTGATACGCCCGGGCGGTGACGCCAATGCGCCGAGCACGGTCAGCGGCGCCGGCGGCCGTGGCCGCGGTCTGGGTGTGTATGGATTCGCCGCCGCCGGCGGGCGACTGGTGGGGCGCAATATTTTTCTCGACGGCAATACCTTCGAGGACAGTCACAGTGTCGACAAGAAAATTCCGGTGGGCGATCTCATCATCGGCGCCAGCATGATCTACGACGGCATCAAGCTGTCTTATGCGCAGGTGTTCCGCACCCGCGAGTTCGACGGCCAGCACCGTCGTCACAATTTTGGCTCGCTGAGTCTTTCAATTTCGTTCTGAGGCGCACCGCGCTCAAGTGAGCATGCGCCACAGCCCATCCTGCTCGCTGGCGCGGCCATCGTCGCGCAGCTTGAGCAGGTGCGCGTGCAGGGACATCGCCGCCCATGAATGCATGACCGGGTCGACGTCGTCGTAGACCACCGGCGTCAGGGTTTCGATGGTGACCGCGCCGAGGCGCTGCAGCGCATCCGCTACTTTCGCTTCGCGCTTAAGGCGATGGGCGATGAGATGTTCGATTTCGCCGCGCGGGTTGGCAATCAGATCGCCATGGCCAGGCGCCAGGTGTTCGACGCGGTAATTCAACATGCGGCGTAGCGATTCGATGTAGTGCTGCATGTTGCCGTGGGGCGGCACGATCACCACCGTCGAGCCACCCATGATGTGGTCGCCGGTCATGAGCAGCGCGTCTTCCTCGACCAGGAAGCAGATGTGATTGCTGACATGGCCGGGCGTCAGCAGCGCGCGCAGCGTGAATTCGTCGGTGGACAGCACCTCGTCCTGCACCAGCGCCCGCGCGTCGATGAAAGTGTCGTCCTGGAAGCCGTCGTTGGGAATGATGTTGCCGACCAACTGGGCGCCGGTACGGCGGGCGAGGGCATGGGCCGCCGGCGAATGGTCGCGATGGGTGTGGGTGACCAGAATCCAGCGCAGGCGGCCAGCGCAGATGCGCTCCAGCGCGTCGACGTGCTCTGGCATGTTCGGACCGGGGTCGACCATCGCCAGCTCGCGCTCGCCGATGAGATAGGTATTGGTGCCGGGGCCAGTCATGCGCCCACTGTTGGGCGCCGTCACGCGCCGCACGCGCGGTGACACTGCAACGGCTTCGCCATATCTGATCTCGGGCATCGCGGCTCTCCTGACGGCTCGGCTCCCTAATCTCCCACAAAAGTCGACAGCCTTGTAGGTTCTTCCTGTGGCTCAGACTTCAGTCTGACATTCAAACCGAGCTGCTGCGCTCACGGCCCATTCGAGTGTCACACCGAAGTCGTGACCCACGGGGCTTAGGAGTTTGTCAGACCTTTCTCCGGCAGGGCACACTACCGCCCTTCCGACCATCCCAATCACTCCCGGAGGAATGCATGTCCGCATTGGTGCTCGACGGCAAGGCGCTGGCGACGGCCGAGGAACACGTGCTGGCGGCACGCGTCGAGCAGCTCAAGCTCGCCAGCGGTGGCCGCGTGCCGATACTCGCCACCATTCTCGTCGGCGACGATCCGGCGTCAGCGACCTATGTGCGCATGAAGGGCAACGCCTGCCAGCGCGTCGGCATGGAATCGCTGCGCATCGAACTGCCGGCCTCGACCAGCACCGCGGAACTGCTTGCGCGCATCGATGCCTTGAACGCCAATACCGACGTGCACGGCATCCTGCTGCAACATCCGGTGCCGGCGCATATCGACGAGCGCGCCTGCTTCGATCGCATCACGCTTGCCAAGGACGTCGACGGCGTCACTACCTACGGCTATGGCCGCATGGCGATGGGCGAGCATGCGTGGGGCTCGGCGACGCCGGCTGGCATCATGCGTCTTTTGAAGCATTACCGCGTGCCCTTGGCCGGCCAATTGGCGGTGGTGGTGGGGCGCAGTCCCATACTCGGCAAGCCGATGGCGGCCATGCTGCTGAACGCCGACGCCAGCGTGCTGGTATGCCACTCGCGCACGCGTGACCTGCCTGCGCTGCTGCGCCAGGCCGACATCGTGGTCGGTGCGGTCGGCAAGCCGCAGTACATCCGCGCCGAGTGGATCAAGGACGACGCAGTCGTGATCGATGCCGGCTATCATCCCGGCGGAGTAGGGGACATCGAGCTCGAACCACTCATTGAGCGCTGCGCGGCCTATACACCGGTGCCGGGCGGCGTCGGCCCGATGACCATTAATACCTTGATTGCGCAGACCGTGGCCGCCGCGGAGCAGGCTCGCGGCACATAACAAGAAACACAGCGAGGGGAGCGTTCATGAGTCAACTCAATCCGCACATGCTGAGCGGCATTCGCATTCTCGATTTGACCCGCGCCCTGGCGGGCCCGACCTGCACGCGGCTGTTCGCCGAAATGGGCGCCGACGTCATCAAGGTCGAAGCGGCGCCCGACGGCGACCGCACGCGCCTGGTGTCGAAGATGCGCAACGAGCGCGGGCTCTATTTCGTGCAGCAGAATCTCAACAAGCGCAGTGTTGCCATTGATTTCAGCAAGCCGGGCGGGTTGGACCTCGTGCGTGAACTGGTGCCCCATTGCGACGTGGTGGTGGAGAACTACAAGCCCGGGGTCATGAAGGGCATGGGGCTGGCTTACGAGGATCTGAAAAAGCTGCGCGAAGACATCATTCTCTGTTCCATCTCCGCGCTCGGCCAGAGCGGCCCCTTGTCGCACAAGCCCGGCTACGATTACATCGCCCAGGCCTATGCCGGCGTGACGTCGATGATCGGCCCGCGCGACGAGTCGCCCTATATTCCCCTGCTTGGCCTCGGCGATGTCGGCACCGGTGTGCATGCCGCTTTCGCCATCGCCGCCTCCTTGCTGTATCGCGCGCGCACCGGTCGCGGCCAGTTTCTCGATATCGCCCTGCTCGATTGCTACTACCACGCCCATGAAGTGAACGTGCACCAGTTCACCGCCAGCGCCGGCGCCATGAAGCCGACCCGCAGCGGTCGCCATCTCACTTATCTGTGCCCGGCCGGCGTGTTTCGTGGCACCAGCGGCGACATCGTATTGATGGGCTTCATGCATCACTGGGCCGATGTGTGCGCGGCCATGGGCCGGCCGGAACTCGTCACCGCGCCGGGCTGGGCGACTGACGCCGAGCGCATGCCGCACTTCGAGGAAGTGATAGCCCTCATCGAAAGCTGGCTGCAGAGCTTTCCCGATGTCGACAGCGCCATCGCTGCCTTCGATGCCCATGGCGTGCCCTGCGCGCCGGTGCTGTCCATCGAGCAGACCGTCTCCCATCCGCATTTCATCGAGCGCGGCACCATCCGCACCATTCACGACCCGGTGGCGGGTGAATTCCAGATCCCCGGCATGCCGATCAAAACCTCGGATTTTCCCGCCAACAACGATTACGTGGCGCCGCTGCTGGGCGAACACAATGACGAAGTGCTCGGCAGTCTGCTCGGCAAGAGCACGGCCGACATCGACGCGCTGCGCGTGGCGGGTGTGCTGATCTCGAAACCCTATTAGCCAGACGGCGGGCCGCTGCGGCAGCCGCTGGCATTGCAAGGAAAATCACCATGGAACAAAGCGAGAGCCCGCATCGCTACCTGACGCCGGAGCGGATCATGATTCGCGACACCGCGCGCGAATTCACCATGAATGAAGTGCTGCCGGTGGCGAATGCGCTGGACCCGCTGCAGGGCGAGATTCCGCTGGCGCTGCGCGACAAGCTCGCCGACATGGGCTATTTCGGCATTCGCATTCCCGAGCAGTACGGCGGCAGTGGTCTCGGCGTTTTCGAGTACTGCCTGGTCTGCGAACAACTCGCACGCGGCTGGATGAGCGTGGCGAGCATCGTTGCGCGGGGCAACGGCACCATGACCATGAGCCTGCTCGATGAAGCGCGGCGCGCGCAGATGATGCCGCGCGTGGTGCGTGGCGAGTACTTGGGTGCGATGTCGCTGTCGGAGCCCGACACCGGTTCGGATCTCGCATCGATTTCCTGTCGCGCCGAACGCGACGGCGATGACTGGGTAATCACCGGCAACAAGTACTGGTGCACCTTTGCCGACGGCGCTGATTACATTCTCTTGTTTGCGCGCACCGCGCCGCCGCCCGATGCCAACAAGCGGCACATCGGGATAAGCGCTTTTCTCATCGACAAGCCGCGCGGCAGTCTGCCGGCCGGTGTGCAGGGCGCGGAGATTCCGAAGATAGGCTATTTCGGCTGGAAGACCTTTGAACTCGCATTCGATCATTTTCGCGTGCCGGCCAGCGCGATGATTGGCGCCGAGGGCAAGGCCTTCTATGCCCTGGCCCAGGGCCTGGATGAAGCACGCGCGCACACCGCCGCGCGTTCCATCGGTCTCGCCCAGGGCGCGTTGGAAGATGCACTCGCCTACGCCCAGGAACGACAACAGTTCGGGCGGCCCATCGCCGAGTTCCAGGATCTGCGCTTCAAACTTGCACGCATGGCGACCGACATCGAGGCCGCGCGCCAGCTTTTGTACTACGTCTGCGATCGCATTGACTCGGGCGAGCGCTGCGACAAGGAAGCCTCGATGGTGAAGTACTTCGCCAGCGAGATGGCCGAACGTGTGACCAGCGATGCGCTGCAGATCTTCGGCGGCGCCGGCTACACCAAGCTCTATGCGGTGGAGCGCTACTGGCGCGATGCACGCCTGACCAAGATTTTCGAAGGCACGTCGGAGATCCAGTTGCGCATCATTTCCGACAACCTCTTGGGCAAGCCCGGTCACTGAGTACGCCATGTCCGTCAACCATCCATTGCAAGGCGTGCTCGATGGCATGCGCGTGCTCGACCTGACCCAGGTGCTGGCCGGTCCTTATTGCACGATGCTGCTCGCCGATCATGGCGCCGACGTCATCAAGATAGAACCGCCCGGTGGCGACGTAGCGCGTGGCATGGGTTTGTTCCATGCGAGCGATACTGAAAAGCGCCATGCCGGCTATTTCCACAGCGTCAATCGCAACAAGCGCAGCATCGTGCTCGATCTCAAGAATGCCGATGATGCCGCGACCTTCCGTGCCATGGCGCGCCAGGCCGACGTGGTGGTGGAGAACTACCGGGTGGGCGTGATGGAGCGCCTGGGCTTGTCCTACGAATCACTGCGTGAAGAGAACCCGCGTCTGGTCTACGCCGCGGTGCGCGGCTTTGGCGACCCACGCACCGGTCGTAGCCCCTACGCCGATTGGCCGGCTTTCGACATCGTCGCGCAGGCCATGGGCGGCTTCATGAGCATCACCGGCCCAGGTCCCGACATGCCGTTGAAATCCGGGCCGGGCATCGGCGACATCGTGCCGGGCATCATGTGCGCGTTTGGCATCGTCGCGGCGGTGCGGCTGGCCGAAAGACGTGGCCAGGGCCAGTTTCTCGATGTCGCCATGTATGACGCCATCCTCGGCATCTGCGAACGCCTGGTGCACCAGCATTCCTTCGCCGGCGTGGTGCCCAAGGCCGAAGGCAATGAGCATCCCTTGGTCAATCCGTTTTCGATTTTTCCCGTCACCGATGGCTGGGTCGCGATTGGCTGCCCGATAGAAGCGCAGTGGCAGGAACTCGCGCGTCTCATCGGTCGCGAAGATCTGCGCACCGACCCCGGCTTGCAGAGCAATGCCGAGCGTGTGCGCCAGCGCGAACGCGTGCGTAGCGCCATCGAAGCCTGGACCAGTACCCGCAGCAAGCAAGAGGTCGCTGCAGTATTGGGCGGACGCGTGCCCTGCGGCCCGGTGAATAACGTCACCGACATCTTCGCCGACCCGCACATCGCCGCCCGCGAGATGATTGCCGAAGTCGAAATCGCCGAAATCGGCCAGCGCCTGCAACTGGCCGGCATCCCCGTGCATTTCGCCGACACGCCCGGCAAGGTGCGCGTGGCGGGGCCGGGGCTGGACGCGCATCGTGAGGAAATACTGCGACAGTTCGGTTTGTAGCTGCGAATTCATTCGCACATTGGAGGAGTACACGACGACATCGACAGCGGTTTTAATGTGCGAATAGATTCGCACCTGCACGCCTGCCATTGAACACCAAAGGGGAGAACAACCATGAAACTCGGTGTCTTTCACTTCAACACCGAATATTCCATCCGTGCCGACGAACTCGCGATAGCCGCCGAGGAGCGCGGCTTTGAATCGTTGTGGTTTCCCGAACACACACACATACCGGCCAGTCGTCTGACACAGTGGCCGGGCCGCCAACCGCTGCCGCGCGAATACGTGCACATGTCCGATCCGTTCGTGAGTGCGGCGGCCGCCGCGGTGGTGACCAAGACCATCAAGCTCGGCACCGGCATCTGTCTCATTATCGAGCACGACCCATTGGCGCTGGCCAAGACCGTGGCGACGGTCGATCAGCTTTCCAACGGCCGCTTCCTGTTCGGCGTCGGCGCGGGCTGGAATCGCGAGGAAATGGAAAACCACGGCACGCCCTACGACAAGCGCTGGAAAGTGCTGGAAGAGCGGGTCAAGGCCATGAAGGCTTTGTGGACCCAGGAAGAGGCGAGCTACCACGGCGATTGGGTCAACTTCGACAAGGTGTGGTCCTATCCCAAACCGGTGCAGCGCCCGCATCCGCCGGTGATACTCGGCACTTTCGGCTCGAACTGGGGGCGCAAGCGTGTGGCCGAATTCGGTGACGGCTGGATTCCTATCGATCTCTTCCACGGCGACCTCAAGGCCGACATCGATGATCTGCACAAGCGTCTGCGCGACAACGGCCGTGACCCGTCGGAAGTGCCGATTTCAATGTTCGACATCTTCGAGACCAAGGAAGACGATTTGAAGCGCTTTGCCGACCTCGGTCTCATCGAGCGCGCCATCCCGCGCTGCCCGACTGAGGACCGCGACACTGTGCTACGCTGGCTCGACCGCTATGCCGAGATTGGCCGCCGCATCGGCGCCATGTGATTTTCGGCGCGTGTCTCAACGAAACAACCACACCGGTCGTCGTGCCCGTCGCGGCACGCGCGTGAGCCTTAATCGGCTGCGCGTTTTGCGATCGATAACCTTTGGGAATCATCCATGACTAAGCTATACGGATTCGCGGTCAGCAATTACTACAACATGGTCAAGTTCGCGCTGCTGGAAAAGGGCGCGAAGTTCGAAGAAGTGGCGGCCATGCCCAGCCAGGAAAACGACTACAAGGCCAAGAGCCCGATGGGCAAGGTGCCGTGCCTGGAAACCGACAAGGGCTTCCTGTCGGAAACCAATGTCATTCTCGAATACATCGAAGCGAGCCATGCCAGCCCGGCGCTGCTGCCGGCCGACGCGTTCGCCGCCGCCAAGGTGCGCGAAGTGATGAAGGTCATCGAGCTCTACATCGAGCTGCCGGCGCGCCGGCATTACGGTGAACTGTTCTTCGGCGCGCCGCGCAGCCAGGCCGCCTTCGACGAAGCCAGGCCGGTGCTGGAAAACGGCGTCAACGCCTTGAAGGCGCTGTGTTCGTTCAAGCCCTTCCTGTGTGGCAACTTCAGCTTGGCTGACATCATGGCCGCGCATACCTTCATCTACGCGCAGCCGGTCGCGCAGGCCATCTATGGCTGGGATCTGGTGGCTGCCGTGCCCGGCCTCGGCGCCGCGCTCGAAGCAACCAATGCGCGCGCCGCCGGCGCCAAGGTGATGGCCGATCAGCAGGCTGCGCTGAAGGCGTTCCAGGAACAGGCGAAGGGCTGATTGATACTGTAGGTGCGAATTCATTCGCACCTACAGAAAATTCACTGAACAAAGGAGGTCACCATGACATCCACTCTGACATTCCCCGTCGACTGCATCCGCGATCGACTGAACGCTGATCCTGAGTTCAAACTCGCGGCGCGCTTCTGGTATTGCGACCTGCGTTTCAAGGTTGGCGACGAGCTCTATTTCATGCGGGTCGAGAATGGCCGGGTCGCGACCTTCACCCACGGCACCCACGGTTTCGACCCCTACACCATCAACATCGGTGGTCCGGTGGACGTGTGGGAGCAAATGCTGGTCGACAAGCCGAAGCCGTTTTTCCACGACTGGTTCGCTGCTTCGTTCCACCATCCCTTTGAATTTGGCGGCGACCTCGAATCGGCCTACGCCTATTACTACGCGCTGCGTCGCATTCACGCCATCATGGGCGTGTGCGTGCGTGAACAGCGCAAGGCCGCGTGAGAGGTATCCCCATGGCTCGTTATTCACCCATCACTGGTCGCTATATCTATCTCACGCTCGACGGTCACGAATACCGCGTGTACCTCGAAGAAGCCGGGCAGGGCATACCACTGGTGTGCCAGCACACCGCCGGCTCCGATGGCCGCCAGTTCCGTCACCTGCTCGAAGATGCGGACATCACCTCGCGCTTCCGCGTGATTGCCGCCGATCTGCCCTACCACGGCAAGTCGCTGCCGCCGCACAGTGTGCGCTACTGGGAACAGGAATATCGCCTGACCCAGGAATTCTTCATCAACTACTGGGTGACGCTGTCACGCGAACTCGAACTCGATCGGCCGGTGTACATGGGCTGCTCGATGGGTGGTCATCTGGCCGCCGACCTCGCGCTCTACCGGCCCGATGATTTCCGCGCCTGCATCGGCCTCGAAGCCTCGATGTGGAGCGGCAACATGGACCGCCTCATCAACCAGTGGTGGCATCACCCGCGCCTGTCGAATGAATCGAAGCCGGCGGCCATGATGAGCCTGTGCTCACCCCATGCGCCGGAAGCGAATGTGCGCGAGACCATCTGGATGTACAGCCAGGGAGCGCCGGCGGTGTTCGCGGGCGATCTGAATTACTACGGTATCGAGCATGACCTGCGCGACAAGGCCGCCCAGATCGATACCAAGAAATGCATGCTGTATGTATTGAGCGGCGACTACGACTGGTCGGCTTACCCGGCCGCGGCCAAGGCCTTGGCCGACGCGGTGCCGGGCGCGACCTATACCTTGATGGAAGGCATGGGTCATTTTCCGATGGCGGAAGATCCCGGTCAGTTCAAGAAATACCTGCTGCCGGTGTTGGCCGACATCGAAAAGCGCAGCGCGCGCTGAGTGGCGGACGGCGATAGAGCGCAGGACGCGCTCTATCGCGGCCCGCTGCGGGTTACGGCGCGGCGGGCGCTTCCTTCACCTGGCTTGCGTACTTGCCCAGGATCTCGCCGACCTTCTGCATCATCTCCGCCTGCATCTGCAATTCGAGCTTGTCATTGCCCGGCGGCAGGCTCGGCAGCGGCAGCATATGGGGCATATGACCTTCGCCCATCATCGGGCCGCGGTGCATGCAGCGACGGCCCTTGCCCTCGTGATCGCCGTCCTTGCCCATCATCATGCCGTGCATGTGTCCCATGTCGTGCTCGGCGGTCGCCGTTGCAGCCGGTTCGGCGGCCTGGCAAGCGAGCGTGCCGCACAGTAATGCCACGCCGGTGGCAAACAGAAATTTAGCGTGTCGCATGGTTTGATCTCCTCGTGAACTCAGTGCTGGAAGCATGGGCGATATCGAGTAGCAAGGCCAGCAGCCATGAGCTCTGACGGTCGCACTTGATCTTTTCTGTGGGTCCGGCTTCAGTCGGACACTCGAGGCGCGGCGTTGCTTCACGTTTTCGATTGAGTGTCAGACTGACGTCTGACCCACAATGCCCCGGCGATTGCATCGCAGTGCAACCTGAAGCCCGGTTAGAATCACCCAACGGCATCGCCTTGCCGCAATTGCAACTAACGGTTTAGCATGAATTTCGCCAGGTATTGGAGCAGCATCGAGGTCCGGGTGCCGGCGCGTTTCGGCAAGCCGGGCGCGGTGCGCGTGTGGGGCGCGTCGAACAGCGATGAGGCGGCGGCGCTCAGCGCGGCCCGCGCGCGCGCCGCCAACGCGCTGGCGTTCTTCGCCGGCCAGACCAAGGACTACGAGTACGACGCCGACGTCATACGCGAAGAACTGGTCGAGGAGTTTCTTGACGACAGCGGTGAACGGCTCGCGGTCATCACCCGCAATCGCTACGGGGCACTGGTGCTCAACACCGAGCGCGTGCTGTTCGGTGACATCGATTTGCCGAGCGAGAATTTCGTGCTGAGGCTGTGCAATCGCTTTGGCCGTCGCGCGCGTGACAAGCAGTATTTTCTCGATGCCATGCGCGCCTTTCAGACCGCCCACCCGCAATTCGTGCTGCAGGTCTACGAGACGCGCGCCGGCCTGCGTTTCATGGTCGTCAATTGCGAGATTCGGCCCGACGGCGCCGAGGTTGACTTATTGTTCAAGGAACTGCCGGTCGACAGGCTCTACACACGCCTGTGCCGCAGCCAGCTGTGCTTCCGCGCGCGCCTGACGCCCAAGCCCTGGCGCATCGGCCTGCCGCGGCCGAGCGCGCGCTTTCCGTTCTCGACGCCGCTCAAACAGCGCAGCTTCAATTTCTGGCTGGCGCAGTACGTGGCAAAATCCCGTAACGCCTGCGCGGCGCGGCGGCTCGAGCGCTTCGGCGACGGGGTCGTGCCGGCGGCTGTGCAAACGGTGCTGGATATCCACGACCGTTACGCCTGCGACGAAGACTCGAGCCTGGCATGACCTGTACGGCGGGCGTCGCGCGAAGACCAGAACAAGCTGATCAAACGGGGGAGTTTCAAGTGTATCCAGACAAGTACGCCCTGACGCGTGCCGACGAGCCGTGTTACATCATGGCCGGCAGCGGCGAAGTGGTCAGCTTTCGCGAGTTCGAAGCGCGCAGCAATCGCCTCGCCCACCTGTTGCGGGCGACCGGCTTGCAGCGTCTCGATCACTACGCCGTGCTCATGGAAAACCATCCGCGTTTCCTCGAGTGCTGCGGCGCCGGCGCACGCGCGGGACTCTATTACACCTGCATCAATTCCTACCTGACCGCCGAAGAAGTGGCGTTCATCGTCAACGACAGTCACTCGCAGGTCTTGATCACGACGCTTGCGCGCCGCGAGGTGGCCATTGCCGCCGCCAAGCTGTGCCCGCGTTTGAAACTGTGTCTCATGATTGACGGTACGGGCGATGACGCGCCATTCGTCGATTACGCGCGCGCGGTGGCGGCCATGCCGTCCACGCCCTTGGCGGACGAGCGTCTGGGCACCGCCATGCTGTACTCATCCGGCACCACCGGCCGCCCCAAGGGTATTCTGCGGCCGCTGCCTGATACACCCCCCAGCGAGCGGCTGCCGCTCTACGATTTCCTGCTCAAGCTCTGGCAGTACCGCGAAGGCATGATCTACCTGTCGCCGGCGCCGCTCTATCATTCGGCGCCCAATACCGCCGTCACGCTCACCATGCGCGTCGGCGGCACCTCCATCATCATGGAACGGTTCGATCCCGAGCAGTACCTGGCTCTGATCGAGAAGCACCGCGTCACCCACACCCAGCTCGTGCCGACCATGTTCAGCCGCATGCTCAAGCTGCCGCGCGAGGTGCGGGAGCGCTACGACCTGTCGTCGCTGGAATTCGCGGTGCACGCCGCCGCACCCTGTCCGGCGCAGGTCAAGCACGAGATGATCGACTGGTGGGGGCCGATCATTCACGAGTATTACGGCGCCACCGAGGGCTTGGGCTTCACCGCTTGCAACAGCGAGGAGTGGCTGGCCCATCCCGGCACCGTCGGGCGTGTGATGCTGGGTGACCTGCGTGTGCTGGACGAAGACATGCATGAATGCCCTGCCGGCACCTCGGGCACGCTGTGGTTCAAGACCGCCACGCCCTTTGAATATTTCAACGATCCGGAACGCACCCAGGAATCGCGTTCGGCCGACGGCAGCATGAGCACGGTGAACGATGTCGGCTACCTCGATGACGACGGCTACCTGCATCTCACCGATCGCAAGACCTTCATGATTATTTCCGGCGGTGTGAACATCTATCCGCAGGAATGCGAGAACCTCCTGATCACCCACCCCAAGGTGCTGGACGCGGCGGTGTTCGGCGTGCCCAACGAGGATTTGGGCGAAGAGGTGAAGGCCGTCATCCAGCCGCTTGCAGGCGTCGAGCCGAGTGCGGCGCTGGCCGAAGAACTGATTGCCTTCTGCCGCGCCCACCTGTCTCACCAGAAGTGCCCGCGCACGGTGGATTTCATCGAAGAAATGCCACGCCTGCCCACCGGTAAGCTCTACAAGCGCCTGCTGCGCGACAAGTATTGGGGCGATAAGCAGAGTCGCATCGTATGAGGGCAGGGCGTGTCGTGCCCGCGTGCTTGACGCCATGGGTGCGAATGACGACGCTTTGAATCATGCTCAAGATTGACGAAATCCGTCTCGCGCTGTCGCGCCTCACCCACGACTGGGAGATCTATGACCCGCATCCCAGCCAGGCCGCGGTGGCCATGATCCTCAACGAGGGCGCGCGCGGCCTGGACGTGTGTTTCATTCGCCGCGCGGAGCGGGTAGGGGATCCATGGTCCGGCCAGGTGGCGTTCCCGGGCGGCCGCGCCAGCGCCGCCGATCCTGACGCCTTCGCGGTCGCCGAGCGCGAGACCTGGGAGGAGATCGGCATGCATCTGACGCCTGCCCATCGCGTCGGCGCCCTGCCGATGCGCAATGTCGAGCACAACGTCAAACGCGCCGGGCTCACGCTGTGGCCGTTCGTCTACTACGTCGACGCCGAGCAGCGCGCCTCGGCAACCGCGCGCCTGCCGCAGGAAGTGGCGAGTGTATTCTGGGTGCCGATAGGGCATCTGTTCGACCACCAGCATGTCACCGAACTCGAATACCCGATGGGTGTTACGGCCTCGACGTTTCCCGGCATCCAGTTCGGCGAACACGTGATCTGGGGCCTGACACTGCGGGTGCTGGCGAGTTTTGCCGAGGTCATGCAGCGCCGCCTGCCGGCGCTGACCTGAAGCCATCATCAAAGCACCCCGACGGGATGCGAGGACCTGAGCCATGAAATTCAAGACCGTGCTGCTGCCGACCGATTTTTCCAACCATGCCGAAGCGGCCTGTGCCGCGGGCCTCGAGATGGCACAGCGCGACGGCGCCCAGGTCATCGTGCTGCACGTGCTGCCCTTGTCGGACCTGGTGATCGGTGAATATCCCATCGTGATGGTCGACCAGTTGCAGGCTGATCTGACGGCCGATGCGGAAAAGCGCTTGCAAGCCTGGAAGGACAAGCAGAGCGTGAAGGTTGAATCACTGGTGCTGTGGGGCAATCCGGCGCTCGACATCTGCCGCATCGCGGAGGAGCGCAAGGCCGATCTGATCGTCACCTCCACCCATGGCCGCACCGGTCTCGCGCACCTGTTCATGGGCAGCGTGGCGGAGCGCGTGGTGCGCCATGCGCCGTGTTCGGTGCTGGTGGTGCGGGCGCAGCACGCCTGAGCGGGTTGGCGCCATGAACGTCGCGCCCTATGTGCTGCTCGGTGCGCTGGCCGGCGTGTTCAGCGGACTCATCGGCGTCGGCGGCGGCGTCATCATCGTGCCGGCCCTGGTCTACTTTTTCGGTATGAGCATGCACCAGGCGCAGGGCACCACACTGGCCATGCTGGTGCCGCCCATCGGCGTATTGGCGGTGTGGACCTATTACAGGCAGGGCCACGTCGACATCGCGGTCGCGGCCTTGCTGTGCGTGGGCTTCATCGTCGGCGCGTGGGCCGGTGCACGGCTCGCCACGCAACTCTCAAACGTGGTGCTGGAACGGACTTTCGGAGTGGCGATGGTGCTGATTGGATTGAAGATGATCATCGGCGCGCGCGGCTGACGGGCGGCATCGCGCCACCCGCCCCACGGGCGTGCACTCAGGCGGGCTTCTTGAGTCCCAGCCGTTCGTAGTACTTGGCCGGAATCTTGTCCGGGTCTTTGTAGATCACCATCGAGCAATAGTCACGTCCCAACTCGGCGGCTGGTTCCACCACCACGAAGGGTTTGCCATTGGCCTCGATGTCGACTTTCTCCATCGAGTATTCGTGGGCGCAATACACCGGGTAATCGGGACGGCCGTAGGTGAGCGGCTGCGGCTTGGCGATTTTGTGAAAGGCGTTCGGCCCTTCGTATTTGCCTTCCTGCACCAGGCGGCCGCCGCTGCCGCAGGGCTTCATCTTGATCACGACCTTGTCGTCGTCTTCGCTGATCTCGAGCGGCTGCAAGTGACCTTGCAGGCCGGCGGCGAACATCTTGATCTTGCCGCGTAGTTGATCTTCGCCCTTGGGCATGGCGTTCAGCGCCGGCATCCACCACGAACGCACGCCTTCGTTCATGATCTGCTCGAGTTCTTCATCGCCGTGACGGCGCGCAACCTCGGACAGCGTCGACGTCACCCAGTTGCGATAGAGGTCATGCATGGCGAGAAATTCGTTGTACATGCGCTTGGCGATTTTCTTGGCCTTGTCGGCGTCGCCGGCATCGATGGCGTCGGTGAGGCGGTCGAGCGTGAGCTTTTCCATCTCGCGCAGTTCGGCGTCGGTGAAGAATTTTTCAGCCATGTGCGTTACTCCTCTTACTCGGTCGTGTGTGTAAGGCCGGTGCTCAGACCGGCACTTCACCTTCCAGCGTCACCCGGTGCATTTCGCGCCGGTAGCCGTGATAGTCGTTCAAGGCATTGTGCTGGGCGCAGCGGTTGTCCCAGAACGCGACCATGCCACGCTTCCAGTGTAGCCGGCAGCCGAATTCCTCGCGCTGCTGCACGCTGTAGAGGTATTGCAGCAACGGCCGGCTTTCCTCGACCGTCATGCCTTCGATGTGCATGGTATGGGCGGCCGCGCAGTACAGCGCTTTACGGCCGGTCTCGGGATGGGTGCGCACTATCGGATGCGAGGCGGTAGTGACGATGGCGGCTGCGTCTTTCGGCGCCTCGGCCATACGGTGGGTGCGCGTGACGGCGGCGTCCGGCTTCTCGGCGCTGTTGATGCCGCGCAGGCCCTCGAGCATTTTCTGAAGCGTTGGGGACAAGGCCTCGTAGGCCATGTACATGTTGTTCCACAAGGTGTCGCCGCCAATCTTCGGCACTTCCACCGCATACAGCACCGAGCCCATGGGCGGCCGCTCCAGGTAGCTGGTGTCGGTATGCCACAGGCCACCGAAGTTGATCTTCTCGTCTTCCTTCTTGACCACCGCCACCACTTCCGGCTGCTCGGGCATGCCGGCCACGAAGGGGTAGTAGCCAATCCCGCCAAAGCGCTTGGAGAAGGTCACCAGCTGCGCGGGCGTCAGGGTTTGGTCGTGAAAGAACACCACCAGGTGTTCGAGATAGGCGGCGCGAATCTCGGCGACCACTTCGGCGGACAGTGGTTGCGAAATGTCGACGCCGAAAATGTCGGCGCCGATGGCGGGGGTGACGGCTTCAACGGTGATGTGCTTGTAATTCATTGCATTGATCTTAGGGAGGACGTTTTGCTTCGGCTACCCGACATCGGGTTGGTCAGCCTGACATTGAAGCTTGTGTTCCGCTCAATTCACCTGCCGGCCACGCCCGGCCCAGAACGGCTTGCGCAACTCGGTCTTCAAGACTTTGCCAGCGCCCGACAGGGGCAGTGGTTCTTCCTGGAAGCTGATCGAGCGCGGGCACTTGTAGTCGGCGATGAGCTTGCGGCAATGGGCCATGAGCGCGGCCGGCTCGGGCGCGGTGCCGGGGCGCGGCACCACGATGGCGTGCACGCGTTCGCCCCATTTGTCGTCGGGCACGCCGATCACCGCGCACTGCGCGACGTCGGGATGTTGATACATGGCGTTTTCGACTTCGGTGGAATAGACGTTCTCGCCGCCCGAGATAATCATGTCTTTCAGTCGGTCGCTGATGAAGATGAAGCCTTCGTCGTCCATGTAGGCGGCGTCGCCGGTATGCAGCCAGCCGTCGCGCAACGCCTCGCGCGTGGCGTCTTCACGACCCCAGTAACCGAGCATCACGTTGGGGCTCTTCACCACTATCTCGCCGACCTGGCCGCGCGGCACTTCCTTGCCATCTTCATCGACAATCAGGATTTCGGTGGCAGGCAGCGCGCGGCCGGCGGAGCGCAGGCGGCCGCCGTCGGCGGTGTGATAACGCGACACCAGCGCGGTCAAGAGTGGCGCCGACTCGGTCTGCCCGTAGAGCTGGCAGGCCGCCACCCACGGCAGCTTGGCCATGAGGTCGAGCGCCACCGCTTCCGGCATCGGCGACGCGCCGTAGAACATGCGCTGCAGTTTCGACAGGTCGAAATCCTTGAAGCCGGGCTGCTCGAGCAGCATCTGGATCATGGTCGGCACCAGGATGATGTCGGTGACGGCATGTTCTTGCAGCGTGCGTGCACAGGCCGCCGGCTCGAAGCGCGGTATGAAGATATGCGTGCCGCCAATGTGGGTGATGGCGTACACGTACAGCGCGTCGGCGATATGGAACATCGGCGCGGCATGCAGGTAGATAGTGTCGTCCACCGCGCCGCACATGGTCACGTACTGCAGGGTGTTGGAGACGTGATTGCCGTGGCTCAGCATCACCCCCTTGGAGCGCCCGGTGGTGCCGCCGGTGTAGAAGATGCCCGACAGGCTGTCGGCGGTGTTGGGGAATTCTTCGATTTCGGCGTGGCTGGCGATGAGCTTTTCATGCAGGGCATCGGCGCCCGGCAGGTCATCGTCGATGCAGATGATGGTCAGGGCATGCTCGACCTGCGCGCGCAGGGGCTCGACCAGGTGCCAGAAAGCATGGTCGACGAACAGCACGCGCGTGCCGGAGTCGCTCAAGGAGAACGCGATTTCAGGCGCCGACCAGCGATAGTTGATGGGCACGATCACCGCGCCGGCCCACGGCACGGCGAAGAAGATCTCGAAATGGCGGTCGGAGTTCAAACCAACCACACCGACGCGGTCACCGGCCTGCACGCCCAGGGCCTTGAGGCCGCCGGCCAGGCGCGCGACACGTTCGCTCAACTGCTGCCAGGTGTGGCGACGCTCGCCGTCAACGGTGGCGATGGCATGGGGAATTTGCTGACGGTTGCGCAGCAGGGGCTGGGTGACTCGCATGTTTCGGTGCTACTTCGAATTGAAACTGGGATTAGTTGACGGCGCGACGCAGCTCGTCGTGCAGGCGCGCAATGATGTCGGCGGCGGGCGCAATGTCATGGATGCCGTCGACCGAGTGTCCGGCATACAGCGGCATCGATTCGAGGTCGCCATCAAAGCCACTGAGCGGCGGAATCACGCAATAGCGTTGCAGTAACACGCGATGTTCACCGAGCGCGAGCTCGCCAATGTCCTGCTTCTCGCCGGGGCGCTCGCCGCTGGCGGGTTTGCCCGCCGCCTCCCAGCGCTCATAGGTGGTGTTGCGGATCACACGGTGATTGGCGTTCGGCCAGCCGATGTCGAACAAGGTGGTCATGACGGTGTCGTCGGCGATGGCCTTGACGATGCGCTGCTTGTAATCCTGAAACGCATCGGCCTCGACACTGGCAACGAAGCGCGTGCCGAGCGACGCGGCCTGGGCGCCGGCCGCGAGGACGTCGGCAATCGCGGCGCCGTCGGCGATGCCGCCGGCGGCGATGACCGGCACTGGCCCCAGCACTTTGACGGTGGCGCGGAGGGTCTCGGCCAGCGGTGCGACAGCCTTGACGTGGCCGCCGGCTTCGACGCCCTGCATGATGACGGCGTCGACGCCGGCATCGGCGGCCGCGACCGCGTCTTCCGGTCCGCCGCACTGCGCGACCACGAACATGTCGCGCTTGTGGGCGTCTTTCACATAGGGCTGGGCATCGCCCCAGAACAGCACCAGCACCGGCACGCGAGCGTTGAAGCAGGCTTCGATGTCGCTGCCGTCGGACATCGGCAGAATGATGTTGGCGCCGAAAGGCCGCGAGGTCAGGGCGCGGGTCTGCTCGAGCCAGGCACTGACCAGGTGACCAGGCGCACTGCCGGCGCCGAGCACGCCCAGGCCGCCGGCTTCGCATACCGCCGCCACCAGCGCCGGGCCGGCCATCCCGCCGCCCATGCCGGCGTTCCAGACAGGCAGTTTGATATTCAGATGGTCGAGCATGGTGCGCATGGCGTGGTCCTGCATCGCGGTCGGCAAGGGCGCCGCCGGGGTCGGCGCAATCTAGGGTGTCGAAGCCGGCTTTGCAATGTTTGCGGCTGCCGTGACGCGACCACGCCAGGACACCATTCGTGACGCGCGTCCTGTAGGAAATGGCGGATAATGGTCCTTTAACCCGTGACCGCCCGCGTGACAGACATCCGCCCCCGCTCTGAGCCTGCCTCGCTCAGTTGCCTGCCAGAAGCCTTGACGACCTTGCTCGTCGACCATGCACCGCTGGCGCTGCTGCTCGATGAGGGCGGCGTGGTACAGAGCGCTGAGGCGCCGGCCGACGGATTGCTGGGCACGTCGCTGACGAGCCTGTGGCCGGCCGCGGACGCCGCGCAACTCGCGCACTGGTTGCGCGCCACGGCGCGCAGCGGTGAACCCTTCGATTTCGTGTGCCTGCATGGTCACGTCAAGGGCGCCCAGCAGCATCGCGGGCGCCTGCGTGTCTTGCACGGCACGGCGAGCGCACGCCAGCTGCTGCTGACACTGCGTGGCGCCGAGGCCAGCCAGACGGTGCACGCCATGGCCGGTGTCGAAGTGCGCCCCGATCCGACCATGCCGTCAGCCTTTATCAGCGATGGTCGACAGACCGCCGAACGCCTGCACTTCGCCGAGAGCGCGACGCGTTTCGCGACCTGGGAATTCGACGTCGAACGTTGCGTGCTGTTGACCGGCCCGAACTACAACGAACTGCACGGCCTGCCACCCCACACCCGCGAATTGACGGTGCCTGAGATCATGGCGCTGATTCATGTCGATGACCGGGCGGCCATGAAGCAGGCGGTGGCGAGTCTGCAGCGCGACGCCTCGGCGCCCATGTCGCTCAGTGTCGACGCACGCATCAAACTGGCCAGCGGCGAACTACGCTGGATGGAAGCGCGCATTGCCTTGCTGCCAGGTGAAGCCGGCGCCGCGCCGCGGGTGTTCGGCATCTCGCTGGATATCAGCGCACGCAAAGTCATCGAAGCCAATCTGCGCGACAGCCGCGCGTGGCTCGACCTCGCCATGTCATCGATAGGCATGGTGCTGTGGGACCGCGATCTGCGCAGCGACAGCCTGCGCACATCGAGCAACTACGGGCGCTTCTACGGCCTCGACGGCGAGCGCCGTGAATGGGATTACCGTGAAATGCTCAACCGCGTGGTGGCCGACGACCGCGTGCTGTTGCGCGATGCCATCGATGCCACGCTCAAATACGGCCACGAATACGCGCCCAAATTCCGCGTCTCGAACGCCGACGGCGGCGTGCGCTGGCTGGCCTCGCGCGGCCGTGTGCAGCGTGACGCGGCCGGCGTACCCGAGCGCCTGGTGGGCGTGACCTGGGACATCGATGCGCGCGAGCAGTCGGAACAGCGTCTGCTCAGCATCGCCGAGATGGTGCCCGGCATGGTTTATCAATTCCGTCGCGCACCCGATGGCAGCTGCAGCCATCCCTATTGCAGCGACGGCGTGCGCGAAATCTTCGGCGTCAGTCCCGAGGACATTCGCCATGACGCGACGAGACTCATGGACATGCTGGTGGCCGAGGACCGCGCGCAAATCGACGCGTCGATCGACGCTTCGGCAGCACAGCTAACGCCGTGGCTGGAGGAGTACCGCATCCATGGTCCTGATGGCGAGGTGCACTGGCTGCTCGGCCACGCCAATCCGGTGCGCGAGTCCGATGGCGGCGTGGTGTGGTACGGGCACATCATGGACATCACCGCGCGCAAGACCGCCGAGATGGCGCTGCGTGAAAGCGAGGCGCGTCTGACCTTGGCGCTGTCGGCGGCACGCATGATGTCGTGGTTCTGGGATGTGACGAGCGACAGCATCACCACCAGCTCCCGCGAGTTCGCTCCCGCCCTCGGTCTGCCCGACGGTCCCATGACCTTGAAGCTGGCGCTGGCCGCCATCCATCCCGACGACCGCGACGCGGTGGGCGCGCGCATCGCCGCGCTGGTCGCGTCGCCGCCGAGCGATGTCGTGACCCTGGAAAATCGCTTCGTGTTCCAGAGCGGCAAAATCCGCTGGATTGAAACCCGCGCGCGCAGTCATTTCGACACCGCCACGCGGCTGCTCGGCTTCCTGTGTGTGTCCATAGACGTGACCGCCCGCAAGGAGGCCGAAGCCGAGCGTGAACGCATGCAGCGCAATCTGCAGCAGGCGCAAAAGATGGAAGCGATCGGTCTGCTGACCGGTGGCGTCGCCCACGACTTCAACAATATTCTGGCCAGCATCCTCGGCTATTCGGGCCTGGCCTTGCAGCGCTTCGCGGCAGTCATGCCGGACAAGCTCGTCGATTACGTGCGCGAAGTGCAGCAAGCCGGCGAGCGCGGACATGAACTGGTCAGTCAGATGCTCGCCTTCAGTCGCGGTGAGGGCACCGAGCTGCGTGCCGCGCTGTTGCCGCCGCTGGTCGACCAGGCGCTGAAGATGGTGCAACCGACCTTGCCGAGCAGCTTGAGTTTCAGCGTCGAGTGCGCGGCCGACCTGCCGATGGTGATGACCAACGCCGTGCAGTTGCAGCAGATCGTCGTCAACCTGTGCATCAATGCGCGCGACGCACTGCAAGGCACCGGCAATATCAGCATCCGGCTGGCGCGCGCGACGCGGCACAACGCCCATTGTGCGTCCTGCCACAACAGTTTCGACGGTGATTACTTGGTGATGTCGGTGGCCGATGACGGCCCAGGAATTGACGGCGCGGTGCGCGAGCGCATTTTCGAGCCGTTCTTTTCCACCAAGTCGAGTGACGCCGGCAGTGGCATGGGGCTCGCCATGGTGCATGGCATCGTGCATGGCCAGGGCGGCCACATCATGCTCGACACCGCGCGTGACGTCGGCACGCGTTTCGAGATCCATTTCCCGTTGGCGCACGGCACGATTGCAACGGCGCCGTACGCCGAGATGAAGTCGAATGTCGAGCTGAGCACGCGCAAGGCGCGGGTGCTGGTGGTCGACGACGAGCGCGCGGTGGGCAGCTTCATCGGCGAACTGCTGGAGATGAATGACTACGCGGTGGTGGTCGAAAGCGACGCCATGCGCGCCCTGGAGCTGTTTCGTGCCACGCCCGAGCGGTTCGATCTCGTGATCACCGACCAGACCATGCCGCGTCTGACCGGCGCGCAGCTGGCGATGTCGGCCCTGTCAGTGCGTCCGCAGTTGCCGGTCATTCTGATCTCGGGCTACAGCGCGGTGATGGATGCCGAGCAGGCCGCGCGCATCGGCCTGCGCGCCTTCCTGCACAAGCCCATCAAGGCCGATGATTTGCTGGCCGCGGTCTATGACGCGCTGACATCGCCGTCATCGCCCTCGAACCCCGCGCAGTAGTCGAGGAAGTCCTGCTCGGACGACGGGCGCAGGAACAGATAGCCCTGGTAGCGGTTGCAGCGCAGACCCTTCAGGAATTCGAGCTGGGCGACGGTCTCGACGCCCTCGGCGACGGTCTCAAGGCCGAGGTGCTGGCCCATGGCGACGATGGTCTGACAGATGATTTCGTCATTGCGGTCGCTGCCGATGTCGGCGATGAAGGAGCGGTCGATCTTCAACTGGTCTATCGGCAGGCGCTTGAGATAGGACAGTGACGAGTAGCCGACGCCGAAGTCGTCGAGCGCGAACATCACGCCCAGGCGTCGCAGCCGGCTCATGATGGCGATGGTGGCGTTGACGTCCTCGATGACCGTGCTCTCGGTGATCTCGAACACGATGCGCCGCGCCGGAATACGGTAGGCCGCCAGCAATTGCTCGACGTCTTCGAGGAAGGTGTCGGAGCGGAACTGGCGCGAGCTGACGTTGATGGCGAGCTCGCCCATGTCGGTGCGCCCGGCATCGAGCCAGCGACGATAGGTCGCGAACGACGCTTCCAGCACCCAGCGTCCGATGTCGATGATGAGCCCGCGCTCTTCGGCGATGGGAATGAAATCCGCGGGTGATATCAGGCCGCGCGTCGGATGCTGCCAGCGCAGCAGCACTTCGGCGCCGCTGACGCGGCCAGTGCCGTCGATCTGCGGTTGAAACACCAGCGCGAGCTGCGAGCGCCGCACTGCGCTGCGCAGATCGCTTTCCAGCAGCAGACGCTCCTGCGCGTTCTGTTCCATTTCCGGATGAAAGAAGCGCGTGACATTGCGCCCCGCGGCCTTGCCGCTGTACATCGCCGTATCGGCTTCCTTCAGCACGTCCTCGACGCCTTTGCCGGGCTCGGGGAACAGCGTGATGCCGATGGTCGGCGTGATGTGGAACTGGTGATGGTCGAACTGGTAGGGCTGGCCCAGGGTTTCGTGAATCTTGTCCGCCACCAGTCGCGCCTGGCGCGCGGCGTGCTCGCGATCCGGCGCGAGATCGGGTAGCAGCACCACGAATTCGTCGCCGCCGAGGCGCGCCACCATGTCGTCCTGACGGGTGACGTTCTGCAGCCGGTTGGCGACCGCCTGTAACAGTGCGTCGCCGACTGAATGGCCGAGCGTGTCGTTGATGCGCTTGAACTGGTCCATGTCGATGAACAGCAGCGCGCCGCAGATGCCGCGCCGCGTGGCGGTGGCGAGACCCGCTTCGAGACGTTCGGCGAAATAGCGACGATTGGGCAGATTGGTCAGCGGGTCGTACAGCGACAGGCGCTGCGCGTGCTCCTCGGCGCGCTTGCGCACCGAGATGTCATGTATCGCGCCCAGCAAGCCGATGATGGTGCCGGCGCTGTCGCGTATCGGTACTTTAATCAAATCGACCCAGCGCGTGTCGCCAAACGGTGTGACCAGTTCGGTTTCCTGGGCGACGGTTTCGATTTCACCGTCGAGCAGGGGTTGATCCTGCTCGACGAAATGCGCCGACTGCGGCGCCCACCACAAGTCTTTGTCGGTCTTGCCGAGCAGCGCATCGGGCGTGGCGACACCCGCCAGTTCGGCGAACTGGCGATTGCAGCCGAGATAGCGGAACGAACGGTCCTGCCAGAAGATCGCCTGCGGCACGGTGTCGACGATGAGCTCGAGAAATTTCTGCGAGCGTTCGAGCGCCGCCTGCGAATCCTTCAAGGCCGAAATGTCGGTGAAGGTGCCGAGCATGCGCTGCACGCGGCCCGGCGCATCCCAACTGGTCGCGCGGCCGCGCACCAGGGTCCATTGATAATTGAGATCGGTGCCAAGCAGGCGCACCTCGCACGCGTAGAGCGGCGATTCGCCGCGCAGGTAATCGCGCAACGCCGCGCGCATGCGCGCCTGGTCGTCGGGATGCACGCGCGACACCAGCGTATTGCCGGTGCCCACCGGTGGCGCGCCACGCTCGTCGACACCGGCGTAGCGGCTGCCGAAGGTGGTCAGCGTGTCGGTGTCGATGTCCCATTCCCACAGGCCCTGGTGCGCGCCCTCCATGGCGGCGTTCAAGCGCTGCTCGCTGGCGCGCAGCTCGGCGTGGGTGCGCTCGCGTTCGAGTTCGGTGACGGCGCGCGCGGCGAAGATGTCGATCACCGGTCGCACCCGCTCGCGGTCGACCACCGGCGCGATGAACATCATGGTGAACAGGCCGATCACTTCGCCGTCGCTGGTCGCGAGTGGTTGACCGTAATAAGCCTCGATACTGCGCTCGGCGAGCATGAGGTCGTGGGGATAGCGCAGCGCGACGTCGTGACCGACGAAGCAGCCGGCTTCCGCGATCGCCGTTTCACAGGGCGTGCCCTTGAGATCGTAGGTCAGGCCTTTGAAGATGTCCTGGTTGGGGTAATAGGCCGACACCGTCGCGGTGCCGTCGCCGTTGATGCGCGCCACGAACGCATAGTCGGCGCCCGCGAGTTCGGCGGCGGCGCGGGTCACTGCGTTCAACAGGCGCGATTGCTTGCCGCTGGTCAGGGCGTTGGCGATGACCTGCAGTTGTTGTTCACGGGCGCGGCGCAGGGTGATGTCGTCGTAAATGCCGAGCACGCCGATGATGTCGCCAGCGCTGCCGTGTATCGGCACCTTGTGGGTTTCGACCCAGATTGGCTCACCACTGGCCGGCGTCAACTGACGCTCGACGGTGATGCGCCGATGATGGCCGTTGAGGATATTGAGGTCGTCGGTACGCAGCGCGGCTGCCAGGTTGTACCACGGCAATTGCGTATCGAGCCGGCCGACGATGTCGGTATTGGGATGAATGCCGACATCCTCGGCGAAGCGGCGGTTGCAGCCGAGGTAACGGCTGTCCTGATCCTTCCAGAACACCCGCAGCGGCAGGGCGTCGAGCACGGTCTCCAGCAATTGACGCGAGTCGCGCAGACGCGCCTCGGTGGCTTTCAGCGCCGTGACATCGACATGGGTGCCAATCACACGCTTGGCGCGACCATCGCTGCTGCGTTCGATCACGCGCCCGCGCGACAGCACATTGAGATAATGACCGTCGTAATGACGAAAGCGATGCTCGACCTGGAAGTCATCGACTTCACCTTTCAGCATCGGCACCAGCGCCGCGCGCCCGGCGGCTTTGTCGTCGGGATGGAGAATGCGCATGACATTGTCGGAATGGCTGGTGATGGAGCCTTCCGGGTAGCCGAGCATGGCGTACCACTCGCGTGAAAATTCGATGTGATCGGCATCGGGGTCCCAGTCGAACAGGCCCTGGCGGCCATTCTCGAGGGCGATTTGCAGGACCCGTTCGTTGGCCTTGAGGTTGGTGATCTCGGTATAGGTGCCAAGAATGCGCTCGCAGCGCCCGGCCTGGTCGCGTTCCGGCGCGCGGCCGCGCACCAGGAAATAGCCGTAGGAACCATCACGGCGCCGCACGCGCAATTCGACTTCGATGGCGTCACTGTTGCCGCGTAGATGCTGGAGCACCTGTTCGTAGACCTGCGGCACATCATCGGGGTGGGCGTACTTCAGCAGATCCGTGCCGGACAGCGGTGAACCGATGTCGTAGCGCTCGCGTTGCGGCCGCCAGAAGCGGTGCTCGACGATGCGATTGTCGGCGATGTTCCATTCCCAGATACCCTGCTGGCTGCTCTCGAGCGCAAAGCGCAGCAACTGCTCCTGCTCGCGCAGGGCGGTGATATCGGTATAGGTGCCCATGAGATAGCGCGCGCGGCCAGCGCTGTCGCGGTGCTGGAACTGGCCGCGCACCAGGAAGCGCACATAGCCGCCGGCCACCAGCCGCACGCGCTGCTCCACTTCGTAGTGTTCGGTCTCGCCGCGCAAATGGGCAATCAGGGCCTGACGCACCCGCGCAACGTCATCGGGATGGGTGTTGTCGAGCATGTGCTGGCCGCTGTCGGCCGCCGATTCGGCGGTATGCACGGTGCGGCCCACCCAGTAGCCGCTTTCGCGTAGCACGTCGCCATCCACCTGCCATTCCCACAGTCCGACCTGGCCGCCGGCCAGCGCCACGCGCAGACGCTGTTCGGCGCCGTCGAGCGCGCTCTTGAGTGCGACCACCGGGTCGTAGGCGCGCAGGGTGATGAGCGCGCCCTGACGACCATCGGCCGCGCCGCTGGCGACGGCTTCGATGCGCGCCGCCACCGCTTTGTGCGTGCCGTCACCGCGGCGCACGGTGGCGTGATCGGCGTCCATGGTCAGATGGCTGCAGTCGTCCGTGGGCGCGGAGGTGGCGGGTCCACCCTCGATGAAGGTCACCACCTCGTGCCACGCGCGGCCGACGGCTTCGGCGGCTGCAATGCCCAGCAGCGCGACGGCGGCGGCGTTGATGTGTTGCACGCGCTGCCGACTGTCGATCACCACGAAGGCGTCGGCGGTGGCATTGAAGGCTGCCAACAGCAGCGGGTCCGGGCCGAAAGACGCGTCCTTGCGCTCCAAGGGTATCGACATGGGGATCAGACGGGCGGGCTGGGCGGGGCGCAGTGCGCGTGGCGAAGCGGCGTAAACATGCGCAGCGTCCTTTTCTACTAAGGCATTAGGATGTCGACGACTGGTCGTCAAACTGTAATGGGATTATAAGGCCATCTCGATCCTCTGCCGACGCGAAGGCGTCGTCGACAGCGCGGTGCATGACGATTTCATCTTGAGGTGTCCCATGACGACTGCATCGCTCTTGTGTGAACGCCTCGGTATTGCGCAGCCGCTGCTGTCGGCGCCGATGGCCGGTGTCGCCGGCGGTCGCCTCGCCGCGGCGGTGTCGCGCGGCGGTGGTCTGGGTTTGATTGGCGGTGGCTACGCCGACCCGCAATGGCTACGGGCCCAGTTCGCGCTGGCGGCAGACGCGACGGTCGGCGTCGGCTTCATCAATTGGCGTCTCGATGAACTGCCCCACGTGTTGGACATCGCACTCGCCGCGCGACCGCGCGCCGTGCTGCTGTCTTTCGGCGATATCGCGCCCTATGTGGACGCCGTTCATGACGCGGGCGCGATTTTGATTGCCCAGGTGCAGAGTGTCCGCCAGGCGCGCGCCGCATGCGCGGCCGGCGCCGATGTGATCATCGCGCAGGGCGCGGAGGCGGGCGGCCACGCCGGCCTGCGCGGCACCCTGGCGCTGGTGCCGGCGGTGGTCGACGCGGTCGCACCGCTGCCGGTGGTGGCGGCCGGCGGTATTGGTGACGCGCGCGGTATCGCCGCCGCCTTCATGCTCGGCGCCTGCGGCGTGATGCTGGGCACGCGTTTCTACGGCAGTCGCGAGGCCTTGGCCACGCCAGCCGCGCAGCAGGCACTGCTGACGGCGAGCGGCGACGAGACGGTGCGCGGCGCGGTGTTCGACCGCTTGCGCGGTTGGACCTGGCCCGCCGGTTACAGCCTGCGCACGCTCGCCAACGACATGACCGCACGTTGGCCCGACCAGGCGACCGGGCTGAGCGCCGAACTGCCCGCGCAGCGCGCGGATTTCGAACGCGCGCTCGGACAAGGTGACACACGCATCGCGCCAGTGATCGTCGGCGAAGCGGCCGATCTCATCCACGACCTGCCGTCGGCGCAGGACCTGGTGGGGCGGCTGATGGCGGAGGCGCGGGAGCTGCTGGCGAGCGCGCCCAATGTGGCTGGCTGAAATCAAATGAGCGCACGTGCCTCATCCATTGTGGGTCCGACTTCAGTCGCACATTCAAAGCCGCGCCCTGGGGACCGATATCATCTCGAATGTCAGACTGAAGTCTGACCCACAAATTTAGAGTGGCGATATCACCAATGTCCCATCGCGAATCGAGGATTGCTGCATGACAGGCCAGGCCATCTGGACAGTGAATGATGTTTTGGCGGGCGCGCGGCGCGCCAACAGCGGTCTGCTGGTCGAATACCTCGGTATCGAGTTCACGGCGGCCGGCGATGACTGGCTGGAGGCGCGTATACCGGTCGTCGAGCACAACAAGCAGCCGGCCGGCCTGTTGCATGGCGGCGCCTCGGTGGTGCTGGCGGAAACCCTGGCGTCGGTCGCCTGCTACAGCACTCTCGACCATGGCCGCCAGACCTGCGTCGGCCTCGAAATCAATGCCAATCATTTGCGCGGCGCACGCGCAGGCTACGTGACTGGACGCGCCACGCCTTTGCATCGCGGGCGCAGCACCCAGGTGTGGGACATCCGCCTGCGTGATGACGAAGGTCGCGCCACCTGCATTGCACGTTGCACCATGGCCATCCTGAGCACCCTGGCCTGAAGCATTCGCCTTGCAAACGCGAGGCCGGCGCAGCATAGTGCCGGCACGAGCGAAGCTAGGGGTGCTCCACTGCGAGGCGGAGCTGAGAACATACCCTTCGAACCTGACCCGGGTGATGCCGGCGTAGGAAAGCAGTGGCCCTCCTGGTGCTCAATCGACAACGCCGGCATGTACGCCGGCGCGCGAGCCTATGAGGTCCATGCCATGAATGCCGTTCCCGAGATCCCCTTGAGCCAATCCGCCGCCGTCGACGACGCGGCCGTACAACCGTTTCCGCGTGCGCGCAAGATTTACGTGACCGGCAGCCGCCCGGACATCCGCGTGCCGATGCGCGAAATCGAACAGCACGGCACCGCCGTGCGCGGCGGCCTCGAAGCCAATCCGGTCATCACCGTCTACGATACCTCGGGGCCTTATACCGACCCCGCGGCGCGCATTGATCTGCGTCTCGGCCTGCCGGCGCTGCGCGCGCCATGGATAGCTGAACGCGGTGACACCGAGGAGCTTGGTGATCTGACTTCACGCTATGGCCGTGCGCGCGCCGCCGACGCCAATCTCGCGCACCTGCATTTTGCCCACAAGCGTCTGCCGCGCCGCGCCAAGGCCGGCGCCAACGTCACGCAGATGCACTACGCGCGCCAGGGCATCATCACGCCCGAGATGGAATACATCGCGATTCGCGAGAACCTGCGTTACGAGGCGCTGGCGGCGGCCTGCGGTCGCATGCACAAGGGCCATGATTTCGGTGCGGCGATTCCGACGATGGTGACGCCGGAATTCGTGCGCGACGAAATCGCGCGCGGCCGCGCCATCATCCCGGCCAACATCAATCACCCGGAATCGGAGCCGATGATCATCGGCCGCAATTTCCTGGTGAAGATCAATTCCAACATCGGCAACTCGGCGGTGACGTCCACCATCGAGGAAGAAGTGGCGAAGATGACCTGGTCGACGCGCTGGGGCGCCGATACGGTGATGGATCTCTCGACCGGCAAGAACATCCACGAAACCCGCGAATGGATCATCCGCAATTCGCCGGTGCCGATAGGCACGGTGCCGATTTACCAGGCGCTGGAGAAAGTCGATGGCGATGCCGCCGCGCTGACCTGGGAGATCTTCCGCGACACTCTCATCGAGCAGGC
>JADLGE010000010.1 GCA_020849475.1 Gammaproteobacteria bacterium
CGACAAGGCCTATTACCTGCACGCCGATTTCTTCCACGACACCTTCAAACGCTTCACCGAGCTGCTGGCCGCGCCCCACGATGAGGCGGTGCACGACTGGTACCGCGAAGCGCATCGCGTCGCCATCGTCGACTGCCTGGTGCTGAAGGAAGACTGCCTCGACACCCTGCGTCACCTCAAGGACGCCGGCCTCTACCTGTCGGTGGTGTCGAATATCGACGACGACATGCTCGAGCCCTTGATTGCGCGTGAAGGCCTCGAGCACCTGCTCGATCACTGGACGAGCTCGGAAGCGGCGCAGTCGTGCAAGCCCGACCGGCGCTTTTTCGAGATCGCGCTGGAGCGTTCCGGTCTCGCGCCCGGCGAGGTGCTGTTCGTCGGCGACTCACCCGAGCACGACATCATCGGCGCCAACGCGGTCGGCATGCGCACCGCCCTCATCCTGGACGGCGGCATCCCGCCGCCGCTGCAGACCGGGCGCATCAACGTCAGCGCCACGCACAACATCGCCACGCTCGCCGAACTGAAAGACATCGTGGCCGCCGCGCGGCGCGCATGAGCGGCGCGCGACCCGCTTACATGGGATGCGGGTTGATCTACTATTAGGGGGTTGCCTATGCGCACCCACGGGTAAGCAAGCCGAAGTCAGCGACAGTGACGCGTGTTGAACGGGTCGAGGGGGGGTGTCGTGATTTTCTTCGGCGCGCAGCAGCAGCCCAACCAAACCGATATTGTCTTACAGGGAGAATCGTTCATGGCGACCAAGAAGAAATCCGCTGCCGCGAAGAAGAAACCGGCTGCTGCGAAGAAGCCCGCGGCCAAGAAAGCTGCACCGGCCAAGAAGCTGACCACCAAAGACGCAGTCAAGGCCGCCAACAAGGTCTTGATGAAACATCTGGCCGCCGGCAATGCCGCCGCCGTCGCCGCCTGCTACAGCAAGAAGGCCTTGCTGTTGCCGCCCGGCGCACCCGCACAGAAGGGCGCCAAGAACATCGCCGGCTTCTGGGCCGGCGCCATCGCCCAGGGTGTGAAGTCGGCCGTGCTCAAGACCCGGGAAGTCGATGAACTCGGCACCACCGCCATCGAGTGCGGCGCGTTCACCTTGAAGGGTGACGGCGGCGCGGTGCTCGGCGTCGGCAAGTACATCGTGGTGTGGAAGAAGGAAGGCGGCGCCTGGAAGCTGCATCGCGACATCTTCAACGCTGACGCTTGATGCGTTGAAAGAACAACGGCCGGATCGCAAGGTCCGGCCGTTTTTTTTTGCCTCGTTACCAGTGTGCGAATGAATTCGCACATTCATGACGTGCCCCCATCCGCCCCCGATCCGTTACCATGGCCGCGCCGGTCGACATCGACTCGCGCACACCACAAGGCCATCGCTCGGGGAGGAAACATGCGCCCATTGCTCGTCACCATCGCCCTTTTCTGTGCTTTCGCATTCAGCGGCGCGCACGCCACCACCACCATCGACGACAAGGCCCTGGCCGACGACAAGGATGGCGCCAACTGGGCGGCCTATGGCCGCACCTACAGCGAGCAGCGCTTCAGCCCGCTCGATCAGATCAACGAGAATAACGTCGACAAGCTCGGCGTCGCCTGGGTCATGGACCTGCCCAATGATCGCTCCTTGAACGGCACACCGCTGGTGGTCGACGGCGTGATGTATTTCCCCGGCAGCTACAACGTGGTCTACGCGGTGGAAGCAGCGACCGGCAAGCTGTTATGGAAATACGATCCGAAGGTCATCGACACCGCCGGCGACCGACTGCGCATCATGTGGGATTCGAGCCGCGGCCTCGCCTACTGGAAAGGCAAGGTGTTCGACGCGACCGTCGACGGCCGCCTGATCGCCATCGACGCCGCGACCGGCAAAGAACTGTGGAACACCATGACGGTCGACCCGCGCAAGGCGCTGTTCGTGACCGGTGCACCGAAGGTCTTCAAGGGCCGGGTCATCATCGGCAACGGCGGCACCGAGTGGGGTCCGGCGCGCGGCTATGTCACCGCCTATGACGCCGAGACCGGCAAGCAGGCGTGGCGTTTCTGGGTGGTGCCCGGCAATCCCGCCGACGGCTTCGAGAACAAAGCCATGGAAATGGCGGCCAAGACCTGGAACGGCGAATGGTGGAAGCACGGCGGCGGCGGTTCGGTGTGGAACGGCATCACCTACGACCCCGAATTCAACCAGGTGCTGATCGGCACCGGCAACGGCTCGCCATGGAACCAGAAGATTCGCAGCCCCGGCGGTGGCGACAATCTGTTCCTGTGTTCCATCGTCGCGCTCGATGCCGACACCGGCGAGTACAAGTGGCACTACCAGACCACGCCCGGCGAAACCTGGGACTACAACTCCAGCATGGACATCGTGCTGGCCGACATGAAGTTCGGTGGTCAGACCATCAAAGCGCTGCTGCACGCACCCAAGAACGGCTTCTTCTACATCATCAACCGCGCCAACGGTGAACTGCTGTCGGCCGAGAAATTCGGCAAGGTGACGTGGGCCGAGCGAGTCGATCTCAAGACCGGCAGGCCGGTGGAAGCGAAGGGCGCGCGTTACGAAGACGGCGAAGAACTGGTGTGGCCGAGCGCGGTCGGCGTGCATAGCTGGCATGCGATGTCCTATAGCCCCGACACCCAGCTGGTCTATATCCCGTCGCTGGAAATGCCGGGCCTGTTCAATGACAAGGCCATTGCGCTCAAGACCTGGAAGTCGCCCGACTTCGCCTTCGATCCCGCCATCGACACCTTACGCGGCGATGCACCGGCCAATGCCGGCAAGGGCATGCTGCGCGCCTGGAACCCCGCCACGCAGAAGCTCGTATGGGAGCAACCGCTGCCCGGCATCTGGAACGCCGGCACACTCGCCACCCATGGCAACCTGGTATTCCAGGGCCGCACCGACGGGCGCTTCGTCGCCTATCGCGCCACCGACGGCAAGATTCTGTGGAACGCCGAACTCGGCCACGGCATCTCGGCGCCGCCGGTGACTTTCACCGTCGACGGCAAGCAATACGTGTCGCTGCTGGTCGGCTGGGGCGGCACCGGCGCGTCGATGGTCGGTTCGATCGCGGCCCAGCATGGCTGGGCCTACAAGCAGCAGGTGCGCCGCGTGTTCACCTTCGCGCTCGATGGCAAGGTGGCGATACCGAAGCAGAACCCGCCCTTCTATCCCAAGCCCATCGCCGCACCGGATTTCAAGGTCGACGAAAAGCTCGCCGAGGAAGGCAGCTGGCTGTTCAAGGAATCCTGCTCGATGTGCCACGGCGGTGGCGCGGTGTCGGGCGGCTATGCACCGGATCTGCGTGCGTCGCCGATGCCGCTCGACGCCAAGGCCTTCAAGGAGATCGTCGTCAACGGTCAGCGTCGTTCACTCGGCATGCCGAACTTCAAGCAGCTCGACGATCACAAGCTCGAGACCCTGCGTCACTACATCCGTCGCCAGGCGACGGTGCCGCAGATCCTGGATGCCAATGCCGCGCCGGCGGCTGGCACCGGCCATGGAGTTGACGGTACTGCGATGTGCGCGCTCAGCATGAGCGCGCACATCGCCACCTCGACGCTCGACTTCAACATCGTCGAGGCCGGCACGCGCCTGCAGTTCATCCTCGTGCAGGGCAAGGGGCTGATCCTGCGCGGCGAGGCGTTCAAGCGCTGAGTTTGCGCTCGTGGGCATCGACCCAGGCGGCTATCTCCGCCGCCGGCAGCGGCGGACTGAACAGAAAACCCTGGAGTTCATCGCAGCCCTGCGCGCGCAGGAAATCGAGCTGCGTCTGCAATTCCACACCCTCCGCCACCACCTTGAGATTGAGGCTGCGCGCCATGCTGATGATGGTGCTGACGATGGCGGCATCCTCGCCACCGGTGCCGAGCTCGCGCACGAAGGACTGATCAATTTTCAGCACATCGATGGGCAGGCGCTTCAGATAGCTCAGCGACGAATAGCCAGTGCCGAAGTCGTCGACCGCCACGCCAAAGCCATGACTCTTCAATTCGTGCAGGGTGCGGATGGCGGCCTGGCCGTCCTCCATCAGCACGCTCTCGGTCAGTTCAAGATCGATGCGCGACGCATCGAGCCCGCAATCGGTCACCACCCGCGCCAGGCGCTGATGGAGATCTTTCACCCGGAACTGCATGGCCGACAGGTTGACCGCGCATTTCGAGGGCGCGCGACCGGCCTGGTCCCAGGCCACGAGTTGGCTGGCGGCGTGGCCCAGCACCCATTCACCGATGGGCACGATGAGGCCGGTCTCCTCGGCGATGGGGATGAATTCGGCCGGTGACACGCGGCCAAGATCGGGATGCATCCAGCGCACCAGCGCTTCGAAGCCCACCACCGCGAGATCGCTGGCGCGCAGCTTGGGCTGGAAATAGACCATGAACTGATCCCTGTCGAGCGCGCGGCGCAGATGCATTTCCACCGTCAGGCGCTTGAAGGCGCGCGCATTGAGCGCGGCGGTGAAAAACTGATAGCAATCACGCCCTTCACGCTTGGCCTGGGCCAGCGCGCTGTCGGCGTGCTTGAGCAAATCGTCGGCGCTCGCGCCGTCGTCGGGAAAGACACTGATGCCGATGGAAGTGCGCGCGTAGATTTCCTGGTCGGCAATCTCGAACGGCTCGCTCAAGGCGCCGCGCAGACGCCGTGCGATGACGGCAGCGTCTTCGGCATTGGCGATGTCGGGCAGCAGCGCGATGAATTCATCGCCGGCGGCACGGCCCACGGTTTCAAGATTCAAGGTCTCACTCATCAGCGACACGCTGTCGCCGGCGCGCAGCACCGCGCGAAAGCGTTCGCCGACCGCGCGCAGCAGTTCGTTGCCGCTGGCGAAGCCCAGGGTGTCGTTGATGCGTTGAAAATGATCGAGATCGATGGACAGCACCGCCAGCGAACGTTCGTTGCGCTTGGCCAGCGCCAGCGCCTGCACCAGGTGCGCGCGTATCGAGGCGCGGTTCGGCAGACCGGTGACCGCATCGAAATAGGCAAGCTGGTGAATCTGCTGTTCGGCGCGGCGACGCTCGGTGATGTCCTGCAACGTGCCGATGAAACGCGCACCGCCATCGACCACATTCTCGGCCAGCGCCACCACGTAGAGGTTGCGCACGTCGCCATCGCTGCCGGCGATGCGGAATTCGAGGTTGAACGAATTGCCATGGCGCAGCGCCTCGGCGAATGCCACGTCGACGCGCTCGCGATCTTCGGCGATGGCGAGGCGCGACAGTTCCTTCAGGTCGCCAATCACCACCGAGCGCGGCAGGCCCAGCACTTCGTAGGTCTCGCGCGACCACGGCTCGAACACACCCTGGGCATCGGCCTGCCAATGGCCGAGACGCGCGATGCGCTGCGCCAGCGCCAGGCGCGCTTCGCTGGCACGCAGGGCGTCGGCGGTGATCTTGGCGCGCAGCATGTAGCGCAGGCGATGACTCAGGAGATCGAAGCTTATTGGCTTGGTGACGAAGTCCGTGGCGCCGACTTCATAGGCGTGATTGATCGATTCGACGTCGTCGAGCCCAGTCATCATCAGCACCGGCACATGGCTGCCCAGCGGGTCGGCGCGCAGCTGCGCGCAGGCCGCGAAGCCATCGAGGCCCGGCATCAGCACGTCGAGCAGGATCACGTCCGGACGCAGCCGTCTGAATTCGGCAACGAGTTGATTGCCGTCCGGGAGTTCCTCGACCTGGAAGCCGGCGCATTCGAGCGCGGCGCGGGTCAAGGCGCGCAGCATCTCGTCGTCGTCGACTATCAGGCACAAGGCCGGCGTGGATGAGGTCATGAGCTTGCGTCCTTGGCGTGGGTGGGCGGTTCAATCTGCGGGCGCAGGGCGCGCAGCGCGGCGATCACGCCGTCGAGTTCAAAATGCAGTACATCGATGCGCGCCGCCACCGCTGGCAGCGCGTCGTCACGGGCCTGGGCTTCGAGTTCCCCGCACAGTTTTGCGAGGGCCGTGCCACCGAGATTGGCGCTGCTCGATTTCAGGGTGTGCACGGCGCGCCGCACCAGGCCGGCATCGCCGGCCGTCAGTCCGAATTCGATTTCGCTCAACAAGCGCGGCACGCTGGCGAAGAACAGACCGATGAGGTGCGCGAGCAGATCGGGCTTGCCGTCGCGCTGCAAGGCCGTGATGCGCTCGATGATTTTGCTGTCCAGTACGCTGCTGTGGGGTTGCGGTGCGGTGGTCACGTCTCGAGACTCAGAATGGGTGGGCGCGACGGTTTGCGGCAGCCAGCGCCCGAGCATACGTTCCAGTTCGTCGCGACTGAAAGGCTTGGCCAGGTAATCGTCCATGCCATGCGCCAGGCAGCGCTCACGGTCGCCTTCCAGCGCATTGGCGGTGAGCGCGACTATAGGCATGCGCGCGTTGCCCTGCTGGCTCTCCCAGCGGCGTAGTTCGCTGGTCGCGGCATAGCCGTCCATGACCGGCATCTGGCAATCCATGAGAAGGAGATCATAGGGTTCACGCAGGGCATCCAGGGGACTCAAGGTCACCGCATCCAGTGCCTCGCGGCCATTGGTCGCAAGGCGCACTTCACATCCCAGGCTCTCGAGCAGGCTGCGCGCAAGTTCCTGGTTGACGGCATTGTCTTCCACCAGCAGCACGCGGGCACTGAAACGGCCGGCGCCGGCCCGATTCCTGGCGGCCTCGGCGTGCGAAAGTTTGGGTGCGCCGGCCAGCAGCGCGGCGTGCAGATCGCGCTGACGCACCGGCTTGGTGACGTAGGCACTGACGCCGACCGCCAGCAGTTCGCCGGTGGACTCGAGATTGGCGACGGTGGTCAGCATGATCAGGCGCACATGGCCCAAACCGCTCTCGCCGCGCACCCGCGTGGTGAAGTAACTGGCCGGCATGTCAGACAGATCACGCGGAAAGATCACTGCCGCGGCGGGTGCGGCGGCGGCGGCCTGACGGCGCAGCAGTTCGAGCCCACGCGCACCGTCAGGCGCGGTGCTGACCTTCACCCCCCAGGCTTCGAGCTGCGCGCACAACACGCCGCGCGCGCTGTCGGCCGGCCCGATCACGACCACCGACAGGCCATGGAGCGCCGCGCCGTCCAGCGGCGCATCGGCGGCTTCCGCGCGGCGCGCCTTGCGCAATGGCACTTCGAACCAGAACGTCGCGCCGTGCCCGGGCGTGCTTTCGACACCGATGCTGCCGTGCATGAGCTGCACCAGCTGCTTGCAGATCGCGAGCCCCAGGCCCGTGCCACCGAATTGGCGGGTGGTCGAACCGTCGGCCTGGGTGAAGGAATCGAAGATGCGCGCCTGGTGCTCGAGCGGAATGCCGATGCCCGAATCCTTCACTGAAAAACGCAGCCGCGCCTGTTGCGCGTCGGCCGTGACTTGCGCCACGCCCACCACCACCTCGCCCTGCTCGGTGAATTTCAAGGCGTTGCTGACCAGGTTGGTCAACACCTGACGGATGCGCTCCACGTCGCCGCGATAGGCCTCATGCATGCCCGCCGGCATGTCGCAGGCGAGTTCGAGGTCGGCGCGATGCGCGGTCTCGGAAAACATCTCGCCGATGTCCTCGATGAAGGCGCGCAGTGAAAACGGGCGTTCATCGAGCACCAGCGTGCCGGCCTCGATTTTCGAGAAGTCGAGAATGGCATTGATGATATTGAGCAGGCTGCGCCCGGAACGGTGAATCATGTCCACCAGATACTGCTGGCGGCGATTGAGATCGGTGCCCTGCAACAGCTCCGACAGGCCGAGCACGCCGTTCATGGGCGTGCGAATCTCATGGCTCATGTTGGCCAGGAATTCGGACTTGGCCAGTGCCGCGCCCTCGGCCGCGTCGCGCGCCAGGATGAGGGCGCGCTGATCTTCTTCATGGCGGGTAATGCGCTTGCGCAGCGAATCATTGAGCTCATCGGCCTGCTGGCGCGACGCCAGCAGCTTGTCGACGATGGCGACGTTCTCGAAGCGCAGCGCCAACGCATCGCCGAGGCCTTGCGACAGCATCGAGGCGTTGCGCAGCGTGATGCCGAGATAGCTGGCAATCATGATGCCGATGACGCTATCGACGTGATTGCCGGCCAGCATGTAGAACGGGATGGCGGGCGTCAGCGCCGTGATCAGAAACATCCGCGCGGCGGGCAGCACCAGCGCGTAATTCGGTGCGCTGCCGGCGGTCACGCCGGCCAGCACCACCGCCACCAGGGCGCGTGAATCGGCCGCCTCCAGCAGCGGCAGGAATGTACCCAGCGCGCCCCAGCCGAGACCCGCGGCGAGGGTCGAATACAGGAATGCGCGTAACGGTGGCGCGTCGTCGGTCTGCTCGAGTCGCAACACGTCGCGCTGGCCGACCCAGGCGCGCACCGCGGTGCTGACCAACATGTAGCTCAGCCACAGCAACAGCAGCGAGTGCGGCAACTCGTCCCACAACACCCACGCCGACAACATGCTGACGATGACCGCGCCGACATAGTTGGCGGTCAGGCCGCGCAACGCGAGACGCAAGCGCTCGCGTTGCACCCGGCCGTCGGTATCGGGGTCGACGCGCTCGACGTCGCCGATGCCGGCGTTGGCTATTCGATCTCGCACGCTGTCAGGAGGCGACCGGCCCCAGGTGTTCACTGAAGAACTCGGCGGCCACGGCATTGGATTGCGAAAGCCCCGGCTCGACATACAGCCCGGTCTGATCGAAAGGCAGGAACGCGAGACGCTTGGGTTCCATGGCGCGCGCATGGAGCTCGGCCACCGTCCACGCCGGGTGCACAATGTCGCGCCCACCGGTGCTGATAATCAGATAGGGCCGCGGCGAGATGCGGTGCACGAAGGACAGCGGACTGAACTCCAGGATTTTTTCTATCGATTCGAGCGTGATGGTGTTGCGCCAGGTCGGAAAGGCCTCGGGCATGACCGCGAAGAACTGCGCAATCTCTTCATCGCAAGGCAGCGCGCACAAAGTGCCGACTGGCCCATAGACCGGAATGCGGCCACCCTTGCCACCTGCAAAGCGCGTCGCCCGGTCGGCTTCCACCGCCGTGCGCAGCGCATCGAACTCATGCTCGCTGCGCAGCAGTTTGAGCCAGGTGTAGCCGTCGGTCACCGGCACCACCGCGCAGGCCGCCTTGACGCGTCGGTCGACGGCCGCCACGTAGCTGACCAGGGCGCCGGCAAAACTCGCGCCCCAGATGCCGATGCGGTTCGGATCGACGTCAGCGCGCGCCTGCATGAAGCTTATGGCGGCACGAAAGTCCTCGGCCTCGTTGAGCGGAAACAACTGGCCGCGCGGACTGCCGCCGGAATCGCCGAAAGTGCGGTAGTCGATGGCCAGCACCGTGAAGCCGGCTTCGGCTAGCGCCTGGGCCTGACCGGCCAGGCAGCCTTTGACCAGGGAGAAGCCGTGCCCCATCACCACCGCCGGTCCACGGCGGCCACGGCGCGCGCCCACCGGCTTGTAGAGATCGGCCGCGCATTGCACGCCAGCGCTTTTGAACATCACCGTTTGAACCATGACTTTCCCTCCCGCGTTTTTTATGTGGCCATTGCGACACAGTGCCAAGGCGCGCGCAAGCCGCTGCCGTCCCCCACGGCAGCGCTCAAGATTAGCGGCCGATGTGCCGCTGAAGCACAGGGCCGCCGATCCCGGACCGGCCAGTGCATGAAAGGAGGCCGCGCTACCCCGCGACATTGATCGGAGATGAGCATGATCCACTGCATATACGCCAGTACCGCGAGCCGGGCCTACGGGCCACAAGAATTGGCCGACCTGCTGACCGTGGCGCGCGCACGCAATCTCGAGCGCGGCGTGAGTGGTGTTCTGTTGCACATCGACGGCAACTTTTTCCAGGTGCTCGAAGGGCAAGCCGAGGTGGTCGATGCACTTTACGAGCGCATTGCCCGCGACCCGCGCCACGCGCGCGTCACCCTCATCGTGCGCGAACGCATCGCACGCCGTGCGTTTGCGGACTGGAGCATGGGCTTTGCCGAGATAGCGTCCGCGCAGCTCAGCGACACCTTGGGTCTCAACGATTTTTTCGACGGCGGTTCGTACCTCGACAGGCTCACCCCCGGTCGCGCCAAGAAACTGCTCACCGCTTTTGCCGCCGGTCGCTGGCGCCAGGCCGCGGCCCCCGTGCGTGAACGTGAGGTGGCCAATGCGAGTTGACACCCGCACCTGTGCAGTGGCCGGCCTGTCTTACGCCTTCCAACCGATAGTCGACATCACCAATCGCCTGCCCTATGCCTATGAGGCCTTGCTGCGCGGCGCGCGCAACGAACCGGCGGGCGTGATCCTGGGCGCGCTGGACGAAGAGTCCATCGAGACCATCGACAAGCTGGCGCGGCCGCGTGCGATTGCTCTCGCCGCACAGCTCGGTCTCGGCACGCGACTGCATCTCAATTTCCAGCCGCGCTCACTGGCCAGTTCCAATGCCGTCATCGAACAGACCCTGGCGGTCGCGCAGCGCCACGGCTTCGACAATGAACAGGTGGTGCTGGAAGTGACCGAAACCCAGGTCATCGACGATCAGCGCCGTTTCGCCGATGCGATCAATGAATTTCGCGCCGAAGGCGTGATGGTCGCCATCGATGATTTCGGTGCGGGCTATTCCGGCCTCAACCTGCTGGCCAATTTCCAGCCCGATCTGGTCAAGCTCGACATGGAGCTGGTGCGCGGTATTGCCCACCACGGTCCGCGCCAAGCCATCGTGCGCGCCATCCGTCAGGCGTGTAACGATCTCGGCATCGACGTCATCGCCGAAGGCGTGGAAACCCTCGAAGAGTTCTACTGGTTCGAAGACGAAGGCGTGACCTTGTTCCAGGGCTATCTGTTCGCGCGACCGGGCTTCGAATGCCTGCCTTCGCCGAGCTTCCCCAACGTGCGACCCATGATCCGCGTGCTGTAGCGCACCCGCGCCCGCTCCTCTCTCACTCGTTCACGCTCGTTCGTGTGATGCAGGCATTGGCCTGTTGGTGTAGCTTGGCCGCCACTCAATTCGAGCAGCGGGGAGCAGCGCACCATGGATTTCGGCGTCGTCAGTCATAACACCGAGTACGGCATCCGCCCCGACATCTGCGCGCGCGCGGCGGAAGAGCGCGGCTATGAATCGGTGTGGTATCCCGAGCACACGCATATTCCCGCGAGTCGCGACACACCTTATCCACTCGGCGGCGAGCTGCCGCGCCAGTATTCCCATTTCATGGACTTGTTCGTGTCGATGATGGCGGGCGTCGGCGCCACGCACAGGATCAAGATTGGCGCCGGCATCTGCCTGTTGATGGAACACGACCCCATCGTCGCCGCCAAGGCCATCGCCACACTCGATACCTTGTCCGGCGGGCGCATTCTTTTCGGTATCGGCGGCGGCTGGAACCGCGAAGAGATGGCCAACCACGGCACGCGTTTCGAGGATCGCTGGAAAGTGCTACGCGAACGGGTGGCGGCGGTGAAAGCCATCTGGACACAGGACGAAGCGAGCTATCACGGCAACTTCGTCAATTTCGAGCGCATCTGGTGCTGGCCCAAACCCGTACAGCGCCCGCATCCGCCGGTGCTGCTCGGCGCCGTCAGCGGCGCGGGGCTGCAGCGCGTGGTCGATTACTGCGACGGCTGGCTGTTGGTCGATCCGCGCGGTGGCGCCTTGCACAAAGCCCGGGCCGAACTCGCCGAACGCTGCGCCAAGGTCGGCCGCGACCCGGCCTCGATACCGATCACGGTGTTCCTGGCGATGGAAATGACGAGTGAAATTCTGGACGAATACCAGGCGGCCGGCGTCAGTCGAGTGGTGCAGTTCCTGCCGCCCGACACCCACGATGAAGCGATGGCGGTGATGGACGCCAGCGCGCGGTTCATCGAGAAATATCGCTAAGATCCTTTGCGACCGGATTTTGTGGGTCAGATTTCAGTCTGACCCACGGACCTACCTGATTCCCTCTCAGCAGGCTTCGAACAGGCCCGCCGCGCCCATGCCCTTGCCGATGCACATCGACACGATGCCGAGCTTCTTCTGACGGCGACGCAGTTCGCGGATGACGACACCCGTCATGCGCGAGCCGGTCATGCCGAAAGGATGACCGATGGCAATCGAACCGCCGTTGACGTTGTAGATGTCGTTGTCGATGTCGAGCTTGTCGCGGCAGTAGAGACACTGCGAGGCGAACGCTTCGTTGAGTTCGATGAGGTCGATGTCCGACAGTTTCACGCCGGCGTACTTCAGGAGCTTCGGTATCGCGAAGATCGGGCCGATGCCCATTTCGTCAGGCTCGCAACCGGCCACCGCGAAGCCGCGGTAGTAAGCGAGCGGCGTGAGACCCAATTGCTGGGCGCGACGCTCGGACATCAGCAGCGTCATCGACGCGCCATCGGACAACTGCGAAGCATTGCCGGCCGTCACGCTGCCGTCCTTTTCAAACGCCGGCGCGAGCGAGGCGAGGCCGGCCAGCGTGGTGTCGGCGCGGTTGCACTCGTCCTTGTCGACTGTGCCCTGCACGACCTTGGCTTCCTTGGTGTCCTTGTTGACGATTTTCAACCAGTCGACCGTCATCGGCGCGATTTCATCGGCGATGTAGCCGGCCGCGACCGCCGCCGCGTAGCGCTGCTGGCTCTGCAGGGCGTAGGCGTCCTGCTGTTCGCGGGTGACGTTGTAGCGACGCGCCACCACTTCGGCGGTGTTGCCCATCGGCATGAAGATGGCGGGCATGTCGGCCATGAGGCGCGGGTGCTCGTCGAATTTGGCGGGGGTGCCGCGATCGAGGCCGGTGATCGATTCCACACCGCCGGCCATCGCCACTTCCGCGCAGCCGCTCATGATCTGGGTGGCGGCAATCGCGATCGCATTCAGGCCCGACGAACAGGCGCGGCTGATGGTCGCGGCCGACACGCTGATAGGTAACTTCGACAGCGCCACGCCGTAGCGCGCGACGTTGGCCGACTGCTCGCCAATCTGGCGCGCGGCGCCCACCACCACGTCGTCGACCTCGGCGCCGTCCAGCGCCGGGTTGCGCGCCAGCAGGCTGTCGATGCAGTGCGCAATGAGGGAATCAGCGCGGGTCAGGTTGAAAGTGCCGCGATGGGCCTTGGCGAGACCGGTGCGGATGTTGTCGACGATGACGACTTGGTTCATGGCTTACCTTGCAGTGACTAGGGGAATGGGCGCTATGGTAACGCGTTGATCAGACAATCTTGCACGGGATCTCGGCGTCCTCGTGGAAATGGTAGACCGCGCACAGCCGATGATACCCATCGGCCACGATCACGCGGCCGCGCTCGCCATCGCGCACCAGCAGGATGGGCGACAGCGCCTTACCGTCTTCAATCTTCTCGATGTTCTTCTCGACATGGGAGTTGCTGACACCGAGCAGCGACAGGCCCGAGGCGCGGAACACATCCTTGGCCTTGTAGCCTTCCAGCGGCGCCTCGCGCAGTTGCTGAACGCGCTGCGCGGCCAGCGCCGGTTCAAGAATCAATGACAAGTAGGACAGCGCCGCCGGGTAGTTATGCGGTTCGGGCTGCGCCAGCCAGTTGATGTCGGGATTGGGGTCGTTCTTGCCCATGTTCGCGTCCGGGTGGGTGATGGCGGGCTGTCACCGTACCACCATTCGCTCCCATGCCGTCGAGCGCCAGCGTGCCAGCATCAGCACTCCGACCAGGCTCACGTACACCACCGCCGCCATCCAGCCGCCGGCCGCGCCGAGACCGTATTGCGGCAGCCACTGCACGAAGCCGTGGCCGGGTGCGAAAGCCAGGCTGTGGGCGAGCGGCACGAACAGCAGCCATGAGCTGCCGAGGATGACCACCGCCGGCACCGTGGCATCGCCGGCGCCGCGCAGGCAGAAGCTCGCGCCCAGGATCATGCCGTCGAACAACTGGTAGGCGGCGGCCAGCCACATGAGGACCATGCCGATGCGGGCCGCCTCGGCGGACAGCGGATCGGCATGGTCGAGGAACAGCGGAATGGTCCAGCCGCTGGCGAGGCCCAGCATGAGACCGATGCTGCCCATGTAGACCACGGCCATCGCCACCACCGCGTTGCCGAGGCGCCGCGCCCAGTGTTTGTCGCCCGCGCCGATGGACTGCCCGACCAGGGTGGTGCCGGCCAGCGCAATGCCAATCGCCGGCATGTAGGCAATCGAGGTCAGCATCATGACGATTTGCGATGCCGCGCCGTCGCTGGGGCTGAGCTTCACCAGCATCAATTGGAACAGGGCAAAGCCGAACAGGTCGGCGGCAAGCCCGATGCCCATCGGCAGGCCGAGACGGAACTGCTTGACGAGACTCAGCGTCTTCAGACGCCAGGTCAGGCGCGCGCCATAGCACGCGAATTGGCCGCGGCCCAGGAACATCAGCAGCGCAATCGCGAGCCCCACCGCCGTCGCGCAGTTGGTGGCCCAGGCCGCGCCCGGCACGCCCCAATCGAAAATGAAAATGAACAGCCATGCCAGCACCGCGTTGACGCTCAAGGTCACGAGATTGATGACCAAGGTCACGCGCGCATGACCGATGCCGTTGAAGAAGCCCAGCACCGACCACAGCGCCACGCCGAGTGCCGCGCCCAGCATGCGTGGCTGCCAGAACTGGAGGGCGAGATCCCGCACCTCGGCATCGAGCGCGAACGGCGCGAGGATCCAGCCGCCCGCCAGGCCCAGTGCCACGAACAGCGGCGCGGTGAACAGCGACGCCCACAGTGCCGTCCAGGTGGCATGGGCCGCGCGCCGATAGCGGCGCGCACCGTGGGCCTGGGCAACCACGGTCTGCACCGCCATCGCCACCCCGCCCAGCACGCCGATGAACACGATCACCAGCCAATGCACTGCGCCCATGCCGGCCATGGCAAGGGTCGAGATATGGCCGACGAACCAGGTGTCGGTGAGATTCAAAGCCGCCTGGATGGCGCTGTTGGCAATCAAGGGCCCGGCCAGCGCCAGCACCGCCCACCAGTCGACATGGGCGCCGCCGGCGGAATCGAAGCGCTGTGCGGGCAGGGATGAATTCATGGGAGGGCAGTGTAGCGATTTGTGTTCGGGCAAGAAGAATCTGTGGGTCAGACTTCAGTCTGACTCACAAGCATGACAGGCGCTTCCCCGCACTCGCTCGCATGCGACAATCCCCTCCCACAACGCCACTCACCAGGAATCTCCCATGCACCACGACGTCATCATCGTCGGCGCCGGCTTTGCCGGCATGTACTTGCTGCACAAACTGCGCACGGCCGGTTACACGGCGCAGGTGTTGGAAGCGGGCGACGGCGTGGGTGGCACCTGGTACTGGAACCGTTATCCGGGCGCGCGCTGCGACGTACAGAGCATCGACTATTCGTTTTCCTTTGATCCGGCGCTCGAGCAGCAATGGCAGTGGAGCGAGAAATACGCCACCCAGCCCGAGATCCTGCGCTATGCCAATCATGTCGCGGACCGCTATGACCTGCGCCGCGACATCCGCTTCGGCACGCGCGTCAAACAGGCGCGCTTCGACGAGCAGCGCAATGTCTGGCACATCGAGAGTGCAAACGGTGAAGTGTTCACCGCGCAGTTCTATGTCATGGCGACCGGCTGCCTGTCGGTGCCAAAAGACATCGACATCGCCGGCGCCGAGCGCTTCTGTGGGCAGACTTATCACACCGCGCACTGGCCCCATGAAGGCGTCGATTTCAGCGGCAAGCGCGTGGCGGTGATCGGCACCGGCTCGTCGGCCGTGCAGTCGATTCCCTTGATTGCGGCCGAGGCCAGCCAGCTGACGGTTTTTCAGCGCACGCCCGCTTTCAGCCTGCCGGCCGCCAACCGGCCACTGGACCGCTACGAAATCGGCGCCATCAAGGCCAACTATCGTGAACATCGCGAGGCCGCGCGCCATTCGGCTTTCGGCGTGCCGATGCCCATCGTCACCACCTCGGCGCTCGAAGTCAGCGCCGAACAACGTCAGCGCGCCTACCAGGCGGGCTGGGACGGTGGCACCTTGAACGGCATGCTGCAGAGCTTCGGCGATCTGTTGCTCAACCAGGCCGCCAACGACACCGCCGCCGACTTCATGCGCGACAAAATACGCGCCATCGTGCGCGACCCGGCCACCGCCGAAACCCTGTGTCCCTATGATTTCCCTTTTGGCACCAAGCGCCCGTGTCTCGACACCCGCTATTACGAGACCTTCAACCTGCCCCATGTGGAACTGGTCGATCTGCGCAAGACGCCGCTGACCGAGATCAGCGCGGCCGGTGTGCGCACCAGCGATCGCGAGCGCGCCTTCGACGCCATCGTGTTCGCCACCGGCTTCGATGCCATGACCGGCGCGCTGGTCAATGTCGATATCCGCGGCGTCGATGGCCTGGCCTTGAAAGAGAAATGGGCGGACGGACCGCGCACCTACCTCGGCCTCGGCATCGCCGGTTTCCCGAATATGTTCACCATCACCGGCCCCGGCAGCCCGTCGGTGATGAGCAACATGATGGTCTCCATCGAACAGCACGTGGACTGGATAGCCGCATGCCTGGACTTCATGCGCGCCCATGGCCATGACCGCATCGAAGCGAGCAGCGACGCCGAAGCGGCGTGGGTCGAACACGTCAACCAGGTCGCCGACGCGACGCTCTTCCCCAAGGCCAATTCCTGGTACATGGGCGCCAACGTGCCGGGCAAGCCACGGGTGTTCCTGCCTTACATCGGCGGTGTTGGCCCCTATCGCCAGAAATGCGACGAGGTGGCGCAGGCCGGCTATGCGGGTTTCCGTTTTGCCGCCGCGGCCGAGGTCGCGCGCTCGGCCGGTTGAAGCCGTTGCGCTACCTCGATAGCGCGTGATGCAACGCTGGCGGCACCGCTATAATCGGCGGCGCTTGAGTGAGACTGCGAGCGCACCACGGGACCCAGCCCCGTCCCGCACTTGGTAGCGCAGAACCTCGCTCGCGAGTGGCGCGCTGATGCCCGCCACTCGCAAGAATCCGTCGTACTGAAAAACTACGACCGTCAGCCCAGGGGGGCGAAGACGGCATCCCCCGCTACATTCCTCGGCGTTGTCGCGGCGCCCGGGGAAACAGCAGCGCGCTGCGTGCGCAAGCGCTGTCACATCACGTCGGCATGCAAAACACCGCCAGCAGTCGGGGGCTGAGGCGGGCTTGGACGCGTGATGCCGCGATCACCTGCCGGGCCATGTGCACGCGCCGGCCTCTCACCAACAATAAGTAATAAAAAAGAGGAAGTCGCCGATGGTCCGTTTCATCACCTGGGTCGTGACGCAGAGACGTACGGTGGTGGTGCTGGTGGCGCTCGCCACCGCACTGCTGCTGCTGCCGCTGCGCCATCTGGAAGTGATCATCGACACCGATCACCTGTTGCCCCAGGCCCATCCCTACGTGATCGCGACCAAGGCCGTCGAACGCCTGTTCGGCAATCGATACACGGTGGTGGTGGGCATGAGCGCGCGCGACGGCACGGTGCTGACGCCCCATCGCCTGGAAAAATTGAAGGGCCTGTCCGACGCACTCGCGACCGTGCCTGGCGCGCAACGTGCCAATCTGCGCAGCCTCGCCTCGCCCAAGATCAAGAATATCGTCGGCAGTGAAGACGGCATCAGCGCACGCGCCATGCTCGCCAAACTGCCCCACACCCAGGACGAACTCGGCGCACTGGCCGATGCCATTCACAACAACCCGGTATACGACGGCATCCTGATTTCCCACGACCGCAAGACCGCGGCGGTGATCAGCGAATTCAAGATGAATCCCAAGGGCTTTGGCGCCATCGAACATGATGTGCGCGCCGCCATCGCACCGTTCGCCGACGACACGGTGGATCTCATGGTCACCGGCCAGCCGATATTCCTGTCGGCGCTGGAGCGCTTTTCTGATCGCATGGCCTTCCTGCTGCCGATGGCGCTGCTGGTCATCGGCCTGCTGCATTTCGAAGCGTTCCGCACCGTGCAGGGCCTGGTGCTGCCGCTGGTGACCGGCCTGGTGGCGATCGTGTGGAGCCTCGGTCTCATGACCATGCTCGGGCTGCAGCTCGATCCGTTCAGCAACGTCACGCCGATCTTGATCATCGCGGTGGCGGCCGGCCACGCGGTGCAGATTCTGAAACGCTACTACGAGGCCTATCACGAACTGGTGCCGGCCTATACCGATGCACGCGCCGCCAGCCACGAAGCGGTCATCCGCGCGGTGTCGGCGATGGGGCCGGTGATGATTGCCGCGGGCGTGATTGCGTCGGCAAGCTTTTTGTCGCTGGTGGTGTTCGGCATCCAGTCGATACGCACCTTCGCCTGTTTCGCGGCGCTCGGCATCCTGTCGGCGCTGGTGATAGAGCTGACTTTCATTCCCGCCATCCGCGCCATGCTGCCACCGCCGACGCCGCTGGCCGTGCATCTCGAACACAAGACCACGGTGTGGGATCGCATCATCACGGTGCTCATGAGCACCGTCGCCGGTCCGCAGCGCAAGCGCGTGATCATGGCCGGCGCGGCGCTGGCGCTGCTGGCCATGGGCGGCACGAGCCTCATCGTCTACGACAATTCACTGCGCGCCTTCTTCACCGCCGATCAGCCCATGCGGCTCGACGATGCGACCATGAACGAGCGCCTGGCCGGCACCAACACCCTCTACATCCTCATCGAAGGCCAACGTGAAGACACCATCAAGGAGCCGGCGGTGCTGAAGGCCATGCTCGCCACCCAGGCCGAGCTCGAAAAGGATGCGCAGGTCGGCGCGACCATTTCGCTGGCGGATTTCATCGTGCGCATGAACAAGGCCATGCACGGCGACGACGACCAGCAGGCCGTCATCCCCGACGACGCCAATCTCATCGCCCAGTACCTGTTGCTCTATTCGATGTCGGGTGACGAGGGCGATTTCAACAACTACGTCGATGCCGGGTACAAGAACGCGGTGATCCAGGCCTTCGTCAAGACCGACAGCTCCGCCCACGTCGCACGGCTGGAACAGCAGCTCATGCCGTTCGTGCGTGAGCACTTTCCCGCCGACGTCACCGTGCGCCTGGCCGGCAGCATCACCACTCCCACAGCCATGAGCGACATGATCGTGCGCGGAAAAATAGTGAATCTTTTTCAAATGGGCGCGGCGGTATTCGTCATCGCCGGCCTCATGTTCCGCTCGCTACTGGCGGGCCTGTTGCTGCTGGTGCCGCTGGTCATGACCGCGCTCGCCAACTTCGGCTTGATGGGTCTGTTCGGCATTCCGCTGCAGATAGCGACCGCCACCGTGGCGGCGCTGGGGGTCGGCGTTGGCGCCGACTATGCCATCTACTTCACCTATCGACTGCGTGAGGAGCTGCGCATCGGTGATGGCCTCGATGTCGCACTCAAACGCACCTATGCCACTGCCGGCAAAGCCGTGCTGTATGTCGCCACCGCGGTCGCCGGTGGCTACGCGGTGCTGCTGTTCTCCTATGGATTCAAGATTCATCTGTGGCTGGGCATCATGATCAGCGTGGCAATGCTGGTCAGCGCGCTGACCGCGCTGACGCTCTACCCGGCGCTGTTGCTGGCACTCAAGCCGCGTTTCGTATTCGAGGAAAGCCGTCTCGGCGCACAGGGCGCCGGCGCGCTGGGCGTGCTGGCGCTGCTGTGTGTGCTGCCCGCCCATTCCGCGCATGCTGCCGAACAAGACGGCGCCGCGCTCATGAAACGCAGCTTCGACACCACGCTCTACTCCACCACCCGCATGCAGGCTACGTTCGTCCTGACCGGCAGCGATGGACAGTCGCGCGAGCGCCAGGCGCGCGGCTATTCCAGACTCAACGAAGACGGCATCAACAGCGCACGCCTCACGCGCTTCACGGCGCCGGCCAATATCGCCGGCACTTCGATATTGTCGATAGAGAACAGCGACCGCGAAGACGACGTGTGGGTCTATCTGCCGGCGCTGCACAAGGTGCGACGGCTGGCAGCCGCCGAAAAACGTGATTCCTTTGCCGGCACCGATTTCAGCCATGGCGACGTGATCGGTTACAAGGTCGACGCCTGGAAGCACGAATTTCTACGCAATGAAACGCTGGACGGCGTCGACTGCGCGGTGGTCGAAAGCCTGCCCGGCAACGATGACATCCGCCACTCCACCGGCTATAGCCGACGCCTGTCGTGGATACGCCTCGACAATGGCGTGACCGTGCAGGGCGAACTCTATGACGAGCAGAACGAACTCTTGAAGCGCTATTACGCGCGCGATCTGAAGGAAGTCGACACCGCCACCCATCACTTCCAGCCAATGGAACTGGAAATGAAGAACGTGCAGACAGGTCATGCGTCCGTCATCCGCTACGAGCAATTCGAAGTGGGCGTGGATTTGCCGGCCAAGACCTTCTCTTCCCGTGCGCTCGACAGCGCGAAATGAAGCCCCTTCGACTGAAGTTCATCACCCTGCTGCTGCTCGGCAGCGCCGGGTCGCACGCGCACGCCGCCGAAGGCATGGCCGGCTGGCGCGAGCAGGCTGCCGACCTTGGCCTCTCGAGTTCGCTACGCATGGGCTACTGGCGTTCGAGCCGCAACGTCGACGATCGCCATGACATGGCGCCGGCCACGCTGTGGCTGAAAGAGCAGCACGACAGTGACAGTGGCATGGGCTTCCATGCCGAAGGCTGGGTGCAAAGCGAAGACTTGAGCAATGCGTCGGCGCCGGAAGCTGAGCTGCGCGAGGTCTATGTGAGCCACAGCATCGGCGAATTCGACATCCGTGTCGGCCGCCAGATTGCCGCCTGGGGCCGCGCCGATCGCATCAACCCGACCGACAACCTCAGCTCGCGCGACCTGTCGCGCCTGTTTCCCGACGACGACGACCTGCGTCGCGGCAGCGCCATGCTGCGTGTCGATCATGGGCTGGGTGAGAACGCGCAACTGCAGCTTTACTGGATTCCCGAGTTTCGTCCCGAGGTGCATCCGCTGCGCTCACACATCGGCCCGTTCGCCATCGCCGGCGACCGGCGCCCCGATGGCGTCGGCCAGGGTGCGATCAAGATAGACGGCAGCCAACACGGCATCGACTGGTCCGTGTCCTATTTCGACGGCTACGACTTGACCGGCGATCTGCGCGCCTCGCGCGACCCGGCGCGGCCTTTTGATCTACTGCGCGAATATCCCCGCCAACGCACGCTCGGCGCCGACATGGCAACCGTGCACTGGGGATTGAATCTGCGCGCCGAAGCAGCCTACAGCGATTTCCCCGATCGCGAACGTACGGATTTATCCAAGCGTCCGTTCCTGTTCGCGGTGATGGGCGGCGATCGCAACTTCGGCGAGACCGTCAACCTCAACCTGCAATACATCTTGCGCCGCGTCACCAACCATGGCCCGCCCGAGCGCTATCGCAATCCCTATCTGCGCGGCATTGCACTCATCAACGCGGTGGAATCAGGTCAGCGCGACAACAACCAGAACGGCGCCAGCATGCGCCTCGCCTGGACACGCCCCGACCAGCTGCTGCGTGCCGAGATCTTCGGCATCCAGGATTTCAGTCATCACGATGGCGTGCTACGCGCACTCGTACGTTATGAGGCGAGCGACGAGCTGCGCGTCAGCGTCGGTTATGAATGGAATCATGGCGAAGACGACACGCTGTTCGGCAGCCGACGCACGAATAACAGCGTGTTTCTCGAATTCAGATTCGGCTATTGACGGCGCTGCCGGCATCCTTTGCAGGTGCGAATTCATTCGCACCTGCAGCGCCTGCGAATTTACCCGCAAGTTTCGGGAGGCGGCACTGCACCTCGCGTCGTCCGCGTCCAGATTTCAATCAATCGCGGCTGAGCGTGCTACTGCACTCGCACCATGTCGAATTCAAAGCCCTCGGCCACGCTGCCGGAGAAATTTTCGACGATCCACGCATCGCCATCGACCGCGGCACGCACGCCGCCTTTGGCGATGCTGTTCTTGGCGCCACGCACCAGCATTAGATTGCAGCGCAGAGCGCCGCTGAACGCGCGGCTGACGGCCTCGAACAATTCGTTGGTATAGCGCACGGTTTGCGCGGCCGCGCCCGGGGCCAACGCCGCGACCAGCCGGTGATAGGTGCCGTCGTGATGGCTGTAACAGTTGTTGGCCTTGTCGACGTGGTCGATTTCGGCAATGAATACGATGCTGTCTTCCGTGCTGCCAATCCAGGAATGAGGCTCGCGCAGTTTCGCGTTGACCGACTCCATCGCTGCGCGTATGCCAGCGATATAGGTCAGGCGTTTGGTGGGTTTGATGGCGGTTCTCCTCACAATCGGCAAATGAATACATGGTGCACGGCGTGCCCGGTTTCAAGGGTAACGCATGCGCGGCCCGAACAGGGGCTGCGCGGGAAACGGAGGGGCGGCGAGTTCCGGGAAGAAGGGATTTCGGCCGGTTTCAGCGTCAATAACCAAGCTCGGTCGCAGCCCGCTCCAGCACCACCGGCACCGACCACGCCGTTCTTGCGAGACGGATGTCGTCGCTGCGGCCGCTGGCATACAGTCCCGAAGCGCTCATCCAGAACGCCACCGAGCGCATCGCGTAGAGCGCGTTGTAGTAGCGGCAGCGCTCGATATCGATAGTGAAGCCGGTTTCGCGTTCGTAATCGCGGAAGAAGGCATCGCGATCGACGAGGTTGGAGAGCAAGGGCGTGCCTTCGCGATTCAGATCCGACAGCACGTAGGCGACGTCGTACATCGGGTCGCCCAAGACCTGCAGTTCCCAGTCCAGCACCGCCGAGATGCGGTCGTCGTCGATGAGCAGGTTGCCGGTGCGGTAGGCGCCGTGCACCAGGGTCACGTGTTGTGAAGACGGCGCATTGGCTTCGAGCCAGGCGATGAGATCGGTCAAGATCGGTTCCGGGGCGGCGTCCGACAGCGCGATCAATTCCTTCCACTTCGCAATCTCGCGCAGCGCGAACTCCGGGCCGGTGGCCGGGACGCCGAGAAATTCGAGGCCGGCGGCGCGCCAGTCGAGGGTGTGCAGGGTCGCGAGCGTGGAGGTGAAGCTCTTGGGCAGCGTGCCGCGTTCGGCGGCGGCCTGGTAGTAGGCGCGGCCTTCGCGGCCCCACGGGCTCGGGCAGCTACCCGGCACCTTCTCCATGACCAGGAAGGGCATGTCGAGAATCGCGAGATCGTCTTCGAACCAATACACCTTGGGTGTCGGCAATGCCGTGTCTTGCAGGCATTTCAACACGCGGTACTGCTCATCGAGACTGGAGAGATGACGCAGCAGCGCGTTGCCCGGGTCGCGGCGCAGGCACATGCCGGTATTGATCTCGCGTCCGTCCTCGCGGTAATGCAAATCGAACAGCCAGGTTTCGTGTGACCAGCCGACCGCGATGCGCGAGACATTGGCCAGCGAAAAATCACGGCCGCCTGGAATGCGGCTTTTCAGATAATCGAGGATGCGCGCTTCGAGCTTGGGATCATTGGTCGCGCTCATGCCGCGTACACCATGCGACGATCAATGGAGGCGCGCAGGTTCTTGCGCACACGGCCGAGCAGCGCGTCGAAGCGTTGCTCTCCCAGTTCAGCGCGCGCGGCGTAGAGCGCCGAGATGAGCGCACACAGCGCCGCATCGTCGCGCGCCGCGGCGAGACCGGCCACCGCCGCGGTGACCGCCGCCGGCGCCGGTGACTGTTCGAGCGCCACGCGCAGATCATCGAGCAGCGCCTGGGTGTCGGCTTCATCCGCCGCCTGGTGCACGGCGGCGAGGCCGAGTTCACGCCCCAGTTTTTGCAGCACCACCGCCGCCATGAAGGCCTGGGTCTTGGGATATTCACCCTCGACCGCCGGGCCGATGTCGCGCTTCAAAGTGGTGGCAATGCGTTCCAGCAACTGGTCGGCGTTCATGGCGTCAGGTCAACCTCGTGTTGAATAGCTTCGAGTCAGGGCGCGAGCGACATCGGCGTCAGGCTCCTGGCCTGCTCGCGCAATTTGAATTTCTGAATCTTGCCACTGGGCGTGCGCGGAAAGGCCGCGATGATCTCGAGACGCTCCGGCAGGTATTGCTTCATCATGCGGCAGTCGTTGAGATACGCAATCATGCCGCGAAAATCGAGACTGTGGCCGGCGCGCAGAGTAACAAACGCGCAGCCGCGTTCACCGAGCCGCGCATCGGGCATGGCCACCACCGCCGCGTCTTCGACGGCCGGATGACGATAGAGCAGCGCTTCGACTTCAACGACAGGAATGTTCTCGCCGCCGCGGATGATGATGTCCTTGGAGCGGCCGGTGATGCGGATGTAACCGTCGGCATCCATGCGCGCGTTGTCACCGGTCTCTATCCAGCCGTCAGCGTCGACGCCATAGGCCTCCGGGCGTTTGAGATATCCCACGAACGTGGTCGCGCAACGCGCCTGCAAACGGCCTTCGATGCCGGGCGCGACCAATGCACCGGCCTCGTCCAATACGCGCACCGCCTGGTGTGGCAGCGCGCGGCCATCGGAATCCAGCACTTTCTCCAACGGATCGCCGGGATAGGTCGCAGTGGTGATGCCCATCTCGGTCATGCCCCACGCGCTCATCACGTACATATTGGGGTGACTGGCGTTGGCGTCTTCAACGAGCACGCGCGGAATCGGCGCGCCGGAACAGAGGAAGAGGCGCAGGCACGAGGTGTCGAAAGCCTTGGCTGCTTCGGTGCGCACCAGATCGCTCAAGAAAGGCGTGGCGCCGAGCGTGATGGTGCAACGCTCTTCGGCCATCAGGCGCGACGCCTTCACCGGTTCCCACACGTCCTGCATCACGCACGGCGTGCCATGGTAGATGGAAAACAAGGCGCCATACAGAAAGCCGGTCTGGTGCGCGAGCGGCGAGCCCATGAAAATGGCGTCGTGCTCGCTGAAGCCGAACAGTTCGCTGGCCAGGAGGCACTTGCACATGAGTGTATTGGCGGTGTGCATCACGCCCTTGGGCTGGCCGGTGGTGCCCGAGGTGTACATGATTTCCGTGACGTCGTTGGGCTGCATGCGGCGCGCGGCGAACAGCGCCGCGCTGTCGGCTTCCGCTTCCCAGGCGCGCTCGACGAGGCAGGCCTCGAAACTCGTCGCTGAATCCGTGCCGCCCACGACGAACACTTTCTCGAGCTTGGGCAAGACGCCGCGCAAGGAAGCCGCCATGGCGGGGTAGTCGAAACCGCGGAACTCGCGCGGCACTATCCAGACCTTGGCCTCGGCGAAACCCAGCATGTATTCAAGCTCGCGCTCACGGAAAACCGGCATCAAGGGGTTGATGACCGCGCCGATGCGCACGCAAGCGATGTATACCGCCGCGTAATGCCACCAGTTCGGCAACTGCACCGCCACCACGTCGTCACGCTGCACACCTTGCGCGGCCAATGCGCAGGCAATGCGCACCGACAGGCGCTGGAGTTCGGCATAGCTCATGCGCGTCGAGGCGCCCGTCATGCTGTTGTGATCGACGATGGCGAGGGCATCGGGCGTGCGCGCCGCCACTTCGTCCAGCGCATCGCTGAACAAGCGGTTCAACCACAGGCCGCGCGCGCTCAAATCGGCGCGACGCTCGGCGCTCAGTATTGCCTGGTAATCCATGGGAAGTTCTCTATGCCTCTGCGTGCGACACGTTCAGGCGCGTTCGCGCTTCAAGCGCGCCCAGCGATGCACCGGCCACATGTCCTGGTCTTCACCGTAGGCCGTGACGCCATCGAGGTCCCAGCGGATGAGGCTGTTCACATCGATGAAGGTATGGCGGTTGAGAATGACGCGACTGACCGGCACACCGACCGCCTTCATCTCGCGGCCCCTGGCGTCATGCGCCTTGATGGTGATGCGCGTTATCCAATGTTCCTTGGGGTCGCGCTCGAGGATGCGTTCACCACCGGCAAGACTGCACGTCTCACCGTCACGGCGCAGGAATCCATAGGAAACCAAGTCGCCTTCGGGCTTGACGTTGGTGACGGCCAGAAAGCCGTGACCGGCATCGGCCGCGCCGGTGACATAGGCCGCCTGTCGCGGCCGGTCTTCGGGGCGGCGTCCCCAGGTGCGGTCGCGCATGCCTATGCAATCGATGGCGATGCGTTCGCCGTGCAGCACAATCTCACCGTGCACGCGGCCGAACTGATCGAAATGATGAGCGGAGCCAAACGTCGAACCGACCGCGGTCAAGGGTTCGGGCGGCATTACGCCGTCGAAGATCAAATTCGCTTGCAGACGTTCGCCATCCTGGTAGCCGAGCGCGTAACGCTGACAGGGCGCGAGCACCTTGATCGAGACACCGTTGGGCAGATGGCAATCACGCAGATCCTCACTGCCCGGCAGCTGCAGCGCGGTGTAGTTGGCGGAGTAGAGAATCTCCCACGGCAGATGCGCGCGGTCGTCCCACACCCACGCGCCGCCGGCGACGGTGCCGATATTGGGACGGAACATGTTGTAGAACCAGCCGCCGAGCTTGCGCTCCGGATGATGGAATGAAAACCACGCGGTTTCCGTCGCCCACCAGTCGTCGCCCATTTCATCGAAATGGAATTGATCGTCGCGCGGCGTGAAGCTGTGTGCGGCCATCGGCGTGTCCTCAGCGTTGATGAACGAGCGGCAGACCGGGCACCGGGCTGCGCACTTTGACGACGTAATCGCGCGTCACGCTGCCGATGTAGAGATCGCACAGGTCCGCCCCCCCCCAACTGACATTGGTCGGGCTATGCATGAGCGTGCCGCCCGGATCGGACAGCACTGTCACCACGTCACCCTGCGGCGTGATGGCGACGACCTTGTTGGCCAGCACCAGTGTCACCCACAGGTTGCCGGCCTGGTCGAAACCGCAACCATCGGTGGGGCCGAGTTGACTGCGCAAGGCTGGCGTCACCGGGCGCTGGGCCTGCACTTCCTTGTGGGTGAGGCCGAGCTTGGGGCCGTAGCTTTCGGCGGCGCCGAGCGAGCCGTCGGCGCGTATCCCATAGCGCACGATGTTGCAGGCGGTGGTCTGGCACACGTAAAGATGTTGTTCGTCGGCATCGAAAGCCATGCCGTTGGCGAACTGGATGCCTTCGGCAACGACGGTCACGCGGCCATCGGGATCGAGACGAAAGACCAGACCGTCATCCTGACCATCCCACGCGGCGTCGAGCGAGCCCCAGGTGGAATGACTGCACCAGATGCGGTCCTGGCTGTCGACCAAGGGATAGTTGCAACCAAAGAGTTTGCGACCACCGAGTTCACCGACCAGCAATTCCACTTCACCGCTTGCGGGGTCGAGACGCTGCAGCGGTCCGTGGCCGTCTTCCGGTCCACCGAAGTTGGCGATCAGCACGCGCCCCTGCCTGTCCATATTGATGCCATTGGGCGCACCGCCGGCGCGGCCCACACGCGTGATGCTGCCGTCGGCATTCAGGCGCGCGCAGGCGCTCTGTTGATCCGACAGCCACACCGTGCCGTCGCGCGCCACCACCACGTCTTCCGGGCGCTTGACGCCAAGGGCGACCTTGCTCGCACTCGCGAGCGATATTTCCTGCAATGCCATGATGCTGGCGCTCTCCCCTGTAACAGGCCGGATTATATGCACGCCGCGGCGGCGCTGTAGGTGCGAATTTATGCGCACATTGACTGGCGCGCCACCGCGCCGTGCCTCACCATCGATGGGCGAATTGGTGGCAGCTGGCGGGCCCCCTGGTATTTCCAGACGCCCCACCCGATCTCGGCATGAAGCGCCATATGGCCCACACCTATACTCGGGGCTCATGATCGCCGCCCACCAACATCACCATGCATGACCTCGCCGCGCCGGACTTCATCGCGCGCCGGCTCGGCGACGTGTTGCGCGACGCGTGGCCGGCCGCGAGCGATATCAAGATCGCCTCACTGCGTCGCACCTCCACCGGGCTGTCGCGTGAGAACTGGGTGTTCGAAGTGCGCTGGCGTGAACAGGGCGAAGCGCGTTCGCAGGGCATGATTTTACGCCGTGATCCGGCCGCGAGCCTGCTGTCCACCGACAGACGCTGGGAGTTCCGCGTGCTGCGCGCGCTTGAATCGACACCGGTGCCGGCGCCGCCGGTGCGCTGGGTGGATGAGGGTGACGCGCTGTTCGGCGCGCCGGCCATGATCATGGATCTCATGCCCGGCGCCTGCGACTGGCATGTGCTGGCCGGCTCCCGCCCGCTCGCTGAGCGTGTGCAGTTCGGCCAGCGCTTCATCGCGCTGCTGGCCACCGTCCAGCAAGTCGACTGGCGCGCGCTCGCGCTCGGCGACGGGCGCAGTGATGAGGCCTACGGCGCCCACGCCGAACTCGATTTCTGGGAGCGCGAACTCGCGCGCGTCGAACTCGAGCCGCTGCCCGAGATGCGGCTCACCCTCAGCTGGCTGCGCCGCCATGCACCGCGCGCGCAAACGGTGGTGCTGGTGCACGGCGACTTCAAACCCGGCAATGCCTTGCTGGTCGGTGACCGCATCAGCGCCATGCTCGACTGGGAGACCGCGCATCTCGGTGACCCGCTCGAAGACCTCGGCTGGATCACCAATCCGCCACGCGCACGGGAGCAGCAGATTGTCGGACACTGGGAACGCCAGCACATCGTCGCCGCTTACGAAGCGGCCAGCGGTATGCGCGTCGATGCGCGCGAGCTCAACTGGTGGAACGTGTTTTCCTGCTGGAAGCTGTCGGTCATCGTGCTGACCGGCGTGGCGGAATTCGTGGCCGGCAAGATGGACCGCATCTATCACAACCCGGTGTGGCTGTTTCAGCAGATGCTGTCGATGATGGAGAGCTGAGCCATGCATCCCAATGTGAAGGAACAACTGGAAGGCATGTGCCGTATCCTCGAAACCGCGATCGCCCCCGAACTCGGCCACGCACACAGCCAGGAAACCCTGCGCAGCCTCATCGCCAACGTGCGCATGTTGAGCCGCGCCTGGCACCAGCTGCTGCCGTTTCTACACTGGGATAACGACGCCATGGGCGCACTGTTGATGGCCGCGCGCGACCATGCGGCGCCGGCGCTGCGCACGCGCCTCGATGCAGCCTTGCAGGCGGCGCCCATCGAGGCCGCCGATGCGCTGGCGGCGGAGGCGCGCAACGAGCAGTTGCGTGCGCTGTTATGCGAGTGTCTCGATGGCCCGCCGGCGCTGACGGCGGCTGTCAGCGCCCACCTGACCGAACGTTCGCGACGCTTTCCCCTGCGCCTGACCGGCGCGGTTCCCAAACACACGGCTTGAGACGCGCACCATGCTGACCGCAATGGACGACACGCTATGGCATCAGATTGCCAGCACTTTCGATCACGTCGGCACCAGCGACCCGCGCTTTTTCGACCGTCACTGGTTCGCGTTCTATGCGCCCGGCGGCCACGCCGCCGCGCAGCTCACCATGGGCGTGTATCGCAACATGAATGTGCTGGATGGCGCGGCGGTGGTCATCAACGGCGGGCGGCAATACAACGCGCGCGCCTCGCAGTCGCTGGGCCGCGCCTTCGACATGCGCTGCGGGCCGATACGCATCGAGACACTTCGGCCCCTGCAAGCCTTTCGGCTCGACATCGATGCCGGCACACATCTGCGCGGCGAGATCGAATGGCGCGCCATCGTGCCGCCTCACGAGGAGCAGCCGCATTTTCGTCGCCAGCGTGCGCGGGTGGTGGAGGATTACCAGCGCTTCGATCAAATCGGGGTCGCGAATGGCTGGCTGGAAACCGCCGGCCAACGCATCGCGGTCGAGCGCTGGTGGGCGTGTCGCGATCATTCCTGGGGCGTGCGACCGCGCATGGGCATACGTGAACCGGTGACCGGCGAAGAAGAAGGCCTGGACGCGCGCGGCTTCACGCTCGCCTTCCTGTTCTTCTCCACCGACACGCTGGCCGGCCATGTGCAGTTGAACGGCCGCGAAGGCGAGCCGCGCTATACCACCGGCATGATTCGCGACATCGCCAGCGGCCGCGAATGGGCGGCCGATGACGTGACGCTCGAGGTTGAACTGTACGCCGGTACGCGGCGCTTTCGTCACGCCAGCCTGGGCGTGACCCTGGCCGACGGTACGGCGCTGCGTCTTGACGCCACGGCCCAGGGCGCGGCCATCGCCATGCAGGGTCTCGGCTACAGCGGTGGCTATGATGATCGCAAGGGCCTGGGCGTGTGGCGCGGCGAGCAGCGCATGGAACTCGATTGCTGGGACGTCTCGGCGCCGGCGCGCATCGACTACGGCAACGGCCAGGGCAACGAACACTGGCATCGCATCCAACCGGTAGCAGTCAGCGCGCATCACGGCGACAGCGTCAGCCGCGGCAACGGCAGCATGACCTTGGTGTTGAGCGGGCGCATCGAGAGCCTGGGACTCATCTGAGCTGGCATTGCCCCTGTAGGTGCGAATTCATTCGCACATTGAAAAGGGTGCCACCCGGTCACAAGGGTCGATTGAATGTGCGAATGAATTCGCACCTGCGGCGGACGAGAAGAACTGCATGACAACGCAAGACGACAAGCCCCTCACCGGCATCCGCGTGATCGAATTCTCGCAGATGGTGGCGGCGCCCTCGGCGGCCATGATGCTGGCTGACTACGGCGCCGACGTGGTCAAGGTCGAACCGCCCGACGGCGACAATGTGCGCCAGCTGCGTTCGGCGGTGGCGCTCGATTTGCCGCTGTCGCCAATCTTCATCGCCTACAACCGCGGCAAACGTCTGTTGCGACTCGACCTGCGCAAGCCCGCCGATCTCGACAATGCCAAACGCCTCATCGCCGCCGCCGACGTCATGATCGAAGCCTCCTTGCCCGGCGCCATGGAGCGGCTCGGACTCGGGCCGGCGGACGTCCACGCGTTCAATCCGCGCCTGGTCTACGGCTCGGTGTCAGGCTTCGGCTGGAGCGCCGGCGTGCGCGACAAGCGCGGCGTCGATCTCATCGTGCAGGCCGAGAGCGGCATCATGGCGGCTACCGGTCCCCTGGAAACGCCGATGAAGGTCGGCTTCACGGTGGTCGACGCGGCCAGTGGTCATGCCTTCTGCCATGCCTTGCTCGCGGCGTTGTTCAAACGCGAGCGTAGCGGGCGCGGCGCAGTGGTGCGCGTCAGTCTGTACGACGTTGCCCTCCATCTGCAGGCCGGTCCCCTGGTCGAATATCTCATGACCGGTACGCAGCTGCCGCGCAATGGCAACAGCGCACCACTCGGCGCGCCGGCCGATCTGTTGCGCTGTGGCGAAGGCGCGATCGTGATCGCGGCCTATCTGCCAAAGCACTGGCAGAACTTGCTGCACGAACTTAACGCAACCGAACTCGCCGACGATCCGCGCTTCAGAACGCCGTCCGATCGCATTACCCATAGACCGGCTCTCATCGCCGCGCTCGAAGCGCGCCTGGCGAGCGCCAGTGCCAGCACCTGGGAAGCGCGCTTCAGCGCCGTGGGCCTGCTGGTCGGGCAGGTGCAGGACTATGCCGCCGTCACCCGCTCACCCTATGCGCTGGCGGCCGGTGCCATCGCCGCAGCGGGCGATGCTTACGGCGTGCACAACCCGGCGCTGTTCGACGACCAGCCGCGCGGCGCGCTCGCACCTCATCGCGAATGCGCGGTAGAAGACATCGAATGGCTGAACCCGAACGGAAAATAAGGAGCGGAGCACGATGCTTTCGTACAGAATAAATTTGCTTTCAACGCTGCGACCCAGATAACAGCGAGGTCTTTCCCCTGTCTCCTCACCGCCAACGCCTGCCCGGCACGCCGGCGCCGGGCGTCTCCTGGAAGAACCGCGAAGGCATGACCCTCTGCGGCGATGCCTTCGGTCCCGAACACGGGCAACAGGTATTGCTGCTGCACGGCGGTGGCCAGGCGCGTTATTCGTGGCGCGCCACCGGGGCGCAACTGGGCGCCGCCGGCTATCGCGCCATCACGCTCGACGCACGGGGCCATGGCGATTCCGACTGGTCACCTGATGGCGACTACGAGATGGATGCCTTCACGCGCGATCTCATCGACGTGGTGCACGCCTTGGGCGACCGCAAGCCGGCCGTGATCGGTGCATCGTTGGGCGGTAATGCCGCGCTGCTCAGTGTCGGTGAAGGCATGTTCGAAGCCAGCGCGCTGGTGCTGGTCGATATCGCACCGCGCACTGAGAAATCGGGCTCCGAGCGTGTCAAGGCCTTCCTCGAGCGTTACGCGGCGGGCTTCGCGAATCTCGACGAAGTCGCCGCCGCCATCAGCGGCTATCGCCCCGGCGCGAAATCCGGCGCCAATGCCGCCAGCCTCGCGCGCAACGTGCGGCTCGATGCGGATGGACGCCTGTACTGGCATTGGGATCCGCGCTTCATCGATGGCCGCGAACGCGATGTCGCGACCCGCCACGCGCGTCTGGCGCCCGCCGCGCGCGAGCTCACGGTGCCAACCCTGCTGATCCGCGGCGCGAGCTCCGACGTGGTCAGCGAAGAAGGTGTGCAAGAATTCCTCGAGCTCTGCCCCCACGCCGAGTACGTCAATATCGCGAATGCCGATCACATGGTGACGGGCGATGCGAACGATGTATTCGGTCGGGCGACGCTGGATTTTCTGGCGCGGTCCACGGCACGCTGAAACCGTTTACGGTTCGACCCCCTCCCCCTCCTGACGTAGCCGCTCGCGGCAGCTGACCGCTATGCTCGACATCGCCGTCTTCCAGGAGAGCTGCCATGGCCCACGCGTCCGCCTCTGCCCCACCGCCCGTCGACCGCCTCGCTGTCGGCCTGCGCGGTCACATCAACCGTTTCTCGCACACCGTCATCAACGTCTCGAACCTCGAGCGTGCCGTTGCCTTCTACGAAGCGACGTTTCCGGTGCGGCGTGTGAAGCGCATCAACGGTCCCGCGCAGTCCTACACCGGTCTCGGTATCAAACAGGGCCAGTTCGAAGGCTGGGTGATGGAGAACAAAAAGGATGCCGCGCCCCCGGGCGATCTCATCGCCGAATTCCCGGCGCGCCATCTGCATCTCATCGAATGGAAAAACCCGACGCCGGTCGGCCATCCCTATCGCGAAGCGAACCATGTCGGCGTCTATCGCCAGAATTCCTTGGTCGGCAATCTCGATGAGGCCTATGCCAATGTGTTGGCCCACGGCGGCCGCCCTTACGGCGCGCCGAGCGACATCATTCTCACGCCCGACGGCTTCAAGGTGCGGGTGTTCGGATTTCGCGATCCCGATGGTTCGACGCTGGAAATGATCGGTGCGGAAGACCCGACAGGTAAAGTCAGCTACCCGGGCATGATGCATCACTGCAATCTCAACGTGCGTGATCTGGAAAGAAGTTATCGCTTCTATCACGACGTGATCGGCCTCGACCCGCAGGCCTATCTCGAACCGAGCGCCCTGCAGCCGGCCAGCAATGGTTCTCTCGGTGACGCGCTGGCGAACGAAGATGGCAGCGCCTATCTCGGCGGCATGAATTTCGCCGCCACGCTCATGGGCCTGCGTTCCGATTCACGCAGCCCGCTCGATGTCTTGCAATGGCATACGCCGAAACCCTACGGCGAGGCTTATCCGCTAGCCAATCACCTCGGCATCATTCGTGTCGCCTTCGAAGTGGACGACATCGATGCCGCGCGCGCACGCTTGGTGGCCGCGGGTCAGCAAGATGTGGGAGCGGTGGAACAGTGGGACATGGGTGACTTTGGCAAACGTCGCGTGCTGATCTTCCGCGACCCCGATGGTATCTGGCTGGAGTTGATTGAAGCGGTGCCCTATCCGGCGGTGATGCCCCCATTCGCCTGAGGGCGCTTGGCTCGACAAGGCCCCGTGGCTGACAGCAGGGGAGTGTCAGCCACGGGCAAGTTACAAGGAGCGGGTTCGCTCAGGTGCCGAGACGACGCATCGCCGCCTGGGTCATGTAATTGTCGTAGACATTGGTGAGGTTGTAGTCGGACTTGTAACCACCAGCGACCTGCGCCGTCTGGTTGAAGCGCGACATGGTGCGGCCCTGGAAGTCATGGCTGTGATACCAGGTCCAGCTCCACGCCGGTTTGCCCTTGTCCAGCACCTCGTTGGCGGCGGTCTTGTACTGACCAAAGCCCGGCTCGCCGCACTTGAACAACTCGTTGCGGCGGTCGTAGGTCAGCATCTGCGGGAACACGAAGTTACGCGCATCGACGTACACGCGCTTCTTGCTGTAGGGCGCGCGTGAGAAGCCGGTGGGTTCGGCTTCGAGAATGATCACTTCCGGGATCAGTTCCTTCTGCACGATGAAGAAGGTCTTGCCGTCCGGGCCGCCGTGGGATTCCGGACGCCAGTTCGGCAGGTCGCCCATCCAGCCGCCTTGCGAGCTGCCAAGGTAGGGCTGACGACCGACAATCTTGTAATTGCCCCAGGTCAGATAGGGATCGCCCGCCGCCCACGCGTCGGACAGATAGAAGTTCAAACCCGACACCAGCGGCTCGAAACGCTGATTGGTCGGGAAGCGACGCACACGCTTGAAGGCCGGCAGGTAACCGAACAAATCGGGGAAGGCGCGCTGGTCATAGGGCCACACGCTCAAGAACGCGGTGCCCTTGGTGTCCTGCGGTTCGGTGAACCACGTCGACTGGTAGCGCAGCTTGCCGGCATGATCGCCCGGCAGCGGGCCGCTGGTGCGGCCGGAGACCTGCTGCTCACACCACACGAGCTCGTAGTTGTAGACCACCTTGCCTTCGGCATCGACGGCGTCGGCGATGACGGCATACATGGATTCATCATGACGGCCCCAGGAGAGCGTCATGTTGGCGATCACCTGCACGCCGTTGTCGACTTGCGGGAATGGCAGACCGCCTATCCATTCCTGGCCGTCATCGGTGCGCACGTTGCCGACTTCATCGAGCTTGGCACGGCCCTGGTTCTTGAGCGTGGCTTCGAGGAACTCGTGGGGAAACATCTTGGTGACATCGGTGGTGGTGCCCGATGGCGAGATCTGGAACTTGCGATCCATCTGCATGACTTCAATCATGAGCGCAGGATCAACCAAGTCCTGCACCAGTTCGATATTTGATTTATCGATCCAGTCGCCGTTCTTGACCTTGCCCTTGGTATAGGCCTCGATGCTCAGCAGTTCGTCGGGATAGGCGCGACCGATTTCACCCGACTCGGCCATGATCGGCCACAGCGCACCCAGCACACCCGCACCACCAATGCCGCGCGCGGTCTTGTCCATGAATAGGCGACGACTGTAGTCAAAGTCGTATTTCCTGATATGAGCCATGATCTTCTTCTCCCCTTGTCGAAGTACTGTCACCACTTCTTATCGATGGTGACCCCGCAATATCCCTGTTACGCGGCACGACTCAATGCTCCCCAGCGATCATTCCTGCGCAACGGTGGACACTGTCTTGGCCGACATTAGCGCAAACACCCATGGATAGTTAGTGTTTTTTTGCGACAGTTTTTCGCTGTGCGAGGGCACATACCGCGAACTAGTCACACTCTATCGGTGGGGTCGAAGTGCGAAGGTAACTTCACGTTTTTGAAGTTACCGTTTTCATGACTGGAAAGGGTGTAATGCTGTGCTGCGCGAGGACTTTGCGCAGCGCGAAAATAGAATAGCCGTTCGATATCAAGCCGCTAGTTGAGCCTGAGTCACTTTCAGCAAAGCGGTGTGTTCCGCCTCAACGTCTCACGGTTCAAGTGCGTAGACGACACGTCCTTCAAACACCGTCTTCAAAACACGCGTGTCGCTGATCTGTTCCGGCGCGATGTCGAACAGATTGCGATCGAGGATCACGAAGTCCGCCGACTTGCCGACTTCAAGGCTGCCACTCGTCTCGCCCATGCGCATGGCATCGGCGCCGTTGCGCGTGAAGATGCGCAGCGCATCGGCCAGACCAATCGCCTGCGCGGCGCCGAGCGTGGCGCTGGACGTGCCATAGGGATCCTTGCGCGTCACCATCGCTTCGATGCCGGGCCACGGGTTGGGCGTCGGCACCACCGACGGCCAGTCCGAGCCGTAGATCATGTTGACCTTGGCATCGAGCATGGATTTGATGGGCCAGAACTGCTCCGCGCGTGCGCGCCCCATGACTTCGGCCATCATTTCCACCAGCGGCCCGGGATACCACAGTATCGGTGACAGCTCGGCCACCGCATCGAGTTCGCGAAAGCGAGGACTGTCGGCGGGCGCAATCAATTCGGCGTGGGCGATTTCGTGGCGCAGCCCCGACGCGCCATTGGCGTTGCGCGCGGCCGCGATCGCATCGAGCGCGGCGCGCGCCGAGCCGTCACCGGTGGCGTGCATCTTGACCGTCAGGCCGAGCTTGTCGAGTTCGACCAGCGCCGCATTCAGCTCGGCCTGCGAGTGCTGCAACTCGCCTTTGAAGCCGGCGCCGTGTTTGGCATCGGGCACATAGGGCTCGAGCATCACCGCGGTGCGCGTCGGCGGAATGCCATCAACGAATATCTTGGCGAAGCCGGTGCGCACATGGGCGGTCTGGTCGTCCTGCCAGTGGGCGCGATTGCGCGCTTCGTCATCATCGTTCTCAGTCCAGGTCGCGTGCCACGGACGGCTGGTGGCAACGCGCATGTTGAGCTTGCCGGCGTGATCCAGCGCGGCATAGGCGCGCACCGAGTAACCATCGGCCAGAGCATCTTTCATCGCCACCACGCCGACGCTGTTGAGCCTGGCCACCGCCCACTGCGCGGCCGCCTGGTATTGCGCGTCACTGCGTACAGGCAAACGTTTCATGGCGAAGTAAGCGGCGTTGTCGAACAGCATGCCGGTCGCTTGGTGCGTGGTGGCATCACGCACGATCACGCCGCCCTTGGGATCGGGAGTGTTGGCGTCGATGCCGAGCGCCTTGAGCGCGCGCGAATTGACCCACGCGTTGTGATAGGTCGAATCGATGAGGAACACCGGGTTGTCCGGCGCCGCCGCGTCGAGCATGGCGAGCGTCGGCGGCTCGGACGACTCCAAAGTTTCCGCCGCCCATTGGCCGCCGCGTATCCATTCACCCTTGGCCTTGTGTGCGGCGCACTCATGAATCTTCGCGACGATGTCCTTGAGCGGCGTCACGAACGGGAACGTGCATTCCACCAGTTCCTGAAAGCCACCCTCGACCGGATGCAGATGCATGTCGTGAATGCCGGGCATCACCATGTGCCCGCCGAGTTCGATGACTTCCGTGTGCGGGCCGATGAAGGGCGCGACCTCGGCATCCGTGCCGACCGCGACGATGCGCCCCGTGCTGACGGCCATGGACTCGGCCCAATGGTTGCCCGCGTCGACGGTATAGATGCGTCCGTGGCGATAGACCGTCGCGGCCGGCTCGCTGGCGCCGACCGCACTGCACACTGACGCAAACACCGACAGGCCGAGGACAACACGGACGACTGATCTCATGACAAGGCTCGCGCTTGAATGACAAGCACCAAGCGTAGCCAACTCGCGCCGGCAGCGCATCTCGTCGCGGTGAGGCGCCCGCGTTGCGAGCGGTCAGGCGCCGTGCTAGCGTCCGAGCGCGAAATTCAACGCGGAGCTTGCAATGGAAGTCGGAGTTTTCATGATGCCGTCCCATCCACCGGAGCGCGATTTGCGCGAAGGGTTTGAATGGGACCTGGAACACATCAGCTTGTGTGATCGTCTCGGTTTTTCAGAAGCGTGGATAGGTGAGCATTACACCGCGCCATGGGAACCCAATCCCGCCCCCGATCTTTTGATAGCACAAGCGCTGTTGCGCACCGAGCGCATCAAGCTCGCGGCCGGCGCGCATCTGCTGCCCTATCACCACCCGGCCGAACTCGCCGGACGCGTGGCGTTTCTCGATCACATCGCCAAGGGCCGATTGATGTTCGGCGTCGGCGCCGGCGGCCTGCCGAGCGACTGGGCGCAGTTCAACGTCGATGGCATGAGCGGTGAGAACCGCGTCATGACGCGCGAGGCGCTCGACATCATCCTGAAGCTGTGGACGCACGACGAGCCGTTCGAGTATCGCGGCAAGTACTGGAACGTGAATGGCATCGCGCCGATGTTCGACGGCCGCCTGCAACGTCATCTCAAGCCCTTGCAGAAGCCCTATCCGCCTATCGGCATCGCCGGCCTGTCGCCGCGCTCCGATACTTTGGAAATGGCTGGTGAACTGGGCTTCATGCCGCTGAGTTTGAATCTCTCCCAGGAATATCTGCGCGACCATTGGGATTCGGTGGTGCGCGGCGCCGAGCGCGTCGGCCGCGTGGCCAATCGCCAGGACTGGCGTGTGGTGCGTGAGGTCTATATCGCCGACACCGATGCCGAGGCGCGCAAGCTCGCGCTGAACGGCATGATGGGGCGCGCCTATCGCGACTACCTGTTGCCGCTGTTCAGCCAGTTCCGGCTGTTGTCGGTATTCAAGCATGACCAAAGCGTGGCGGACTCCGATGTCACGCCGGAGTATCTCGTTGATCACAACTGGCTGGTGGGCTCGGCTTCGACCGTGGCCGGCAAGCTCGGCGACATGGTCAAGGAATCCGGTGGCTTCGGCACGCTGCTAGTGATCAACTTCGACTTCAAGGACGAATACTCGGCGTGGTCCGCCTCACAGGCGGCCTTGATCGAAGACGTCCTGCCGCAATTCAATCGCAGCGCGGCAGCCTGAGGCCGGCCATGGCGACGGGGCGTTGACGGCTGCGCGCATCGAGATCCATGGGCCGTGCCTGGGGCGACACCCCGGCAAAGAACAGGATCTCCGAGCGCAGATAGTTGCCGATGCCGGCCAGGAAGCCCTGGTCGAGATAGAGCGCGGCGACGCTGCGGCGACGAAAGGCCGGCTCGTAATGAATTCGCACCTACAATGGTCTCAGCGAAGATTCGTTGACCTGCCGTCCACCAACATTGCGAGGCTGCCCCATGAATCCGATTGCCAAGATGAAAGAGGCCGCGCGCGTCGCGTGGGCGAGCTTCACACCGTTTGAAATGTTGACCGGCTCGGTGGCGCCCGAGCTGGTGCGCTTCGCCGGCGTGCGCGCCGGGCAGCGGGTGCTGGATGTCGGCTGCGGCACGGGCGTGGTGGCACTGACTGCCGCGCGTGCGGGAGCGAAGGTAACGGGAGCCGACCTCACCCCGGCGCTGCTCGAAGGTGGACGCGCCAATGCCATCCTCGCCGGCCTCGACATCGAATTCATCGAAGCCGACGTTGAAGCGCTGCCGTTCGCTGACACGCACTTCGACGTGGTCTTGAGTCAGTTCGGCCACATGTTCGGCCCGCGTCCCGAGGTCACCATCGCGCAGATGCTGCGCGTGCTGAAACCCGGCGGGGTGATTGCCTTTTCCACCTGGCCGCCGGAGCTCTACACCGGTCGCATGTTCGCCCTCACCGGCCGCTATGCGCCGCCCTTGCCCGAGGGCGCGCGTTCACCGATTGAATGGGGCGACCCGCACATCGTGCGCCAGCGTCTCGGCGAGGCGGTCGAGGATCTGCGCTTCGACCGCGGCTGCCTGCGCTTCCCGGCCCTGAGCCCGGCCCATGCGCGCATCTTCATGGAGCGCAATGCGGCGCCGGTGTTGAAGATAGTCGAGTCGCTGAGCGCCGAGCCGGAAAAGCTGGCGGCGTTTCGCGCCGACTTCGATGCGCTGGCCAGCCAGTATTTCCACGACAACTTCGTGCGCCAGGATTTCCTCATGTCGCGCGCGGTGAAGCGCTGAGGCCCCACCACGAAAAAGGCGGCCCGCGGGCCGCCTTGTCGCATCCTTGAACCACGCGCCTCAGGCGCGACGTCGACGCGCCAGCAGCGTCACGAGACCACCACCGAGCAGCCATGCCGGCGCCGGCAGCGGTACGGCGCTGACGCTGAAGGCGATGTTGTCGATGCCGACGTTGTACGCCGATGGCCCCCACTGGATGCGGATGCCGGTAGTGCTGGAAATACCGCTGAAATCGAAATGGCTGTGCAGGTTGCCGGGCTGGATGCCAATGGTGATGTCACCGCCGGAGCTGGCCAGCAGGTTGCCGTCGCCGTCACGGACGGTGTACCTGGAAGTCAACTGCGAATTCAGCCACGCACCGAGATCGAAGCTGTGCAAGCTCACGCTGCTGCCGTTCAAGGGCTTGAGGAAGATCTCCGCACTGGAATTGCCATCCCCGCCATCAGTCCAGGCGATATTGACCAGGTCGTTGTAATCGGTGGTCCAGAAATTGAGGGAGGTCGCCGCGGCATTGCCGAGCAGGTTGGAGTATTGCACGTCGAGCACATCGGCAATGTCGCCGTAGCTCTGGGAAATCGACGAAAAATTGCCGCAGGCTTCGCTGCCGTTTCCGCAGATGTTGCCGTCAAAAGTCAGGACCTCGGCGCCGGCGGGCGCCGCGCTCAAGGCCGAGGCGAGGACGAATACGCCGCTCAAGGCGACGAGGGAGCGCTTGCTTCGCATGTCTTGCTGCGTGGTCATTTTCAAATTCCTTGCCGAGGTGAGAAGCTGGCTCTCTTTATAAATCGGCGCCCGGCCTGGGCAACGGTACAATCTCAATTCGAGGGAAGAATTAACATTCGTTTGCTATTCGGCGTCAGCGTCGACTGTCCCTGTCTACAAGAGGAGAGCTCCATGAAATTCGGCATCGGCGTCAGCGCCCACATCAAGAACTGGGAATTCATTCAATACGCCGAGAGCCTCGGCTTTGATCGCGCCTGGGTGGGCGACTCGCAGATGATCTGGTCGGACTGCTACGCGGTGCTGGCGCTGGCCGCGCATCACACCCGCCGCATCGAGCTCGGCACCGGTGTGGCCATCACCGGCACGCGCATCGCGCCGGTCACCGCCCATTCCATTGCCAGCATCGCCGAGATAGCGCCGGGCCGTACCTTCCTCGGCCTCGGCACCGGCCACACCGCGATGCGCGTGATGGGTCAGAACCCGATGCGCGTGAAGGCTTTTCGTGAATACCTGCGCGTGACGCGCGCGCTGCTCGATGGCGAGGCGGTCGACTACACCTACGACGGCGTGACCCGCGAGATTCAATTCCTGCATCGCGAGCGGCGCTTCATCAATCTCGACCAGCGCATTCCGATCTACGTCGCCGCCAACGGCCCCAAGGCACTGGAAGCGGCCGGCGAATTCAGCGACGGCCTCATCACCGTCGGCGGCGAGCCGGACGTCATGAAGCCCAAGCTCGAAGGCGTGGCGCGCGGCGCGGCCAAGGCCGGACGTACGCTGCCCGCCGATTTCCATACCGCCTTCATCACCACCAGCTGCGTGCTCGGCAGCGGCGACAAGCTCACCGACGCGCGCGTGATTGACGAGACCGGCGCGTGGGTCGGCTGCGAACTGCACTTCTACTACGAAGTGTGGAAGGACAATGACTGCAACGACGCCATCATTCCCGATCACTTCAAAGCCATCTGGCCGGATTATCTGCAACGCGTCGAGAACATGAGCCTGCCCGAGAACGCACGCTTCCGGCAGCTCCACGACGGGCACCTGGTCTATCTGCAGCCGGAAGAACGCAAGTACGTGACGCCCGCCGCGATCAAGGCCGGCGCCCTGGTCGGCACGCCGGACGAGATCATCGAACACATCAAGCGCCTCGAAGCGGGCGGTGTGAAGGAAATCGACCTGTGGCCGCCGATGGATGTCGAGCGCAAAGTGCTGGCGGACTTCGCCAAGTACGTGATGCCGGCGTTTCGTTGAGCGCTGAACGGCGGCGCGCAGCATGGCCAGCCGCCTGCACCGCGCGCTGTGCATGATGCTGGCGACGCTGCCGGGCAGCGGCGCCGTGGCGGCGCCAGAACGCTTTCAGTGCTCGATAGAAGCACAGGCCGCAGCCAACATCATCGATCTGCGCGATCGCGGCCACGACAAGACTTTCGTGCTCGCGCCGCTGCCGCCGCGCGAGAGCGTTTTCAACGGCCGACGCGGCACCCTGCAGGCGCGTCTCGCGGTGCAGATGTATTCCATCATCGAAGATGTCTACGGCCATCCCGATATCGACGCAGCGACCTACCTCGCCTATCGCGAGGCCTCCTGCGGACACCGCAACGCCGGGCGTAAAGTGCCGCGGAGTCTCGACGAAGTGGTGTTGCCGATGCGCGGCTGCCAGGCCAAACACGGCGCCCGGCCGTCGGCCGCGTTGACGCAGTGCGCGGCCGACGTGCTCATCTACTACCAGTCTGCGAGCCATGAACCACGCGAGGATTGATATGAACATCGCCCGGCAATTGCCTGAACTCGACGCCCTGGACGTGCTGGTGGTGGTCGACAACGAGACCGACACGCTGTCGAGCGTGGCCGACGGCATTCCGCAGATCCCCGAAGCGATGCAGTTGGTGATGCGCTTGCCGGCGCAGCGTGTGCACGACGGCCATGAGTGCAAGGTGGTGTTCGATCACCTGTGCTGCGCCTGCCACGGTCTGTCGGTGTTGCTCACCGGACGGCGCGGCGACGAGAGTCACACGGTGCTGTTCGATGTCGGACCGTATCCGCAGGTGTGGCTGGAGAATGCGCGGCAGATGGCGCTCGACCTGTCGAGCATCGAGGCGCTGTTCCTGTCGCACTGGCATTTCGATCACAGCGGCGGCTTTCCAGAAGTCATCGCCGCCATTGCCGGCGCGCGCCAGGCGGCGGGGCTGGCGGCGCCGCTGGTTGTCGACCTGCACCCGGATCGCCCCGATCAGCGCGGCCTCATGGCCGCCAATGGCAGCCTCATCCTGTTGCCGGCGGAGCCGAGCTTCGAGGCCATCGCCGCCGCTGGCGGCCACATCGTCAAGGCCGCCGACGCGCATCTCGTCGCCGGCGGCTACTTCTATGGCAGCGGCGCGATTCCGCGCGTCACGAGTTATGAAACCGGCCTCGCCGGCCACCATTCCTTTTGGGGCGACAGGCTCGAAGCCGATCCCTTGATCATGGACGAGCGTTTTCTGGCCGCCCATGTGCGCGGCCGCGGCGTGTCGGTGATGTCGGCCTGCTCCCATGCCGGCATCGTCAATGCCTGTCTCGCGGTCATGGAAAATTTTCCCGGCGTGCCCATCGACCTGGTGCTCGGTGGTTATCACCTCGCCGGCAAAATCATGGAAGAGCGGATAGCAGACACGGTGCGCGATCTCGCCGCGCGCATCGCGCCGCGCATCGTCGCCCCCGGTCATTGCACGGGGTGGAGAGCCAAGGCCGCCCTGGCGACGGCCTTCGCGCCGGCGCATTACGCGCCGAGCGTGGTAGGGAGTCTGTATCGGCTGACGGCGCCTTGAATCGGCTCAAGGCCCGCCGGGCTGGCGCTGGGGCAGGTCAGGCCGCCCCGGCGCGCCTGCCATGTCCGGTCGAAACCGGACCTACGTGCGCTTGCGACGCAGGCTGACGAGGCCAGCCAGCGCGGGCGCCAGCATCCAGGCCGCGCCCGGCACGGGCACCGGCGCCAGGCCATACTGCAGGTGATCGACTTCCCAATCGCCCGAGCCGTTCAAGCTGGTGATGGTGATGCGAGAAATGCCACCGTCGAAAACAGCGCCGAAGAAACGGTCCTCGGCGGTGCCGCCGTTGACCTGGCCGTCGCCGAGGTCGTCGAACAGGATGCCGCCCAGCGACGCGCCATTGGCATCGAAGGCGCGCACCGCGACGCTGTCCACACCCTGGGGCGGGAAAGGCATGAGGCCGACGTCGGTCCACACGATGCCGACATGGGTCGGCAGGTAGCCGAGCGTGGCGGCGCTGAACGAAAAAGAAATACTGGTCAACGCACCGCCGGTGTACCAGGAGTGGCCTGTCGAACCACTGCCATCGACCGCGCCGTCATCGCCATCGACCGAATCGATGGACGGGCCGCCGAAAACCGCAAAGCCGCCACTGGCGCTGGCGCCGGGCGTGTTGAGCGCGCCGTCTTCAAAATTCTCGAGGAAGAAATTCGGGTTGCCGGCCGCGAGCGATGCGAACGGGCTGTCGGAGAACTGCTTGTAAGGCGCGGACGTGATGAAAGTCGCGGTGGCGGCGTGGGCCTGCGCGACCATGCCGGTGGCCAGCAGGGCAGTGGCGAGAGCGGTTGTCGATTTCATGGCAATGGTTCCATCCAGAGTCAAACGTCAGGTCGATGTTAACGGCAGCGCGCCGACGGCGGAAAGGACGTCAACGCGCTTCCAAGCGTGAAGTAGTTGGCAACAACGGGGCCGGACACAATCCGCAACATCCTCGCCACTACGCACGGCTGTGCTCAAGGCCGCGCCATGCAGGCGTTCATGAAAGCCATGATCTGCTCGCCGACCAGCGCCTGGCCGCGGGCCTCGTCGGCGCAGGCTTTGCTGCGCGTCAGCCGCGCCTGGGCATCGAGGCGAGGCTGCCCATTGACGGGCGCGGGCGCCACGGCTGCCTGCTGAGGCTGGGCATGGTTGGCGATGCAGCGCTCGATGAAAACCTTGCGCGCGCTGCCCTGCAGATCCCGCGCGCCGACCACGCAGGCGGCGCGCTGGCGCGCGGCGCCGTCGTCGCGCAGCACCGGCACGGTCGCCTGGTTGATGACGCCGGGAGCCACCACACCCTGCGGCATGGCGGGCACGGCGCTGGGTGCGGCGTCGCTCATGCACGCCGTCAAGAAGGCGCGGCGCTCTTCCTCGGGCTGCAGGCGCGCCTGCCCGGCGCAGTCCGCGCGGTGTTGCTGACGCGCGGCGACCAGCGCCGGCGCCGCCTGGTCCTGCCTCAAACATTGCTTGAGATAGGCAGCGCGCACCTCACCCTGCATGGCCTTGCTGGCCGTCGCGCAGGCGAGGATGCGTTCCTGCGGCGGCAGCGCATCGGGCTTGGGGGGTGCGACCGGCGCCACGGGTTGGCCGGGCAGCACCGGCTCGGCGGCGGACGCTGCGGGGGCGGCGAGCGTGGTGCGCGCCTTGCGCGCCATGCAGTCCTTCATGAAGGTTTCGCGCGGCGCACCCTTCATGTCCCCCGCATCGTGGATGCAGGCGGCCATGGCCATGAGCCTCTCGGTGGCAGTGGGGTCGGCCGCGTGCAGCGGCAGTGCCGCGCCTGCAAGACAGGCCAGCAACAGCGCGGCGCGTATTTGCTTCATGCCCTTGCCGCGCCGTGGCGACGCGGCCGGCGGCGAACGCGTCTCAGGCGGCGTTGCGCTGCTGCTCATCACGCGCGCTGCCGGCCTTGGCGAATTCCATCACGCCATCCTCGAGCGGTGCCTCACGGATGGTCTTCTTGTCGAGCGTGTAGTTCTGGGTGTTGCGCCACGGGTCGCGGTCGCCCTGCTTGGGAAACAGGTGCAGCGCGCGGCGCATGTAGCCGGGCGAGAAGTCCTCGATCATGGGATGGGGCGGCATGTTGCAATCTGACGGTCGCAGGCGTGGCGTGGCACTCACGCAGCCGAGTTCGGTCATGCGGTTGACCAAGCGACACACGTATTCGGCGACGAGTTCCGAGCGCAAAGTCCACGAGGCGTTGATGTAGCCCAAGGTGTAGATGAGATTCGGCACGTCGGAAAACATCATGCCCTTGTACGACCAGGTGTCGGGGAAGGACACCGCGGCGCCATCGACCGTGAAATTGGCGCCGCCCAGGAGCTCCATGTCGAGACCGGTGGCGGTGACGATGATGTCGGCGGCCAGTGTCTGACCGGATTTCAAGCGAATGCCGTCGCGCGTGAAGCATTCGATGTCGTCGGTCACCACGTCGGCGCGGCCGGCGCGCAGCACTTTGAACAAATCCGCGTCGGGCACCAGGCACAAGCGCTGATCCCAGGGCATGTAGCTCGGCGAGAAATGTTTGGCCACATCGAAATCGGGGCCGAGCTGCTTGCGCACCATGTTGATCAGACGCTCGCGCATTTTGTGCGGCTGCTTGCGCGTCTGCTGGTAGATGTAGCGCTGGAACCACACGTTCTTGGCGCGCGTGATGCGATAGGCGAGTTGTTCGGGCAGGACCGCGCGCAGGAAAGTCGCTATCGGATCCTTGGCCGGCAGGGACACCACATAAGTCGGTGATCGCTGCAGCATGGTGACCTTGGCCGCCTCACGCGCCATGGCCGGCACCAGCGTCATGGCGGTCGCGCCGCTGCCGATGATGACGACGCGCTTGCCGCGGTAGTCGAGATCCTGCGGCCAGTGCTGCGGGTGCACGAGCGGTCCGGCAAATTCTTCACGGCCGGCGAAGCTCGGCGTGTGGCCGTGGGCATAGGTGTAATAGCCGCTGCACATCAGGAGCACATTGCACGACAGGCTGACTTGCGCGCCGCCGTGCTCGCACTCCAGGGTCCAGCGTCCGTCCGCGCTCGACCATGCTGCATTTTTCATGCGGTGGCCGAAGCGAATCAGTTTATCGATGCCGCGCTCGCGCGCCGCGTCCTGCACGTAGGAAAGGATCGACGGCCCGTCGGCGATGGCTTTCGGTTCCAGCCACGGCTTGGAGTCATAGCCCATGGTGTACATGTCGCTGTCGGAGCGGATGCCCGGGTATCGGAACAGATCCCAGGTGCCGCCTATCGCGTCGCGCGCTTCGAGCAGCGCGAAGCGCTTGCCCGGACAGTGGTCCTGCAAGCGCCGCGCGGCGCCGATGCCGGACAGGCCGGCTCCGACGATGATGACATCGAAATGATCCATGGGCTTGCCCTTAGCTTAGCTTAGCTCAGCTCAACTCAATTCAAGACCGTCGAGACGGTCATCCTTGCGCCAGCGTTCGAGCATCGCATAGAACTGCGCGGCGCCCTCGTACTGCTCTTCGAAAAAGCCGCGCGACTTGCCGTCACCGACCTTGCCCTCGGCGTTGTAATAGCCGGGCGTGCACTTGGCGAGGTAATCGGCCATGAAGTTGGGCTTGTGCACGATGTCCTGCCACTCGTCCTCGGCCTTCAAGGACGTTTCCAGCACTTGCTTGCCACGCGCCTTCAGTTCTTTGAGGAGATAGGCGATGTGCGTCGCCTGGCGGTCGAGCATGTAGGTGAAATTGGGTGCAAGACCGGTCTGGGTCAGGCCCATGTGATAGCAGTTCGGGAAACCATGGGCGTGAAAGCCATGGAAAGTGCGCAGGCCGTTCTTCCAGTAGTCGGACAGTGACTCACCGGTCTTGCCGTAGACCTCGAACTCCGAACGCCGCGTGTACGCGGTGCCGACTTCGAAGCCGGTGGCGAAGATCAGGCAATCGACTTCGTATTCGACGCCGTTCACCACCACGCCCTTCTCGGTCACACGCTCGACGCCTTTGCCTTCGGTATCGACCAGGGTGACGTTGTCGCGGTTGAAAGTCGGCAGGAATTCATCGTTGAAGGTCGGGCGCTTGCACCACTGGCGATACCAAGGCTTCAGTTTTTCCGCGACTTCCGCCTTGGTGACCGACTTGGCGACGCGATCACGGATGTAGTTCATCTTCTGGTAGTCGGCGATTTCGCCCATGAAGGCGATGTCTTCCGCCGTCATGCCCGCGCTCGGGCTGACCGACATGAGCTTCGACAGGGCCTTGAACAAGTCCGTCCAGCGGTCGCCCACCATGTCCTCTTCCTGCGGAATGCCGGACAGGATGGAAACGAAATTCTCGTTGCGCTCGGCATGCCAGCCGGGTTGCAGGGACTTCGCCCAGTTCGGATCGGTCGGGCGATTGCCGCGCTCGTCGATGGCCGACGGCGTGCGCTGGAACACCGTCAGGTGCTTGGCATCCCGGGCCAGGTAGGGCACGCATTGGATGGCGGTCGCGCCGGTGCCGATGATGCCGACGCGCTTGTCGGCGAGCTTGGTCATGCCGCCCGACGAGCTGCCACCGCAGTAGTCGTAATCCCAGCGGCTGGTGTGGAAGGTGTGGCCTTTGAATTTCTCGATGCCGGGGATGCCCGGCAGCTTGGGCCGGTTGAGCGGGCCGCTGGACATGATCACATGGCGCGCCTTGAACAGGTCGCCGCGGTCGGTCGACACATGCCAGCGCTTGTCACCCTCCACCCAGCGCACGGTGCGCACCTGGGTCTGGAAGCACGTACGTGGATAGAGATCGAAATGCCGGCCGATGCGCCGCGCGTGTTCGAGGATCTCCGGCGCGTAGGAGTATTTCTCCTTGGGGATGTAGTTGGTCTCTTCCAGCAGCGGCAGGTAGACATAGGCCTCGATGTCGCACTGCGCACCGGGGTAACGGTTCCAGTACCAGGTGCCACCGAAGTCACCGGCCTTCTCGATGATGCGGAAATCGTCGAAACCCGCCTCTTTCAAACGCGCCGCGGCGAGCTGACCGCCGAAGCCGCCGCCGACGATGAGGACGTGGATGCTGGCGCTTATCGGTTCACGCACCAGCACCTGGTCGATGTAGGGGTCGTCGTTGAATTTTTCGAGGTCGCCAGTGATCTCACGGTACTGGTCGTTGCCCTCGGAGCGCAGACGCCGTTCACGTTCGTCGGCGTACTTGCTGCGCAGTTGGAGCGGGTCGAAGCCCAGTTCCTGCGGTGTCGGAATGCGAAATTGCGCGGCCTGCGCCTCGGGACTGGTGGCCATGATTGAATCTCCCCTGCGTTACGTGGTTGATCGGTTGCGGCCACTGTATTACGAGCGCCGAGCGCGGCGCCACCCCCGCAAGTGCAGCAAAATACGCGCACTTGCCGAGGATTTGACGCCAGGCTTCAGTCGCGCAGACGGGCGGTGACGCGGATCTCCACCAGCCCGCCCGGGATCGCCAGTTCGGTGATGCCGATGGCGGTCCAGGCCGGGTAGGGCTCCTTGATGTAGTTGTCCTTGACCGCCATGAAGGCGCCGAGGTTGGCCTGCAGGCCGACATGGAAGGTGGTCATTTCCGTGATGTTGGCGAAGCTCGCGCCGGCCGCTTCCAGCACCTCGGCGAGATTCTCGAACGCCTGGGTGAACTGCGTGGTGGGGTCGGACGACACGCTGCCATCGGCCAGCTTGATGCCGATGACGCCGGAACAGCGCAGATGCTTGCCGTCGATGACGGCGGGCGCGAAATGGTAGTTGTCGTAGAAGCCCTGCTGGGACGGCGGAATGACGCGTTTGCTCGATTTGCTCATGGGGTGTGCCTCTGTGGGTCGATGGGAATGACATCCGGATTGTATGGCGCATTTCCGTCGCATTTGTCGGTCAGACTTCAGTCTGACATTGAAACCGGTGCCGGCGACTCGAATGTCAGACTTCAGTCTGACCCACAAGGCGTCACCGATTCATTCGCCGCCGACGCCGCTATGCATACGCGGCCCCGGCGCTTGGGCGGCCATGATGGCGGCCTCGGCGTCGAGCATCTCGGACCAGCGCGCCTGCCACTGGCCGTCATCGACCAGCATGCCGGCGAGATGCAGGAAGACCTTGTAGTGGCTGAGCTCCGAACCGTGCAGGCTCAAGAAAAATTCCGCCAGTTCTCGATCCTCGGCACAGCGCGCCAAAAGCTCGAAGCGCTCGCAGGAACGGGCTTCGATCAAGGCTGACACCAGCAGGCGATCGAGCAACTCACGGGCGCCCTCGCCGCGCCGCACCAGGCCATGCAGCGCGCTGGCGTAGACATTGCGATGCACACGCGGCAGCGTGCCGCCGCGCGACGCCAGCAGGCGACTCACGGCATGTAAGTGCACCGACTCATCACGCGCGACCGCCGCCAGGATGCTGACCCAGGCGTCGGGACACACCGCGCCCGGCCAGCGATTGACCAGTTCCAGCGCGTTGCTGGCCGCCTTGCGTTCGAGATGCGCGTGATCGCCGAGCAAGGCCCGCGGCTCGGTCAACACTTCGTTCACCCACTGCTCGGGGGTGTGATAGCGAAGCGGCAATGCCTCGTGGCTGGCGGTGGGCGCGTTCAATGGCGGTTCCGGTTGGCGTGCTGGTCGGCAGGATAACGATTCGGCGCTGCGTGCGCAGCTAATGCCAAAGCGGAATTGTGCGGCGACGCGCTTCAGTGTCATATGAACCGCAACCAGTCATACACCCAGAGGAGCGCCCCATGGATCTCGCCGCACTTGAAGCCCGCATCACGCGTCTCGAAGACATCGAGGCCATCAAGAAACTGAAAGCCATCTACTGCGACATCTGCGACGACATGCACAACCCCGATCGCATCGGTGCGCTGTTCGCGCCGGACGGCATCTGGGAAAGCCCGGACTTCGGCAAGGCTGTCGGACCGCAGGCGGTGCGCGAGCTGTTCCAGAATTTCCAGAAGATGTTCAGCTTCTCACAGCACAACATCATGAACCCGATCATCGACGTCGACGGCAACCGCGCCACCGCGCAGTGGTATATCGCCGGCCCCTGGGATCAGACCGAGGGCGATCGCAAAACCTGGATGACGCTGCGTTACAACGACGACTACTTAAAGATCAACGGTGAGTGGAAATACCAGCACCTGCGCGTGGTGCTGCGCATGCTTGAGGATCGTTGAGGGCGGTGGCGCGCCTTCAATGTGCGAATGAATTCGCACCTACAGGGGACACTCCGCCTCGATGACGGAGTGTTCCCTGCGCTCACACCTCGACCTTCACATCGTGCCGTGCCAGCACGTCGAGCAGCAGGGGAATGTCTTCCGGCCGCGGCGCGCGATGGGCGACTTCGCGGTCGACGCCGACGAACATCTGGGTCGAGCGGCTGCCCTTGCCGGTCATCTCCAGCATGCGTGAGCCGTCCTGCTTGATCTGAAAGCCGTGGGGCGTGCCGGCCGGCAGATGGAACATGGTGCCGGGCACGGCCTTGACGGTCTGATCGAGAAAACTGAATTCCACTTCGCCCGACAGCACGAAGAAGCATTCGTCCCAGGGGTGGGAATGGAGCGGCGGTCCCGAACCGGCATTGCCTTCCTGCAGCGTCACCTCGTAGCCGTTGGTGGCATCGGCCGAGGCCAGCACGGTGACGTCGACGCCGACCACGGAGAGGGGTTTGGGATAGGTATCGGGGCTGAGAACGTAGGCGGTGGCGCTCATCGGGTGCTCCGGTTTAGGGTTTGAGGATTCATTGTAGGTCCGATTGAATTCGGACCTACAGTCCGCGCCGCCGCGGACGACATACAGGCATGACTTCGGCCTTTTGTGCAGCGCCACCATGACCGGCGCACCGACCTATATCCAGATTCGTCCGGTGGAACTGCCGCTGGGCGAGCCTCTGCCCTGGGACCTCGTCGACAAGCGCGGCGTGCTGGTGCTGCGCCATGGCTCCGTGCTGACCCAGGACCAACAGGTCGAACGGCTGCTTGAGCGGCGCGTGTGTCGCGAACGCACCGAGGCCGATCTCGAAGCGACGCTGACACCGGCCAGACTGTCGGTGTTCGAACAATTGTCCGGCATAAGGACCGATCTTCACGCCGGCCTCGAAAGCCTGGCCAAGGCGCCGAGCGGCGCCGCGCTGGCGCCGGTGCTGGCCGTCGCCTCGCATCTGCGCCAACTTGCCGGCCGCCATTCCGACGCCCTGCTCGGCGCCCTGATGCTCGAGCATGCCGCCTATACCGAGATTCACCCGCTGCTGGTGGCGGTCATCAGCGACATGCTGGCGCGCCGTGCGGCGCTCGAAGAAGAAGTGCGTCATGCCCTGTGCTGCGCGGCCTTGACCGGCAACCTTGGCATGCTGGATCTGCAGGACACGCTGTCCCGGCAACAGGCGCCGCTCGACGAGGCGCAACGCCGCGCGGTGCGCGACCATCCGGAGCAGGGCTTCGAGATCCTGCGCAGCGCCGGCGTGAACGACCCGCTGTGGCTCGGCATGGTGCTCAATCACCACGCGCGCAGCGATGGCAGCGGTTATCCGCCGGGCCGCGTCTCGGCGCGGATTGAACAACTGACATCGATCATCGCACTGGCCGACAACTACGCCGCGATGGTGCTGCCGCGCGCCTATCGCGAAGGCCTGCACGCACAGCAGGCGGTGCGTGAGATTTTCGTGCAGCGACGCCTCAAGGTCGGCAGTGAGTTGGTGCAGCAGTTCGTCAAGGAACTCGGCATCTATCCGCCCGGTACCTTCGTGAGCATGAAGAACGGCGACCTTGGCCTCGTCATCCGCCGTGGCGAACATGCCGCCAACGCGCCGGTGGTGAGCTGCTTTGCCAACGCCGAGGGCGTGCCCTATGCCTCACCGCTGTTTCACGATACCGGCGAGGCCGGCGCCACCGTCATCGCCGGCATCGCACCGCAGTCTGAACTACCGGTGCCGCTGGTGCGGCTGTGGGGGTTGACGCGCTAGCAAGGGTTCATCGCGTGAGACAGCCGAAAAAAAGCCGCCTCGATGGGCGGCTTTCTTTGTTGCGGCAGACAGCGGCTACTGGCGCGCGGTGGTGCCACCGTCTATCGGCAAGATAGCGCCGTTCACATAGCTCGCCTCGTCGGAGGCCATGAACAGGCAACCATAGGCCATTTCCATCGGCGTGCCGGCGCGCTCCATGGGCGTCAGCCAGTTCGCTTCGTGCTGATCGTCGAAGATATTCATTACGTCGGCGATCATGGGCGTGTCGGTGTAGCCGGGGCATACGGCGTTGGCGCGTATGCCCTGGTTGCCGTAGGAGTTGGCCATCGCGCGCACCAGGTTGATGACGCCGCCCTTGGCCGCGCAGTAGGTGTGGGCGGTCTTCATGCCGACCATGCCGGAGATGCTGGCGACCATGGTCAGGGAGCCCTTCTTGCGCGCCAGCATGTGCGGCAGCACGGCGTGACAAAGATAATAGGCGGCGTGCATGTTGATGCCGACGACCTCCAGCCATTTGTCCGGCGGGGTGTTGGCGATGTCGTTCATGGAATTGGGGCTGGTGTGGCTCCAACTCCAGCCGACGCTCGCGCTGTGCACCAGGCAATCGACGCGGCCATAGGTCTTGATGGTTTCCTCGACCACGCGCGTGGCGTCTTCGTTCTTGGCCAGATCAGCCGACATCACCATGCCCTGGCCGCCCGCCGCCTTGACCTTGGCAAGCTGCTCTTCGAGTTGCCCCAAGCGCCGACCGCAGCCGATCACGGTCGCGCCCTCGCGCGCGAACAGTTCGAAACAGGCCGCGCCGATGCCTGAGCCCGAGCCGGTGATGATGGTGACCTTGTCCTGCATGCGTCCGGCCATGAGCGTTCTCCCCTGAGTGGCGTTGCGTGATTAGAGTCGTTCGATGAGCGTGGCATTGGCCATGCCGCCGCTTTCGCACATGGTGACGAGACCGTAACGGCCCTGGCGCGCCTCGAGCGCGCGCAACACATTCGCTACCAGTCGCCCACCCGAGGCGCCGACCGGATGGCCGAGCGCGATGGCGCCGCCGAACACATTGAGCTTGTCAGGGTCCGCGCCGAGATCCTTTTCCCAGGCCAGCGGCACCGAGGCAAAGGCCTCGTTGACCTCGAACGCATCGATGGCGTCGATGGCAAGACTCGCGCGCTTCAGGAGCTTGCGCGTGGCGGGAATGATGGCGGTCAGCATCATCAAAGGATCGTCGCCCATGGTCGCGAAGTGCGTGATGGCGGCGCGCGGCTTTAAACCCAGGCTGTGGGCAAGCTGCTCTTCCATGATGAGCATGGCGCTCGCGCCGTCGGTGACCTGGCTGGCATTGCCGGCTGTCACGCTCCAGCGAATTTCGGGATAGCGCGCCGCCATGGCGGCGTCTTCGAAGGCCGCTTTCAGACTCAAGAGTTTCTCGAGTGTGGAATCGGCGCGCACGCCCTCGTCCTTGCTGACACTCTTGCGGCCTTCGGCGCTCTCCACCTCGATCGGAATGATGTCCTGCGCGGCGCCGCTGTCGGCCGCGGCGCGCTGGTGTGAGCGCAAGGAGAAGGCATCCTGCGCTTCGCGCGAAATGCCCCAGCGCGCGGCGATGAGTTCCGCGGAAATGCCCTGGCGAATCATGCCGTCGGGGTAACGCGCATGGAAACGCGCGCCTTCGTTATCTTTGCCCATGCGGTTCACCTTCATGGGCACGAGACTCATCATCTCCACGCCGCCGGCGATCACGCAGTCATAGGCGCCGGCAATGACGCCCTGCGCGGCGAAATCCATGGCCTGCTGCGCCGAGCCGCACTTTCTGTCGAGCGTGACGGCGGGTATCGATTCGGGCAGACCGGCAGCGAGCACCGCCTGGCGACCGATGTTGCCCGACTGCTCGGCGACCTGGATCACGCAGCCGGTGATGCAGTCTTCGATGAGCGCCGGATCGATGCCGCTGCGTTTGACCAGCGCTTCCAGCACCGCGGCATAGAGATTGACCGGGTGCAGGCTCGCCAGCGCACCGGTTTCGCGCGCTCGCCCGAAAGGCGAACGCACGATGTCGACGATGACCGCGCGACGCAGCTTCATGCGTTCTTGCGCAGCGTCAATTCGAAGTCAGCCGATGTGATCTCAACCAGCGGCGAACGCGCGATATTCATCAAGCGCCGCACCTGGTCGAGCTCCGGCGACGACAGATAGGGATAGGTGGTCTTGACCGGCCCCGCCTTCTTCATCTTCTCCAGGCCCTCGCCCGGCACCAGCGCGCGCAGGATGAGTTCATCGTCGTCATCGGTGCCGTATTCCTTGCGCAGCTCTTCGATGGTCGGCTGCGGCGGCGGATTGGCGGCCACCTGCTTGGCGCGCGGCGAGGACATGATGATGTCCATGATGTTGGGATCAATCGGCGCCGCGGTCTGGCCGTAGAAGCCGGCGGCGTATTGAATGACTTCGTCGGGAATCGACGCGTAGCGCTTGCCGGTGACGATGTTCAGCACCGCGAGCGTGCCGACCAGCTGCGAGAACGGTGTCGCCATGCCGGGGTAGCCCAATTCCTTGCGCACCTTGGCGGTTTCGTTCAGCACCGCTTCGAGCTTGTCGCTCATGCCGTGCTGCACGAGCTGCGCCTTCAGGGTGCCGACCATGCCGCCCGGCACCTGGTGCTGGATGGAGAGCACGTCGTACTCGGCATATTGATTGACGAGGAAGCCGGCGGCCTTGCCGACCTTCTCGAAATGCTCGGCGACCGGCGCGAAGAGTTTCGTATCGAGCGCATGGGTGTGCCCCTTCAACTCGATGTTGCGCACCATCACTTCGGTTGACGGCACCGACGGACCATTGGCCATCGGCCGGCTGGCGGTATGCAGGATGGAAACGCCCAACTCGATGCTGTCGAGATAGGCCTTGGCCGACTGCCCGAGCAGGTTGTTGGAATGGAACTCTATCGGCTTGCCGCGCGACTTGGCGACGATGGCCGGCAGCAGGGTCTGCATGCGTTCCTTTTCCAGCACGCCGGCTGTGTCATAGAGCAACAGAGTGTCGATGTCTGGCGAAGCCGACAGTTCATCCGCCTGCTTGGCGTAGTAGGCGTCGGTATGCACCGGCGACAGCGTGAACATGATGGCGCCCGCCACTTCCGAGCCGAACTCCTTGGCTATCTTGGCGAGGCGCTTGGTCTTGTCGTTGTTGAACAGGACGTCGTAAATCCAGAAGCTGCGCACGCCGTGCACGTTCAGCTGCCGCATCCAGGCGTCCATCAAGGAATCGGGCGTGACGCCAAACGTCACCGAGGCATTGGAACGCATGCCGCCGCGGATGGGGGTGCGCGGCATGGACTGCACGAGCAGATCCAGACCTTCCCAGGGATTCTCGTGGCAGTACTTGATGAGGCACTCGAACATCGAGGAGCCGGTCAGATCGATCACGCGGAAGCCGGTGCGATCGAGGATGGGCGAGACCGGCAGCGCCATGCCGGCCTGCATGCGCATGCCCCACAGGCTTTGCTGCCCGTCGCGCATGGTTTCGTCGAGAAATTCAATGTGCGCCATGACGGCTCCTCAAACGTGGTCTTGCTGGAAGGCAGGCAGCACGCTCTGCTCCAGCCACTTGGTATGGAATCGGTTCTGCGCGAAGTCGTTCTGGGCAACGATGTAACGCAACAGTGGGATATTGGTGGTCAGCCCTTCGACTTCGAAATTCGCCAGCGCCCGTTGCAGACGCTCGACGCAGGCCGGTCGGTCATCCGCCGTCACGATCAGCTTCGCGATCATGGAGTCGTAGTACGGCGGCACCAGGTAGCCGTCGTGGCAATGGCTGTCGACGCGGATGCCGGCGCCGCGCGGCGGCGACCAGCGCGTGATGCGACCCGGACTCGGCATGAAGTTGCGCGCCGCGTCCTCGGCATTGATGCGGCACTCGATGGCATGACGGCCGACTTTGATCTGATCCTGACGCGGCAGCGCCGCTTCACCGCCGGCAATGCGGAACTGGGTCTGCACGAGATCAAACCCCGTGACCTGTTCGCTGACCGGATGCTCGACCTGGATGCGGGTGTTCACTTCGATGAAGTAAATCGCCTGGCGGTCGACGTCGTAGAGAAACTCGACGGTGCCGGCGTTGAGATACTTCATCGACGACAAGAGCTTGACGGCCGACTCGTGCAATTCACCGCGCAGCTTGGCGGGCATCAAGGCGCAGGGCGCCTCTTCAATCACTTTCTGATAGCGGCGCTGCACCGAGCAATCGCGTTCACCGAAATGCACCACGCGGCCCTTACCGTCGCCCACCGCCTGCACTTCCACATGGCGCGCGTTCTCGACATAGGTTTCCATGTAGAGCGTGCCGTCGCCGAAAGCTTCCTCAGCTTCGGTGCTGGCGGCATCGAAGGACGCGGTGATGGCGTCGGCATTGCGCGCCACGAACATGCCGCGCCCGCCGCCGCCGGCCGAGGCTTTCATCAAGACGGGATAACCCAGCTTCTCGGCGGCCTTGTGCGCGGCGGTGATGGAAGCAATCTTGTCGGTGCCCGGCACCAGCGGCACGCCGGCTTCGGCGGCGATGGCGCGGGAGCGCAGCTTGTCGCCCAAGGCGCCGATGGTCTCGGCCGCGGGCCCGACGAAGGTGATGCCGTTCTCGGCGCACAGGTTGGCGAGTTCGGCGCGCTCGGACAGAAAACCGTAGCCGGGATGCAGGGCATCGCAGCCGGTCTGCTTGGCGGCGTGCACGATGAGGCCGGCATTGAGGTAACTTTGCTTGGACGGCGCCGGCCCGATCACGACCACCTGGTCGGCCATGCGCGCCGCTTCGGAATCGCGGTCGGCGGCCGACACCACCTGCACCGCTTCAATGCCCAAGGCATGGGCGGCGCGAATCACGCGCACGGCAATCTCGCCGCGGTTCGCCACCAGGGTACGTTTGATAGTCACGATGTCAGCCCGATGTGGCGGCTTAAGCGGCCGGCTCGATGATGACCAGCACCTGCTCGTATTCGACCATGGTGCCGTCGTTGACGACGATTTGACGCACCGTGCCCTTGACCCCCGCCTTGACGGGCGTGAAGAGCTTCATGACTTCGATGAGACAGACTTCGGTGTCGGCTTCGATGGCCTGACCGACTTCGACATAGGCCGGTGCGCCGGGCTTGGGCGCGCGATAGAAAGTGCCGAGGTTGGGCGCGCGCACCGCGACCATGCCGGCCGGAATGCTGACCTCGGCACTGTGCGCGGCGGCTGCCGGCGCCGCTGCGCTTGCGGCCGGTGCAGCACCGACCGCCGCGGGCGCGACCGCTGACGGCGCCGCCACCACGACCTGCGCTGAAGGACGCCGCGCATTCGGATCGTTCGACAGGAAGATCTCGAGGGCGTCGGTCTTGAGGTGCATCTCGTCCCAGTCGGAACGATTGAACAGCTCAATCAGGTTTTCGATATCAGCGGGTGTCGGGTTGGCCATGGCAAGGTCCTGAAAAATCGAAGCGGGAGTTTAGCAGGGGAGTCGCGGCGTGTGTCCGCCTGGTTGGTCGGTTTTGAATGGGCGAATTCATTCGCACACTGGAAAGGCGCCACTAAGCCTCCACCCCATGAATCGCGGCCAGCAACACCGGCAACGGATGGCGCGCGACGATGGTCTTGACGCCCGCCGCGAGGGCCGCCGCCACGCCGGCGTCGCTCTCGATCGCGCCGCCGCGCACCACGGTCTTGCCTGCGAGCAGGGCCGGCAATTTTTCCGCGTCTTCGCCGCCCTCGACGTCGCCGAGATCAAACGCCGCCGCCGCGCCAGCATCGCTGTCACGCAGCACCGTGATGGGGCTCGCCGCCACCGCCCACCCATGCAATTTGGCGAGGCGCGGATCATCGGATTCATCGGGCGTCACCACCGGCAGCAGGCCGGCATAAACATGGCCGGTATTGGCATCGACCGTCACCGCCTGGCCATGCAAGGCCGCCAGCGTGCCGGCGCCACAGCCGACAATGCAGGGCACGCCGAGAGCGCGGCTCACCACCGCCGCGTGGGAGGTGGCGCCACCTTGTTCGGTGATGACGGCATGCGCGGCAATCATGCCGTGCACGTCCTCGGGGCTGGTGGTGGCGCGCGCCAGCACCACCGCCTCGCCGTTCTGCGCGTGCTGCTCGGCGCTGTCGGAATCGGCGACCACGAGACCTGCGCCGACGCCCTGGCAGGCCGGCTCGCCGTGCGCGAGCACGGTCGCGCCATCGGTCGCACCATCGGCCAGGCGCGGCTTCAATAAAGTGCGAATCTGTTCAGCCTGCACGCGCGACAAGGCCGTGCGCGTATCGATGCGCCCTTCATCGACCATGTCGACCGCGAAACGCACCGCGGCCTGCGGGGCGCGCTTGGCCGAGCGCGTCTGCAGAAGATAAAGCTCGCCATGCTGCACGGTGAACTCGATGTCCTGCACGTCGCCGTTTTCGTTTTCGAGGGTGGCGGCGGCCTGCATGAGCTGCGCGTGCACGTCCGGCGCCGAAGCCGCCAGCGCGCTCAAGGGCTCGGGCGTGAACTTGCCGGACACCACGTCTTCACCCTGGGCGCGATGCAGGTATTCGCCATAGGGTGCGACATCGCCGGTCAGGGGATTGCGGCTGAACAGCACACCGGTGCCGGAGCGCTCATCGAGATTGCCGAACACCATGGCCTGCACCGTGACCGCGGTGCCGAGGCTGTCGGCAATGCCATGATGCTGACGGTAGCGTCGCGCGCGGCGCGAATTCCACGAATCGAACACCGCATTGACCGCCGCCAGCAGTTGCGCGCGCGGGTCCTGCGGCACGGCCTCGCCCTGGCTCTCGATCTCGGCGCGCAAAGCGGCTGGCGCATGGGGCGCGTTTTCGGGCAGCGTCGCCTTCAGCACGATGTTGGCGTAGAGCTCGAGGAAACGGCGGTGGGTGTCACGCGCGAAGCCGGCATCGCCCGCTTCGGCGGCGAGCGCCGCTTCAGTGCCATCGTTGATGCCAAGATTGAGCACGGTGTCCATCATGCCCGGCATGGAAATCGCCGCGCCTGAGCGCACCGACACCAGTAAAGGTTTGGCGCCGCCGAACTGTCTGCCGGTAGCCTGCTCCAGCCACGCGATGGCGGCATCGAGTTCGCTGGCCAATGCCTGCGGCACGCTGCCGGTGTCGAGGTAGGCGCGGCAGGCATCGGTGGTGATGACCACCGCCGGCGGCACACGCAGGCCCAGGCTCAACATGCGTGCCACCGACCACGCCTTGCCACCGACCAGATCGCGGCTCGGCAGGGCACTGCCATCGAGAGCGAGCAAGTATTGTCCGAGCGGTTTGGCCATGGGCGGGTCTCCTGTTCCAGGCGAGCGAGGCCGCGCATTGTAGGTGCGAATTCATTCGCACACTACGCGCCAGCGAACAGGAAAACGCCCGGGGGCGTTGCCGCTCTCAGTGACCGACGATGGTCACGCAGGTAATGGCTTCCTCGATGCCGCAGATGCCGCCGCCGTTCTGCGCGATGGCGACCTTGGCGCCGTCGACCTGGCGGGCGCCGGCTTCACCACGCAGCTGCGTGACAAGTTCAAAAATCTGCCCGAGGCCGGTGGCGCCGATGGGATGGCCCTTGGATTCGAGACCGCCCGACGGATTGACCGGCAGGCGCCCGCCGAGGCGGGTTTCGCCGCGTGCCGCGGCCGGGCCGCCGTCGCCGAGCTTGCACAGGCCCAAGGCTTCGAGCTCGATGATTTCGCCCATGGCGGTGGCGTCATGCACTTCGGCGAGATGAATATCCTGCGGGCCGACGCCGGCCTTCTCATACGCCTTCAGCGCCGCCAGCTTGCTGGCATGTTTTTCGAATTCGGTGATGCCGCGATTCGAGCCCGACTGCATGACCGTTGCCAGCACGCGCATGGCGCGCGCCTTGGCGGCATTCAACTTGGCGAGGCCGGCGGCGTTGCACACGATGGCGGCCGCGGCGCCGTCGCTGATCGGCGAACACATCGGCAAGGTCAAAGGATAAGTGATGGGCGCGGCGCTCATCACTTCCTCGATCGAGAACGCCTTCTGGAATTGCGAGAGGGGGTTCATGGTCGAGTGCTGGTGATTCTTCGACGCGATGATGGCGAGCTGCTCTTGCGTGGTGCCGAATTCGCGCATGTGCATGCGGCAAAAACCGGCGTAGATGTCCATGAACACGCTGTAGGGGCGCGGCGAAGTGGAACCCGGCGGTACTTCGACGCCCTTGGCCATATCGGCGAAGTCGGCGGTGCTCTTGGCCACTTCATGCACGTCCCACGCGCCGTCGAAGGCGCTGAACATGCGCGCCTTGTCCTGCGAAAACATCTTTTCGACGCCGATGGCGAGCGCGATGTCGCAGGCGCCGGCCTTCACGTAGTTGACCGCCATGTGAAACGCGGTGGTGGCGGTCGCACAGGCGTTCTCGACGTTGACCACCGGCACGCCTTCGACGCCGTAGGGGCGCAGCGCTATCTCGCCGCGCACCATGTCCTGGCCTTCCATGTGGCCCTGCACGCAGTTGCCGAAGAACACGGCTTCGACCATCTTCACGTCGCAGCCGGCATCCTTCAATACGCCTTCGAGGGCCTCACCGGCCAGGCTCTTGAGCGTGCGATCGATATGCTTGCCGAAATTGGTCATGCTGACGCCGGCGATGTAGACATCGGACATAGTGGTTCCCCTGCTGCTGCCTGAAATGGATTCGGTGGCACATGCGGCGCATTGCGCGCGGCACGTGAAGTGAAGGCATGGTAGCGCGCGGCCGCCGCGTGCGTCGATGCACGCGGCGGCCACGCATGAGGTGGATCAGGCGGGAGTGATATTGAGCGCCGTGCGGCCGTTCAATTCGACTTCGAGCCTGGCCGTGCCGGCATCATCGGCGCGGAAATCGAGATCCGGCCGACCGGCGATACGGTAGCTCGCACCGGGCGCGAGACGCGCGAGGCCAAGCTTGTGGCGACCATTGCCGCGCCCCGGGTAGAGCACGAGGTCTAGGTCATTGCCGGTGCTGGTGGCCTTCGCGACCAGTACTTCGGGATAGCTGGCCTCGGCCAGTTGCGGGCCCGTAAAGGCGCTCGCGGCCGGCCCCTTGACGAAGGAATTGCGGAAATCGCCGGTGCGCATGAGCTTCGCTTCCACCGCCCACACGTTGGCCAGGCACGAGGCCTCGCGATAGCTGACCGCGCCGTCGTCGTCGATGCGACCGCAATCCTGGTCCATGGAGCGCAACGCCGCCTCGGCCAGTTCATCGTCGCCGAATTCCCGTGCCGACATCGCCACCGCCGCATAGGCGAACAGCGCACCCGGCTTGTAGTGGCCAGGGTCGATGGTGTCGAGCCACGACAGTGCTTCACGCGGAATCGACAGACGTGGCGCGCCGTTGGCGTCGGGCGCGATGCAGAACGCGAGTTCCTTGCGGCCGATGGCCCACAGGCGCCGCGCCAGTGCCGGCGAGAAGCAGTTGGCGAAGAACGCGAAGCCCGCTTCGCCGGCGTAGAAGGGGATCTCGAGACCGGTCCAGTAGGATCTCAAGCCGATGATCGAACCCTTCTCGTCCATGAATTCCGATTCGAGCATGTCCATCCACTTCGGCAGCGAGGTCTGCGCGTAGGTGGTGCCGAACACCGCGTCGTGGGATGCCAGCGAAGCGAGGCCGTACATATTGCACACCGGGTAGACCCAGTTCGGCTCGCAGGGGTAGAGGAAGAAATCCGAATGCTGGTAATTGCCGAGCACCGACTGCGCGAGGGTGTGGGCGCTGTGCGGGAAGGCGGTGCTTTCGTTCAGGCGGAAGGTCAGGCTGCCCGGCTCGCCGTAGCGGTGGTCGCCGGAGTTCAGCATGTACTGGTTCACATGCATGCCGTACCAGCCGGTCAGCATGATGTTGTCCTTGGCCGCCGGGTCGAAATTGCTGAAATTGAAGTGCCCCCACATCGACTCCAGCACCCAGTAGTCCCACACCTTCCTGGCGAGATAGGTCTCGATGAGGTTGCGTTGGGCCTGGCCCAGGTAGCCGCTGAAGTTGGGCGTGTAATGGCCCTGCATCATGCCGAGCGCAAAACCGAGGTGGTTGATCTGGTAGCGCAGCGCGGCGGGCTGGAACTGGTCGATGACGGTGTAGCCCTTGAACTGACCGACCGGCTGCAGGGCGCGGTCGAGCACGTAGCGCGCGGCCGAGAGCTGCTCCATGTCGAGTTCGCGGCTGCCAAGGGCCGGCTCGCTTTGCACGCGTTCGACCACTTCGGCGCGCGAAGCGGCAAAGAACTGCTGGCGCATGGCGAAGCGCTCACGGTCTGCGGCATGGCGCTGATTGGTCTTGTGCTGGAACCACAGGAAGATGCCGGCCGCGGCCATCGGCGCGAGGGCCATGCCCGGCGCCCAGATGGCCTCACCGGCGAGACTGCCGGCAAGCGCGGCCGAGCCCAGCCACACGGTCAGCGGGGCGACCACCATGCCACTCCAGAACCACGCGATGCACGACACCCAGAACAAGGCCAGCACCACCGGCACCATCAACAGCCAGCCGCCGCCGAGGGCGAAGAAGCCGCCACCGGGCAGGAACAGACCGAGACCCGCGGTCTGCCAGGCGGCCGAGGCATCGAGCCAGGCCGGGGTCAGCGCGGCGACACACAGGAGGGCATAGATGACCGCGTTGCGACGATGACGGGAGGCTGTGACCGGACCTTTGCCGCCGTGCTGGAATTCCTGCGCCCGACCGAGCGCATCGCTTTCGATGACCGACATAGCCGCTCTCCCCTCAGTGTTTGTATCGCTAGTGACCGCGAATATAGGCAACGGATGGACACACTGTCTAGACGCATTGACTAGCCGCTGCATCCGGCTCTATCTTCGCTGGGCGCTCGCATGCCGGCGCGCCTCCCTGCCACGAGGATAGACCATGGCCAGCGTCACCCGCCGCGCCCGCAACGATGTCGATGTCGCGCTCAACATGGAAGAACGCCTGCAGCAGGCGCTGGAGCGTCTGCTCGACCGCGGCCTGACCATCACCGCCATTTCGGTCGATGCGTTGTCCCGCGAGGCGGGCATCGCGCGCGCCACCTTCTATCTCCATTTCCGCGACAAAGGCGAACTGGTGGCGCGCCTCATCGCGCGCGTCGCCGATGAAGTGGTGGGCGCCGGCGGCCTGTGGTTCGTGCACGCCGAGGATGCGCGCTTCGAAGACCTGCGCGCCGCCATGGCGCGCTTCTTCGATGCCTATCTCGAACATCATGCGATCCTCGCCGCCGCCGCCGAGACCGCGCCCTACGACCGCCAGGTCGCCAATCTCCATACCCGCATGCTGGAACGATTCGTGGCCGAGAGCCGTCAGGCCGTGCAGCGCATCGCCGCCAGCGGCCGCGCGCACCCGGGCCTGCCGCCGATGGTGGCCGAAGTGCTGTCATGGTCGGTCAATCACACCTATGTGCAATACGGCAAAGGCCTCGACGACGCGCAGCGCCAAGCTTTCATCGACACCTGGTCCCACGTCGTGTGGCACTCGATATTCGCGCCCGACAAGTAACGAATCCGCATCAATGACTGCAAGAGAGGGGAGAATCATGCAAGGCATAGGCAAACTGCTCGACGCCGACGAGCAACTCAATCATCAAATCGCAGACACCTTCGCGACTGTGGCGGAGTCCGATCTGTCGTGGACCGAGAAACTGTGGACGCCAAGTTCGCGCAAGGACGGCTCTCTGCAGATTGACTGCGGTTTGGGCCGCTACCAGAACCGCGACGTGATGGATGCTTTCGCCGGCATTTCGCGCGGCAAGGAACAATGGACCATCCGCGCCAGTCGTGAACTCTCGCAAGACCCGCTCGCGACCAAGGTCGGCCCCATCACCTACCAGGTCATCGAGCCGCAGAAGAAGATCCGCTGGACGCTGGACAAAAACGGCGTCATTCCGCTCAGTTTCGATCTCACTTTCGACGCCGTGCATCCGTGCTTCTTCGAAGACCGCCACATCCAACGCGACGAGCGCGGCTTTCGTATCGTCTCCAACGTCGTGCGCTATCACCAGGCTGGCGCGCCGAGCGGCTGGGTTGAAATCGACGGCAAGCGCGAAATCATCAAGCCCGAGGAATGGTTCTCGTGGCGCGATCATTCGTGGGGCGTGCGACTCGACGTCGGCGCACCACCGACCGATCTGCGACCGGCCCGCGATTTCGGCGAGCGCAAGTTCGAGGATTCGAAGTTCCTTTTGAACTGGTCACCGCTGCTGCTGGAGAAACCCGACGGCACCAAATACGAATACCACTTCTATCTGCAGATTCGCGGCGATGAAGTGTTCTATTTCTCCGGCTATCGCAACAATGCCGACGGTCGCCAGGAGCGCATCGCCCGTGTGCGCCCGGTGCTGCGTTACGACGACGACACGCGCCGCCTGCTGGGTGGTTATCTCTACATCGACATGCTGAACGGCGAGACCAACAAGGTCGACATCGAAGTGATGGGCGAATCGGGTTTCTACCTGTCGACCGCGCTCTATCTCGGCTTCGACGGCAAGAAGCACGGCAACTGGCGCGGAGCGCTGAACCTCGACGGCGAACAGATCCCCGACATGACCGCGCCCGAAGTGCGCAAGCGTCTCGCCACCGCGGTGCGCGACACCATCGTCAAAGTGCGTGAAGGTGATGCCAAGGGTTACGGCCTGTTCGAGCCCATCGTGCTCGGCGAATGGCCGGAGATGGAACTGTCGTCGACCAAGACGCGCGGTTGAGCGGCGATGTCACGCGATATGACGCGCATGCTGGCAGGCCTGCGCGATTATCTCGGGGTGGGCGCGGCGCTGACGTCGATCACTGCCTTGTCCACGGGGCATTCCAACGAGACCTACAGGCTCGAAGGCATCAACCGCATCCTGCGCATGCCGCCCTCCAAGGAAGGCCTGCTGCCGCCCTATGACATGGCCGCGCAGCACGCGGTGCTGGATGCCATGGGCCGGCACCCCGACGGACCGCCGGTGCCCAAGGTCTACGAGCTGTGCACCGATGGCGCGCTCATCGGCGACCCGTTCTTCATCATGGAATGCCTCGAAGGCGAGGCCTTTGAATACGTCACACCGGAGTGGGTGAAGGCGCTGCCAGAGGCGGCCCGCGATGCGATGTGCGCGCAATGGATAGGCGCGGTGGCCAAGGTCCATCGTCTGCCGGTGGATGCCATGCCGGCGCCGGCGCGCAGCGTCGTGCAGGAAGCGCAGCATTGGCTGGAGGTCGCGCGTGGCGCCGAGGCGTCGCAGGACTTGGTCGCGGTGCTGGAAGATCTGGTGGCACGACCGCCGCGTCCGTCCGGTCCGCCCTGCCCCATCCACGGCGACCCCAAGCATGGCAACACCCTGTGGAACCGCGACGGTCACATGCTAGCCCTGCTCGACTGGGAAATGGCCGGCATCAGCGATCCCTTGCTGGATTTGGGCTACGTGCTGCAGTTCTACGATCAAGGCGCAGCGGCGCTCGGCTCGGCCGGTTATGAACTGCCGGGCTGGTGGTCGCGCAGTCGCACCATCGATGAGTGGCAAACGATGACCGGACGCACCGTCATCGACATGCATCGCTACGAGGCGATACAAGTGGCCAAGGTCGCCGCCATCATCCAGCTCGGCGTGCATCTCTACGAGAGCGGCCGTGCGCCGGATCCGCGCTTCGCCTCGTGGGCCGCCATCGTGCCGCCCTACGTGGCGTTGGCGGTGAGGTTGGCGGCCGGCTAGGCACTCGTCACATCTTCCATTGTGGTTCAGACTCCAGTCTGAACCACACAACAACGCAAATTCGAATCCGCGGAGATTCTCGTCATGGCCGACCCGCTTCTCGTCGCCCAGCGCGATGCCATTGAATGTCATCTGCTGCCGGCCCTCGCCAATCGCCACGGCCTCATCACCGGCGCCACCGGCACCGGCAAGACCATCACCCTGCAGACCCTCGCAGAAAATTTCAGCCGCATCGGCGTGCCGGTGTTCATGGCCGATGTGAAGGGCGACCTGACCGGCATCAGCCAGGCCGGCACGGTGAGCGCCAAGCTCGCCGCCATCCTCGCCGAGCGACATCTCGATACGCCGGCCTCGCAGGCCTGCCCGACCACCCTGTGGGATGTATTCGGCGCGCAGGGTCACCCGGTGCGCGCCACGGTCAGCGACATGGGCCCGCTGCTGCTCACGCGCATGCTGGCATTGAATGAAACGCAGGCCGGCGTGCTGAACCTCGTATTCAAGATTGCCGACGACAACGGTCTGGCACTGCTCGATCTGAAAGACCTGCGCGCGATGCTGCAATACGTCGGCGACAACGCTCGCGATTTCACCACCGACTACGGCAACATCAGCGCCGCCAGCGTCGGCGCCATCCAGCGCGGCCTCATGCAGATTGAACAGCAGGGCGGCGATGCGTTCTTCGGCGAGCCGATGCTCAACATCGCCGACTTCATGCAGACCGACCAGGGCCTGGGCGTCATCAATATCCTCGCCGCCGACAAACTCATGGCGGCGCCGCGCCTCTACGCCACGTTCCTGTTATGGATGCTGTCGGAGCTGTTCGAAACCCTGCCCGAAGTCGGCGACGTCGAGAAACCCAAGCTGGTGTTCTTCTTCGACGAAGCGCACCTGTTGTTCAAGGACGCGCCGGCGGCGCTCGTCGAACGCATAGAGCTGGTGGTGCGCCTGGTGCGCAGCAAGGGCGTCGGCGTGTATTTCGTCACCCAGAATCCGCTCGACATTCCCGACACCATCCTGGGCCAGCTCGGCAACCGCGTGCAGCATGCGCTGCGCGCCTTCACGCCGCGCGATCAGAAAGCGGTCAAAGCCGCCGCCACCACCATGCGCGCCAATCCCGGCCTCGACATCGAAACGGCCATCGGCGAACTCGCGGTCGGCGAAGCCCTGGTCAGCCTGCTCGATGAACAAGGACGGCCCGGCGTGACCGAGCGCGTCTACATCGTGCCGCCCGGCAGCCAGATTGGTCCGATCACGGCCGCACAACGCCAAGCCTTGATCAGCAATTCGCTGGTGGCCGGCGTGTATGAGGCAACCGTTGATCGCGAATCGGCCTACGAAAAATTGAAGGGGCGCGCGGCCGAGACCGCGCCGGCCGCCGACCAGATGCGCGAAACGGCGGCTCGCCAGGCGCCGCCCATGACGCAACAAAGCGAAGCGCCGGCGGCAGACAATGACGACGGCGGCGGCCTGCTCGGCGGTTTGACCGACGTGCTGTTCGGCAGCACCGGGCCGCGCGGGGGCAAGCGCGAGGGCCTCGCGCAGACCATCGCCAAATCCGCCGCCCGCACCGTCGGTTCGACGGTCGGCCGCGAGATCATTCGCGGTGTGCTGGGCTCGCTGCTCGGTGGCGGCGGTTCACGGCGCCGGCGTTAAAGCGGGCTGCCGAGCAAATAGTTCGCAGCCCACGCCAGGCCTGCGCCGAGCGCCAGCAGTATGCTGACCTGCGCGGCGCGCATCAGCCACACCAGCGTTCTTTCATCGCCGGGCTGCTGTGCGTCGGCAGGCGCGGGCGTCGCCTCGTCACCGATATCGCTGATCTCCATTTCCATCGCGCCAGAGTTGTTGCCGGCCGCCATCCATAAATCATTCGCGTAGCAATAGAAGGGGCCGCTGGCCTTGGCCACGAAGCTGACATTGGCGCCCAATGGAAATTGACGGAACAACAGCTCACGCGGGTCGCGCACCAAAAGGTAGAACAGCAACCACAGCGGCGAGAGCGTGCGTCGGTCCCAATGGGTGGGGCGATTGATCATGCCCATCAATTCAAACCAGCGCGCATCGGGATAGCGCTTGGCGCCGGCGAACAGAAAACGCAGCGGCAGAAATTTGCCGGCGCGCAGGCTTTCGTAGAGGGTGCGCAGACTGCTCTTGCCATTGGCGTCGGCCGGGTCGTCGAGGTCGAACCATTTGCCGGTGCACAGGGCTTGATTGGCGCGCGAGGTTTCCGACTCGCTCAGCGCGCGCAAGTGGTAGCGGCGCCCCTTGATCAGCACCATGCCGCTCGGTGACCAGATGCGTTCGGCATAGACCACGAAGCGCTGCGCGGGCGCGGCCGGCAATACCAGGCGCCATGCGAGGTCGCGCGGATCGGGTTCGGCGCGGTTCCACAGCGCCGGCGCGTCCTGGTCGGGCGCGGTGGCGAGACGCAGCAAACGGGAATCGTGTCCGTGGCCCGCGCGCGCTTGCTCGGCGGCGAGACGCGCGCCGCGCGCACTCACCGACTCATGCCATTCGCCAATATCTTCGAAGGCATCGGCATCAGCGCCGAACACCTCGCGGATCTGCGCACGCAGAGCTTGTGAAAGCGGAAACATGCGCGGCCACAAGCCGGCCAATGCATAGACCGACGAGCGCGCCACTTCATCATGCAGGGAGCCAAGGGTGTCCGGCTCAGGTTTCAGACGCGGGCGCGGCACGAAGCGCAGGCCGGCCGCTTCCGCCCGCTCCATCATCCAGTCGAGCGCGATATCAGACAGCCGCGCATCACGGTAGCCGCCGCCCACGTCGGCATGGGCGCCGCGAAACCACTTCTGTTCCAGCTGACCGCTGAAACCGGCGGGACGCTTGAGCAGCACCGGCATGAAGCTCGAACGGAACTCATCCATCGCCACCGCGTGGCAGGCGTTGTCGACCGATGGCACGACCGCGGCGTTGTGATAGCTGGTGCCGAGACGGAACAGCTCGAAGCTCCAGCCCCACATCGGCAGACCAAGGCCGGCGACGGTATCCCATACGCCGAGGAAATGGATGCGCAGTTTCTCGTGATCGTGAAACAGGGCGCGCTCGTCCGGCGCGAGAGCCGCTCGCTCCTCGGCGACGTTGCCGCGCACATCCTGTTTGTCACTGCGGGTCGGACGAAACTGGCGGTACTTGTCGAAGGCCGTGCGTGAATAGTTGTGCGCCGAGGACTTCAACAGGCCGACGGTATGGATGAGGCCGCTCAAGCTGCGCACTTGAAACGCGCCGCGACTGAAACCAAAAAGAAAGATGCGATCGCCCGGCGCATAGACCCGGCACAGCCACACATAGGCTTCGCGGATGTTCTCGGCGACGCCGAGACCAGTGGCGCCTTCGATCAGCGGGCCGAGCTTTTCGAGGCCCGGCACTTTGCTCGCCAGCAGCCTGCCGACCAGGCTCAGCAGCTTGCCGGCTATCCCGAGTTCCGCGCCCACCCCTTCGTCGTACCACGCGAGCTGCGGGGTGCCGTGGTCATCGCGCTCGGGGTCGATGGCGCGATAGAGCTTGTAGACATTGGTCGGCGCGCTCTCGCCCTCGTCCTGCTGCGCGGCAAAGTTCCAGGTGCCGTCGCAACAGATGATGATGTTCTTGCTGATGCCCGGTTTGAATTCATAGTCCGTGGCCGCGTCGTCCGCTCTCATATCCACTCACCCCGTGCTGTGTCCGTGCATCATGTGCGCGTGCCCCGATTCTAAGCGCGCGGCGCGTATCGCAGGGTATGCAAAATGTCATACTCGCGCCGACTGTTTTCCAAATCCATTGACCACCTCGAGGGACTGCGCATGAGCGTCTATGTTATGGCCGGCTTGAACATCAACGACGAAGTGAAATACGGCGACTATGCGAGCGCGGCGCTCACCAGTCTGGTCGAACACAAGGTTGAAGTGCTGGCGGTCAGCGACGCGCCCGTGAGCCTCGAAGGCAAGTCCCCCTACTCGCGCTACGTGCTGTTGAAGTTCGCAGACCAAGCGGCCGCGCAAGCGTGGTATGACTCAGCCGAATACCAGGCCGCCATCCCGCTGCGCCTTGCCCATGCCGACACCGGCTTCCTGGTGGCGGTGCCGGGCGTCGACTGAAACCTGGGAGCCAGGCCTGGGGCTTTTCACAGCTTTACGCAATGGCCTTCGAAGCCCGCGATCACGCAATCGAATCCGGCCGGGCAATCGGCGGTCACCATACAAGCACCGCCGACTTCCTTGCCCGGCAAATTCTCTTTGATCATCTGATCGGGATCGCCGAGCCAGGCCTTGGCATTTTCACGTCGCTGCCCGGTGACGGGCTGCAAGGGCACGTCGGGCGCGATATCGGGTGCGGCCTGCTCCTCGGCGGGGTCGGCGCGCGGCGCGCTGCGTGAACCGCCATAGCACACACCGCGGGCGCGCTTCTCGCGTTTGATGCAGGTGCCACCCGTGCCACAGTCGGCATCGGTGTCGCAGGCCAGGCTCACCAACGGTGTGGACAGAAGCAGCACTGCGCACAGACGCAGGCAGGCCAGGGTCAATTTCATCGTCGGGTTCCCGCGCGCTTTCATGAATGAATGGATGAATGATTATGGGCCACGCGCGGCCGCGGCCGCGAGCGTCGCCAGCGCGCGCGCGCGCAGGGTATGCTTGCCCGCAAGTCCGGCGCATGTCGCGCGTGGCAACAAACACATCACCAACCTGGGGAGACCATCATGCTCAAGTGGAAATTCGGCGATACCACCATCACCCAACTCATCGAACTCAAGGACGACAGCGGTTCGGTGCCGGTGCTGCCCGATGCAACGCCGGAAAACCTCGCCACCATTCCGTGGTTGAAGCCGCATTTCGTCACGCCTGACGGCAAGCTCATCCTCAATATCCAGATGATGATCATCGAGACGCCGGACCGAAAAATGGTGGTCGACACCTGCATCGGCAACGACAAGACCTTGGCGCTCGAAGCCTGGGCCAACATGCAGCGCCCCTTCATCGACAACCTGAAGAAGCTCGGCCACGACCCGGATTCCATCGACACCGTGATCTGCACCCATCTGCATGTCGATCATGTCGGCTGGAATACCCGCAAGGTCAACGGCAAATGGGTGCCGACGTTCAAGAACGCGCGCTACGTGATGGTCGAGTCGGAATTCAATCACTGGCAGCACCACCAGGATGATTTTGGCCCGGTGTTCCAGGAATCCGTGCAGCCGGTGTTCGAGGCCGGCCTGGTCGATCTCGTCAAACCCGATCACCAGGTTGGCTCGGGTGTGTGGTTCGAGCCGACGCCTGGGCATACCCCCGGCCATGTCAGCGTGCACATCGCGTCCAAGGGTGAGGAAGCCATCATCACCGGCGACATGATGCATCACCCCTGTCAGATCGCGCGTCCCGATTGGGTCACGCCCTTCGACAACGACAGCCCGGCGGCCATGAGCACGCGCCAGGCCTTCCTCGAGCGCTACGCCGACAAACCGGTGACGGTGTTCGGCACGCACTTCGCCGACCCGGTGTGCGGCAAGATAGTGAAGGACGGCAAGACCTTCCGCTTCGCGGTGTGATCCTTTGTAGGTGCGAATGAATTCGCACCTACAATGGCGGTGGCGACATCACGCTACCGCCACTCCCCGCGCAACGCCGCCACCTTGTCCTGCAAGGCTTGCGGCGTCGCCTCCACCGCGCTGACCGGCGCGGCAATCTCCAGGGCAATCTTGCGCAACGGACGCAAGCGCCACGGCTTGCTCATCGCCTGGCCGTCCTTGCGTGAGAAGAACGATCCCCACAGGCCGCGCAGCGCCATCGGAATGACCGGCACCGGGCTGCGTTCGAGGATGCGTGTGACGCCGGGTTTGAAGGGATAGAGTTCGCCGGTGTCGGTGATGCGGCCTTCGGGGAAGATAGCGACGAGGTCACCGTCGGCCAGCGCCTTTTCCACTTCATCGAAAGCGCGCGCGGTCATCTTCGGGTTGTCGCGCGCCGCCGCGATGGGAATGGCGCGGCCGGTGCGGAATACGAACGAGATGATCGGCAGCTTGAAAATATTGTGATCCATCACGAAGCGTATCGGGCGCGGACAGGCCGCCGCGATCACGAGCGCATCGACGAAGCTCACATGGTTGCACACGATGAGGGCGGCGCCCGCCTCGGGCAAATGTTCGACACCGCGCTTGTCGAGACGATAGACCGTGTGGATGAGCATCCACACGATGAAGCGCATCAGGAACTCCGGCACCAGCAGGTAGATGTAGACCGCCACCGCCGCGTTCAGCAGGCCCAGCACCAGGTAGAGCTGCGGCAGACTCAGGCCGGCGTGCAGCAGGCCGGCCGCCATCAGCGACGACACCACCATGAACAGCGCATTCAGAATGTTGTTGGCGGCAATCACGCGCGCGCGGTGCGAGGCTTCACAACGGCTCTGGATGAGGGCGTAGAGCGGCACGCTGTAGAAGCCGGCGAACATCGCCAGCAGGAACAGATCCACCATCACGCGCCAGTGCTCGCTGTTGGCCACGAAGGCGCCGGGCCCTTGCAGCCCATGGGGCGCGAACCCACAGGACGCCCACCACAGATCGATGGCGAACACCGTCATGCCTATCGAGCCGAAAGGCACGAGACCTATCTCGACCTTGTGTCCCGACAGGCGCTCGCACAGCAGCGAGCCGGCGCCGATGCCGACCGAGAAGATGGCCAGCAGCAAGGTCACGACATTCTGATCGCCACCGAGATTCTCCTTGGCAAAGCCTGTGAAGGTGGTCAGGAACACCGAACCGAAGAACCACATCCACGAAATGCCGAGCAGCGACAGGAACACCGTGCGATTGCCATGGGCATGACGCAGGTTGGCCAAGGTCTCGCTGAGCGGGTTCCAGTTGATGACGAGATTCGGCACCGGCGCCGGTGAGGGCGGCACGAAGCCGGCCGAGATGCGGCCGAACACGGCGAGCACCATCGACACGCCGGCCACGTAATGCGCGCCGACCTCGGGAATGGCAATCAGCGCGCCGCCCAGCATGGTGCCGAGCAGGATGGCGACGAAGGTGCCCATTTCAACGATGCCGTTGCCGCCCACCAGTTCCTCGTCTTGCAAATGCTGCGGCAGGTAGGCGTATTTGACCGGCCCGAACAGCGCCGAATGCATGCCCATCAGAAACACGCCGACGAACAGCAGTGATGCCATGTGCAACAGGAAGCCGGCGGCGATGCCGCTCATGAACAGGAGCTCGAGATTCTTGACCAGGCGGATGAGGCGCGCCTTGTCGTACTTGTCGGCAAGCTGGCCGGCGGTGGCCGAGAACAACAGAAACGGCAGGATGAATATGCCGCCGATGACAGGCCCGGCGCTGGTCGGTGCGAGCCCGCCCCACTCGGCGGCGCTGTAGGTGGCGAGCGCTGTGAAGGCGAACTTGAAGGCGTTGTCGTTGGCGGCGCCGAAGAACTGGGTGAGAAAGAAAGGCAGGAAGCGACGCTCCTTCAAGAGGCCGTACTGGCTGCTGTCGCTCATGTCTGTCTGCGCTCCGCGCTGGGGTCGTGATGGGGCGAGCGCGAGTATGCCTGCGCCGACCGGGATGTTGAATCCGCGTGACGGGGTGTAACGCGGATGCAGCCCTGATCTATGCTCAGCGCACGAAACGACGACGAGGCGATACGGTGATTCGAGACATTCTGCGCATGGGCGACCCGCGCCTGCTGGAAACTTCCAAACGCGTCGCCGACCCGGGCGCGCCCGAGATTCGCGCGTTGGTCGCCGATATGTTCGACACCATGCATGCCGCCAATGGCGCGGGCCTCGCCGCGCCGCAGATTGGCGTCGGCCTGCGCGTGGTGATCTTCGGCTACCGCGATGCCAACGCGCGCAATCCACGCTATCCCGATGCCGATCCGGTGCCCGAGACCATACTCATCAACCCTGAGCTCACCGCCATCGGCCCTGAATTCGAAGACGGTTGGGAAGGTTGCCTGTCGGTGCCGGGCCTGCGCGGCGTGGTGCCGCGACATGCGCGTCTGCGCTATCGCGGTGTCGATCTCGACGGCCAACTCATCGAACGCGAGGTCAGCGGCTTTCACGCGCGCGTAGTGCAGCACGAATGCGATCACCTCGATGGCATCCTCTACCCGATGCGCATCACCGACTTCACGCTTTTTGGTTATACCGATGTGATGTTCCCGGGCCTGGCCGACGCGGACGACTGAAGGGCGCCGCGAGCGCTCGAACTGTGACTGACTTCGCCACCCCGCCGGCTGCGTGCTGGCGCTGTTTCCATTGCAATACCGGTAGGTTTGTAGGCGACGGCGCACACCGCGTGCGCCGTCGAGCGGGTTTCATTTGCCTTTCAAGGAGTCATTGCAATGGAAAATTTCACACGCGCTTCGTCGCTGGCCGCGCTGCTCGTGCTGGGCCTGACGGGAGTAGCGGCCGAAGCCGCGCCGGTGGCCAACGGGCCGGCTCTCGCCGTGGATGGCGATGGCATCAATTCCCTGTGGGTGCGCGCCGAAGTACCACCGCACAGCATTGCCGACGCGGTGAACGTGCTCGGCAGCGGCGGCGAGCAGTTCAGCCTGGTCAGCGCCGACATCGATTTCTTCGACGCGTCCAATGGCGGTAGCGGTGTAAGCGTGGGCGTGGGCGCGCTGACCCCGGTCGACGTCGCCACGCCGAACTTCGACAACATCTTCGCGGTGCGCTACTCAGGTTTCCTGAACGTGACGGTCAGTGGCGAATATTCCTTTCAGGCCCACACCGACGACGGCTTTGATTTGCTGCTCGGCGGTGAGCGCATCGTGTCGCTGGACAGTGATCGCGGCCCGGACAGCAGCTTCGTCACGCTCAATCTGGACGCCGGTTTCTACAGCCTTACGATGCTCGGCTGGGAACAGGGCGGGCAGTTCGTCAACGAACTGAGCTGGAAGCGCCCAGGCGATGAAACCTTCGCCGTGATCGGCACCGAAGCCGGTGGTCGCGCGCTGTTCACGGCCGCGCCGAGCGCGGTGCCGGTGCCGGCGGCCCTGCCGTTGCTGGGCTCGGCCTTGGCGGGTCTGGGCTTCGCACGTCGGCGTCGCGCGCGCGGCTGAGCCGCGCTCTGCAAGGGTTCGCGTCTTCGCGGCGCGAACCCTTCAGCGCTCACCACCGCCGGGGCGAAACAGGAAGCCCGCCACCAGCGATTCAATGAAGTGCCGTACCCGCGCACTGTCGATTTCAGCAATCTTCATCTGCGCAATCATGTAGGCCGCTCCGATCAGGAGCCGTGCCGCATCCTCGCTGTCGAGATCCGCCGACAGGCTGCCCTCGCGCTTGCCGCGCTCGGTGGTGCTGACGAGCAGCGTCTGGATGCGTTCCTGGAATTCGAGATACAGCGGCCACACGTCGTCGCGCACTGCCGTGCTCCAGTCCAGCCACACCCGTGCATGGTCAGGGTGGCGGTCGATGGAATCGGCGAAGGCCGCCGCCGACTCGCGCAGCACTTCGGGGGCGCTGACCGTGTCGCGCTGGATGGGCACCAGCACATCGTCGTGGATGAAGCGCGCCACTTCGTCCAGCACCGCGCGCACCAGCAGCTCACGGGTCGGGAAATACACGAACACGGTCGCGACCGACATGCCGGCGACTTCAGCGACCTCGGCATGGCGCGCCGCGCCCAGGCCACGGCGCGCGAATACCTGCATGGCACAGGCCAGCAACTGCGCACGGCGCGCGGTCGGATTCAGGCGCCGTGCGCCAGCGTTTTGCCGCGCTGCGGCATTTTTTCGAAGCTTAGCCATTCAAAAATCTACGGAAACTACTTATTGATTGTTTTGTTAATAAGAACGACTTTTGCGCCACTGCCGACCACCGGCCGGCATCACCAACACTGCCCAGGGGAGTCTCGATTATGAGCGCACGCGTCCAAGACATGAGCCCGTTACCCATCGTTGCCAATCTCGACGATGAGGGCCTGGCCCAATACGAAGCAAACTACACCAGCCGATTCAAAGTCTGGGCCGAAGTGCTGGAACGCAATGTCGAGAACATCCACCGCGGCAGCTATTCCCTGCACTGGATGAACACCGACAAGGCCAACTGGGGCAAGCGCGCCAAGCCCTCCTCGCGCGGCATGACCTACACCGACATCAATCGCATCCGCGGCTACGGCGAAGTGCCCGACAAGGCCGAGTGGTTCAATTTTGCCCCGCGCGGCGCGGTGCGCGAACCCTATCGCCACGAGATGCCGGTCATCGAGGAATACACCGTCGTCGACAAGGGCGAGCTGTGGGCCGACAACATCATCACCCTCTATGAAGAAGCCAAGGCCCGTCAGTGGAACGCGACGCGCGACATTCCCTGGAACGAACTCGAAGCGCTGCCCGACGACCTCGAAAAAGCCACCTGTCAGCTGTGCACCTTCCTGACCGAAATAGAATTCGCGGCCGGCGATTTCCCGGCCAAATGGATGTACCGCATTCCGCAGGACTTCCTCGAAGTGAAGAGCTTTCTCGCCACCCAGATCATGGACGAAGCGCGTCACCAGGAAGTGTTCCGCAAGCGCGCCATCGCCGGCGGCGGTCTCTTGCACGCGGCGCCGGGCTTCGAATGGGCACTGACTTCGATATTGAACGCGCCTACCCACACCATGGGCACCTTCCTTTTGAACCTGCTCGGCGAAGGCTTGGTGCTGTCGATCTTCCGCTCCGGCGAAATGATCGCCAAAACCCATGTCGATAAAGAGATCTTCCGCCGCTGCCTGCAGGATGAAGCGCGCCACGTGTCCTACGGCGTGCTGGAATTCAAGAACTATCTCGACACCCATCCCAACCGCGCCGCGGCCGAAGAGCAGATGCATCGCTTCTGCGACATCGGCGAACAGGTGGTGCTGTCGGCATTCGTCGAGCCGGCGCTCATCGAACCCATCGCCATTCTGCTCGGCGGCGGCCTGAAGAAGATCGATGAAGGCATGGGCGGCGTCGCGCACATGTGGCGCATGTTCATCCAGGAATATCTGCAGCGCTGCAAGGCGGCGGGCTTCGATCGCAGCGCGCGCTGCACGATTCCGACCGAGTTTCCGTGGGGGGCAGCAGCATGAGCGCGGTACGCGAAGAACAACGTGAAACGCTGGCGTTTCCGCATGTCGCCTGGTTCGAGGCGCTGGCGCGCCTCATGAACGTCAACCGTGCGCGTCAGGAACAGCTCGGCTACATCGATTGCAGCGTGGTGTTCACGGTCAGCGACGGTTCGGCCGACAAGCTGCCGCGCCACTTCAAGGTCAGCTTCGAAGAATTCGAAGCCGTGGACGTGCGTGAAGTCGATGCCGCCGCCGCGCTCGCGGCCGACTTCGGCCTCGAAGCCAGCCTCGCCACCTGGCGCAAGATGATCGAAAGCATCGCCGCGGGTGGCGGCCGCCCGGCGCTCGATCAGACTTTGAATTACTTGAGCCACATGGGCACGCCGCTGACCCTGGTGGCGGCCGATCCGTTGCAGTCGGATCTTTACTACCGCTACAACCAGAGCCTGCAGGAATTCGTCAACGCATCCGCGGCGTTCGACACCGAATTTCCGCTCGGCAGGTAGGCGACCATGGCGAAAGCAGACAAGGGCTATTTCTACATCGACCAGACCTGCATAGGCTGCGGCGCCTGTGAGCACGCCTGCCCGGGCAAGGTCGATGCCATCGCGCGCGTGGAAGACGACTTCCTCGGGCGCTTTGTCGTCGATGAGCAGGACTGCATCAACTGCGGAGTATGCATTCCGCTATGTCCGGTGCTGTGCATTCACGATGCACGCGCCGATGGCCTGCTGGAGGGCAGCGGTGGTTATCGCGCCATCGCCGAACTGCAGGCGTGGGCGGCGGCGAGGTAAACGCCCGCTTGGCCCTATTGTGGGTCAGACTGAAGTCTGACCCACAATGGAAGCGCGTTTAAATCATCAGTCGTTCTTCGGCAGGGTCACCCGGATCTGAAAGCCGCCGGCGCCGAGCATGGTGGTGTTCATCTCACCCTTCAAACCGCGATAACGGCCGGTGCCACCGGTCACCACCTGCGGATAGCTGCCGCCCAGCACGAACTGCTTGATGGGGCCGGCGGTTTCAATCGCGCCCTTGCCATCGACGCGCAAATGCCAGTTCACGTAGCCGAGATCGTCATCCGCCGCTTCGGGTAGCTTGATGGCGCCTGGTGCAAAGCTGCTGACGAACGTGCCGTTGACGAAAAACGTGCCGATTTTCTGGCCCGCGTAAGCGACGCAGGTCGCGTCACCGCTGCCGTCCGTCGGCAATGTGCCTGACGGCAGGATCATGCCCACCGCGGTCACGCGGTCGCCTGCCGCCGGCGGGAAGTTGGTGAGCTTGGCGCCGGTCGTGCTGTCCACGCAGACGTCGTAAACGCGCGGCGCCTTGCTCGGGCCTTTGCCGCGGCTCTTATGCTTGCCGTTGTCCGCCAGCACCGGCGCGCTGGCCATCGCGGCGGCCACCGCCAGTGCCAATCCCGTTTTCAAAATCTTCATGTTTCACCTCTCGATTCGCTGTCTTGTGCCGATACGCGGCAAACGTCGCCGGTCGTGGCGTCGTTTATTTCGCGTCTGCCGCTGGGTCAGCTTTCGAGGGGATGAAGTTCAAAGCGCGCTGTGCGTTTTGCAAATCGGTTGGCAAGTTGAGTAATTGGCGGGGCGCGCCTGAACCAAATGCAGCGCCGCGCCCATTCATTGCGCTGTGCGTCACTGCGCCGTCATGACCGCATATCCGGCGACCCACGGCGCAATGGCCCGGTAGTACTTGAGTTCGAACTGGCGCACGCCCGCCGCGCGCGCGGCGGCCGCCATCGCTATCCAGGCACGAATCTCATGACCGCCGCAGCCGCCTAGGCGCGTGATGCTGTCGTCGTCCATGGCGAGGATCGCGGCTTCATCATCGTCACGCAGATGGTCAAGAAAGGCCTGGTCCCACTCGGGGTTGAGCGGCGTGCGCTCGCTGTCACCGCTGACCTGGCGCGCGGCATCGCTCAGCACGCGCTCCTGGCGCGCGGCGCGCGCTTCGGCGCTCAAGGCGCCGCCCATGATCAGGCGTTCGCGCACCGGCGCCGGCGCGCCGGCCAGGGTCGGTATCGGCGGGTCATGGGAGATGCCGCCGGAAGCGGTCAGCAGCACCCGGCAATCGAGTTCAGCGGCGAACGCACCGATGGCGCGGCCAAACGCCATCACGCGCGCCAGCGGCGGACGCGGCGCCGCCGCGCAGTTGACGAACACCGGAATGATCGACGGCATGCTGGCCCACTCGAACATCTGCTTCATCAACTGCGTGACACCGTGGTCGACTTCCATGTGATAGGAAATCGCGGCATCAACACCGGCGGCGTGCACATGCTCGACACAGCGTTCCGCGAGTTCCGTCGCCACCGGCAAAGGGCCGGCCGGCGTGTTCCAGTCGCCCACCGACTCGGCCGCTGTGCCGATGCAGAAACTCGGCATCAGGCGATAGAAAAAACCGTTGTAGTGATCGGGCCCGCAGGCGATGACCAGATCCGGTTGATAGGCGGCCACCCAGGCGCGCGTCGCGGCGAGACAGGCGGCCACTTCACTGGCGACTTCGGGCGCCGGCGCGTGGTAGTCCATGAGCGGCGTATGGGAAGCGAACAGGGCGGCGACCGTCATGGCGGAACCTCAGGCGTGACCGAGCAGAAAATCGATGTGCAGGCGATTGAAGGTAGCCGCATCCTCGAACTGAGGCCAGTGGCCGCAGTTGTCCATGAGCGCGAAACGCGCGCCGGGAATGAGGCCCGCGATACCTTCACCGACACTGGGCGGTGCGGTCGGGTCATGGCTGGTCCACACCACCAAGGTCGGCGCGCGAATTGCAGCCCACTCCTCGGCGCTGAGGTTGTTGCGCAGACGAATGTCCGGCTCTTGCAGGACCAGAATGTTTTCCAGCGCACGCAGGAAGCCCGGCTGTTGGTAGATGGCCTGGCGACAGGCGATGAGGTCATCCGTCACCGACGCCGCATCGGCCATCAACCAAGCCAGCCGCGCACGCACCGCCTCCCAGCTCGGGTTCTCGACCGCGGCGCGCGACGAGGCTTTGATCTTGGCCATCACCTGCGGGTTCATGGTCGCGCCACCGGTGGTGTTCAGGCACAGGCGCTCAACACGCGCGGGATATTTCAGCGCGAAGCGCGCCGCCACCCAGCCACCGAGGGATTCACCGGAAACATGCGCACGCTCACAGCCCAGCGTATCGAGCACCGCACGCAGATGCTCGACATACACGTCGATTTCATAGGGCGTGTCGGGTTTGTCGCTCCAGCCGTGGCCGACCATGTCGATGGCATAGGTGTCGAAATGCGCGCCGTGCTGGGCGAGGTTGCGCGAATAGCACTCGGCGTGGCCGCCGGTGCCGTGCAGCATCACCAGCAGCGGCGCACCCTGGCGACCGCTGCGCAGATAGCGTGTGCGGATGCCGCCGGCATCGAGATAGCCTTGCTCGAAACACGCACCGCGCAAATCGCCCCACAGGCTGCGATAGGCCGTTTCCGCGCCGCTCATAGCGCCGCCAGGAAATTGTCGAGGTAATCGAGCCACTCGCCCTTGCGCGCATATTCGCGCTGAATGCCGGCCATCAAAGCGCTGCGCTCACCGGCATAGTTCTGTTCATAGAGTTCGTGACGGGCGCCGAACTCACTGCCGCAGATGTCCCAACCGAGTTTCAGCAACTGGGTCTTGGCGACGCCCGACATCTCGGCGCCGCGCAGCGCGCGCTCGATATCGGCGCCTACCGGTGAATCGAATTCATCCATCGACACCGGCACCTGCACCAGCGCGCCGCCACCCATGCGCCGCACCATCTGCACGAGATCGGGATAGACCAGGGGCCCGTAGGCACGCCCGACCTGCAAGGCCGGCAGGTCGGGGTACAGCACGCCGTTTTCCGGGTCGAGCGTGGCCTGCAGTTCCGCCGAGTGCGTGGTGTTGCGGATCATCTCGATGCGCACCACCGCTTCGCCGAGCATTTCCATGATTTCGGGACGCGACGCCAGGCCCTGTGCTTCGGCGAGACGCTGCACCAGCGCATAGACGAAACCAAGCTTGACCTCGAGTCGCGCATTGGTCTGGTGAGCGGTCAGCTCACGCATGCGCGTTTCGCGATACATGCGGTTCAACAGCGGCACGTTCTGATTGACGAACACGCGGTCCCAGGGCACCAGCACGTTGTCGAACACCACCGTCGCATCCATCTCGTCGAAGCGCGAGGACAAGGGGAAGTCGCGACGCTGACCGTGGTTGGCATAGGACACGCGACAGATGGTCTTCAATCCCTTGCTGTTCATCGGCACCGCAAAGACATTCGCATAGGCTTCTTCACCGGCCTGGAAGGTCGGCGGGAAGGGCCACACCAAAAGCTCATCGGCATAGGGCGCGGCGGTCGCGATGCGCTTGATGCCAGACAGCACCAGGCCATCGGCGTTCTCGTCGACCACGCGCAGGCAGATGCCGGGATCCGATTGCTGGTGGCGCAGCTTGCCCTTGTCGAGCTGCGGGTCGAGCAGCGCATGGGTCAGGAACAAGTCGTTCTTGGCGACATGCTTCCAGTAGTTGACCATCGCGTCGGCGCCGGCCGGGCTCGCCTCGGCAAAGAAGCCGCGCTTGGCGGCCAGCGCCGCCAGCATCACGTTCAGAAAGTCCGGGCTGCGCCCGACCATGCCGCAGTTGGCGCGCGCCCAGATCATGTAGGCCTCGCGCTTGAGACGCAGATGATCCAGCGTACGCGGGATCTCGAACGCGCGACCGGCCAGACCTATCTCCGGGATCTCGGTGACCAGCACCTCGCGATGACGCGGGTCGTGCTGCAGGTCATACAGCGCGGCAATCGAGTGGATGGCGGCGTTGAACTCGGCGAACGTCGTCACATCGTCGACGCGCTTGCCGTCGTACCAGACCTCGCGACCGTCGCGCAGTCCCGCCAGGAATTGTTGTCCGTTACGCACCGCCATCTTCAACCTCACTTTGTTGGCGCCAGCCGCGGCCGTCATATTCGTCGCGCAGCGTGGGCTTTCGTTGCATCAATTCAATACCGAGCTTGGGCAGCACTTTTTCCACCAACAGCTCGTTGCTTTTCAGTAATCCGTCTATGGGCGCCGGTCCCACCGCCATCCACGGCACGATGAGATCGGTGTTCAACATCTTGATCATCGCTTCCAGTTGGCGCGCGACGGTGTCGACCGAGCCGCACAGCGAATAGCCGCGTTCGCGCATGCTGGCCGGGGTGTTGGGAATAACGCCGGTCTCGCCGGGATGCCGCAGCGCCTCGTTGAAATGGAACCAGTCATGCCAACGGGTCCAGATGTAGCCGAGACCGCGCTCCTGAATCGCAATCGCCTCGGCGTCGGTGTCCGCCACCACGATTTCGCGGAAGTGGCCGAGGCCGCGGCCCCAGTCGAGGCGATGGCCGGCCGCGTTCGAAGCCTCCCGGTAGAGCTCGATGGCGCCGCGCGCATGGGCTTCGATGGGCGAGAAGATGATCGGCGTGATCTGCTCCTGCGCGGACCACTCGATGGTCGCCGGACTCATGGTGAAGGGCATGAAGATTTCGATGCTGGACGGCACCTGCAAGGTCAGCGGCGCGATACCAATCTGCTCAAGCTCGCCGCTGTCGCCGACCATGCCGGGCGCCATGTCACGGGTTGCCGGGTGATCCCAGCGGATGCCGCGCGGTGGAATGGTCCAATGCGCGCCCTCATGGCGAAACAGCGGCTCGGCCCAGGCCTTGCGAATGATTGCGTAGTGTTCGTTGAACAGCTCGCGGTTGACTCGGTCGTGCTCGGCGAAGTCCGGATCGTTGGCGGCGGTGTAGGCGGCGTTCATCTTCTGTCCGACCGTCATCACATGGCGCGCCTGGTAGCCGCGCGCGAAACCGGCGCACATGCGCCCGTTGGACATCTGGTCGAGCATCGCCAGATCTTCCGCCAGCAGGATGGGATTGCGCGCCGGCAGCACATTGCCCATCTGGCCGATGCGCAGGCGCCGCGTCTGCATCGCCGCCCACAGGCCGAGCAGCACCGGGTTGTTCGAGACCTCTAGCCCTTCGAGATGGAAGTGATGCTCGGAGAACGCACAGAAGTCGAACCCCAGGTCTTCGACCTGGCGCAGCAAGCGCGCGCAGTCGGCGAGACCGCGCTGGTAGTAGTTGGGATTCTGGCCGGCGAAGCCCCGCTCGAAATCGGCGGGTGCGGCGCCCGCGCTCGGCAACATGAAAGCGCCCAGGCGAATTTTCATAACATATCATCTCCCCGGGCGCCGACCACCTGCGTGGTCCGTGCCCATGAATTGTCGGTCGTACTGGCGGTGTCGCGACGGCAGGCAAGGGCTGTCGGCATCAGGGGCGGAGTCTAATATATTAGTATGCCAATGCCTATCCACACTTTGACAAACGCATCCTGGGCCCGACCATGAGCGCGCCTCCCTACGTCCAGCACGGTTTGTCCGCGGCCCGCGCCAATACGCCGGCGGCGCGCGCCGACGCAGCTTATGACTACATCAAGACGCGCCTCCTGGAAGGCGATTACGCCGCCGGCCAGAAGCTGTCGGTGGTGGAACTGACGCGTGAGCTCGCCTGCAGCCGTGTGCCGGTGATGGAGGCGGTCAAGCGCCTGGCCAGCGCCGGCTTCGTGCACATCGTGCCGCAGGTCGGCTGTCGCGTGGTGACGCCGCAGCCCGCCGAGGTCAGGGACTTCTTCGCACTGTTCGCCGCCGCTGAGGGCACCGTCACGGCCTTTGCCGCCGCGCGCCGCACGACCGCCGAAGTCGAGGAATTCAAACAACTCTGTGCGTATATCGACGGGGTCGCCGCCAAGGCCGGCAAGCCCGGTGATCGCGACCCGACCTATCGCCGTCTCAATCTTCTGTTCCATGCCTTCATCCACCGCCTCGCACGCTCACCGGTGACGACCGCCATCGCCGCGACCATGTGGGATCGCAGTGATTTCTACATCAAGCTCGCTTTTGGCTCGCTGTATTTTTCACGACCGGTGCGCGCTGCCCATGAGGCGATACGCGCCGCGCTGATCGCGGGCGATGCGCAGGCCGCGCAGGCCGCGGTGGCCGCGCATCTGAATGCGGTGGGTGATGGCGTAGCGGCGGCGATGGAGAAATTGGCGGAAGGCTGATGCTCGCTACTTTCTGTGGGTCAGACTTCAGTCTGACATTCATTGAAATGGCTTGTGCCAGCGCCGCGAGTGTCAGACTGAAGTCTGACCCACAATGATTTGATTTAAACCCAAAGCAGGACATCTCTAGATGGACTACGGCATCGCCCTCACTCCCACGGCCGCCGCCGGCGACATCGCCGCGCGCGCTGAAGCCCTGGGCTTCACCCACGTGTGGTTCTACGACACGCAGCTCCTGTGTCACGACATCCTGGTGGCGATGACCGCCGCCGCGCTCAAGACGCGCAGCATCAAGCTCTGCGCCGGGGTACTGGTGCCGTCCAATCGCCTGGCGGCGGTGGCGGCGAACGCCATGGCGTCCTTGAACGCATTGGCGCCCGAGCGCGTCGTCGCCGGGCTCGGCACCGGCTATACCGCGCGCCGCACCATGGGTCTGCCGGCGCAGAAACTCAAAGACATCCGCGAATACGCGCGCGTGATGCGCGCACTGTGGCGCGGCGAGCTGGTCGAGACCGAGCTTGAAGGCGCGCCGCGCAAGATGCAGTTCATGCATCCGCCACACATGCCCGGGCAGTTCGTCAATTGCGAGGCGCCCATCGGCGTGCATCTGTCGGCCTTTGGTCCCAAGGGCCGCAAGCTCACCGCTGAAATCGCCGACGGCTTCATCAACCCCTACACCAATCCCGATTCCCTGAACGACGTGGCGCGCCTGCACGAGGCCTGTCGCACGGTAAATCGCGATCCGGCGTCCATCTACACCACCAGTTTGAATCTCGGCTGCATTCTTGCGCCCGGCGAAGCGGCGGATTCGCCGCGCGCCCGCGCCCAAGCCGGGCCGTGGCCCGCCATCTACTGGCACTGGCTGGTGGAAGACGGCGACAAGGCCAGCATTCCGCCGCCGCTGGCGCCGCTGATCGAGGCCTATCGCAGGCTCTACGAGAACTACACGCCGGCCGATGCGCGCTACCTCACCCTGCATGCCGGCCATCTCATGTACCTGCGCCCGGAAGAACAGCAGTTCATCACCGCTGAGATTCTGAAGTTCACGTCCCTGACCGGCACCGCCGATGAAATCGAAGCACGCGTGGCGGCGATGGCCGCCGCCGGTTACCACCAGATGGCAATACAACTCGTGCCCGGCCAGGAAGCGGCCATGGAGGACTGGGCGAAACTCTTGATCAAACGCTGACGACAGCACGGCCGGAAATGCTCTGTTATTCTCGGCCTGCGGCGCGGCGCCCAATGGCACGCCGCATTTCGTCACTGCATCAGGAATTCATCATGCCGAGACCACTGCTACTCGTGTCCGCATTGCTGCTCGGCGGCTGCGCCAGCAATCAGCCCGTCATCTACGCCGGCCCCAACGGCGGCGACCGCAGTGTCAGCGACGCGGCCATTGCCGAATGCGGACGCCTGGCCGCCGCCGCTGGCGCCAGCCAATACGGTGGCCAGGCCAGCGACGTCGCCAAGGACACCGTCAAAGGCGCCGCCACCGGCGCGGCCGCCGGCGCCATCGGTGGCGCGATTGCCGGCAATGTCGCGCAGGGCGCGGGCATTGGCGCCGCCACCGGCGCGGCGGTCAACCTGGTGCAGAAACTGTTCGTGCCGGCCGCGCCGAATCCGGCCTACCGTGCCTATGTTGAGCGCTGTCTTGCCGACAAGGGTTATCAGATTGTCGGCTGGCAATAAACGCTGACGATTGCTCTTTCAGCGTCACACTTCAGTCTGACATTCGAACCGTTCCAGGAGGCCAGTCATGCCCGCTCAAATGAAAATCGACTTCGTGTCCGACGTCTCCTGCCCGTGGTGCATCATCGGCCTGCGCGCCCTGGAAGATGCCATCGCGCGCATCGGGCCCGAGCTTGAGGTGGAGTTCGAATTCCAGCCTTTCGAGCTCAATCCGCAGATGCCGGCCGAAGGCCAGGATCTCGACGAACACATCATGCAGAAATACGGCATGGGCCCGGCCGACACCGCGCGCAATCGCGAGGCCATCCGCGCGCGCGGCGCCGAGCTCGGCTTCGAGTTCCGCATGGACAAGCGTGATCGTATCTACAACACCTTCGATGCCCACCGCCTGTTGACCTGGGCCCATGGCGAAGGCAAGCAACGTGAATTGAAACACGCCCTGTTCGATGCCTATTTCACCCAGGGCTTGAGCCCGGGCGATCACGCGGTGCTGCTGTCCGTCGCCGAATCCGTCGGACTCGATGCGGTGCGCGCGGCGGCGGTGCTGGCCAGCGATGAATTCGCCGAGGAAGTGCGCGCGCGTGAAGGTTTCTATCACCAGCACGGCATCCACGCGGTGCCGGCCATCATTCTCAACGAGCGCCACCTGCTGCAGGGCGGCCAGCCGACGGAAGTGTTCGAGCAGGCGCTGCGCGAGATTGCCGCGAAGTCCTGAGCGGATGGCATGACTGTCGAGGTCCGCTATCTCGGCCACCTCGGCAATAATCTCTTTCAGTACGCCCTGGGCCGCATCCTCGCCGAGGAACTCGGCAGCGCCCTCACCTGCCGCGCGCCCTCCGACACGCGCGGCTGGGGCGCGGTCGAAGCGATGTCGGGCATCGTCGATCGCTTCGTCACGCAAAGCGCGGCCTTTGCCGATGCGCCGCAGTCACTGCCCGGCAACGAAGTCGATGATCCGCAGCTGCGCTACGTGATCGGCGAGAAGCAGAACTGGTCGGGCCACGGCATCAACCTCCCTTATCTGCTGCGTCACGGCCACGGCCATCGCATCGTGCTGCACGGCTATTTTCAACGCGCCGAATACTACCTGCCCTATCGCGAGCGCATTGCGCGCTGGCTTGCCCTGCCGCCTGCGCCGCTGCTGCCGCGCTTGGGCAAACACGACGTGCTGGTGCATCTGCGCCAGTCGCTAGACATGAAATTGCTGGACCGCCAGATAGACCTGCGCTTCTACACCGACACGCTGGCCGACATGGCGCCGGCGCGGGTCTACGTCTGTGGTCTTGGCATCGATGATGCGGTGCGCGCGGCGCTGGCGCCGTTCAATCCGCAGTATCTCCATTTGCCGGCGCTCGATACCTTGAAAGTCATCATGCAAGCGCGGCGTATCGTTCTTGCCAACAGCACCTTCAGCTGGTGGGGCGCGTGGTTGTCCGAGGCGGAAGAAATCGTCTATCCACGCGTGACGCGCAATTTCTGGAGCGCGGACCGTGCCGACATCGCGCTCGAAGTGCCAGACGCGCGTTATCGCTATGTCGACGATGTCGTCGTCAGCAACTGGCAGCCGTTCGAGGTCGCGGCGTCCGTCGAGTGGCAGTTCGACGGCGGTGCGGACGCCAGCCCGGCGAGTCTCAGGGTGCGCAAGGAGCAACACGGTTTGAGCATGCAGCTGTCGGCCGATCTCGCGCCGCTCGCGGCATGGCTGACCACGCGCCGCGCACCTTTCGGTTTCAATGACATCGAGGTCTGTGAACTGTCACCCGCCGCGCGCCAGGATGCGCCGCGCCTGCTGCTGGCGCTGGCGCGCCATGGTTTTCTCGACGCCGACCAGACCGCGCTTGACGGCATCGCGGCGATCTATGGCGAGGTCACGGCCGGCGCTTGACCGTCCGCACAGGCGCTCTTAAGGTGCGGTGACACTCTCCACCGCGCACAGCAGGAGCACCGCGATGAGCATCCCCGGCGCAAGCTCAGCCCTCGATGACTTTCCGTGGCCGAGCAGCGACGGTGGCGAGGTGCCCTATGCGGTGTTCACCTCGCAGGCCATCTTCGAGCGCGAGCAGGAACGCATCTATCGCGGCCCGACCTGGCATTTCCTGGCACTGGCCGACGAACTCAGAAAACCCGGCGATTTCAAATCCACCTTCATCGGCACCACGCCGGTGGTGGTCACGCGCACCCGTGACGATGACATCGCGGCGTGGGTCAACCGCTGCGCGCACCGCGGCGCAATGGTGTGTCGCGAACTGCGCGGCAATGCGCGCGCCCACCGCTGCGTGTATCACCAATGGGCCTACGACGAACGCGGACGGCTGCGCGGGGTGCCGTTTCAGAAAGGCTTGAATGACAAGACCGGCATGCCGGCGGATTTCAACATGGCTGAGCATGGCCTGCCGCTGGTGCGCGTCGAAGAGCATCGCGGCGTGGTGTTCGGCAGCCTGTCCCAGGCAGCGCCGTCACTTGCCGATTATCTCGGCCCGCGCATGCTGCCGTGGCTGGACCGCATCTTCCACAAGCCGGTCGAATATCTCGGCTGCACGCGCCAGTACGCGAAGTCGAACTGGAAGCTCTACTACGAGAACGTCAAAGACCCCTACCACGCCAGCCTGCTGCACCTGTTCCATACCACTTTCAACATCTATCGCTCCAATATGCGCGGACGCAGCGTGATGGACGATGGGCTCGGTGTGCATTCGATCATCACCACCACGCCGCAGGAAGACGACGACACTGCTGGTGATTATCAGAAGCATGACATCGCCACCTATCGCGCCGGCTTGAAACTCGCCGATCCCTCCATGTTGGAAGTGCGGCGCGAATTCGAAGAGCAGACCAGCAACAATATCCACACCCTGTTTCCGAGCACCGTCATCCAGCAGATTCACAACACCATGGCGGTGCGCCAGGTGTTGCCCAAGAGCGCCGGCGAATTCGAACTGGTATTTCACTTCTTCGGCTACCAGGACGACGACGTCGCGCTGCGACGCTTGCGTCTCAAGCAGGCCAATCTGGCTGGCCCGGCCGGCTACATCTCCATGGAAGACACCGAGGCGACCGAACTCGTGCAGCGCGCGATTGAATCCTGCGCGGCGGGCGACAGCTCCTACATGGCGATGGGCGGCGCCGATGGCGACGGCGGCACCAGCCTCATCAGCGAACACATGATTCGCGGCTTCTGGCGCGGCTATCGCAACATGATGGGCTGGGGGGCGTGATGGACGAGCGCGATCTGTATTTCCGCATCGAGCGCCTGTTCGCCAACTACTGTGCAACGCTGGATGAAGGCGAACTCGAAGCGTGGCCGGAGTTTTTCATCGAAGACGGCCTCTACCAGATGATCGCGCGCGAGAACCACGCGTATGGTTACCCGATTCCTCTGCTGCTGCTCGACAGCCAGGGCATGATGAAAGACCGCGTCTATTCGCTGCGCAACGCCAACATCTACCAGGCCCATCGCTATCGCCACGCGCAGTCGGGCATACGCATCACCGCCCGCGGTGGCGACGGCTTGCGGGTGTCGTCGTCCTACATCGTGGTGCAGACCTTGAACGAAGGCGTCAGCCACATCTACCAGGCCGGCAGTTATTACGATTGGCTGGTCGAGACGCCGCAGGGTCTGCGTTTCAAGGAACGCGTCTGCGTTTACGACACTTCGCGCATCGCGACCTTGCTCGCCACGCCGGTGTGACGAAGCAAAGCGGCGGCAGTTAAACGACCGTTAAGTCCCGACTTCCGTGTTTCAATCGCGCCGTGGCCGACAGCGGCGGCGCGACCTCAGCTTGTGAACGATGGCTCGCTCACCGCGCGGCCCTCCTGTTCACGGTGAGGAAGACGTAATGAAATTGATGATCTCCGCGACGCTCGCGGCCGTAATGATGGTGGCCAGCAGCGCGCAGGCAGCCACGCAAAATTCCCAACACGGCAAGATGGTGACCTGCAATCAGCAGGCCAGCGGCAAGACTGGAGATGAACGTGCCAGGTTCATGAAACACTGCCTCGCCAGCGGCAAGAGCACCCACACCCGCGGTCACAAGAAGGGCAGCGGCACGGCGACCCACAGCACTGCGCACAAGAAATCCCCCAGCCACGCCAGCGCCACTCACCATGCCGCGACGGGCGCGGTAACCGAGGGCCCGACGGCGAGCACCCCGGCCGAGCAATAGTCAGAAAGCGGCGGCGCCGCCACGCGTGCGCCGCGACACTTGGTTCGGGCGCGTTTTCGGTTTGTAATTGCGCCGCCGGCGCGCCCCCGACATCCACCTCGAGATCAGCGTGGGCAGCACGACACGCCCGCCCGTGGTTCGCGACAAGCGCGCGGACACGGCAACCATTCAAAGCATTGCGCCCAACCCAGGAAGACCGTTCCCCATGATGATCAAACGCGGCAAGACCTACGACGAGGTCTACCAATCGTTCCAATGGAGCATCCCCGAGTTCTACAACATCGCCGACGATGTCTGTGATCGCTGGGCCGACGACGCCGCGCGCATCGCGCTGGTGTACGAAGACGAAAACAAGGAAGTACAGCGCTTCACCTATGGCGACATCCAGCGCCATGCCAACCGCTTCGCCAATGTCCTCGTCGGCCTCGGGCTCGCACGCGGCGACCGCGTGACCTTGCTGCTGGCACAGGATCCGGAAGCGGCCATCGGCCATGTCGCATGCTGGAAAGCGGGTCTGGTGTCGAACCCGACCTCGGTGCTGTTCGGGCCGGAAGCTATCGGCTACCGCCTGAACGATCTCAAAACCCGCGTGGTGGTGACCGACAGCGCCAACTACCCGAAGATTGTCGAACTGCGCGCCAGCTGCCCGAGTGTCGAACACGTGTTCGTGGTCGACGGCGAACCGGCAGGCGCGAAGAATTTCTGGAAGACCCTCGAGAGCGCCAGCAGCGAGTTCACCAACGTGCGCACGCGCGCCGACGAGCCGGCGTGGGTGAGCTACACCTCCGGCACCACCGGCATGCCCAAAGGCTCGGTGCAGCCCCATCGCATGATGCTCGGCCACATGCCGAGCGTCGAATTCATGTACGACTTCTATCCGCAGCCCAACGATGTGCTGTGGTCGCCGGCCGATTGGGCATGGATGGCGGGTCTCATGGATCTGTTGTTCCCCGGCTGGTTTCACGGCGCGACGGTGGTGGCGACGGTCGCCATGAAGGGCTTCCAGCCCGAAGAGGCTTATCGCATTCTCGGCCAGCACCAGGTCACCTGCGCGTTCCTGACGCCGACCGCGCTGAAGCTCATGCGTCCGATAGCCAATCCGCGCGAACGCTTCAATTTGAAGCTGCGCGTGGTCGCGTCCGGTGGTGAAGCGGTCGGCACCGAGATCTTCGAATGGGCGCAGCGTGAACTCGGCATCCGCATCAATGAAGTCTATGGCCAGACCGAGTGCAATCTCATTCTCGCCAACAACGGTTCCATCATGCCGATCAAGCCGGGCTCCATGGGCCGCCCGACGCCCGGCACCATCACCGCCATCATCGATGACGACGGCAAGGTGTGCCCGGTGGGCGTGGAAGGTGAAGTGGCGTGCAAGCGTCCGCATCCGGTGATGCTGCTCGAATATCTCAACCGCCCCGATGCCACCTTGGAGAAATTCCGCGGCGACTGGCTGTTGACCGGCGATCGCGGTCACATGGATGAAGACGGCTATTTCTGGTTCCATGGCCGCGGCGACGACGTCATCACCAGCTCCGGCTACCGCATCGGCCCCGGCGAGATTGAAGACGCGCTCTTGAAGCATCCGGCCTGCCGCATGGTCGCCGCCATCGGCGTGCCGGACCCGGTGCGCACCGAGATCATCAAGGCCTTCATTATTCTCAATGACGGCTACGAGGGTTCGGAGGATTTGATCGCGGAGCTCAAGGAGTCGGTGCACACGCGTCTCGCCAAGCACGAGATGCCGCGCTTGATCGAATTCGTGAAGGATCTACCGATGACCACCACCGGCAAGATCATGCGGCGCGAGCTCAGGCAGGCGGAAGCGGAGAAGATGCAGAAGGCGTAATCAACGTCATTCGCACATTAAAAATGAAAATGACAACGCCGCGACAGGATCCCCCCGTCGCGGCGTTGCCCGAGCATCACACCTTCAGCTTGCGTCGATCGCCATTGCTGACCACATGCGCGGCGGTCGGCGTGTTGAAATGCGCCGCCAGCATCCAGATGTCCTTGTCGGTCAGCTTGTCGAGAATCTTGCGACGCGAGGCCGTCGACATCGCCAAGTCCATGCAGAACGCGCTGTGCCATTCCGGGTAGGCGACCTGGATCGGATGATGGAAGGAGTCACCGGTCAACAGCGCCTGGCCTTTCTGGCCCTTGATGTTGATGCACACATGGCCCGGTGAATGACCGCGGCTCGGTTCCAGCCACACGGTGTCGTCGAGCGCGAAGTCGCTGGCGACGAGGTCGGCGCGGCCGGCTTCATAGACCGGCAGCACGCTGTCGGCGTAGGAGCCGTCGAGGCCGTGGTTGTCCTGCTGGTTGGACCAGCCTTCGAACTCGGTCTTGTCGAACACGTAACGCGCGTTCGGGAAGGTCGGCACCCACTTGCCGTTCTCGAGCTTGGTATTCCAGCCGACGTGATCGAAATGCAGGTGCGTGCACATCACGTGGGTGACTTCTTCCGGCTTGACGCCGACGGCGGCGAGCTTGCCGATGTAATCGGAGCTGTAGTCGACCCAGTCCGGCACGGCGCTGCGCTTCTTGTGATTGCCGACGCAGGTGTCGACCAGGATCAGGTTCTTGCCGGAGCGCACCACGAAGGTGTGCAGCGACAGATGCAGCATCTCTTCATTGGGGCTGCCCTTGCTCGGCAGGAAGTGCGGCTCGAGCCAGTTGCGCTGGGAATCGAGAATGGCCTGGTCAAAGGTCGGGTAGAAATCTTTCAGCGGCAGCAGCGCGCCGTACCAGTCCTGCACGCGGTCGATGGTGACATTGCCGAAATTCAATTGCTTCACGGGTAATTCCTCTTCTCAATGGTCGCAAACGCGGGCCGCTCGTAGCGGCGGCCCATCGGTGGTGATAGCGCAGCCTCAGCCGGCCTGCAACGGCGCCTGCGGCACGGTGCTCCAGAATTCCGGGTCGTGGCCGTACATGATTTTGGCGCCGCGCTTCTGCAGCTCTTTCAATTTGTGCAGTGAATTCATCATGGCGTCCTTGTCGGCGACAATGCCCGGCAGGCGCAGTTCGTCGAGGGTGCGGCGCAGGTAGCAGGCGTCACCGCACAGCACGATTTCACCGGACTCGGTCTGCAACTGCAGCGACTGGTGGCCAGGCGTGTGGCCGTGGGTCGGAATGCAGCGCACCGAGCCGTCACCGAACACATCGTGCTCGCCGTCGACGATCACCATCTGGTGGCCGTGATCGTAATCGCGCGGGTCGTAGTAGTTGGCCTGGATGAGTTCCGGCACGTGGCCCGCTTCCCATTCCTTCTTCTGCACGATGACGCGCGCATTGGGAATGAGCTCGTTGCCGCCGGCATGATCGAAATGCAGATGCGAGTTGATGACGAAATCGAGGCGCGAAGGATCGCGGCCGATGCTATCGAGGCGCGCGGCGACGTCCTCACCCGGCTCGAAGTGCACCGTGAAATAGGGCTCCAGCGGCCCCAGGGCTTTGTGCTTGTCGCGCTGCACCAGCAGCGACATGCCCGAATCGAACAGCGCCACGCCCTTCTTGTGCTCGATGACATAGGCCGGGATCGGAATCTTGAGCGTGCCTTCGCCGCCTTCGATGAGCATCGGCATCGGCATGGTGAGGTAGCCACAGGTCATGGCATAGAGTTTGACGGTCACGGAGCGGGCCTCCTCTTGGTGGTTCCTGGCTGCGACGGCGACGGCTGAACCATTGAAGCTCAGGCGCAACGCCGAGCGTGGAACAGCGGCGTCAGGAGCCGCGTTGAGGCCGGATTCTAGCAGGCTGCCGGAGGCCGGCGACAAGCGGGGCGTGGCGCGATAAAGCACCGCACGGCCTTCACACACCGGCCACGCGCAACGCAAACCATGCGAGCCCCGACCACAGCACGGCATGCGATGCGCCGCGACGCGCCCGCGCTGCCCACGAGCGCCGCGCGGCCCACACCATGCCGGGCACCAGCACACACAGGAGCGCGACCTGAAAACTTTCGATACCGAGATTGAAGGCCAGCAGCGACCACAGCCAGTCATGCCCGCCGAATGCCTGCGCGCCCAGTGTTTTGGCCAGCGCGCCGGCAAAACCGAAGCCGTGGATCAAGCCGAAGGCGAACGCCAGCACCATGCCGTGGTCACCTCGGCGCTGCCGCACATTGCACAGGCCGACATAGGCGATGCTGAGTGCAATGGCGGGCTCGACCACTGCGCCCGGCGGTGCGACTAGCCCGGCGGCGGCAAGCCCCAAGGTCAGGCTGTGGGCGACGGTGAAGGCCGACACCACCGCCAGCAGTGCGCGCATCGAACGGCACAGCAAGACCAGGCCGAGCAGGAACACCAGGTGATCCCAGCCAGTCGCGATGTGATGCATGCCAAGCACAAACAGCGCGGGCAGGCCGGCGCGATGCGTGGCGGCGGGTAATGGCGAGGCGGCGCGCGTGATGCTGTTCGGTGCGCGTGGCGCGCCGCTGAAATCAACGCGCAAGTCCGCGGTGGTGTCGTGCGGCAAAGCCGCGCCCGCCACCGGAAAGCGCGTCAGCCCGGCGCTGCGGTCGTGACGGGCCGCGCCGCTCTCGACGATGCGCGCACCGCGCTCGGCCCGCACCCACAGTTCACGCCAACCGCTGTCCGTCGGCGCCGAAGCATCGACGAAATGCAGGCGCATGCTGCCGCGCAGGGGCGCGCGAGTGGTGAACACGCCATGCAGACGCAATTGCTGCAGACCGGCGGCGCCCTCGAGCAGTTGCCAGTCGAGACTCGCGCTCTGCAATGCGAGGGCGCGCTGCGCCGCGCTGAGATGCAGGGCCGGCAGCAGCGCGCCGCTCCACGCGTCGGCAAAGGCCTGCCATTCACTGCGACTGATCTGTCCGTCGCCATCGCGGTCGGCGCTCTGCTGCGCAAGCAGCGTCGGGATCTCGGCCAATTCCTGGCGATAGTCGATGCGCACAGTGTCGCCGTCCATGGTCAATGCCACGGCGCGATTGACGGTGTTGTTGCCGAGTGGATGAGCCGCGACGAGTGCGCTCCACAGCCATATCACCAGCGTGGTGAGGGCCTTCATGGTTGGCGCGCGATTAGCTCGGCCGTGTCAGCGAGCCATGGCTGGATGCGCAAGGCGGCAGCAACCTGGGCCGCGCCACGGCCGTCACCGCAGGCCGTCAGCACCGTGCCGGCGCGCCACTGCAACAGGGGTTCGATGCTGTGCTCGGCAATCGCGCGCACGGCGAAGTCGCGCGCCTCGTCGTGCTGAGCGGCGCGCCATAGCACCCACGCGAGTTGCGCGGCGCTGTGTACGTCGGGACGCTGCGCCCATTCGACACGCGCGAGTCTGAGCGCGGCCGGTAGTTCGTCATTCATCAAATGAAACTCGACCCAGGCGCGCCGATCACCACCGCCATCGGCGGGCGCAAGACTTTCCATGCCGCGCAGCAGGCGCGTGGTGGTGGCCGCCAGTTGCGTCTCACCGAGCGGGTGGGCAAGCCGCAGCAGTTCGACTTCAGTCTCGACGCGCGCACTACGCGCCGCCGCGACGCGGTACAGGGTGAGCGCCGCGCGTGGCGCACCCAGCGCCTGCTGCGCGCGGGCCTGCATGACAAGCGCCGCGGCCGGCATGTCCGTGACTGCAGCAGTTGCGAGCGCGAGCGCCACCCGCGGCCGGCCGGCCAGAAGTTCGAGCGCCGCGATATCGAGGGTCAGCCACGCACGGTCGACGGCGCTGGCGCTCTGGCGCAGGGCCGCCTGCGCAAGTTCGAGAGCGCCCGGCAGATCGCCGAACAGGCGACGCAGATGAGACGCACGCGACAAGGCGGCGCTGCCATAGTGTTCGTCGAGCAGGGCCTGCACCGCCTGCTCGGCCTCGCGGTAGCGACCAAGCTCGGTCAATGCATCGGCTTCGCTGAGCGCGGCCAGCAGCGCGTCGGCATTCGATGCCCGCGCCCGTCGCGCCGCCTGCAAGGCCTGCTCGAAGCGATGCAAGATCAAGAGCCGCCACGCATCGAGCGCATCGGCGCGCGGCGCATGGGCGGCGAGCAGTTGCTCAATCAAGGCCTCGGCGCGCGCCAACTGCTCGGCGCGCGGCTCGATACGCACCTGCGCCAACAGCGCCGCGGCCAAGGCCTGCATCACCTCGACATTGCCAGGCCGCGCGGCCAAGGCCTGCTCCAGCGCGGGGATGTCCGTGGGCGGTGGCGCGCTGCGCGCCTGCGACGACGCGCACGGCAGCCACAGCGCCAGCGCGCACACCAGCCAGCGCGCGACCACGCTCAACGCAACGACACGCGACGACGACGCCACAACGGCAGCAGCCCCGCCACCATCAGGCTCAAGGCATTGGGGCTCGGCACGGCATTCAATCTGACATCGACGCTGGCGAGCGAGAACCCGTAGAGCGTGTCAGCGCCGCCGTCACCAAAGCCGTCCATGCTGCTGACGAGACCGACATGCAACAGGCCCTGCTCACCCGGCGCAAGCGCGAAGCGACGCGTGATGATCTGCGTGTCGGTAAATATTTCGTCGAACAGCGTTTGCGCGCCGATGCTTACCGCGAGTGTCAGACTCGTGCCGCCGTCGGCGCCCGCCAGGTCGAGCAGCGATTCGAAGTCGAGCGTCAGCACATAGGCGCCAGCAATACCCAAGCTCTGCTCGAGACTCACTTCCGCGACCGCGCCAGCGTGATGAAGACTGCCCTGCGCTTCGCTGCTGACGCCGAGCAATCCGTCCTCGGCGATGGCATCGGCGTTGGCGAATTCATCGACGTCGATATCGGCGCCCACTATCGCGGCATGACTGAACACCGGCAGCGCAGCGGGTGGGCTGTCGAAGGCGTGTATACCGTCGCTGTCGGCATCGACTTCGGCGTAGGTCGACACGCTGTAACGCGCGTGGCTGAGATCGACAGGCAGCGCGTGGGCCGCGCCGCTCAACATCAACAGCACGGTAAACATGAATCGCGACATGGCGGTCTCCTGGATGATCAGCGCAGGTGGTTGGAAGATTCGATGGCACTCGCCAGCGTGGCGTGCAGGGCGGCGCTGAGCGCCAGGTATTCGGTGTCGCGCCAGCCGAGTTTGGCGAGTGCGCGGACCGGCGCGCGTGCTTCATCGTCACGGCCGGCGCGGTGCAGGGCGGTGGCGTAAGCAAGCACAGTCTCGACATCGGCACGCTGCGCGCGCGCACTGGCGGCGAAGCTGACGGCGCGCGCCGCATCCTGGCCTTCGAAGGCGTAGTAACTGCTGAGCGCGAGCTTGGCGTGGTCGTCGACATCGGCGCTGGCCAGCGCACGCGCAGCGAACTCGCGCAGCATCGGCGCGGCCACCACGGCTTGGCCGGCCGCCGCAGTGGCGCGCGCGAGCATCAACTGCTCGGTCACGCCGGGCCGCGCGCGATACGCGGCCTGCGCACGCTGCAGAGCCTGCGTGACATCGCCGCGTAAACGCGCCTGGCGCGCGCCTTCCGCCAAAGCAGGCAAGTAGGCGGGCCACGCCGCCAGCGCCGCCGTCAGCGCCTGCTCGGCCACCGCGCCCTGCCCCGCACCGAATTGCAGGCGCGCGAGCTGGGTGTAGCGCGCCGCGCGCATTTCGTACTGGTCTTCGGTGACGCGGTTGAGACTTGCCGTGACGAAATCAATTGCGCCCTGCCAGTCGCCATAGAGTTCGCGCAGCTGCGCGGCGCGCGCCAGGCCCGGCAGGTTGTCGGGTCGCAGGTCGAGCAGACGCTGGGTGTCGCGCTCGGCATCGTTGTAGCGTCCGAGTGCGAGCTCGGCATCGATCAAAAGCGCCCAGGTATCGACGTCATCGGGAAAGCGTGCGTTGAGCGTGATGGCGCGTGTGAGCGCCGTCTGATCTTCGCGACGCGCGAGCAACAATGCCACGGCCGAGCGTTGCGCGCGGTAGTCATCAGGCGCTTGCGCGAGGGCCGCGCGCAGAAGGGTCTCGGCAGGTTCGAGGTCTGCGTCGTCACCGCTGGCGCGATGCTGCGCGAGCGCGGCGTCGACGCGCGTGATTACATTCTCGATGGCATTGTCGATGGCGATGTCGGCCGCCTGCACGCGCAGGGCGAGCAGCAGGAAGCTTGCGTACAGGACCAACGCGAGGGTGTTCTTCATCGACGTTTCCGGGTTGCGGTTCAAGACGAATGTCCGAATGAATTCGGACCTGCAGAGATGGCTGCGCCGGGTGTCTGCCGGCGCAGCCATCACGACTTACCTCAGGGCGCGCAGGCCGCGCCGCTGCCGGCCGTGCAACCCGCTTCACCCGGATCGATGTGCCGGCGATCGCGGCCCGAGGGTGCATCGGCGAGGTAAGGAAACACTGTGCGATAAGGCGCGTCGTTGCTGTTCACACCGTCGCCGAGGCGACCGCCGATATCGGCGCTGTAGCCGGGAAACGGCGCGTGCAATACGCCGCCGACCACCAGCCGCAGGGCAATGTCGGTGACGTCGTCGAACACGCGACGGCCGTTGGGGAAACCGGCGCCGTCGCCGCCGAGCAAGCCTAAGCGACTGGCGGCGCCGGGCGCGGTGGGTGCGACACCGGTGTTCAGACGCAGCAGGTCGGCGATGGGGCCCGCGGGCGTGCCGGCGGCGGCTATTGGCGGTGCGTAAGTCACCACCGGCAAGAGATCGGTGCGTGGCGCGGGCGGAATGGCGACCACGCCCGCGGTCAAGGCATTCACCACCCGCGCCAGCGACGGGTCGAGAAAGAAATTGGCGAACTGGCTGTCGTGCTTCGGCACGTCCATGCTGAAACGGTCCTTGAAGCCGGTGCCGATCACGAGTTCGTTGATGAGCGGGTTGCCCATGCGCTGCACCTGGCGATAACCGCCCGAATCCGCCGCCGGCAAGGGCGAGCGACGCACCGTCACGCGCGGCCGTGAAGTCGTGCCCCACACGCCGATGGTGGCGGCGGTTGAATTGGCCGCTTCGACCTGGCCGCTCCTGGTCAGCATCGTCACCGGCACTTCAATGGCGATGGAATTGACCGCATAGCCAGACACCGTGTCGGACGAGAGATTGTCCTGCGCGGCATCCTGGCCGGCGCTCAACACCGGAAAGGAATGGGTGTTCAAAGTATCGAAGGCGCCACCGAGATCGATCCAGAACGCGTCGTCAGTGGTGCCGGCAAACGCTTTGACGTTGCCCGCCAGGCTGTGCACGCCGGCGTTGAACAGCGCCGTGTAATCCATGGTGCGCGGCCCGACATTGGCCGGCACGGTGGCGAGATGCGTGCCGAGCACGGAGCGCGACTTGAGGACCCCCTTGCTGTAACGCACGAGGGTCAGGGTGTAGGTCTGCTTCTGGCCGAGACCGGCATCGGTGGCCTGTGTGATCCTGTCGGGCACAATGGGTGTGCCCGGTGCTACCGGTGCGGGGGAATTGGCCGGCGCATTGGCGCCGCCCGGCACGCCGGCATAGGCCTGGAACAGGTTGGGCAAGGTCTGCTGGGTGGAAAAGCGCACTTCGAGACCCAGGTCTTCGAGCGCGTCGTTGTCGTTATCGACTTTCAGTTCGTAGACGATATCCGAGTCAAAGGGAAACCAGTTGGGGCCATTGGCCGGCTCAAGCAGCGGGTCGACGCCCAGGATCAAGGTGACCTTGGGCGTGGCATCGGCCGGGTCGTAACTACGGAAGGCATAGACGTCGGTGATGTCGGCCTTGTGATCGAGCGCCGTGATCGGCGCCTCGCGATGATTGGCAGCCTGCGCCCACGGCGCCAGCACCAGGCTCGCCGCCGTCAGCAATATGCGATAGTTCATGGATGACTCTCCCTGCACCGGATTGGTGATGATTCGAGGGCTCTACGCAGTGACGGCGCGCCCTGGATGCAGCTCATCCAAAAAAACATTTGCTGCGTAGGGCAGGCATGAATACGACGGGTATCAAGGCGGGCATTGAACCGCGCACACGGGAGTCGGGCACTCAGGCCTTGCCTGTCATCGACAACACACCATGGATGCCGCTCGCCGCCAACTGCCCGACAACGACGCGCTCAACGCCGCCGCGCGTGAGTGGATAGCGCGCATGGCCTGCGGTGACGAAACCGGCATGGGTCTGCTCTACGACGGCACGCTGGGCCACGTCTACGGCCTGGCGCTGCGTGTGACGCGCGATGCCGATGCCGCCGAGGACGTGGTGGCGGAAACCTATCTGCAGGTCTGGCAGCAGGCCGGCCGTTACGATGGCGAGCGCGGCACGCCGCTGGCGTGGCTGTTGAACATCACGCGCAGCCGCGCGCTCGACCACCTGCGACGCCGCGCCAGCGCACTCGGTGTCGATAATGTCGCCGTTGCAGCAGCACTCGACGAGGCGCTGCATGAGGACGATCCGTTGTCGCTGGTGATGGCGCTCGAACGCGAACAGGGGCTCAAGCGCGCGATTGCGGCGCTGTCACCCATCCCACAACGGCTGCTGGGCCTGGCGTTTTTCGAGGGGCTCTCGCACAGCGAGATCGCCGCGCGCACCGGTCTGCCGCTAGGCACGGTGAAATCCCATTTGCGGCGCGCGCAGGACAGCCTGCGCCACCATTACCGCGACTAGGCGCGGCCCATGAAGGCAACAGCGTGAACGGACACGACGACATCGACGACAAGCTGGGCGACGACGCCCTGCCGCCAGCGCTCATGCACGAGCTCATGAGCGGCCTGCGCCCACTGCCTCCGCCGCCCGAGCGGGCCGCCGCGCTGCGTGCACGGGTGATGGGTTCGTTGCGCGAGGCCGCGCAGGAAGACAGCGAACTGTCGCTCGCAATCGCGGCCTTGCGCAGCCTCACGCCGCTCGCTGACGCGCGTTGGGAAGAGCGCTGGCCGGGCATCGAACTGTGCATGCTGCGGGTCGCGGACGACAGCCGCTCCTATCTCATGCGCATGCAACCCGGCAGCCGCCTGCCGGCCCATGTCCACAGCCGTGACGAAGTCAGCATGATCATCGAAGGGGAAGCGCTGGTGGGTGGCACGCAGCGCATGGGACCGGGGGATTTTCAATTCATGCCGGCCGGTGTCGATCACGCCGTGATCGATTCACCCGCCGGCTGCATCGCCTTCATTCACGGCGAGCAGAGCTTTCGCCCGCGCCTGACCGCCGGCTTCGTGGCGCGCTTCATCCACTACACCGTGCAGCGCTGGTCGCGCTGAAGGTTCTCAGGCAGCGCGACCGAGAGACACATCCGCCCGCTCTTCGCCCGCCGAGGTGCGCAGATTGACGACCAGGGACTGCATCTGTTCGGCCTGCTCGCTCAGGAGCTTGCTGGCCGCCGCGGTTTGTTCCACCAGCGCCGCGTTCTGCTGCGTGCCCTGATCGATTTCGGCGACGGCCGCCGCCACCTGGTCGATGCCGGCGCTTTGCTGGGTGGAGGCGGTGGCGATTTCGGCAATGATGTCGTTGACCTTCTTCACCGAGCTGACGATTTCGGCGAGGCGCGCGCCGGAATCATTGACGAGTTGCACGCCATCGCTGACGCGCTCGACGCTGTTGTCGATGAGACCTTTGATCTGCTTGGCGGCTTCGCCGCTGCGCTGGGCGAGATTGCGTACTTCGCTCGCCACCACCGCGAATCCGCGTCCTTGTTCGCCGGCCCGCGCCGCTTCGACGGCTGCATTCAAGGCCAGGAGATTGGTCTGGAAGGCGATGTCGTTGATGACGCCGATGATGTCGCCAATCTGGGTGCTGGCGCCGTTGATTTCGCCCATGGCCGTGATCGCGCGCCGCACTACCGCGCCGCCCTGCTCGGCCTGCTCGCGCGCACTGGCGGCCAATTCATTGGCGGCGCTGGTGTGGCTGGCATTCAAGCGCACGGTGTCGGCGAGCTGACGCATGTTGGCAGTGGTGCGCTCGACGTTGTGCGCCTGCTCTTCGGTGCGCTGACTCAAATCCCAGTTGCCGGTGGCGATTTCACTGGTCGCCGAACGCATGCTCTCCGACACGCCACGCAGTGCGTTGATGGTGCGGCCGAGGTTGCCAAGGCTGTCGTGCAGGGCATCGCGCAATACCGCGAAATCGCCCTGGTAGAGGCCCTCCATGCGCCGGGTCAAATCGCCGCCGGCCATGGCGGTGAAAACTTCCTTGCACTCGTTGATGGGTTGCACCATGGCGTCGAGCGTGGCGTTGACGCCCTCCACCACCTGGCGGAATGCGCCGGCGTGACGCGCGGTGTCGGCGCGGGTTTCGAGACGCCCCTCGACACCAGCCTCGGCCAGTTGGTCGACATCGCTGACCAACCGTGCGACGGCCTCGGTGCAGCGGTTCATGTTCGCTTTCAATTGCGCGAGCTCACCGCGCCACTCGGCGTCGATGTGCGGCGGGATCTCGCCGCGCGCCATGCGGTCGACGTAGTCCATGGCGCGGCGCAAGGGCTCGACCATGGTGTCGAGCATGTGATTGATGCCGCCGGCGAGGCGCTTCAGGAAACCTTCGTCGAAGCTCGGCAGGTCGAGACGGCGATTGAGTTCACCGGCCACGGCCGCTTCGATCATCGCTTCGATTTGCGCTTCGGCGCCCTGCTGTTCGGTGACGTCGGTCCATTCCAGCACCGTGCCGAGGCGCTCGCCCGCGGCGCCCAGCACCGCACTGGCGCTGACCTGGTAGCTGCGCGCGGCGAAGCGGATGCTGGCGCTGGCGGTGCCGAGCGCGCTGGCGAGGGCCGCATCGAAGCGTCCCGCGTTGATGCCGACCAAGGCCTGCGGATCGAAATCCGGCCACTGGCTGCGCGCCGCCGGCGCGACTTCGGCGAAGCCTTCGATAAGCGTGCGGTTGAGATAGAGGATGTCGAAATTGGGGTCGACCAGCATCACCTGCGAATGCACATTGTCGAGCGCTTCGACCACGCGCCGATTGTCGGTGGCAGCCGCCGCTTCGGCGAAACGCCGCTGGTCGAGGTCATCGAGAATGCCGTTGAAAACTTCGGCGACATCGCGGAAATCCGCTTTCAATCCGGTCAGGCGACTGTCGGTGTCGCGGCCGTCGCGCAATACCCGCAGCGCGGCCAGCAGTTGGCTGAGCGGCGGGATGACGCGCTGGTAGACCAGCCACAGCACCACGAGGCTCGCGAGCGACAGCATGACGAACGCGGTTATCGCGCCGGCGCGCACGGTGCTGCTGGCCGCCGTGGCGGCGTGCTCGGCAGCGGCGGAGCCAGCTTCGAGTTCTTTGGCCAGGGCGTCGAGTTCGTCGGCCAGCGCCGCGGATGCGTCATCGAGACCGGTCTGCGGCCGCTTCATGATGGCGTTGCCCGCCTCGCGGCCGTCCTTGATGTAGGCGCGGGCCATTTCCGTGCCGACCTCGTTCAAGGTTTCGAGGCGCGCCTGTATCGGCGTGAGACGCGCGCTCAGCGCCGGCGCATCGAGCGCCAGCTGATGCAGGCTGTCGAGCGCGGCGCCGAGATTGCCACTCGCTTCCTCAAATCCACCCTCATCGTGGGTGGCGCCGACGTCGGTCAGAAATTGTTGAATCTGGATGGCGTGAAAACGTGCGTTCTTGAGATCGAGCACCGCCCGCATGGCGGCGCCGCGCTCGACATCGGCCTGCGCGATAGCATCGAATTTGTGCCACACGAAAGCGCCGACGGCGACGCTGGCCAGGAGCAGCAGCCCGGCGGCGATGCTGAGCAACTGTTTGAGTTTGATTTCTTGCATGGGGACTGGATACCTGGTTTCGAAAACGTGACGGGGTAAGGTCGCGTAGGGCGCGTTCGCGGGCCGCTACACGAAGCGGTCCGCGCTGGAGTTAGCGGCTCGAAGGCGTCGGTCTGAAGGCGCGGCCAGCAGCGATGTCGGGACACAAACGTTTGCATGGTCGGCCACGCGTGGCGTGACCGCGCGCTTGGTTGCCCGCGCCGGCCATGCTAGCTTCGACGCTTGGGAAACCCCCGGCCGCGAAGGCCCGGGCCAGCACGGAACAGCATCACATGGCATCCAGACGCGGTCGCTCCGGCGACGACATCCTGTACGGCTCCGCACAGCGCGACCACCTCTCCGGTCTGAACGGCGATGATCGCATGTATGGCCGTGACGGCGACGATCGCATGGCCGGCGGCGCCGGCAACGACTACCTGAGCGGCGGCAAGGGCACCGATATCCTGCTCGGCGACACCGGGGACGATCGACTCTACGGCGACCAGGGCAAGGACAGTCTCTATGGCGGCGCGAATCGCGACGCGCTGTTCGGCGGCCCCGGCGCGGACCGCCTCGACGGCGGCGCGGGCCGCGATGCGCTGCACGGCGGTGACGGCGCGGACCGTCTGGTGTACGACGCCCAGGACCGCCTCATCGATGGCGACGCCGGCCGCGACACCCTCATCATTGGCGGCAGCGGCGTGACCCTCGATTTGAACCTGGCCGGCACGCCGCGCATTGATCACATCGAGGTCATCGATTTGAACGGCGCCGGCGCCAACACCCTGCGCCTCGACGCCGCCGATGTGCTGGCCATCAACACCCAGCACACCCTGCTGGTGATGGGCGGCGCGGATGACTCGGTTATTTCACCGACCGACGTGTGGACGCAGAATGTCGCGGGTGCGGTGGATATCGGCGGCCAGCACTACCTGGCGTGGGATGTGGGGCTTGCGCACCTGTTGGTGGATGCGGATATCACGCTCAACAACGTCACGCCGGGAGGCGAATCGTTCGCAAGTTTCCAGAACGTCTTCTTCAGCAGCTTCACCGATGTCAGTCTTGTACACAGGGGAACCATCGGCCCGCTGACCGAATTTCCAATCGTGGAACCCCCACCGGTCTGACCCAGCCGGCGCTCAGCCGCCGGCTATCCCCACCATGAAGGAAATGGTCTCGCCGTCGGCGAGGGTGTCTTCCATCGAGATCCGTCGACCCTTGGTGTCGACGAACATCGTGCCCTTCTCGCTCAGTTCACCGGTCTCGGCGTCGATCAGAATCGCGCGCATCTTCTCGCCGTAGCGCGCACTGATGCGCTCGGCGAGTTCCGCCACCAGCGGTTCCTGGAGCTCAAAGGAATCACGGCCGGTGGCCGCCAGTTCCTTGAAGTGACTGTGAAACTCGGTATGCACGGTGATCATGCGCGTATCTCTCAGGCCAGCGCGCCGTCGGCGGCCAGCACCTCGGCGACATCGTCCATGCCGAGTTCGCGCATCTTGCTGCGGGTCTGCAGACCGGTGTCGCGATCCCAACCGCGCCATTCGTAGTATTCGTCAAGCACCGGCACGAACATGTCGGCCGCCACTTTGCCGGCATACATACCTTCCGGGTTCGGCTCCCACATCCAGCGTTCGCAGATGGTGTCGTGTTCGCGACGCAAGCCGATGCGCGAGTTGATGGCCTTCTCGAGATTGCAGATGCGCTCGCCGTCCTGCATGAGTTCGTCGGGCGTGCGCTCAATGCCGGTGACGGCGGCGAAGGCTTTGCCGTAATACTCCTGCGGCATGTAGCCGGCCGGGTCGAGCATCCAGTGGAACAGGCACACGCCGTAGGAATTGAGCAAGGCCACCTGGTTTTCGACCAGCGCCGTGCACGCGCCCTTCAATACCGGCGTCGACAGATCGGCGGCCTCGGTGCGGCCGTTGAAATATTTCTTCGAGAGATCCTTGCGCTGGAATTTCTCGATGAGACCGATGCCCTTCAGGTGATCGGCGCCGCGCGAGGCGACCGCCATGTTGTTCATCCAGGTCGGGAACGGCCGCATTTCCTCGGTGAAGCTCGCGCCGCCCTTGCCGTAGATGGCGTACTTCATGAAGTTCTGGCCCTTCATGGCGGACAGCTTCAGCGCGCCGAAGTAAGGCCCGTCGCTGAACATCACGCCGAAGGGATTGCTCTGGAACACCACGCTTTCGATGCAGGCCTCGATGTCTTCCATGTTGCCCCAGCGCAAGGGCTGGGCGCGGCCGAAAAGCTCGGCAACATCGCGGTCCGACAACAGCTCGCGCTGCTTCAATTCCATGATGAAGCTGATTGAGCAGGACAAGTCCTGGTTGTCGACGCCGTAGTCGTTGGTGATCTTGCCCCAGTGCGCGACCTCGGCCCAATCGCGCACGTCGAGCATGCCGGCAGCGCTGCCGGTGGTGAGATATTCGGGGCGGCGGAACGCTTCGCCCTTGTACTTGGCGGCGGCCTCGGTCTCGTTGCCTTCGATTTTGTATTTGCCGTCGCAGGCAATGAAGCAGTCGGACGAACAGACTTCCGAGTAACGGTGATACTTCTTCACCCAGTTGTCGGAGCGCACTTCTTCGCCGCGGAACTGGTTGCCCTGGTTGTTGCGCCAGGCGTGGCCGCCGATGTGCTGATACATCTCGACCGCGCCCAAGGTGCCGCGACGCTTGAAGCCATACACCGCTTCGTTGCCGTCTATCTTGCCCTTGAAGTCCTTCGACCACGCCAGCATGTCTTTCGGGCGCGTGACCGGCAGGCCGCCGTTGCCCTGCACGGCGATGGCTTTCAAATTCTTCGAGCCCAGCACCGCGCCGCCGCCGCCGCGCGCATGGATGCGCAAGGCATCGGCCACCACGCCCGCCACGCCGACCATGTTCTCGCCGGCCTGGCTTATGGACAGCGTGCTGGTCTTGGACGGCCAGGTGCCGTGGGTCTCCTGCAGGATGGCGTGGGTCTCGCTGGTGTTCTTGCCCCACAGGTGCGCAGCGTCGAGCAAGGACACTTCATCGTTGCAGATATGCAGATACATCGGCTTCGGCGCGCGGCCCGTGATGGCGATGTATTCGTAGGCGGTGAAGCGCACCATGTAGGGAAACTTGCCGCCACCGGCCGAGTCGCCAAAGATGCCATAGGTCGGGCTCTTGAAGGTGATGCGGCCCTTCACGCCGCTGCCGGCGCCGGTGCCGGCCAAGGGCCCGACGCCGAACACGAAGATGTTGTCGGGACTGCGCGGATCGCAGTGGATGTCGTGGGTTAAAAAATGCTCCCACATGATCCAGTTGTTGATGCCCGAGCCACCCACCCAGCGTTCGAACATCTGGTGCGGGATGACTTCACTCTTCAACTCACCGGTGGTGAGATCGACGCGCAATAAACGGCTTTCCATCGTGCTGCTCCCCTGGATGGCTGGCGCAGAGGCGCTCAGGCCGAACTGCTGATTTCACCGCGCTCGAGCATGGCTTGCATCATGCCCACTTCGTCGCGCTTCTCGGCTTTCTGTTTGGTGACACGGTTGAACTCGGCCTGCTCTTCGAAGAACAGCACCGGCAGTCGCGTGTATTGCTTGCCGTTGTTGAGCATCTCGGGGCGCGTCGCGCAGGCGCTCACGCACACTGGCTCACCGCCGCACAAATCGCACTTCAACAACTCGCCGCTGGGCGCGACGAACACCACGTCGAACGGACAGCCCGGCACGCATTCCATGCATTGAATGCAGTTGTCCTGCTCGATGACCGCGGCGCGGGTGGCCGGGTCGTAGTAGAAGGCGTCGGTCGGGCACACGTCGGCGCAGGGCGGCGGGTTGCCACAGTGGTGGCAGATTTCGGCGACGAAGCCGAGACCGTCGGGATTGATGCGCGACGGTTTCTCCGGCGCATGATCGATGCGTAAACGCGCGTACTGCGGATTGACCGTGCCATCCGGCGAATGGGCCAGCGCGCAGGCCACTTCGCAGACATTGCATTCGGTGCATTGATTGCGCAGCGCGAACAATTTAACCGCGACGTTCGGCACTTCCTCACCGGGCGCATAGCGCACCGCGCCGGTGACCATTTCTGTTTGCGCGTTGACGGTCATGGGTGAGGGTTCTCGGCCTGGGTCTTTGATCTAAGCGGCGATGCGTGCTGGTGTCAACCAAGGCGCAGTGTCTGGTGCGTGGATATACCCAAGCGGGTCTGCGGGAAATAACCCTGTCTCGTCACGCGCGAATTGCGCACAATAACCGCCACCCACTCGCGGCGATGACAGATGACCGAGCCAGCCTTTGAAACCCTGGTGCATCCGGAACATGGGAGCCTGGCGGCGCGTCGCCTGCTCGATTGTGTGTTCGCGCTGACCCCCAAAGGGACGATCGCGCATTTTCATATCGAGCAGATGGACGTCGAAACGCGTGACGATGAAGTCATCTATCGTCTGAGCGCGCGCACCGCCCTGCCGGAACGCGCGCGCTGCCAGATCATTCCGCCCTTCGTACCGGCCTTCAAACGCAGAGCCTGAGCGAGCGCCCATGAGTCATTCGATAGTCACGCCGCTGGAAGCATCCCTGCGCATCGCCGCCGACGGCGCCGCGACCTATGTCGATGTGCGCACCGTCGCCGAATTCGTGCAAGGTCATCCGCGCGGCCGCGTCATCAACGTGCCCATCGAGTTCTATCACCCGCAGACCGGCGCCGCCCACGCCAACGCCAGCTTTCAGTTGGTGATGGAACACACACTGTCCTTGGACACCCCCCTGATCGTGGGGGGTGATGACGGCCCACGCGCAGGTGTTGCCGCGACGCTGCTCGGCGCAGCCGGCTTTACGAACGTGAGCGTGATGAGCGCCGGCCTGCCCGGCTGGCGCGAGTGTGCCCTGCCTGTCACCGGCAACAATGCCGATGGCGTGAGCTACGTGTCGCTGCTGACCCCCGCCAAGCGCAAGGGTGCGCCGGCGGCGGAGCATCATTGAGGCGCTGGGCCCGCACCGGTCTATGGTGGGTCAGACTTCAGTCTGACCCACAATGAAAAGAAAACCCTTCTTCCGGAGAGTTTTGTCAGAAATTCTTGCTGCGCATCGGCGACACCGTCGCGCCGTGCTTGAGGTTGGTCGAGGCCTTGGCGTCGGCCTTGAGCTGCTTGCCGACCGTCCACGGCGCGCTGGTGGCATTGCCGGAGCCGATGAGCTTGGTCACGGCGGCGTCGGCCGGTACGTCGCCCAAGGGGCGCTGCATGTGTTCACAGATCTGGCCCCAGGTGGTGAACTTGTCGGCCATGCGGTGCACGACCTCGAAGACTTCGCCATTGGCTTCGCAACGGTATTCGTACAGGGGCATGGCAGGCTTCCTCGAAATTCTGGGTGGTCAGGGCTCGCGATTATAGCCGAGCCGGGTGTGCAGTCAGTGCCTGGCCGGCAGCGCGCGGTTCACGCCGCCTCCCCGTTCGCGCACTTCCCTTCGGCAGGCGCGGCCTCCTAGACTTGCGCCCTGACCAAATCGCAAGGGGAGAGGCGATGGCAAGCGGGGCTTACGGCACCATTTCGTCCGACATCGACAGCCCCGACCACCGGGCGCACCCCGCACACTAAGGACTCCCCTCAATGAACACTGCTGCCGACTCGGCCTTGGAAGCCGCCACTGCGCGCGGCTGGCCGCGACGCTATACCGTCATCGCCTTGTGCGTGGCGGCGTCCTTCGTGTGCTACATCGACCGCGTCAACATCTCGGTCGCGGTGATTGGCATGCAGGAGCAGTTCGGCTGGAGCGACAAGACCAAGGGCCTCGTGCTGTCGTCGTTCTTCCTCGGCTACATGCTGTTCCAGGTGCCGAGCGGCTGGCTCGCGAGTCGCATCGGCGGCAAGCTGGTGCTGGGCGCGGCGGTGGTGTGGTGGTCGATATTCACCATCCTGACGCCCATCGCCGCGGCCATGTCACTGCCGATACTGCTGCTGACCCGCGTGGCCATGGGCTTGGGCGAAGCCGCCATGTATCCGGCCGCATACAACCTGTTTGCGCGCTGGGTGCCGAAGCGGGAGCGTTCACGCGCGCTGGCGCTGTTGGTGAGCGGCATTCCCCTCGGCACCATGATTGGCTCCATGAGCACCGGCTGGATAGTCAAGGCCTGGGGCTGGGAGTCGGTGTTCTACCTGTTCGGCGCGCTCGGGATCGTGTGGTGCACGTGGTGGTTCCTGCGCGCCTACGACAGCCCGGAAGACGATGCGCAGATGTCGGCGGCCGAGCGCGCCCTGATGGCCGCCCATGCAGAGGAGGCCGCGGTGCCGCGCGGGCCGGTGGCCGTGCCGTGGCGTTTCCTGCTCACGCACAAAGCGGTATGGGCGCTCATCACCAATCACTTCTGCAGCAACTGGGTGCTGTACATGCTGCTCGCCTGGCTGCCGAGCTATTTCCACAGCGTGCTGCACTTCGATCTGGTCAAGGCCGGGCTGTTGTCGGCGGCGCCGTGGCTGTCGATGTTCGTGTTCGGCAACCTGGGCGGGCTGCTTGCTGATCGCCTGATCCACGGCGGCGTGGATCTCACCCTGGTGCGCAAGTGCATGCAGCTCGCCGGCCTGCTCGGCGCCGCAACCTGCATGCTGTCGGTGCAGAACGTCACCAGCCCGACGCCGGCGGTGGCGCTGATGTGCGGCGCACTCGGCTTCATCTCGCTCACCTGGTCCGGTTTCATGCCCAACCATCTCGAGATCGCGCCGCGCTACGCGGACGTCCTGATGGGCATCACCAACACCGCCGGCACCATCCCCGGTGTGGTCGGGGTCTACGTCACCGGCTGGCTGGTGGCGGAAACCGGCAGTTACGCCGCGCCCTTCATGCTGTGCGCGGCGGTCGAGGTGCTGGGCGCGGTGGTGTGGCTGGCCTGGGGCACGGCCAAGCGCATCGTGGATTGAAGGGCGCGCCGACATGCCGGCCTCCCTTGTGGGTCAGACTTCAGTCTGGCCCCCCTGCGACGACGGCTTCTAATGTCAGACTGAAGCCTGACCCACAATCGGCAAGCGGGCGTCTGTTGCGTCCGGCCGGCGGGATGCCCTGATGATGGCCCCGTGCTACATTCCGGCCGTTGATCCCAGTCCGCGCGCCACGCCCACATTGCGCGCTTCACGGTAAATTCCAGAAGGAGAATCCCCATGGCCGAGGCCTACATCATCGACGCCGTCCGCACCCCCACCGGCAAACGCAAAGGCAGCCTCATGGACATGCATCCGGCCGACCTCGGCGCGCATGTGATCCGCGCCATCGTCGAGCGTAATGCTATTCCGGACGAGGACTACGATGACGTCATCTTCGGCTGCCTCGACGCCATCGGGCCCTTGGCCGGCGACATCGCCCGCACCTGCTGGCTGACCGCCGGCTACAGCGAAGCGGTGCCCGGTGTGACCATCGACCGCCAGTGCGGCTCCTCGCAGCAGTCCGTGCATTTCGCCGCGCAGGCGGTGATGTCCGGCGTCAACGACGTGGTGCTGGCCGGCGGCGTGCAGATCATGACCAAGATTCCGATTGGCTCGTCGGCGCAGGTCGGTGGCGCATTCGGCTTCAAGGATCCGATTGCCGGCTCGCCCGGCTGGACCAGCCGCTATGGCAGTACTCCGCCCAGCCAGTTCGCCGGCGCACAGATGATGGTCGACAAGTGGGGTTTCAGCCGCGAGGACCTCGAAGTCTATGCGCTCGAAAGCCATCGCCGCGCCGCGCAGGCCATCCGCGAAGGCCGCTTCGATCGCGAAATCGCGCCGGTCGGCGACTTCAAGATGGACGAGACCGTGCGCGAGTCGACGCTCGAAGCCATGGCCTCGCTCGACACCATCTTCGGCCTGAAGTCCATCACCGCCGCCGTCGCCAGCCAGACCTGCGACGCCTCCTCGGCGGTGCTCATCGCCTCGGAAGCAGCGGTCAAGCGCTACAACCTGAAGCCGCGTGCACGCATCCATCACATGAGCGTGCGCGCCGAAGATCCGATCATGATGCTGTCGGCGCCCATCCTCACCACCCGCTACGCGATGCAGAAGTCGGGCATGAAGATGGAAGACATCGACCTCGTTGAAATCAACGAAGCGTTCGCGCCGGTGCCGCTGGCATGGCTGAAGGAGATTGGTTACCCGCACGAGAAGACCAACGTCAACGGCGGCGCGATTGCGCTCGGTCATCCGCTCGGCGCGACCGGCACCAAGCTCATGACCACCTTGCTGCATGAACTCGAGCGCACCGGTGGTCGCTATGGTCTGCAGACCATGTGCGAAGGCGGCGGTCAGGCCAACGTCACCATCATCGAGCGTCTGTAAGCACGGCGCGCCGCCCGCCAGCGCGGTGCGGATGCGACTCGCAGGCCGGCTTGACCAGCGCCCTCGGCGCCAGGTCAAGCCGGCCTTTTTTGTTCATGCCCCGAGGAGCCAGCCATGACCCAGTTGAACGGTATCCATCACCTCGCGCTCATGACCGCCGATGTGAAAGCGCAAATCGAGTTCTTCTCCGACGTGCTGGGCATGAAGCTCAAGGCCTTGTACTGGATGCACGGGGTCGAAGGCTATTTCCACGCCTTCATGGAATTGAATCCCCATTGCTGCGTGGCCTTCGTCGCCGCGCCGGCGGTGAAAGACATTCCCACCGAATTCGGCGTGTCCCATGCCGGCAATCCCGGCAGTCCCAGCGCCGCCGGCACCATGCAGCACGTGGCCTTCAACGTCGATGACGATGCGGCGCTGCTGGCGATGCGCGATCGCATCCGTTCACGCGGCGTGCGCGTGCTGGGGCCGCTCGACCATGGCTTCTGCAAATCCATTTATTTCGCCGGCCCGGAAAACCTGGTGCTGGAGGTCTCGACCTCCGAGCGCGCCATCGACGCCGAAGCGTGGATAGATCCCGAAGTGGTGGCCTTGAACGGCATCAACGCCGAGGAACTCGCGCGCTACAAGAACCCACCCGCTTTCAGCGATCACGGCGGCGCCCTTGCCCAACCGGCGGCCGGCAGCGGCCGGCCCGAATACAGCCAGATGTCGCCGGCCTTCGCCCACGCATTCAATCTTGCCGATGAGGTCGTGACGCGCGCCATGAGCGAGACCACGCCGCCGGTGCCGGCCGCCGCGCGTTGAGCAAACGCCCACGCCCGATAAGGCTTTCGATGAATAGGGACGGCCCGCCATTTGATCCATAATCGCGCTCGACAGCCGCGACCATAACGCGGCGCAACCGGAGGTTCTGACCCCATGAAAATCGCCTGTTTTCACCTCATGCCCTACCGCGATCTCGCGGACGACTTCGAGAAGAAGCACAAGTCGGCATGGTTCTCGCTGCCTTTCAACGAAGTGGCCGACCCCAACAAGGTCGCCGGTTATTTCAATCAAACCCTGGACGAGCTGACCTATGCCGCGCAGATGGGCTTCGATGGTGTGTGCACCAACGAGCATCATCAGAACGCCTACGGCTTCATGGTCAATCCGAACATGATGGGTTCGGTGCTGGCGCGCGCCACGCGCGGCACCAAAACCGCGATTATCCAGATGGGCGAAACGGCGGTGTTCCTGAATCCGCCGATACGCGTCGCCGAGGAATACGCGATGCTCGACTGCATCGCCGAAGGGCGCTTGATCGCCGGCTTCCCGGTCGGGCTTGGCGGTGATTATTCCTATAGCTACGGCATGGCGCCCATCGAACAACGCGCGCGCTATTACGAAGCCCACGACCTCATCAAGAAAGCCTGGACGTCCGACCAAGTGTTCGCCTTCAACGGCAAGTTCTACCAGCTGCCGATGGTCAACATCTGGCCCAAACCCGTGCAGCGTCCGCATCCGCCGATCTGGGTGCCGGGCAATGCCAGTCCCAGCACCTGGGATTTCGTGATCAAGAACGACTACGCCTACTGCTTCCTGACCTACTTCGGCGCCAAAGGCGCCGAGCACATGGTCAAGGGTTTCTGGAACCGCGCCGAGGAACTCGGCCGTGATCGCAACCCTTACCGCATGGGCTTCCTGGTGCCGGTAGGCGTGTCGGAAACCGATGAACAGGCCGAAGCCGAATACGGTCACGCCGCCGAGTACTTCTATCACAAGGGTCTGCACCTGCCCGAGCAATTGCTGGCGCCGCCCGGCCATATGACGCACTCAAGTCTCACGCATCTCATCACCAAGCGGCCGTTCCCGCCGTTCGAGGAATTGAAGACGCTCAAATTCCCGCAGTTCAACGATCGCGACTTCGTGGTATGCGGCAGCGCCAAGACCGTCACCGAGCGCCTCTTGCACATCATCAAGACGTTGCGCGTCGGTCATCTCATGATCCTGCCGCAGTTCGGCTCGCTGTCCCACGAGAAGACCATGCAGAACATCGAACGCATTTCCAAGAATGTGCTGCCGCATCTACGTGGAGTGTGGGACAACGAAGGCTGGGAAGATCACTGGTGGCCGAAGGCGTGTCAGGACGCCAAGCGCGCCGCGGCGTGATGTGAGGAGAAAACAATAACCATGAAGAAGCTCACCAAGAAAGTCGTGCCGGTGCTGAACGGCCGCCTCGACATCACCGTCAACATCGCCGGCAAGGGCAAACCGTTGGTCTACCTGCACTCCGCAGGTGGGTTTTACTGGGATGATTATCTCGACGAACTCGCCAATCACTACAAGGTCTACGTGCCGCACTTCCCCGGCACCGCGCCGGGGCGGCCCAACGACATCGACCTCATCGACAACCTGTGGGATGCGGTGCTGGCCTATGACGATCTGCTGGCGGGACTCAAGCTCAAGAAGGTGCGCCTCATGGGCCATTCCTTCGGCGGCATGCTGGCGGCGGAACTGGCGGCGCAGCGTCGCGAATCAATCGAGAAGCTGGTGCTGATTGCGCCCATTGGTCTGTATCGCGAAGACGCGTCCTACACTTGCGCAAGCTGGTGCGCCTTGTCACCGCCGGAGATCATGGAAGTCTTGTTCCACGACCCCAATCATCCGCGCGTGGTGAAGCGCATGACGCCACCGCCCGGCCAGGAAGCGGCCGATCTGTGGACGGTGCATTTCGTGTGGACGCTGGGCTGCACGGCCAAGATCATCTGGCCGATTCCGGACAAGGGTTTGCACAAGCGCATTCACCGCGTGACGGCGCCGACGCTGGTGGTGTGGGGCGAAAACGATCGCCTCATTCCGCCCGTCTATGCGCAGGAGTTCGGCAAGTCCATCAACAACAGCGAAGTGTTCATGCTGCCGCGCTGCGGACATGAACCGCCGCTGGAACAGATGGAGATGCTGCGCGACAAGGCGCTGGCCTTCATGGCGGCGTGAGGATGGCGCTCTGAATGTGCGATTGAAATGCCTGATCCGGTGTTCGGGTCGTGGCATGAGTGTCAGACCAAAGTCTGACTCACAAGGGCGCCCATCTTCTGTGGGTCAGACTTCAGTCTGACACTCGATGGGCGCTCGAAATCGTACCTGCGTAAAGAGACGTTGACCGGCGCCTGCCGGCCAACGTCTTCCTGCCTCACCCGCGCGACTGTCGACGCCGCGCGAACATGCCGAGCGCCACCAGCCCCGACACCAGCGCCGGCAATCCCGGCGGCAGCGGCACCGGCGCGGGCGCTTCGCCCACCTGACCGATGAGGTCGAAGTTGAGCGCGCCCATCTGTGCGCCGATCAGGTTGCCGACCAGTTCCGGATGCAGATCCGGATCGCACTCGTCGGGCTTCTTGCCGCTGGCGCTGCACAAGGCCAGTTGCTCGACGCTGCCGGCGAAGTCATAGAACTCGAAGCGCCGCGCTACCTGCACGTCGTTAGGGTCGAGCACGTGACCGCGCACCTTGGGTGGCTCGTTCTCGGTCAACAGTTCCCACTCGAATTCCTGCTCGGGGATCTCTATTTCATTGCCGTCCTTGTCGACGCCGAGTTTGCCCTGCGGCACCACGTCGTCACTGCCCGAACGCAGCGCGTCGAGGCGTGCCTGCATCTCACGACCGACGTCGTTCGGATCGACCGCGTCATGCACCACGTTGCCGTCCTGGTGCGCCTTGTCGACGAACACCTTGACCCAGCGCGGCGGCACCGGGGCGCCTTCGTTCTCCTGTTCCGGCTGATCGACTTCCACCTCGACTTCGAGCGGCTGCACCTGCGGGTTGGGCTCGACGTTGCCCACCGGCAGGATGGCGTTCCACACCGGGTTGCCGAGCTGCACCAGCGGGCCGGCGACGAAGCTGCCCGGGGCCGCGCCCTGCAGCAGCCACTGGTAGCGCACACCGGTGGGGTTGCCGAAGTAGCCCATGCCGAAATGCTCACAGCCGCTGCCGAACACGCAGGAATGGCCGTCGGTGGCGACCGGCGTGCCGGGCACAAAGGGATGCACCAGGTAATCGACACTGCCGTCGGCGGCGTAGCCGCTGTAACGCAGGATGGTCGAGAAGCCGGTGGCTGTGACGACTTCCTCGAGGCTCGGCTGCAGGCGGCCGGGGATGGTGAACACCGCAGGGATGTTCGCGCCATAGGTCGGGATGGCGCTCTTGTGGATGCCTTCGAGTTCGATCTCGAAACCGATGTAGTCGTCGCTGGAGTTGTTGTAGACGTCGAAGTTGGACAGGGCGCCGTAGGCGGTCGGCGCGTTTACCAAGGCCGAGGCGTCGAGCCCGACAGCGGTGAGCGCCACGGCCAGCGCAAGCTGCCGAAGATGGAATGGTTGCATGATCCCTCCCGAGATTCTCGTGTTTGATTCTTGGTCGTGAAGGGCCGATGCGGTAGCCGAGGGCAGGGCCTGGACCTGGGCAGCGGACGCTCGCGATTGCCCTGTATGTCGCGAGTGCGCCCGACCCGTTCATGACGGTCGCGGCCGATGCATTGGAATGTGATGCAAGTCATGTTTGCCCGGCGCCGCCACCCAGCGCGGCGGGGGACTATGCTTGCGGGGACGAGACCGTTACCCGGAGCATTCCATGATCGAGCACAAGGCGAGCATCCACTGGCAGTTCGACGGCGGCGATTTCCGCAAAGGCCGCTATTCCCGCGCCCACACCTGGCGCTTCGACGGCGGGCTGGAAGTGCCCGCCTCGCCCTCTCCTCACGTGGTGCCGGCGCCGTGGTCCGAGGCCGGCGCGGTCGCCCCCGAAGAGGCCTTCGTCGCCGCCATCGCCAGTTGCCACATGATGACCTTCCTGTTTCTGGCCTCGCGCGCCGGCTTCCTGGTCGAGCGCTATGAGGACGACGCGGTGGGTTCCATGGTCAAGAACGAACAGGGGCGCTGGTGGGTGAACGAGGTGGTCTTGAAACCGCGCATCGTCTACGGCGGCGACAAGCGGCCGGACGCCACCGAGATCGCACATTTGCACCACGCCGCCCACGAGGAGTGCTTTATCGCCAACTCGGTGAAGACCGACATCCGGGTGGAAGCGGCGCAATGAAATCAGGCAACGAGTCCTGAAGTGGACTGATTCATAATTTGAGTACTAATATGAACTGACACCTGTCAGCGATCGGGAACCGCCATGGCCACACGCCTCGCCACACCCAAACCCAAACCGGCCACCGCCCCCTCCGCCGGCGCGGCGCTGCGCACTTTTTTCAATATCGCCAAGGCCTGGGCGCTCAACGAACAGCAGACCATGACCCTGCTCGGCTTCGATGCCGGCACCCGCAGCACCTATTTCAAGTGGAAGAAAAACCCGGACAGCGCGCGCCTCAGTCGCGACAAGCTTGAGCGGCTGTCCTATGTGTTTGGCATCTATAAGGCCCTGCAATTGCTGTTGCCCGACCCGGCCGCCGCCGACGGCTGGCTGCGCCGGCCCAATGACGCCGCACCGTTCGCCGGCCGCCCGGCCCTGGAACGGCTCTTGTCGGGCAACGTGGCCGATCTCTACGTGGTACGCGAATACTTGGATACCGCGCGCGGATGGTCGTGACGGCGCCGCTCGCGGCGCTGGCCTGGACACCGAGCTGGCGGCTGGTGGCGAGCCGCTTTCCGCCGGTCGGCCTGTTCGACCGCGTCGCCGCGCCGGCCGACCTCGACACCGTGTTCGCGATCGAAAGCCTGACCAACGCGCGCCTGCGCCAGGAAACCGGTGAACTCGCGCTGGTGCCTGCGCAAGATCGCGTCAGCGGCCCGGGCACCACCCCCATCATGGCCGCCTTCACCCATTGCAATGGTCAGGGCAGCCGCTTCACCGACGGCAGCTACGGCGTCTACTACGCGGCACGCGGCATCGACACGGCCATCGTCGAAACCGCCTTTCACCGCGCACGCTTTCTCGCCGCCACCCACGAAGCGCCCATGCAATTCGACATGCGCAGCTACGCCGCCGACATCGTCGCCGAGTTCCACGATATTCGCGGTGCGGGCAAGCAGCACGCCGCGCTCTACGATCCCGACCCCGCCGCCTACGGCGCGGCACAGGCTTTCGCACGACGTCTGCGCACCAACGGCTCCAACGGCATCGCCTACGACAGCGTGCGCGATGCGGGCGGCGAATGCGTGGCGGTGTTCAAGCCCCGCGTCATCGCACCGGTGGTGCAGGGCCCGCACTACTGCTACGTGTGGGACGGTCAGCGCATCGCTGGCATATACGTCAAGAGCGCCTACTATCCGGCCGGCACGGCGCCGCCCTGAGTACATCACTTGCTGGTCACGGCCTCGGTCGGCGCGACGCACCGACAGAGACTGTCGCGACGCGCAGATTCAGCCCTTGGCTCGACGAGACAAGGCGCCTAACGCGCCCACCCCGGCAAGCAGCAGAGGCAGGGCCGCCGGCACCGGTACCGGCGCGGGCAGCACCTGGAACGAGATTCGATAGATTTCGCTATCAGCCGCCAATTGGCTGTTGAAGTTGTATCCCGCACCGGTCACAAGACCATTGAAGGCCGCCAGTTCGGCAAAATTGAAAGCCACCACCGAATTTTGATCGGCGCGCAGATCGTTGTTTCCAACAAACGCCGCAGCCGTCGGGTCGAACACTTCCGAACCGGCGTCCCACACATCGCGCGCGCGTTGCAGAATGTGATTGGTGATCAGATGGCCAGCGCCATCAAACAATCTGAATGCCGTCGGCGCATCATTGCCGATGAAGAAATCGTTGCTCGGCACCACCATTGCTGCAAAGCTGAAAAATGGATTTACATCGGTGTCGATGGTGAAGGTCTGCTGTCCACTGCCAGCGGGCAACAGCGCTCCCGCCGGGTCTGGCAACACGGTGCCTGTAACCGCCCCCGGGTCTACGGCGGCGAACGCCGGAAACCATGCAGCACCGCTGCCCCCTTCAGCGACCGAAACAATCGCCGCGCTCGCTGCGTCGCCGATGTTGAATGCATCGAATACACCGCTGTGAAAGCCCACGCGCAATGGTGCGAAGCTTATGCTGTCGCCCGGCGCCAGATTCTCGACGGTGACTTTGAGTTGTACGACCGCCGCCTGGCTGGCAAGCGGTGCGCCGGCGACCACGGCCGCGGCGAACAGTGAATTGATCAAGCGCATGACTGACGACTCCCTGAAGTTTGATGGGCGGCGTCGCATGCTCACTCGCGATACTCAACAGACGCCGCAATCACCAATACGCGGGCCGGGGGTGAATCGATACTTCGGGAAACCATTCGAGATTCGGCAGCCGGAAGCTCAGCGAATGCGCAGCAGCCAGGCACCCGCCAGCGCACCCACCACACCCAGCGCGAGTCCAGGCGCCAAGTGGTAGAGAAAGACGTGTGCCGGACTGTACATGCATGCCACATGCATGAGCAGCGCAGGCATGGCGCCCGCGGCCAATCCCAGCAACAAGCCGGTGCAGGCGCCATGCAGAGGCCAGCAGCCACGCGCGAGATACAAACCCCATCGCAAGCCCGGCCCACCGAGCAGCGCGGATTCGAGCATGCAGTGCGGACGTTTGCCGGCCATCGACAACGGCAGGCTCGGGTCATGTAAGCCATAGGCCATGAGGCCCAGCCACGCGGCGAGCGCCAGCAGCGGCCATCCAATGCGCCGGCGCAGCGGGCCCATGTCGGGAATGGCGAGTCGGAGTCCGGCGGCGCCCAAGCAAGTAATTGCCACCAGACCCAGAACGAATTCAGCAAGGAAACGCGGCGTGTGCGTGAGCTGCTGAACAAAGCCAGCGCGGAATGGCGCCTCCCATAGCAGGAAGGCGACGCTGAACGAGGCAGATCCGAGCAGCCACAGCGCGACACTGATGCCGCGCCCCGCGGGCCGCGCAATCGAGCGGAGATCAGCGCTGAGCGCGCTGATCAGTTCTTCGCGACCTGAATTCATATCGCCAGCCCTTCCGCTTCCAGGATTTTGCGGACAGCCAGCAATCCGCGTCGCAGACGAGCCTTCAAGGCTGGTTCGGAAATGCCCAGCCAATGGGCCGCCTCGGCGGTAGTGCAGCCGGCATAGTGCGTGAGGGCGATGGCCTCTCGATGATCGGGCGCCAGATTCTCGAGCACCTTGACGCCGTCCAGGCGTCGTTGCAGTTCGTGCGGATCGCTGCCGTCCTCAAACAGACTGACTTCGCCGCCCCGGCGGTGATTTTTGCTCTGACGCAACACGTCGATGGCGCGGTGACGTGCGATGGTAAACATCCACGGGCGGAACGGTCGCGACGGGTTATAGGTATGACGCGCCTTGTGGATGGCCAGCAGACATTCCTGAACGCAATCTTCGAGTGCATCGATGGCGCCGAAACGCGCACGCAGATAGGTCTCGATGGTGACCGCCAATTCGCCAAGCAATTCGCGGTAGGCCTGCTGGTCGCCACGGTGGGCGCTGGTCATCCAGGCCGCCCAGCGCTGTTCGTCCGCACTCCAACGGGTAGCTTGCGAATCGATTTGCATGGGACTCCGTTCTAAGGACTGGGGAACCGGCTCATCGACAATACGGCGCCCGCGCAGATTTCGATGCTGGCGCGCGGAAATAAAAGTGCGCGGCCGCCGGCCGAACTGTGCGGCGGCCCTGTCGGGTGGGCCACGGTGGGCAAGCGCGCTTGACGGTGGCGGGCGCGGGCGCGCTCGGTGCCACGCGGCTACGGACAAGTCACCGCGATACGCTCCTTGAGCGCCACCCCGCGGGGGCTGACCTTGGCGCGGTAGGCCAGTACTTCAACACCCGCCGCCAGGGCCTCGCGCAGCGTGCGGCCATAGAGCGGATCGATGGCGTCGGCCGGCCGTACTTCATCGACATCACCGCGCTGTACGCAATACACCAGCACCGCGCGCAGGCCGTCGGCTTTGAGTCGCATGAGTTCGCGCAGATGCTTGGCGCCGCGCGCGCTGACGGCGTCGGGGAACAACGCGATGCCATCGCTGACGGCGGCCGTCACATTCTTCACTTCGACATAGCAGTCCGCGCGCGCGGGGCTTTGCAGCAAGAGATCGATGCGACTGCGTTCGACACCAAACGGCACTTCGCCGCGCAGGTTTGCGTAGCCGGCGAGTTCAGCGAGCACGCCGTTTTCAATCGCTTCGCGAACGAGCTTGTTGGGCAGGCCGGTATTGATGCCGACCGTGACCTTGCCGACTTCGACCATCTCCCAGGTGTGGCGATATTTGCGCGTCGGTGAATCGCTTTGTGACAACCACACACGGCTGCCTGGCGTTGCGCAGCCGAGCATGGAGCCGGTGTTGGGACAGGCCGCCGTCAGGCGCGTGCCGTCGGCGAGTTCGCAGTCGGCGAGGAACCGCTTGTAACGGCGCAGGAGCGTGGCGGCGAGCAGCGGCGCAGTGAACTTCATCGCCGCTGGTTACAAATGGATTTCAATATAGACGCGACTCGCGAAACGCCCGCCGAGTTTCGACAGTACATCGGCCAGCCACATCTGCACGCCGTACTTGGCGCGCAAGGCGCGCAGTGCGACGGCCCTGCTCGCGGCATCGTCCAACAACCGCGCGCGGCCTTCGCGCCATGGGCCTTTCACCACGCCGCGGTAATTGCAGGCCGCGACACTCACGCGAGGATTGGCACGAATGCGTTTGACCTTGCCGACCTCGGGCGCGCTGAATACATAGAACACGCCGCCCTCAGCCGCTATCCACACCGGCGTGCGCACTTCGCGGCCGTCGCGACGGTAGGTGGCGAGGCTGACATAGGGTTCGCGCGCGGCATCGAGCGGGGTGTCGTTCATGGTCGGGTCCAGTGGCATGGTCGATCTGCAATATACCTTGTCGGTACGAATTCATCGGCACGCTCGCATGTCAGACTGAAGTCTGACATTCAATGCAACGGGAAACGCCAGCAGCCCCGCCCTAGCCCATCGGGGGGCGTGCACGGCCGGCATCGCACGTACAATGCCCTCCGCATCAACGGTCATCCAGAGGAATACACCATGGAATTCGGCGTCGCTTTCACTTCGCGCATCGGGGATTACGACCTCGTGGCCCTGGCCGAATCGCTGGGCTTCGATCAGGCCTGGTTTTTTGATTCGCAGATGATCTATTCCGACGTCTACGCGACCATGGCGGTCGCCGCGCGCGAGACGCGTCGCATCCGCCTCGCGACCGGCGTGGCGGTGCCGACCACGCGCATGGCGCCGGTCATTGCCCATTCCATCGCCAGCATCGCCGAACTTGCGCCCGGCCGCGTCGAACTCGGCGTCGGCAACGGCAACACCGCGCGCCTGACCATGGGCCTCTCACCGGTGCCGCTGGGCCGCATGAAGCGCGAGATTCGCACCATCCAGGCCTTGCTGCGCGGCGAGACCACGCTGCATGAAGCGGAAGGTCAAAGTCATCTCATTCAATTGCTGCATCGGCATGACGGCTTCATCAATCTCGATCATCACATCCCGGTCACGCTGTCGGCTTTCGGTGACAAGACCCTCGCCTATTGCGGCGCCGAGTGCGACGCGCACCTGACCTGGCACCCGAGCGCCGAGAGCCTGACGGCCAACCGCAAGATCATCGACGATGCCGCACGCAAGGCCGGGCGCAATCCGGCGCTCATTCCGAGCAAGGCCATCGCACCGCTGGAGATCCTGCGTCCGGGCGAAACGGCCGGCAGCGCACGGGTGCTGGAAAGCCTCGGGCCCTTCATCACCAACCTGCTGCACGTGATGATTGAATGGGATGGCGGCCTGCTGCGCTCGAGCCCGCGCATCGCCAACCTGGTCGAGCGCTATCGCGCCTATGTCGAAAGCCTGCCCAAGGATCGGCGTCACCTCATCCTGCATGAGGGCCACCTGGTCTACACGCGGCCGGAGGAAAAGGAATACCTGACCGCCGACATCGCTGACACCGCCGCGGTGATCGGCGACCCCGACCAGGTGATTGCACACATCAAGTCACTGGAAGCCGCCGGCCTCACCCATTTCGCCTTCCAGGTGACGGGCGATCCGGTGGGCCAGATGCGCGCCTTCGCCGAAGCCGTCATGCGTCGCTACGCCTGAGTCACCACACAACGCTCACTGGGGAGAATCATATGTCCGGCAAACGCATCGTCATCACCGGCGCCGCATCAGGCATAGGCGCGGCCGCCGTTGCGCAGCATCTCGCCGACGGCGACCAGGTGGTCGCGCTCGACGTCAAGCCCATCACCGCCAAGGTGCAACAGGCCTTGCGCTGCGACATGGCCGACCCCGCATCGATCAGCGCGGCGCTGGCGGCCATCGATGGCCCGGTGGACGCACTGCTCAACATCGCCGGCCTGCCCGGCACCGTCGCGCCGGAGCTGATCATGCGCGTCAACACCTTGGGCCTGCGCGCCATCACCCAGGGGCTCATCGATCGACTGCAGCGCGGCGGCGCGATTGTGAATGTCGCCTCGATTGCCGGCTTCAACTGGGCGCGTCATCTGAAGGACATTAACGAATTGCTGGCCACCCCCAGTTATGAAGCCGGTGTCGAGTGGTGCGCGGCCCATCCCATGGACGGCAACACCGCCTATCACTTCAGCAAGGAATGCGTGGTGGTCTACACCATGCAGATGGCGGGCCCGGCGCTGGCGCGTGGCCTGCGTTGCAACAGCGTGAGCCCGGGGCCGGTAGCCACGCCCTTGTTGCCCGACTTCAAGGAACAGGCCGGCAGCGGCCAGATTGAATGGGTCATCGACGGCATCGGCCGCGCCGCCGAGCCGGGTGAAATCGCCGAGGTGGTGAAGTATCTCGCGACGGGTCCGGCGAGCTTCGTCAACGGCCGCGATCTCATCGTCGACCGCGGCTTCAGCGCCGGCATCACCTGCGGCTGGATAGACAAGAACAGTTCGCCGCTGGTGAAGGCGCGCGGGTGATCTTCACTCGAATGCCTCGATGAATTTCTGAATGTCAGACTGAAGTCTGCCCCACAATAAGAGCGCCGTGCTGTCTCTGTGGGTCAGACTTCAGCCTGATATTGGAATGTAACGCAGCCCTCACGCGACCCCCACCGCCTCGCCCAAGGTCGCGCCAATCTCCCCATGCACGACCAGATCGGCACTGCCGTCCTGATCCGTCTCTTCACGATTGATGATCACGAGCTTCGCGCCGCGACGCTTGGCGAGCGCCGGAAAGCCCGCGGCCGGATACACCACCAGCGATGAGCCGAGCACGATGAAGAGATCGCAAGCGGTGCTCTCGGCCTGCGCGCGCGCCATCGCCGCCTGCGGCATGGCCTGACCGAATGAAACCGTCGCGGACTTCACGATGCCGCCGCAGGCATCACATTCCGGCACCGTTTCATCGCGCTCGAAGGCCACCATGATGGGAGCGAGTTCATAGCGCTGTCCGCAATCGAGACAGGTGGCATAGGTGCCATTGCCGTGCAGCTCGATGACCTTGTCGGCCGGCACGCCGGACGCCTGGTGCAGGCCGTCGATGTTCTGCGTGATGATGGCGCTCATCGCGCCGCGACTCACCAGCGCCGCCAGCGCGCGATGTCCGCGATTCGGCGCGGCCTGCTGGAAATCCTGATCGATGACCGCCTTGCGTCGCCACGCTTCACGACGCATTTCGATGGAACTCATGAAATCGCGGAAATCGATGGGCTGCATGCGCGACCAGATGCCGCCGGGGCTGCGAAAGTCGGGAATGCCCGACTCGGTGCTGATGCCCGCGCCAGTGAACGCAACGATGCGTTGACTGCGCGCGATGAGTGCCGCGAGCGCCGCGCTCGCCGAAGATGTGCCAGGCTTCATCGTGATGTCGTCCGTCGCCGCATGGATTGCCGGGGAATGCCGATGATGCGCGATTTATGCGCGCGAATTGGAGTATAACGGCGGTCACCACGACCCGGACGTCCCCATGAGCGATCAGACCGAACCGAGCATCCCGCCCAATCTGCGTCCGCAACCCACCGATGTCGCCTACGATCTTGATCGCGCGCTGGATGCGGTGGTGTCGTTGCGCACGCGGATTCCGCAGGACGCCTTCACCGCCAGCATTCTCGGCACCGAGCGTGCCGGCCATGGCGTCTTGATCGGCGAGCGCGGCCTGGTATTGACCATCGGCTACCTGGTCACCGAAGCCAATGATGTGTGGCTGGTCGGCAACAACGGCCGCGCAGTGCGCGGTGACGTGGTCGGTTACGACTACGAAAGCGGTCTCGGTCTCGTGCAGGCATTGGGCTCACTCGATTTGCCGGCGCTGTCGCTCGGCAGCATCAAGGATCTGCGGATTCAGCAGGAAGTGGTGCTGGCCGGCTGCGGTGGCCGCGCCCATGCGCTCAAGGCGCGCGTGGCGGCCAAGCGCGAATTCGCCGGCTATTGGGAATACGTGCTCGACGAAGCCATCTACACCGCGCCGCCCCATCCCAACTGGGGCGGCGCCGCGCTGCTCGGCGCCGACGGCCGGCTGTGCGCCATCGGCTCGTTGTATATCGATCAAGTGCTGCCGCAGATGGCCGGCCAGGACGGCAACATGAGCGTGCCGGTCGATCTCCTCGAACCGATCATGGCCGACCTCATGCGCTATGGCCGCAGCTTGAAACCTGCGCGGCCGTGGCTGGGCATGTTCGTGTCGGAAGTTGATACGCAGTTGCTGGTGGCGGGTCTTTACGATGATGCGCCGGCGGCACAGACCGCGCTGCGCAGCGGCGATGTGATCACCGAAGTCGGCGGCCTGCCGGTCGCCGGTCTCGCAACCTTGTTTCGCACGGTATGGGCGCAGGGCGCGGCGGGCTGCGAAGTGCCGCTGACGGTGCAACGCGAAGGCCGCAGTTTCGAAGTGCGCGTGCCGTCGGTCGACCGCCGCGAATTCTGGCGCGCGCCGGACTTGCATTGAATGTCAGACTGAAGTCTGACCCTCAGAAGCAGGCCGCACTCTTGGTGGTGGGTCAGACTTCAGTCTGACATTCCAATTGCGCACAAGCCTTCGAATGCGCGAATGAATTCGCGCGCGCCGCGCTGCTGGGTTATGTTGGGGATGAATTGAAATCCCGGAGATCCAGCATGTCATCCAAGCCCGTCATTCCCGCTGTCACCCGTGCCGAATTGCGCGCCAGCGCCGACACCCTCGCGATGACATTGTCCGACGCCGAGCTCGACATGTACGCGGCGTTCATGGGGGGGCTGACCGCCGACTTCAATCTCATCGCCAGCCTCGATGCGCCGCGCCTGCCGGTGAAATATCCGCGCGGCGCCGGCTACCGTCCCGGCGCGGATGAAAACCCCTACAACGCCTGGTACTGGAAGTGCTCCATCCCGGGCGCGGCCAGCGGCAAGCTGGCCGGCAAGCGCGTCATCATCAAGGACAACATCGGCGTGGCCGGCCTGCCGATGATGAACGGCGCGAAAGTGATGGACGGCTTCATGCCCGACGAAGACGCCACCGTCGTCACGCGCGTGCTCGATGCCGGTGGCGAGGTGATCGGCAAGGCGGTGTGCGAGAACTTCTGCTTCTCCGGCGGCAGCCACACTTCGGCCACTGGCCCGGTGCGCAACCCGCGCAATCCCGACTACATGACCGGCGGCTCTTCCAGCGGCTGCGCGGCTCTGCTGCTGACCGGCGAAGCAGATCTCGCCATCGGCAGCGATCAAGGCGGTTCGGTGCGCATGCCGGCCTCGTTCTCCGGCATCGTCGGCATCAAGCCGACCTACGGCCTCGTGCCCTACACCGGCGCCGCGCCGATTGAACAATCGGTCGATCACCTGGGGCCGATGGCCAAGAACTCCGCCGACTGCGCGCTGTTGCTGGAAGTCATCGCCGGTTATGACGACGGCCGCGATCCACGCCAGTTCGCCGGCCTCGCACCCAAGCCCTATGTCGCAGCCCTTGCGCAAGGTGTGAAGGGCATGCGCTTCGGTCTCGTGCGTGAAGGCTTCGGCACGCCCGGCGCACAAGCCGATGTCGACGCGATGGTGCGCAGCACCGCCTTGCGCCTGCGCGAAGCGGGCGCGACGGTCGAAGAAATATCAGTGCCCATGCACACGCAGGGCCCGTCCATCATGTTCACCAGCATCATGGACAACGCACTGTCGACGTTCACCGAGCAGGGCGCCAGCGGCCCCAATGTGCGCGGCCATTTTCCGCTCGCCGCCATCGAGTTCTATCGCCGCGCGCAGCGCGAGCGCGCCGATGATTTTCCGGTGACGGTCAAGACCATCCTGCTTTTCGGTCTCGCCATGCGGCGTCGCTACGGCCACTACTATTCGGCCAAGGCGCACAACCTGGTGCGCACGCTGCGTGCCGCCTACGACGATGCGCTCACGCGCTGCGACATCCTGGTGATGCCAACCACCCCCATGAAAGCCCATCGCATTCCGCCGCCCGACGCGGGCCCGGAAGTCATCATGGGCTGCGCCCTCGACATGACCGGCAACACCAGCCCGTTCGACGCCAGCGGTCATCCGTCGATGAGCGTGCCGGCCGGCCTGTCGGATGGCTTGCCGGTAGGCATCATGTTCACCGGCAGGTATGGTGAAGACGACGTGGTGCTGCGCGCCGGTCACGCGTTCGAGCAGATTGTGCGCTGAAGGCGCCGTCGACGATGGCGCTGTGCACGCGGCTTGAGTTCAAGCCGCCGTTCGACTGGCCGTTCTTCCTCGCCTTCCATCGCGCGCGGGCGCTGCCCGGTGTCGAACAGGTCGAGGGCGACAGCTACCGACGCACGGTGCGCTGCGGCGACTATGTCGGGCGTTTGCAGGTAACACTCGCGGATGATGCCCATGCCCTCATCATTCGCCTGACGCCACACGATGATGCCGCGCTCGCGATGATCATTCCGCGCGTGCGGCGCGCTTTCGATCTCGGCGCCCAGCTCGCGCCGATAAGCCAACACCTCGGCAGCGATGCCGCCCTCGCCGCCTTGCTGGCCAAACGTCCCGGCATACGCGTGGCCGGCAGCGTCGATGGCTTCGAACAATCGGTGCGCGCCATCCTGGGGCAACAGATCAGCGTGACCGCGGCACGCAATCTCGGCGCGCGGCTCGCGGCGCGCTGGGGCAGTGTCATCGATGACGATGGCGGTGATGAACTGCGCTACGTGTTCCCGACCCCCGCCATGCTCGCCGACGCCGATGTCGCGAGTCTCGGCATGCCCGGCAAACGCGGCCAGGCGGTCGCGACCCTCGCCGCACGCGTGGCCGACGATGCGAACCTCCTCGAACGCGAAGCAAACCTCGAAGCTTCGATTGCCAAACTGCTGGCGCTGCCGGGCTTGGGTCCGTGGACCGCGCACTACATCGCCATGCGCGTGCTGCGCGAACCCGACGCCTTTCCCGCCAGCGATGTCGGCCTCATGCGCGCGCTCGCTGACGAACACGGCGTGCGCCCAAGCGCGAAAGCACTGGCACAACGCGCCGAAGCCTGGCGCCCATGGCGCGCCTACGCCGCCCAACATCTATGGATGAAGAATGCCCTGTAGGTGCGAATTCATTCGCACATTGAAGGTCATGCACTGCGTCGAATGTCAGATTGAAATCTGACATTCAATCTTGAATCGAGCGCCTCGGGACTGCCGCCAATGTGCGAATGAATTCGCACCTGCCGACCCGGCATCGTTTTCAATTGTTCACGAAGCACGTGGACTCTTGCCCCGACGCTACCGAATAGCATGACCTAGCCTGATGCGGCGCTTGGTCTGCGGTCCAGGCAGCGCAACTTATCAGCAACAAGGACGACTCCATGGCTACCCGCCGCGGCACTGCCGGCAACGACACTCTCACCGGCACCAGTGCCGCCGACAGCCTGCTGGGTCTGGCCGGCAATGATCGCCTGAGCGGTGGCGGCGGCAACGACAGCCTCGACGGCGCGGCAGGCGCCGATCAGCTACGCGGTGAGGCCGGTGACGATCGCCTGCGCGGCGGCAACGACGACGATCTGCTCGACGGCGGCGCCGGCGCCGACCAGTTGCGTGGCGATGCCGGCAACGACCGCCTGATCTTCGATCGCGCCGACACCCGTATCGACGGCGGCACCGGCACCGACACGCTGCAAGTGGACGGCGCCGGCACGACGCTCAACAGCGCCGCACTCGCCGCCGCGCGTGCGCTTGAAATCATCGACCTGCGCGGCAGCGGCGCCAATCGCATCGTGATCGACGCGGCGCTCGCCACGCGCTTATCCGACGACGACATTCTGCGCATCCGCGCCGGCAGTGACGACGAGGTCATCGCCCATGGTGGTTGGCAGGCCGGCGCCAACACCGTCATCGACGGCGTGACTTACAAACAGTTGACCCTCGCCGGTGCGACGCTGCAAATCGAGCTTGCCGCCCACACGCTCATCAACGGTGTGCTGCCGCTGGCCGGCATGAACAGCGGCGATGGCTATCGTCTCGACGGCGGCGCAGCGTTCGATCTAACCGGCATCCGTGTGTCCGGCATCGGCGACTTCAACGGCGACCGGCTGGACGATTTTCTGATCGGCAGCTTCGGCGTTGATACGGTGCTCGGCGACAACGTCGGTGCGAGCTACGTGGTATTTGGCCGCGTCGGCACGCCAGCGGCCAGCGTCTCACTCAACAGTCTCGACGGCACGAATGGTTTTCGCATCGAGGGTGAAGTGGCCGGCGGTCGCCTCGGCGCCGGCGTGCATGGCCTCGGCGATGTCAATGGCGACGGCCGCGCCGATCTCATCGTCGGCGCACCCTTCGCCAGCCCCGATGCCGTGACATTCGCCGGTTCGAGTTATGTGCTCTACGGACAAAGCAGTTCGGCGGCGGTAATGACCGTCGCGACGCTGGTCGCAGGCCAGGGCTATCGCATCGATGGTGGCTTGAACGTTGAACGAACTGGCGCCGCAGTCAGCAACGCTGGCGACTTCAATGGCGACGGCCTTGATGATGTGCTTATCGGCGGCTACGGCGCGGACAACGGCAGCGCCTATGTGGTGTTTGGCACGCGCGACAGCATTGCCGCGCCCCTGACATTAAACACGCTCGATGGTCTCCACGGCTTCCGTATGAACGGTGTCAATGGTACTGGCTTGACGGGCAAGGCGGTGGCCGGCGGCGGCGACGTGAACGGTGATCGCATCGACGATATCGTCATCGGCGCACCCGACGGCACCGGCAGGAGCTATGTGGTATTCGGTCACGGCGGCACGTTCGGCTCCATCCAGAATCTCGCCGATCTCGATGGACATACGGGCTTGCGTATCGATGGCGTGGGGCTCAATGCCGACAGCGGGGTCGCAGTCAGCATCGTCGGCGACATCAACGGCGACGGCATTGACGATGTGCTGATCGGCGCCGATGACGTCTCCAACAACGCGGAATTTGCTGGCGCAAGCTATGTGATCTTCGGCCAGCGCGGCGACTTCGCTGCGGTCTTGAGCGTCGACGCCTTGAATGGCAGCAACGGCTTTCGTCTCGACGGCGTGGCCGCCAGCGACTTCAGTGGTCGCGCCGTGAGCGGCGCCGGCGACATCAATGGCGACGGCTACGACGATGTGCTCATCGGCGCGACGAATGCCGATCCACCGGGGGCTACCGGCGCCGGGGCAAGCTACGTACTGTTTGGCCACGGCGGCAGCTTCGCCGCGACCTTGTCGCTGGCCGACATCAACGGCAGCAACGGACTGCGCGTCGACGGTGCGCTGACTGGCGACGGCAGCGGCGGCGCGGTAGCGAGCGCCGGCGATGTCGATGGCGACGGCTATGCCGACCTCCTGATCGGTGCGGTAAGCAGCGATGTCACGGGCTACAGCGCCGGCTCGACCTATGTGCTCTACGGGCGCGACTTCACGGGTGCGGTCACGCGCCAGGGCGGCGCAGGCAATGACGCGTTTACCGGCACCACGGCGGCGGAAAACTTCCTCGGCGGACGCGGCAACGACACCCTCAACGGCGGCAGCGGCGCCGACGTATTACGTGGCGGCGCCGGCAACGATGTGCTGGTGTGGAACCGCGACGCGCGCGTGCTCGATGGCGGCAACGGCAGCGACACGCTGCGTGTTGATGGTGGCGGCGTGAATCTGAGCCTCGCCCTGCCCGCGATAAGCAGCATCGAGACCATCGATCTGCGTGCCGCAGGCGCCAACACCCTCGCGCTCGATGCCCTCGACGTGCTGCGACTGACCGACGCGCCCCATCTCATGACCGTGCGTGGCGACGCCAATGATCTGGTCAATCTCGGCGGGCAATGGCAGAACGATGGCGAAGTAGTCACCGGCTTTACGCGCTACACCCAGGGCGAGGCCAGCATCGATATCGCCTCGCCCGTCCGGGTGCTCACGCTCAATCGCCTGTCGCTGGCAACGCTCGATGGCAATACGGGTGTCGAGTTCCACAACCTTGAACGGGCGAACCCGGTGGTGAACGGCGCCGGCGACATCAACGGCGATGGCCTGTCCGATCTCTTGCTTGGCAGCGGCGACCTGTCACCGGGCGGCCTCAATCATGCCGGCAACGTGCAGGTCGTCTACGGACGCAGTGGCGCATTCACTTCGCCGCTCGATCTGGCGGCGCTGGACGCAAGCGCCGGCCTGCGCATCGACGGAGCGGTCGGCAATGCCAAACTCGGTCTGGCGGTCAGCGCCGCCGGGGACGTCAACGGCGACGGTATCGATGACTTCGTGCTCGGGGCGCCCACCGCCAATATCGACGACGGCAGCGCCTACCTGCTGTTTGGCCACGCCGGCGGCGTGCCGGCGCCGGTGGCGCTCGACGCTCTTGACGGCAGCAACGGCCAACTGCTGGTCAGCGGCGCGACGATCACGCGCGCCGGCAGCGCGCTGGGCGCTGCGGGCGACATCAATGGCGACGGTTACGACGACCTGATCATCGGCACCGGGGCCGGCGCTGGCGCGTTGGTAGTGTTTGGTCACGGTGACGGGTTCGCCGCCACCCTGGCGCTGACGGCGCTGGACGGACAGCGCGGATTTCGCGTCATTCATGGCGGCGCCGATATCGGCGCCAGTGTAGCCGGCGCCGGCGATGTCAACGGCGATGGCTTTGCCGACATCATCATCGGCGCGCCCGGTGCCGTGCCCAACGGCGTGAGTTACGCAGGTTCGAGCTTTGTATTGTTCGGTCATGGCGGCGGGTTCGCGGCGACGCTCGATCTCGACACTTTCAATGCAAGCCAGGGCTTTCGTGTCGACGGCCTCAACGTCAACGACTTCGTCGGCACCCAGGTCGCCGGCGCCGGAGACATGAATGGCGACGGCTTTGCCGATCTCCTCATCAGCGCCGAAGGCGCCGATCCCGATGGCCGCAATGCCGCCGGCAGCACTTACATCGTGTTTGGTCACGGCGGCGCTTTTGACGCCAATATCAATCTCAACACGCTCGACGGCCGCAACGGCTTTCGTATCGACGGCGGCAATGCCGGGGATCGCAGCGGACTGGCCGCCAGCGCCGCCGGTGATGTCAACGGTGATGGTTACGATGATGTCCTGCTGGGCGCGAGCGAATCATCCGTGGTCGGCAACAGTGCCGGCATCGCCTATGTGGTGTTCGGCCATGGCGGCGTTTTCGACCAGACCCTCAACCTCGGCACGGCGGGCGCCGGGTCTGTGCTGCAGCTGACGACGGCTATCAATTTCGACCGTGTCGGCGGCTCCGTCAGCGCCGCGGGTGATGTCAACGGTGATGGCTTTGCCGATGTGTTCCTGAACTCCGGGCCCCTCACCGGGGGTTACCTCGTGTTCGGCCGCGACTTCAACGGCGTCCTCACCCGCGAGGGCACGAGCGGCAACGACACCCTGCTCGGTACCCTTGCCGCTGACGCGCTGGTCGGTGGCCTTGGCAACGATCTCATCGACGGCCTGGGCGGCGCCGATGCGCTGGCCGGCGGCGCGGGCGACGATACCTTCATCTGGCACGATGGTGTGCGCCGCATCGACGGTGGCGGCGGCAGCGATCGTCTGCGCATCACCGGCACACAAAGCTTGTTCGAACTGCAGGCCACCAGCGCTGCCACGCTGCAAGGTGTCGACATCATCGATCTGAACGGCATCGGCAATAACGGCCTGCGCGTCAGCCTGCACGGCGTGAGCGCCGTCAGCGACGCCAATGTGGTGCGCGTGGAAGGCAATGCCGGTGACTTCGTGATCGCCGCGCAGGACAGCTGGAATGCCGCCGGCGGTGCGCCACAGACTCTCAACGGCCAGCAATACGCGCGCTACACCAGTGGCCCGGCGACGCTGTTGATCGACACCGACATCACGGTGTTTCGCGGTACCGAGATCGCGGCTGCCAATACCAGCACAGCACCGGTGATCGGCGGCACGGTGCGCAAGGGCACGGCGGGCAAGGATGTACTGAACGGCACCAGTGGCAACAACACCCTGCAAGGCCTCGCCGGCGACGACAAGCTCAATGGCATGGCCGGCAATGACCGACTAGAGGGCGGCGCCGGCAGAGACAGCCTGACAGGCGGCGCCGGCCATGATCGGCTCGACGGTGGCGCCGGTCGCGACGTATTGCGCGGCGATGCGGGTAACGACACCTATGTCATCGACGACGCGACTGAAATCGTCAAAGGCACGCGTGATGATGGCATCGATACGGTGCTGTCCAGCGTCAGCTATACGCTCGGCGCGCAACAGGAACATCTGACACTGACCGGCAAACTCAGCATCAATGCCACCGGCAATGGGCTGGCCAACACCCTCATCGGCAACAGTGGCCAGAACACTCTGGACGGCGGTGCGGGCCGCGACACCCTGCTGGCTGGCGCCGGCAATGACAAACTGGTGTTCGATCGCGCGGACGTGCGCCAGAGCGGTGGCACGGGTGAAGACACGCTGGTCATCAACGGCGCGGGTGTGGCGCTGGGTCGTGCCAGTCTGGCGCAGGTCGACCAGGTCGAAGTCATCGACCTGCGCGGCAGCGGCGCCAATCGCCTGGCGGTCGATGCCTTGTTCGCCGACAGCTTGTCTGACACCACCACCCTGCGCGTACGCGGCGATACCAACGACAGCGTGTTCATCGCCGGCGGCTGGAGCGCGAACGGCACGACCGTCATCGACACGATCACCTACAACGCTTATCAACAGGGCGCGGTGAATCTGCTGGTGGAAAGCGCTGCGCAGCAGCTCGTCAACGGCGACCTGGCGCTCGCCGCGCTGGATGGCGTCAATGGCTATCGCCTCGACGGCGTCAGCCCCAACGATGCCACCGGGCGCGGCGTCAACGGCGTGGGTGACGTCAATGGCGATGGTCTCGCCGACTTCATGCTCGGCGCGTTTCTCGCCAGTCCGGGCGGCCACATCGAAGCCGGCTCGGGCAAGCTCGTTTTCGGGCGAACGACGTCACTCGGCGCGACCCTGGACACCGGCGATGTGGCATCCGATGTGGTCATGCACTTCAACAGCACCGTGGATGGAGAGCGCATCGGATTCGCCGTCAGCGCGGCCGGCGACATCGACGGCGACGGGCTCGGCGACTTCCTGGTTGGCGCCTTCAGTTCGCCCCAGAACAACTATGTCGGCAGCGCCTACGTGGTACTTGGCAAAGCGCTGGCTGGATTCGGCGCGAACGTGGCATTGGACAGCCTCGATGGCAGCACCGGCTTCAAGGTCAGCGGGATTAACGGTTTCGACGGACTGGGATTCAGCGTCGCCGGTGGCGGCGACATCAATGGCGATGGTTTGGACGATTTCATGATCAGCGCCTATGGCTACGACCAGCCGGGAGGTTATGCCGGCGCAACCTATGTGATTTTTGGCCGCACCGATGCTTTCGCTGCAACGCTCGATGTCAACAGCCTAGACGGCACGGACGGCTTTCGCATCGAAGGCGCTGGAGCGGGTGATAGAAGCGGGCACGCGGTAGCCAGCGGCGATTTCAACGGCGACGGCTTTGCCGACGTCATCGTCGGCGCCAATTTCGCCAGCGGCAGCGAACACTATTCCGGCTCGGCTTTCGTGGTGTTTGGCCACGACGGCAGTTTCACACCCACATTGTCTTTGAGCGCCCCCGAAGTGCTGCGCATCGATGGTGCCGTGAGCGGCGACTATGCAGGCTTCGCGCTCGCCTCCGCCGGCGACATCAATGGCGATGGTTATGACGACATCATCATCGGTGCGACGGGTGTCGATGCTGGGGAGGGCACGGCCGCCGGCGCGGCCTATGTGGTGTTCGGCCACGCCGAGCCCTTCACCACCATGAACCTCGGCGCGCTTGATGGCGCCACCGGTTTTCGCATCAATGGCGCTGCCGCGGATCAGCAACTCGGCGCCGTCGTCAGCGGCGGCGGCGATGTCAACGGCGACGGTTATGCCGATCTCATCATCGGCGCATCACTGGCCGACGTCGGCGACCATACCGATGCCGGCGCGAGCTACGTGCTGTTCGGCCATGCCGGCAGCTTCGCGGCGAACATCGCCACCAGCGACTTGAACGGCAGCAACGGTCTGCGCCTGGCCGGCGTCACGACCAACGATCAAAGCGGCATCGCGGTCAGCATCGCGGGCGATGTCGATGGCGACGGCTATGACGACATGCTGGTCGGCGCGAGCGCCGCCGACAACGGCGCCGGCCCCAACAACGGCAGCGCTTATGTGATTGACGGTCGCGACTTCACCGGCGGTGTGGCCTGGCAGGGCAGCGGCGGCGCTGATGTGCTCAAGGGCGATGCCAGCGACGAAATCCTGATCGGCGGCTTGGGCGCCGACAGCCTCGACGGCGGCGCGGGCCACGATGTGCTGCGCGGCGGCGCCGGCAACGATGTCTTGGTGTGGGATCGTGAAGACCGCCTCGTCGACGGCGGCGGCGGCGCCGACACCCTGCGCATCGCACGCGGCGGCGCCGATCTCACCGAAGGCGGTCCAGCTTTGCGCGGCATCGAGCGCATCGATCTTGGCGTCGCCGGCAGCAACAGCCTGACCTTGAACGCCACGGCAGTGCGCGCGCTCGGCGACCAGCCGCGCCTGACCGTCGATGGCGACAGCGCCGACTTCGTCAACCTGCATGGCCTGTGGAGCAACCAGGGCGAACAGCTTCCAGGTTACGTACGCTTTGCGAGTCACGGCGCAGTGGTCGATGTCGCGAACAGCATCGCGGTGGTCAACGATGGCCTGATTGCCCTCACCAATCTCGACGCTCGCTTAGGCCTTGCGCTCGGCGGTGTCGCGGCGGGCGATAACACCGGTGTGTCGGTGGCCGGCGCAGGGGATGTGAACGGCGATGGCTTCGCCGATTTCATCATTGGCGCCAGCGGCGCCGACAACCATGCTCGCGACCATAGCGGCGCGAGCTACGTGGTGTTTGGCTCCGCGAATGGCCTAGCACCGGGCATGACGCTGGCGACGCTGAACGGCAGCAATGGCTTTCGTATCGACGGCGCGAGTGCCGACGACAGCTCCGGGCAGAGAGTCAGCGGCGCAGGTGATGTCAATGGCGATGGCTTTGACGATGTGCTGCTCGGCCATTTGGGCGATGGCGCCCAGCAACTGCTGTTCGGTCACGGCGGCAGCTTTGCCGCGAGCCTCGATCTGGCGACGCTGCCTGCGGTCAGCGGCGTGGTGATGAACGCGAATGGCGTCAGCAGTCTCGCCAGGGCAGGCGATTTCAACGGCGACGGTTTTGACGATTTCGTGTTCGGCGCAAGATTCGCTGACCCGCCGGGAAATTACAGCGGCGCGAGCTACCTCGTGCATGGAAGCAAGCAAGGCTTGCCGGCCACGTTGGATTTGACCGCCTTGGAGCCGCCGCAGGGCCTGCGCATCAACGGCATCGCGCAAAGCCAAAGCGGGCACAGCGTTGCCGGCGGCGGCGACTTCAACGGCGACGGTTACGACGACATCCTCATCGGCGCGCCGCAGATCCCCGTTGGCAACGATCATCCCGGCGCGAGCTTCCTGCTGTTCGGGCAGGGCGCGGCGCCCGCCGCGCCACTCGATCTCGCCAATCTCAATGCGAGCCAGGGTGTGCGTATCAACGGCGTGAACGCCAGCGATCGCAGCGGCAAGCTCGTCAGCTTCATCGGCGATATCAACGGCGATGGCCTGGACGATGTGCTCATAAGTTCAAGCGATGCCAGCCCCCATGGCGCCGACTCAGGCTCGAACTATGTGGTGTTCGGCACCACCGCACCGTTCAGTGGCGCCTTCAGTCTGGCCGATCTCAATGGCCACAATGGCTTCCGCCTCGATGGCTCCGCCGTCAATGACGCCGCCAATGGCGTGGCAGGGGTCGGCGACGTCAACGGTGACGGTTATGACGACCTCTTCATCGGCACCCCCTACGCCGGCAACGGCCGTGGCTATCTCCTGTTCGGCCATGGCGGCGACTTCGAAGCCGTCAGCGAACCCGGCTTTCTGGACGGTCAGCGCGGGCTGCGCTTCGAGGGCGCCCTGGACTTCACCTACGCCGGCTTCAGCGCCAGTGCGGCCGGTGATATCGATGGCGATGGCTACGCCGATATCCTGATCGGCGCGCCCGTGGGCAACGGCGGCGCCGGCTATGTGATCCACGGACGCGATTTCACCGGCAGCGTCACGCAACAAGGCGGCACCGGCAACGACAGCATCACCGGTAGCAGTGCCGACGAGGTATTCGTCGGCGGCCAAGGCCGCGATGTCTTGGACGGCGCAGGTGGCGCCGACGTTTTGATCGGCGGCGCCGGCGACGATGTATTGATCTGGCACAGCGGCCTGCACAGCCTCGACGGCGGCAGTGGCAGCGACACCCTGCGTGCCGTCGGCAGCGACGTGATCCTCGATTTCACTCAGGCGAACGCGGCGCGCGCGCGCGGCATCGACGTCATCGATCTCACCGGTAGCGGCAACAATCTGCTTGAGATCACCTTGAGCGATGTGCTGCATATGAGCGACCACAACAGCCTGCGCATCGACGGCAATGCCGGCGATGTGGTGATGTCCGGCGGCCACGGCTGGAAGCTGACTGCCGGCGCGCCCGTCACCGTCGGCGGTCAGCAGTATCTGCACTACGACGTCGGCGGCGCGCAGCTGCTGGTGGATACAGATATCACGCAGTGGGTCAGTTAGGGCTTTGCCGCGCCGTGCATTGCATTTCAATGTGCGAATGAATTGGCACATTTGAGGTCATGCCCTCTGTCGAATGTCAGACTTCAGTCCGACATTCGAAATTCGTCGCAACGGCGCCGGTCTGCGTCTAGTCGAATCTCACCTGCACACTCAATATCGCACTGCGCCCCGGCTGCGGCGCAACCGCCTTCAGCAGTGAAGTGTGATAACGCACTTCTTCATCGAGCAGATTGGTGCCGCGCGCACAGACCACGTATTCCACCTGCGCCGACTTGAGGGTGTAACTCACACCAAGATCAACCAGCGTATATCCATCGGTGCTGGTCTCGAGCAGCGCGCGTTGTCCCTGCGCGGCGCTGCGCCGCAGGTCGAAATTCGCCTGCCAGGCCTGCCAGCGGTAATCGAGGCCGCCGCCGAAACGCCACGGAGTGATGCGCGGCAGGTTGTCGCCGTCGGTGAGACGACCGCGCACGTAGTCGGTGAAGAGCCGTGCGTCGAGTTCACCCCACTCGGCATCGCGCAGCAAGCCGTAGCCGACTTGCGCTTCGGCGCCGTAGAACACCGCATGGGCCTGGCTGTATTGCAGCAGCAGGAAGCCGTCGCCCGGCGCCACCGGCAGCCCTTCTTCATCGAGCCGGTCGGCGATGCCGTCGCCATTAGCGTCCACACTCTGCTGGTAGATGAAATCCTCCATGTAGTTGGCGAACAGGTTGAGCGCCCACTGCCAGCGGCCATCTTCCTTGTGCAGAGTGATGTCGAGCGCGTTGGCGGTCTCTTCGTCAAGCCCGTCATCGCCGCGCTCGAAGCTGTCGGTCGCATCGTGCGGGCCGTGGTTGTAGAGCTCTTCGATGCCGGGTGCGCGCTGGCCGCGCGTGAGTGACACGCCGACGCCATAGCCCGGTATGAAATGCCATTCGGCGCCGGCCGACACGCTGTAGATATCGAAGTTGCGTGCCGGGTTGATGGCGTCGCGCGGTGCGTTGTCGACGCTTTCATAGCGTGCGCCGAACTGCACATGCAGGCGCTCGAAGTCGTGTTCTTCGAGTACGAACACGCCCACTGAACGGGCGACCACCGGCGGCGTCAGCTGCTCGGCGCCGACCGCGGCGAAGTCACGGTGCTGGACCTGCACGCCGACCACGCCTGCGAGGCCCGCCACGGGCGCATGACTGGCTTCGATGCGGCCTTCGTATTCGTCGTTGAGAAAGGTCGTGCCGACGGCGCCGCCCGCTTCCAGCTCCTGGTGCATGTAATCGTTATGCCCCATGCGCACACGCAGCTTGTTGAAGCCCGGCAACGGCTCGCCGAGTTCGGCGGCGATGTCGTAGCGATCCTGGTCGAGCGCAATGCTGCGCGCGTCGTCGCCGGGAATGCCGTAAGCGGCGTCGTAGTGATTGATGGAAAAGCCCACAAAGCCGCGCTCGCCGACATAGGACAGCCCGCCCGTGACACTGCTGCTCTCGGTGTCACTGTTGGACAGCCGACCGCGTTGCGCGCCGGGTGCGGGCGCGAGCGCGGCGAAGCCCGGGATGTCGTAGTTGGATGTGCTGCGTTTCAGGCCATCGAGGTGCGCGGCGAGCGGGCCATGAGCAGCGTCGACGCTGGCGCCGCCGCCCAAGGCATTGCTCGCTTCGTCAAAACTGAAATCGAACTTGCCACGCGGCCGCTCGATGAGCGCGGTGGGAATGCGATCAGTGACGACATTGACGATGCCGCCGATGGCGCCGCTGCCGTAGAGCAGGGTCGCCGGGCCTTTCAAGACTTCGATTTGGCGCGCCACCAGCGGATCGACACTGACCGCGTGATCGTCGCTCAAGGACGAGGCATCCATGGCGCCGATGCCGTTTTCCAGCACCCGCACGCGCTCACCGCCGAGGCCACGAATCAAGGGTCGGCTGGCGCCGGCGCCGAAAGACGTCGAACTCATGCCGAGCTCGTGGCTCAAGGTTTCACCGAGGGTCGCGACCTGCTTGCGCCGCAGTTCGTCGTCGGCCAGCACGATGGCGGGCTGCACGAGATGGGATTCACCGGCGCGGGTCGGCACCGCCGTGACCGTCACGGTATCGACCTCGTCATTGCTGCTTTCAACGGTGTCCGCGGCCCATGCCGCCAGCGCAGGCGCGCACAGTAAAGCTGCGCCGCACAGGCGCGTATTGAATTTGTTCATCATCAACTCCCGTGGCGACCTGCGCGCGGGCGCACGCCGCTTGAGCAAAATCCAGCATCGCCCGCTCGCCTGAGGACGGCGCGCGATGCAGTCGAGTACTTACAGCGGGAGTTCGGAGGGCGGAGCGCGCGCCTGAAACGCGGCACGGACATTGGAGTGCGCCGCTGGCGTGGTCGTCGAGGTGGCAAACAGGAACGACGCGGCGGCCGGCAACTCGATGCTGTGGGCAGCCAGGCCCTGGTCGAGATGCTGCGCGGCGATACACAGGCCGCACATCACGTGGCTTTGATCGGCGTCCTGGAAATAATCATGGCCGACGGCGTGCGCGAACAGCGACAGCTGCGCCGCCAGCAACAAGGCCGCGAGGGTCGCCAGGTGGCGACGCGGAAGCAGCATTGAAGGGACGAGACGCAGCATGCGCGAGATGCTAGCGCGACGACGCAGCGCGCTCAATGCGCGATGTGATGGGAATTCAATCGTGGACCAGATAGTTCAGCACCAGGCCCAGGGTAATCAGGCTGACCTGGATGATGGTGTCGCGTAATCCAATCTTGCGGTTCAAGGTCGGCATGAGATCCGACACAGCGATGTAGATGAAGCTCGCGGCGGTGAAGGCCAGGAAATAGGGAATCACCGCGCGCACCGCTTCCATCGCGAACCATGCCAAGGTCGCGCCGACCAGCATGGTCAACGACGTGACGAGATTGAAAGTGAAAGCGCGCTTGGGCGTGTAGCCACTGTGCAGCAGGATGGCGAAATCGCCGAGTTCCTGCGGAATCTCGTGGGCGATGATGGCCAGTGAAGTGACCACGCCCAGGTGGAAATCAGCGGTGAAGGACGCCGCAATCAGCACACCATCGAGAAAATTGTGGAATGAATCGCCGACCAGGATCAGCGCGCCGGCGGGCGCCTCGTGACAGGCTTCGCCCGAACCATGCTCCTGGTGATGATGGTGGCGCCACACCAGGCCCTTCTCGAGCAGGAAGAACACCACGATGGCGAGCAGCGCGGTGGCCATCAAGCCCTGGATATTGTCGCTGCGCTGTTCCAGCGCTTCGGGCAGCAGGTGCAGGAAGCCCGCGCCGAGCAGCATGCCGATGGCGAAGCTGACCAGGTAGGTCAGGGTGTGGTCGCGCACGCGCTCGGGCAGCAACAGATAAGTGCCGGCCGCCGCCGCGCTCAACACGCTGCCGCCGAGACTCGCCAGCATGATCCAGAAGAAGGTAGACATCGCGCTTTGCGGCAGGAATTCTTAAGTCGGACGGGCGTCGATTATAGTATCAACGCGTGCCCACGCGGCACGTGCATGCCCGATCACTCGGCAGCATTCCCGAATCACTACACAGGCAGGCTTTCATGAGTTCCCCATTGCCCTCCCACGCCCGCGCCGTCGTCGTCGGCGGCGGCGTCATTGGCTGTTCCACTGCATATCACCTGGCCCGCCTGGGCTGGAAAGACGTGGTCGTGCTCGAACGCAAGCAGGTCAGCTGCGGCACCACCTGGCATGCTGCCGGCCTCATCACCACGCTGCGCGACACCGAGGCGCAGACCAAGCTCGCGACCTATTCGCTCAAGCTCTACCAGGATCTCGAAGCCGAGACCGGCCAGGCCACGGGCTTCATCCGCTGCGGTTCGGTGCAGCTCGCCATGAGCGCCGACAAGGCCGAGGAAATGCGCCGCGGCTGCGCCATGGCGCGCACTTTCGGCGTCGAAAATCACGAAATCACCCCGGCTGAAGTCAAGGCGCTGTTCCCGCACGCCTATGTCGATGACCTGGTCGCCGGCTTTCATTTTCCCAACGATGGCCGCGTCAATCCGGCCGATGTCGCCCAGGCGCTGGCCAAAGGCGCGCGCCAGCTCGGCGTCAAGATCATCGAGAACTGCCTCATGACCGGCCTCATCACCGAGCACGGTCGCGCGGTCGGCGTGCACACCGAGCACGGCGACATCCGCGCCGAAGTGGTGGTGCTGTGCCCTGGCATGTGGGGCCGCGACTTAGGTCTCATGACCGGCATCGACTTGCCGCTGCAGGCGGCCGAACACTATTACCTCATTTCCGAACCGATAGCGGGCCTGCACAACAAGCTGCCGATTCTGCGCGATCCCGGCCGCGCCGCCTATGCGCGCGAGGAAGCCGGCAAGATCATGCTCGGCTTCTTCGAGCCCGTTGCCGCGCCGTGGGGCGTGGACGGCATTTCCAAGGATTTCTGCTTCGACGAAATCCAGCCCGACTGGGAACGCATGGAGCCCTACATCGAAAAGGCCATGCAGCGGTTGCCCATCCTGTTGGAGACCGGCATCCGCCAGTTCTTCTGCGGGCCCGAATCCTTCACGCCCGATCACAACTACCTCATGGGCCGCGCGCCCTACATCGACCGGCTGTTCGTGGCCTGCGGCTTCAATTCGCTCGGCATATTGTCCGGCGGCGGCGCCGGCCATGTGATGGCGCAGTGGATCAACGATGGCGTGCAGCCGATGGATATCTGGGATGTCGACGTGCGGCGCATCCAGCCCAGCCATAACAACAAGAACTTCGTCGTCGCGCGCACCTATGAATCCCTCGGCATCGGTTACCAGATGCACTGGCCGAACCGGCAGTGGGAAACGGCGCGCAATGTGAAGCAATCCGTGCTGCATGACCGCGTGAAAGCGGCCGGCGCCTGCTTCGGTGAATCGGCCGGCTGGGAGCGACCGAACTGGTATGCGCGGCCCGGCCAGAAGGCCGAGTACGAATACAACTTCGAGCGCCAGAACTGGTTCGACAACAACGCGGCCGAACATCGCGCGGTGCGCGAGGCGGTGGGCGTGTTCGAGCAGTCGTCCTTCGGCAAGATACTGGTGCAGGGCCGCGATGCCGAAAAGGTCTTGAACCTTATCGCGACCGCCGACATGGCGGTGCCGGTCGGGCGCGTGGTCTACACCCATTTCTTGAACAAGCGCGGCGGCGTGGAAGCGGACATCACCATCTCGCGCCTCGCCGATGACAAATTCCTGATCCTGACGCCGGCCTTCACCTGTACCCACATCAAGGCCTGGCTGCACGATCACACGCCCGCCGATGCCTGCTGCGTGGTGACCGACATGAGCAGCGCCTGGGCCATGCTCAATGTGCAGGGCCCGCGTGCACGGCATCTCTTGAGCAGCATTTCGACCGCCAAGTTCGACAACGAAGCCTTCCCCTACGCCACCTGGCAGAACGTCGAAATCGGTTTTCAGACCGCGCTCTGCATGCGCCTGTCCTATACCGGCGAAGTCGGCTTCGAGCTCTATATCCCGACCGAGATGGCGCTGCCGGTGTATGACCAGCTCATCGCTGCCGGCGCCGATTTCGGTCTCGCCCACTGCGGCTATCACACCCTCAACACCCTGCGCGTGGAAAAGGCCTTTCGCGAGTGGGCGCACGACATGGGGCCGGTGGACAGCCTGCTCGACGCCGGCCTCGGCTTCACCTGCGCATGGCACAAGCCGGGCGGCTTCATCGGTCGTGATGCGCTGCTCGCGCAGCGTGATGCCGGCCCGCTGAAACGTCGCCTGGTGCAGTTCCTGCTGGATGATCCGCAGCCGGTGCTGGTGCACAACGAGCCGATACTGCGCGACGGTGTGCGCATCGGTCAGACCACTTCGGCGGGCTACGGCCACACGCTCGGCGCGAGCGTGGCGATGGGCTATCTCGAATGCGCCGAGGGTGTCACGCCAGAGTTCGTGGCGGCCGGTAGCTATCGCATCGAGCAGGCCAACCGCGTGTATGGCGCGCGCGCGTCATTGACGCCGATGTATGACCCCAAGCACGAGCGAGCCATGGGCTGAGCTCTGCGCCACGCGCATGCAGGGCGCTATCATCGCGCCCTGCCGCCGTTGCCACGCAACGCTGAAATACTTTTGCCGGAGCCGATAGTCGATGTTCGTTCTTCCTTATCTAGAATTCCGCCCGCGCATCGCGGCCGATATTGACGCGGCCAGCGACGCCGCCGTGATCGGTCGCGCCGATATCGGTGCGCGTTGCCACCTCGGCCGCATGGCGACCGTGCGCGCCGACGGTGAGAGCATCCGCATCGGCGCCGACTGCTGGTTCGGTGATTTCAGCACCGCCCACATTGCCCATGGCTATCTGCCGGCGGTGGTCGGCAATGGGGTGACGGTCGGCGCCTTCGGCCTGGTGCATGCCTGCGATCTCGGCGATGACTGCGTGGTGGGCGAGCATGCGCTGGTGATGGACAACAGCCGTGTCGGCGCCGGTGCGGTGATCGCCGCCGACAGCGTAGTGCCGCCGGGCAAGACCCTCGAAGGCGGCTGGCTGTATGCGGGCGTTCCGGCCAAGCCGGTGCGCGCCGTCGGCGCCGACGAATTGGCGACCTTGCATGCGCTCGTGCGCAAGGGCGAGTCCAGCGCCGATGCCGCCATCAACGCGCTGCTGCGCAGCGCCCATCAACTTCAATTGCCACGCCACGACGCGGGCCATGGCGTGCCAGCCACACTCGCCGGCAGCGCGTTTGTCGCGCCGACCGCCATCGTCGATGCCAATCTCAGCCTCGGCGCCGGCGGCAGCGTGTGGTTCGGTGTGGAAATTCTCGGCGGCGGCGACGTCATCATCGGCGCCGGCAGCAACCTCCAGGACAACAGCCGTATCGAGATCCAGGCCGGCGAACAGGTGCGCATCGGCGCGCGCGTGACGGTCGGGCACAACGTGCGCATGGCGAGCTGCGTGGTCGAAGACAGCGCGATGATCGGCATGGGCTCGGTGCTCGGCGCCGGCACCATCGTGCGCGCCGGCGGCGTGGTCGCGGCCGGCGCCGAGACCGCGCCCGGCACTGAAGTGGCGGCCGGCGAGATCTGGTCCGGCACGCCGGCGCAACGCTGGAAACCGGTGCCGGACGACACCCGCATCAACTTCGCGCGCGGCGGCGAGGTGTACATCGAATACGCACGCAATTATTCGCGCTGAGGATGTCGCGCTGTCGCGCAAATGTCAGGCTGAAGCCTGCCCCACAGTGAAAGCCGGCCAACGACGGGAATTGTTTTGTGGGTCAGACTTCAGTCTGACATTCAGGTGAGGCACACCCCTTCATGGTGCGAATGCGTTCGCACCTGCCGTGGCGGGCCGAACCACCAAGCTCCATTGATCTCGCCCTCCTTTCGCGGCACTCTTGCCGCTGCCTTACGGGATCCGATTCATGCTTTCTTCTTCAACACGCCGCGCGGCCGCGGCCTGGTGTGCAACGCTGTGGCTGACGCTGTGTGCTGCCTCGGCGCAGGCCGCGACGCCATCCATGCCGGTTTTCGGTTGGGTGGAATGGGCCTACATCGAACCCCTTCACATCCATGTCAAAGCCAAGCTCGATTCCGGCGCCAAGACTTCGTCGCTGTCGGCGGTCGACATGGAGCGCTTCACCCGCGACGGCGACGCCTGGATACGTTTTCATGTGCCGATCTCGGCCTCCGACGGCGGCACCGACGCACCGCAGTTGATAGAAATGGAAAGCCGCCTCGAAAAGGAAGTGTTGATCAAGCGCCATGGCGGCGCACCCGCGCGACGGCCGGTGGTGCACATCGGCGTGTGCCTGGGTGACAAGGCCTTTATCACGCCCGTCACGCTGACCGATAGAAGTCGATTCAACTATCCCTTGCTGCTCGGTCGTTCGGCACTGCGTGATCGCGCCTTGCTGGACGTCTCGCGCACCTACAGCAACGGCGCGGATGCCGCGCGCTGCGCGGCGAGCGCGCGCCAGTTCAAGGAATGAGGAGCGCGTCGTGAAGCGTCTGCAGGCCACCATACTCGCGCTGCTCGTCACCGCCGCCGCGCTGGCGCTGATGTACGCCAAGATCACCCGCCTGGGTTTGCCGCTGCTGCCCAACCAGCTCGAACAGGTGTGGTCGGTCGAGGCGAAAATCGAATTCGATGCCAGCCGTCATGCGACCGTGGTCGATTTCGATATTCCCGACAAGCTCGGCCAGTACGTGCGTCTCGATGAATATTTCATTTCGCGCGGCTATGGGTTGAATGTCGGCATACGCGATCACGACCGTCGCGCCGAATGGTCGACGCGTCAGGCGCGCGGCGCGCAGCGTCTTTATTACCGTCTCGAAGCGGTGCCGCAGAGCGAGGACGATCCGGGTGAACCGTCCAAGCATGTGCCGGCGCCACCCAACGTACCGGCCTATGAAGAGCCACTGGCGTCCGCCATCCAGGACACCCTCGGCAACGTGCGCGATGAATCGGCGAACGTCTTCACCTTTGTCAGCCAGACGCTGGTCAAGCTCAACGCCCAGGCGCCGAATGACAACGTCATGATCATCCGCAACAACCTCGACCGCGGCAGCGAAGCGTGGGTCGACCGCCTGATCTACGTGCTGGCCGGCGCCAGCATCCCGGCGCGCCGCGTGCGCGGCGTGATCCTCGAAGACCGTGCCGCCAACCAGCATCTGACGACGTGGCTGGAAGTGCATAATGGCACGCGCTGGGAAGGCTTCGATCCGCAGACCGGCAACCGCGGCTACCCGGACAATTTCCTGCGCTGGTCGGTGAGCGATGAACCCTTGCTGCACATCGAAGGCGGGCGCAATGTCAGCGTGTCGTTCTCGGTATCGCGTTATGCCAAGTCGCCGACCATGGTGGCGCGCGCGCGGGGTGTCGCCAACGACACCTTCCTCGCCAGCACCATGCTCTACAACCTGCCGGTCAACACTCAGAACGTCTATCGCGTGCTGCTGATGGTGCCTTTCGGCGCGCTGGTGGTGGCCTTCATGCGCACCATCGTCGGCTTGCCGACGCTCGGCACCTTCATGCCCATCCTGGTCGCCATCGCGTTTCGCGAAACGGAACTCGCGTGGGGTATCGCGCTGTTCATACTGATCACGGCCAGCGGCCTGTCGCTGCGTTTCTATCTTGAACGATTGCAACTGTTGCTGGTGCCGCGTCTGTGTTCGGTGCTGGTGCTGGTGGTGCTGGTCATGACCATCATCAGCCTCGTCAGCGCCAAGCTCGGCATCGACAAAGGCTTTTCCATCGCGCTGTTCCCGATCGTGATCCTGACCATGGTCATCGAGCGCATGTCGGTGATCTGGGAGGAATCGGGGCCGGGCCAAGCGCTGAAAGAAGGCATGGGCAGCCTGAGCGTCGCGATCCTGGGCTACCTCGTCATGAAGAACGAACACCTGACCCATCTCGTGTTCCTGTTCCCCGAGTCACTGCTGATCCTGCTCGCGGTGTTCATTCTCATGGGTCGCTACACCGGTTACCGCCTGATGGAAGTGGCGCGTTTCAAGGATATCGTCGAGGCGCCGTCGTCCGATGCTAAGCCGCATCCGTAAACTCAAGGCCGCCGGTGTGGTCGGCATCAATAACCGCAATCGCGGTTACATCATGCCGCACAACCCGCGCGCCCTGTATGCGCGGGTCGACGACAAGGTCGAGACCAAGCGACTCGCGATCGCGGCCGGCATCGCCGTGCCGGAGCTCTATGGCCTGATTCACGCGGTGCGCGAGGCCAAGGACTTCGAGCGCATGGTCGAGGGACACAAGGATTTCGTGGTCAAACCGGCGCACGGCAGCGGCGGCAAGGGCATCCTGGTTATCACTGATCGACGGCGCGACATGTACATCAAGGGTGATGGTCACGCCCTCACCGCCGCCGAAGTACAGCATCACATCGAGAACGTGCTCGGCGGCGTGTACAGCCTCGGCGGCCAGCCCGATCAGGCCATCATCGAATACCGCGTGAAATTTGATCGCGTGTTCGAGGCGGTCAGCTACCGCGGCGTGCCGGACATTCGCGTGCTGGTCTATCGCGGTGTGCCGGCGATGGCGATGCTGCGCCTGCCGACGCGCAGCTCCGACGGCCGCGCCAACCTGCACCAGGGCGCGGTCGGTGCAGGCATCGACATGCTGACCGGCGCCACCACTCTCGCGGTGTGCAAGAACCGGCGCATCGAGGAACATCCGGACTTCGGCACGCCGCTCGGCGGCTTGCAGATCCCGGGCTGGCCGGCGCTGCTGCTGCTGGCGGCCCGCTGCCACGAACTCGCGCCGCTCGGTTATCTCGGCGTCGACATGGTGCTGGATGCCGAGCTCGGGCCCCTCATCCTGGAATTGAACGCGCGCCCGGGGCTCGGCATCCAGATTGCGAACGGCCGCGGCCTGCGCGGCGTGTTGAACCACATCGACGCCGCCGCGCCGCTGCCGACCGCGCCCGAGGCGCGGGTGGCGGTGATGCGGGCCTATTACGAAGGTCTGACGGAGGCTCCTGTCCCCCTGTAGGTGCGAATTCATTCGCACATTCAATGGCAATGTCGGACGCCGCGGCCCGACCGCAATGTGCGAATGAATTCGCACCTGCAAGGCATCAATTAACGGCCCACTGGCGTGCCTGATTTGCGATAATGCCGGCCCACTCAGTGCCGACGGCGTCGAAACCCTTACCCGTGTCCGAATCACCCCTGGTCGAAATCAAGGATCTCAGCTTCGGCTATTCGAGCGCGCGGCAGATCCTGAAAAACATCACCCTGTCGGTTCCGCGCGGCAAGGTGGTGGCCTTGATGGGTGGCAGCGGCTGCGGCAAGACCACGCTGCTGCGCCTCATCGGCGGCCAGGCGCGGCCCTCCCAGGGCTATGTGAAAGTGGCCGGCGAAACCATTCACGAACTCGACCAGGCAGGGCTTTATCGCATGCGCCGACGCATGGGCATGCTGTTCCAGTTCGGCGCGCTGTTCACCGACATGTCGGTGTTCGAGAACATCGCCTTCCAGATGCGCGAGCACACGGACCTGCCGGAAGAAAGCATTCGCGACCTGGTGCTGATGAAATTGAATGCCATCGGCCTGCGTGGCGCGGCTGAACTCATGCCCTCGGAGCTGTCGGGCGGCATGGCGCGGCGCGTGGCCCTGGCGCGCGCGGTGGCGCTGGACCCGATGCTGGTCATGTATGACGAACCCTTTGCCGGCCTCGATCCGATCTCGCTGGGTGTGATTGGCCAGTTGATTCGACGCTCCAACGACGCCTTGGGCGCGACCTCAGTGGTGGTGACCCACGACGTGCAGCAGTCCCTGCACATCGTCGATTACGTGTACCTCATGGCCGATGGCCGCATCGTCGCATCCGGCACGCCGGACGAAATGCGCGCCTCGACCGAGCCCACCGTCCATCAGTTCATCCACGGCGAAGCCGATGGCCCGGTCGGGTTTCATTATCCGGCCGGCCCTTTCGGCGCCGAACTCGGCCTCAAGCATGGCTAAGGTGTCAGGTTCACAAATCGGCGCGGTCGGCGCCTTCACGCTCGGCGCGATACGGCGCCTTGGCCAGGCCACGCTGTTCCTCGGGCAAGTGCTGCGTCATTCCGGCACCAGTCTCGTGCGCCCGGCACTGACGGTGCGCGAAATCTATTTCGCCGGCGCGCTGTCGCTCATCATCATCATGGTGTCGGGCCTGTTCGTCGGCATGGTGCTCGGCCTGCAGGGCTATGAAACTCTGCAGACCTACGGCTCGGAAGAAAAACTCGGCGTGCTGGTGGCGTTGTCGCTGGTGCGTGAACTCGGGCCGGTGGTCTCGGCGCTGTTGTTCGCGAGCCGCGCCGGTTCGGCCATCACCGCTGAAATCGGCCTCATGAAGGCCACCGAACAAATCGTCGCGATGGACATGATGGCGGTCAATCCCATCGCGCGCGTGGTCGCACCGCGCTTCTGGGGCGGCGTCATTTCGATGCCCTTGCTGGCGGCGCTGTTTTCGGCGATGGGCATTTTCGGCGCTTACATCGTTGGTGTGCGCCTGATTGGTGTGGATGAAGGCGCGTTCTGGTCGCAGATGCAGGCGGCGGTCGATTTTGATCACGACATCATGAACGGCGTCATCAAGAGCATGGTGTTCGGCGTCGGCATCAGTGCCGTCGCCACCTTCGAGGGTTTCGATGCGCCGCCGACCGCGGAAGGCGTGTCGCGCGCCACCACGCGCACCGTGGTGCATTCCTCGCTGCTGGTGCTGGCACTGGATCTCGTGCTGACCGGCTTCATGATGCGCATGTGGGGCAATTGAATGAATACGGTACAAAAACATGAATAGCCGCGTAGTCGAATTCTGGGTGGGAATGTTCGTGCTGGTGGGCTTCGCCTCGCTGCTGTTCCTGGCGCTCAAGGTCGGCAACCTCGGCTTTGGTGAAGACGCCAACAGCTACACCGTGGTGGCCAAGTTCAACAACATCGGCAGTCTCAAGGTGCGCGCGCCGGTGCGCGCCGCCGGCGTCACGGTCGGACGCGTCGATGCGGTCGACTTTGACGCCGCCGGCTACCAGGCGCGCGTCACCATGACGCTCGCCGGCAGTTACAAATTTCCCACTGACACCAGCGCTTCAATCCTGACTTCGGGCGTGCTGGGTGAGAACTACGTCGGGCTCGAAGCCGGGGCCGATGAAACTTTCCTGAAGACCGGCGACCAGATACAGATAACCCAGTCCGCTGTGGTACTCGAGCAGCTCATCAGCCGTTTCCTGTACGACAAGGCTCAGAGCAACGGAGCAAAATAACCATGATACGCAACGCCCTCATTCGCCCCCTCATGGCGCTCAGCCTGTGCTTGATGGCCGCCAGCGCCTGCGCCGGCATGGCGCCCGATGAACTGGTGAAGAACACCTCGGAAGAAGTGCTCGGCATCGTGCGCAGCGATCCCGATATCGCCGCCGGCAACACCAGCAAGGTCATCGACATCGTCGAGGCCAAGGTGCTTTCCCATTTCGATTTCGCGCGCATGACGCGCCTCGCCGTCGGCAAGAACTGGCGCAACGCCAGCGACCCGCAGCGCGAAGCGCTGACCAATAGCTTTCGTACCTTGCTGGTGCGCACCTACGCGGTGGCGCTCGCGCAGTTCCGTGATCGCACCGTCGAATACCGCCCTCTCGATCAGGCGCCGAGTGGCCCCGACGTGATGGTGCACACCACCGTCGCCACGCCGCAGGGCAAGCCCATCAACATGGACTACCGCATGGGCGCGGTCGGTGAAGACTGGAAGGTGTACGACGTGCTGGTCGACGGCGTGAGCCTGGTCATCAACTACCGCAGCCTGTTCGATTCGACCGTCGCCGAGAAAGGCATCGATGGCCTAGTGGCGATGCTCGAAGAGAAGAATGCCGCCGCGCGCGCGGGCGCCACACAGTAATGATTCGTCGCGACGGTCAGCGCCTGCTGCTGGACGGGCCGGTCACGCTCGCGACCCATGTCGCGCTGCGTGACGCCGCCACGCCGCTCATGACCGATGCCGCGCTCGAAATCGACTGGCAGGGTGTCGACGCCGTCGACTCCAGCGCCTTGAGCCTGATTCTGCACTGGCGGCGCGCCGCCGTCGCCGCCGGTCGTTCAATCACGCTGCACAACCTGCCGAGCGGCGTCACCGCGCTCGCCGAGTTGTATGGTGTAAGCGAATTCGTCGACGGCTGATTCACCGGTCGCGCTCCAAACCGCTGTAAGTGCGAATTCATTCGCACCTACCTTCTGCGCACCCGCCACTTGTAGATCTCCATCACCACCAGCAGCAGCGAGGCCATGGCGAGCAGCGCCAGCCAGTTTGCGGCCGTGACCGGCGCCAGCCCCAGCAGTGTGTTGAGTCCCGGCGTATAGAGCGCCGCGATGTGCACGGCTTGCGCGGCGAGCGTGCCCCACAGCAACAAGGGATTGCCGCGCAGTCCGCCACTGAATATGGAACGCAGTTCCGAGCGCGCCACGAACACCAGCAGGTTCTCGCACAGCACCATCAACAACAGCGTGTGATTGCGCGCCGCGGCCAAGGGCTCGCCCGCTTGCAACAGGCCGTGGAACAGCACGAAGGCCAGCACCGCCATCACCACCGCGCACAAGGCCACGCGCTCGATCATCGCGCGGTCGAACACCGCTTCATCGGGCGCGCGTGGCGGGCGCTGCAATTCATTGCCTTCACCGGGCTCGCAGGCCAGCGCCACGTCCTGGATGCCGTTGGTGATGAGGTTCAGCCACAGGATCTGCGCCGGCAGCAGCGGTAAGGGCAGGCCGCTGGCAATGGCCAGCGCGAACAGAATGATCTCCGCCACGCCGGTCGCCACCAGCAGCAGCACCACCTTGCGGATATTCGCGTAGGCGATGCGGCCTTCCTCGACGCCCGCCAGCAGTGAGCTGAAGTTGTCATCGGTGATGATGAGATCGGCACTGTCGCGCGCCACATCGGTGCCGGCGCGTCCCATCGCCACGCCGACGTGCGCCGCGCGCAGCGCCGGCGCATCGTTGACGCCATCGCCGGTCACCGCCACCACGTGGCCGCGCCGCTGCAGGGCGTTGACGATGGCGAGCTTGTGCTGCGGCTCGACGCGCGCAAACACCCGCGCCTCGGCGACCAGTGTCTCCAGCGCCGCCGCGCCCTGCGCTTCGGCGGCGCGCACCTGGGCGCCGGTCACCACCTGCGCGGCGGCGTCGGCCAGCGCCAGGCGTCGCGCGATGCTGAGCGCGGTATCGGGATGGTCGCCCGTCAGCATCGCGACTTCGATGCCGGCGGCGCGACAACGCGCCACCGCGTCGCGCGCATCGGGGCGCAAAGGATCGATCATGCCGACCAGGCCGAGCATCGCCAGCCCGGTGAGTTGCGCTTCATCGAGACTGCCGTCGGCGCCGAGCTGCACACGCCCTTGCGCCAGTGCAAGCACGCGGTAGCCGTCAGTGGCGAGCGCGGCCGCAGCCGCCTGCACCGCGGCGACATCGAGTGCCACGCGGCCATGGTCCGTCATCATGTGCGAGCACATCACGAGCAACTTTTCGACCGCGCCTTTGACACTGACGGTCACCCCCTCGGCCAGCGGATTGACGCTCGCCGCGCACAGCCGCTCCGATTCGAACGGCAGGCTGGCGAGCTCGGGATGCAGGAGCAGCAGCTCGGGACGCGTGAGGCCGGCCTTGTGCGCGAGCACCAGCAGCGCGACATCGACCGCATCGCCATGATGTATCCATTCGCCGTCGCGGCGACCGAGGAAGGCTTCATTGGCGAGCGCGGCGGCGCGACACAGGCGCAGCACCGCATCGCGGTCGGCGGCGGCATGTTCGATGGCGCCTTGCGGCTGCCAGCCGGTGCCCGTCACCGTGCACATGCCAGCAGCGGGCAGCCACAGTCTTTGCACGGTCAATTCATTGGCGGTCAGCGTGCCGGTCTTGTCCGACGCGATGAAAGTGCAGGAACCCAGGGATTCGACCGCCGCCAAGCGCCGCACGATGACATTGCGCCGGCCCATGGCGCGCATGCTGATGGCGAGCGCGATGGTCAGCGCCACCGGCAAGCCCTCGGGCACCGCCGACACCGCAAGCGCCAGGGCCGCGAGAAACACTTCGGCGAGGGCGGCGCCGCGTGCGATGGCAATGACCGAGACCAGCATCACGGCGCCCATCACCAACGCCGCCATACGCACCGTGAAGCGTTCCATGCGCACCAGCAAGGGGGGTTTGGCGACGCGCGGCGTGGCCAGCGCGGCGGCGATGCGCCCGACTTCGGTGGCCAGACCAATGGCGGTCACCAGCGCCACGGCGCGGCCGCGTGTGACTAGGGTGCCGGCGAACGCCATGTTGACGCGCTCGGCCAGCGCGCACTCGGCGTCCGGTAAAACGTCGGCATGCTTGGCGACCGCGGCCGATTCGCCGGTCAGCAGGGATTCGTCGATGGCGAGATCATGGCCGCTCAGGATGCGCGCGTCGGCCGGCACGCGCGCGCCGGATTCGAGCAGCAGGATGTCGCCCGGCACCAGTTCCTCGGCGTCGACTTCATAGGCTTCGCCATCGCGTTCGACCCGTGCGCGGGTGCGCACCATGCCCTGCAGGGAATCGACGGTGCGTTGCGCGGCGCGTTCCTGGCTGGCGCCGATGGCGACGTCGATGATGATCACGAGCGCGATGAAGGCGACATCGGACCAGTCGTCGAGCACCATCGCCACCCCGGCCGCCACCGCCAGCACCAGGATCATCGGGTCGCGCAACTGGCGCAGCACGATGGCCATGAAACTCGGCGGCGGGCGACGCGGCAATCGATTGGGCCCGAGGCGCCGCGCGCGCTCGGCGACCTCGGCGAGGGTCAGGCCGTGATGGCGGCTGGCGAGCGCCTGCAGCGCTGCGTCGGCCGCGAGTTGGTGGGCCGCCGGCAGATTCACACGCGCCGCGGAACCGTCATCCGGCCTCGTTGCCGTGGACTGGGGCTTGCGCACGGCTGGTGTACTGTTCGTGATAAATGCCCGCGAACGCCAGCAGCGTCGCAATCACCAGCGGACCGATGAGGGCGCCGGCCACGCCATAGACCTGGATGCCGCCCAGAATGCCGGGGAACAGCAGCAGCAAGGACAGCTTGGTGCGGCCACTGATGAGCCAGGTGCGCACCAGGTTGTCGCTCATGCTGACCGCCACCGCGCCCCAGATGAGGATGCCGGTGCCGGCGCTCTGCTCGCCGCTGTAGAGCAGATACACACCCACCGGCGCCCACACCAGCGCCGCACCGGCAAACGGCACCAGCGCCAGCAGCGCGGTGGCGAAACCCAGCAGCACCGGAAAGCCGACGCCCGCCACCGCGAAGCCGAGACCGGCCAAGGTGCCCTGCACCGACGCGGTGATGAAGGCGCTGCGTACGATGGCGGTGAGCGTGGCGTCGAGGCGCGCGATGATCATGCGCTTGTCGTCCTCTTCCATCGGAATCAGGCCGACCACCGCGCGCACCAGCTGCGGGCCATCGCGAAAGAAAAAGAACACCGCCACCACCAGCACGATCAAATCGAAGATCACCAGCACGAAGTTCTTCAACAGGCCGGCGCCGAGACTGGTCAGGGTGTTGCCGACCTGCTGCACGCTGTCGAGCGCAATGGCGCGTAAATCGATGTGCCAGGCGGCAAGCAGGGTCTGCATGCGCGTCCACCACGGCGCCAGCACCGACGGCAGCGCGAGTCCGCGCGCCGATGTCGCATCGGCCGGTTGCGAAAAGAGCTCGCGCACATGCGGGAACACCGCGCCCGCTTCGGCCAGCAGCAACCACGCGAGCATCATGAAGGGCACGATCACGGTCAGCAGCGCGACCACCGTCGACACACCGGCCGCGCCGTTGGCCGAGCCGAGCGTCGACTTAAGGCGTGCATGCAGTGGATAGAACACCATGGCCACGATCAGCGCCGCGGTCAGCGCGGTGCCAAATGGCGACAGAATCAACAGTGACTGGTAGATGAGATAGGCGAAGGCGCCGAGGAAGAACAGTCGAAACAGCCACTGCCGATCGCTGGCCGTCGGTCGAGCGCTGTTTGCCTGCGGCGGTGGGTCAGGTAATTCCGACATCGTCGCGTGAGGTTTTCACCCGCGCGGCATGGTGTCAAGAAACCTCAGACGGTATGTGGGTGCGGGTTCATCCGCACATTTCGAATGTCAGACTGAAATCTGACCCACGATAGGTCTCATCTTCTGTGGGTCAGACTTCAGTCTGACATTCAAATCCCGCTGCTGAAACAGCGACTCAGCCCCAATGCGGGAATGAATTCGCACCTACCGCCAAGGATAATTCACTTTCACCTGCGCGCCGCCTTCGCCATGCTCGACCGCTGCGCACAGCGCGCGCACCAGCGACAATCCGCGTCCGAAGGGCAGCGGCGTGTTGGTGCTCGCCGCGTGTTCACACGCCTGGTAATAGGCGCCGACATCGAAGCCGCCACCACTGTCGCTGACCATGATTTCAATCGCGCCGTTACCGTCACCTGGCGGCGCCGACACCGCAATGGTCACCCATCCATCGTCGAGTTCGCCGAGGCGTTTGCTGCGTTCGTTCATGTAAGCCTCGAAGCCGCTGCCCTGGGCTTTGAGTCCCGAGTCGAGTTTCAACACGCCGTGGTCGAGCGCGTTGACGAACAATTCGGTCAAGACCGTGAACAAGGCGCTCTGCTGGGCTTCGACCCCGGCCAGTTCCTGCAGCTGGTTCATGAGCAGCGGCACCGGGTCGATGGCTGCCAGCTGCGGACCGTGCAGGGTCAGATGCACCTGCCAGCCATTGCGCGCACTGTCGGCCACGTTGAGCACGGCACGGGCGTCGGCGGTGTCGGAAGCCATGAGACTGGCATCGCACAGGATCTCGATGGCGGTGATGTCGTCGGCCTGCGGAGAGGTGCCACAGAAGCACTCCAGTTCCTTCAGCACCGTCGGCAGACCGTGGATGGCGCCCGGCGCGATGTCGCGCATGGCGTTCAACGCGCGCTCGGTGCCAAACGCCGTGCCGTCGGGCGCCACCGCTTCGAACAGGCCGTCGGACGCCAGCAACACGCGCGTGCCGGGCTCTATCGGCAAGGTGCGCGGTCCGTCGCGCAGGAACATGTCCTGGGTGATGCCGAGGGCGAGACTGTGGGCGACGATGTTGGTGACCGGCTGCGCGGCATCGGGGCCGAACACCAGCAGATCGGGCATGCCGCAATTGGCGACGCGCAGATATTTCAGGCTCGGGTCGATGGCGATGAAATGCGCGGCCATGAACATGCCGGTCGGGAACAAGGTATTCAATTTGCGGTTGATGCTGCGCAGGATCTGTTCGGGCGCGAAACCCTTGGCGGTCATGGCGCGAAATACTTCCGACACCGGCAGCGCGCCGATGGCGGCCGCCAGGCCATGGCCGGTGAAGTCGCCGAGCAGCACGTAGGTCTCGCCCGACGGCGCGCGCGCCACCAGGTAGACGTCGCCGCTGAAGCGCGCCGCTGGCCGCAGTTCGGCGCAGATATTCGGATGGGAGAAATTGCCGGCGCCGACCACCCGCGAAAAGAGCTTCTCGGCGATCTGTTCATCGCGCACCTGTTGCGCATGCAATGAAGTCACGCGGTCCTGCAAGGCCTGGATGCGCTGCAGGGCACTGACCTTGGCGCGCAGCACCGCCACGCTGTAGGGCTTGGCGAGAAAATCATCGCCGCCGGCATCCAGGCAACGCGCCACCGTGCTTTCATCCGACAGCGCGGTCAGAAAAATGATCGGCACGAAACGCTGCTGCTCACGCGACTTCATGATGCGGGTGGCGGCCACGCCGTCCATGACCGGCATCATGACGTCCATGAAAACGATGTCGAAGCGCGTTTCGCTGCTGACCGTGACCGCTTCAGCGCCATTGACGCACTCGGTGATGCGATAACCAAGGCGACTCAGGAGGCCACGCAGGATCATGCGGTTGGTCGCCTCGTCATCAACGATCAGCGCATGGGGTGCGTGATCGCCAAGGCTCTCAGGTTCAAGAACGGCGGCGGCGGCTGGCTGCATGAAGGGCGTGCTCACTGTGTTTGGGTTCGCTTTATCGAGCCATGGGCACGGTGTCGGGTGGCCATGGCAGGCGTCTTGGTAGCGGCCGCAGACGCGCCACGCTGTAGCGCCTGACAGCGGTAAAGGCCGCACAAGCGGCGGCCGCTATGGCATGCACGATGGACGCACCGGCAGCGCCGCTGTGCCATCCACAGCCAAGGATATTCCGCCACCACGCCATGGACTCGACCCAGCCGCCATCCACACCACCGTCGGTGAACCCCGCGCACTTGCACCAGCAGTTGCTCGACGTGCTGTCCGATCGTGTGTTCTGGAAGGACGCCGAGGGCCACTATCTCGGCTGCAATCTGCCGTTTGCGCGCGACGCCGGGCTGGCCTCGGTGGAAGCGGTGCGCGGCCGCACCGATGCCGAACTGGCGTGGGCCGCGCAGGCCGCGGCGATGGCCGCGGACGAACAGCGCATTCTGGTCGGCAACAGCCTCGCACTGTCGGTGGAACGCCGCCTGCGCATCGCGGGCGGCGTTGACATCAATGTCTCCTGCGCGATGTTTCCGCTGCGTGATGAGCACGGCACGCTGACAGGCCTGTATGGCCGCTACCATGACTTGAGCGCCCAGCAGTCGGCCGAGAGCGAATTGCGCGAAGCGCGCGAGCGCGCCGAACTTGCCTTGAGCACCAACCGCGTCGGTCTGTGGGATTGGCACGTCGATGACAAATTCCTGGTGACCAATTCCACCTGGTGGCGAATGCTGGGCGAAGAAGCGAGCCCGGATCGCGTGCCGGACAGCGCCTATTTCGAACGGGTGCACCCCGACGATCGCGCCCACGTGGCGAGCGTCATCGAACAATTCCTGGCCAATCGCATCGACGTGCTCGACTACGAAGCGCGCGTGCGCTGCGCCGATGGCGACTATCGCTGGACTCGCACCGTCGGCCGCATGATCAAGAACAGCGAGCGCCACGCGCAGCGCCGCATCATCGGTCAGAACATCGATGTCGATGCCGCGCGCTGCCGCGAGAGCGCATTGCAGGAGGTCACGGCCGCACTCGATGCGGCGTCGGATCAGATCTTCATCATCGACCCCGCCACGCTGCGGCTGGTGTACGTGAACCGTGGCGCCTGCGTCGGCACAGGCTATCGTGCCGAGCAGTTGCTGGCGATGCGCACGGTCGACATCACGCCGGAGGTCAACGAACAGCAGGCCTTGGACCTGGTCGCGCGCCTGCTGGCGGGTGACGACAGCACGATTACCCTGCAGACCACCTTGCTTCGCAGCGATGGCGAAACCATCCCGATAGAAGCGACCCTGCACCATGTGCCGGGCCAAGGCAGCCACGGTCAGGGCCGCGTGCTGGTGCTGGTGCGTGATGTCAGTGTGTGGCTGACGCGCGAACAAGCGCTGCGCGAAATGAATACCGCGATGGACGTCGCCGGCGACGCGATTTTCGTGCGCGACATTGCCACCGACAGATTCGTCTATACCAACCGCGTGGCCAGCACCATGCTCGGCTACAGCGCGGAAGAACTGGCGGCAATGCCGGCCTTCGCCTTTGATCGCGGCGCCGATGCGCAGGCCATGGCCAATATGCGCGCCGCCATCGAGCGTGAACCGGGTAAGCCGTTCGTCATGGAGTCGGTGTTCGAAACCGCCGACGGTCGCGACATTCCGGTATCGGTATCGATCAATATGGTGCCGGAACTCGGCAGCCAGGGGCGCGTAATCACGCTGGCGCGCGACATCACCGCGCAGAAGCTGCGCGAGATCATGCTCAAACGCGCCCAGACCCAGGCCGAGGCCGCCAATCGCGCCAAGAGCGATTTCCTCGCCAACATGAGCCATGAGATTCGCACGCCCATGAATGGCGTACTGGGCATGCTCGACCTGTTGGGCAGTTCCAGCCTCGATGCCGAACAGACCGGGTTTGTCGGCACCGCGCGCAACAGCGCACGCGCGCTGCTCACTCTCTTGAACGACATCCTCGATTTCTCACGCATCGAAGCCGGCCAGTTGCACATCGACAGCATCGAGTTCGATCTGCATGCGCTGGTCAACGATGTCGCGCGCAGCATGGCGCCGCGCGCGCAGGACAAGGAACTCGAACTCATCTGCGACGTCGGGCCGCAGTTGCCGCGCTACCTGGTGGGTGACCCGGGCCGCCTGCGCCAGATTCTGGTCAACCTGCTTGGCAACGCCATCAAGTTCACGCATCGCGGTGAAGTGGTGCTGACGGTCGCCTATCTGGCGGAAAGCCATGGCCAACACAGCCTGCGCTTCAGCGTGCGCGATACGGGCATCGGCATACCGCTGGAAAAGCAGTCGCTGCTGTTCAAGAGCTTCTCGCAGGCCGACAGTTCGGTGACACGCGAATTCGGCGGCAGTGGTTTAGGCCTGGCGATATCCAAGCAATTGTGCGAGCTCATGGGCGGCACCATCGGCTTCAGCAGCGCCGCCGGACGCGGCGCCACGTTCTGGTTTGAACTGGCTTTCACGCCGGCCGACAGCACGCGAAACCCGCCGCCGATAGCCGACATTCGCAGCGCCCATGTGCTCATCATCGACGACAACCTCACCCACCGCGAAGTGATGGCCGCTTATCTGCGCGTATGGGGCGTGCGCTGCGAAGCCGTGGCGGGCGCCAGTGCGGCGCTCGACTATCTGCGTTTCGCCGCGGCCGCCGGCGAGCATGTGCAGATAGTCATCATCGATTTGAAAATGCCGGGCAACGATGGCCTGACGCTCGGCGCCGAGATTCGCGCAGCCAGTGACGTGCATGCGCCGGCGCTGGTGCTCATGAGTTCGAGCGCGCGACGCGGCGATGCGCAAGCGGCGCGCGAAGCGGGCTTCGTCGCCTACCTGCCCAAGCCCGCCCACGCGGACGATCTGCATGCCTGCCTGTGCCAGGCTCTGGGTCTGCATGAGCAGGCTTGCGAGGGTGAGGGCGATGGCGTCGCCGGCATTGATCTCATCACCCGCCACAGCCTGCGCGAACAACGGGCCAACGGCGGCCATCTGCTGGTGGTCGAAGACAATGTCGTCAATCAACAAGTGGCGCGCGGCATGCTGGCGCGCCTGGGCTTCGGCGTCGATATCGCCATCAACGGCGTGGCGGCGCTGGAAGCCTTGGCGGCGCACGATTACGCGCTGGTGCTGATGGACTGCCAGATGCCCGAGATGGACGGCTACGCCGCGACCCGCGCGCTGCGCAGCGGCGACGGCGGCGTGCGCGATCGCGGCATTCCCGTCATCGCCATGACCGCCAACGCCACGCCCGCCGATCGCAAGCGCTGTCTGGCGGCCGGCATGTCTGATTACATCGGCAAGCCGCTGGATGCCGACGAACTGCAGGCCATGCTGAGTCGCTGGTTGCCCGATCTCGCGCCGCGCATCGAGACCGCCGTTGCGCCGCCTGGGGTGGCGGCCGGCGTGCACGATACGGTGCTCGATCTCAACTCGCTGCGGCGGCGCTTGGGTGATGACGAGTCCTTGCTGTCGGCAGTGTTGACAAGCTTTCTGCGCGACACGCCGCAACGGCTGACCGCGCTCAGCGAAGCGATCGCCCACGGCGCGATGGAAGAAGTACAGCGTCACGCCCATCAGCTGCGCGGCGTGGCGGCCAATGTCGGCGCACGCCAGTTGGCGGCGCAGGCCACCCAGGCCGATGACGCCGCCGGCATCGGCGACCGCGAAACCCTCGAGGCGCTGGCCGACGCGCTGCTGCGCGCCTTCGACGATGTGCGAAGGCGCGTCGCCGAGCTCGAACAGAGCGGCCAGTTGCCACGCCTGTCGGAAGCCTGAGGCCGACCGGCCGCGCTGACACAAATCAACCGCGGCCGGCCACGCGCCTGCTAGAGTCGTGCCTGCACTCATTGGCGGGCGCGCTGGGCTGATGCCGGAACACCTCGACTCAATCACGCTGTTCTATCGCTTCGGCTCGGCGCTGCTGCTCGGCATGCTGGTCGGTCTGCAGCGCGAATACGCGTCCAAGCGCAGCAGCGACGAGCGCCGCGAACTGTTTGCCGGCACCCGCACCTACGCCTTGTTCGCGGTGCTCGGCTGCACCGCCGCACTGATCAGCACCGTCGCCAACGCGCCGCTGGTGGTGCCGGCGGTGTTGCTGGTGATGGGCGTCATCATCGCCATCTCCTATCGCCACTCGGTCTCCCGGGGCCACCTCGGCATGACTTCGGAAGTGGCGGCCTTCATTACCCTGTTTGCCGGCGCCCTGTGCATGTGGGGTGAGCTACGCTTCGCCGCGGCATTGGCCGTCACCACCACCGTGCTGCTGGCGCTCAAGCTACACACCCGCAGTCTCGCCAGTCGTCTGACCGACGAGGACGTGCGCGCCACGCTGACCTTCGCGGTGCTGACCTTGGTGATTCTGCCGGTGCTGCCGCGTCATGGCTTCGGGCCCGCGCCCTTCGACGTGCTGGTGCCGCACAAGATCTGGCTGATGGTGGTGCTGATCTCGGGCCTGAGCTTTTGCGGTTACGTGATGATCCAGGTGATCGGCCCGCAACGCGGCGTGACTTTGACCGGTCTGTTGGGCGGACTCGCCTCCAGCACCGCGGTGACCTTGAGCTTCGCCGCGCGCAGCCACACCGCCGAAGGCCTGGCCCGCCCCTTCGCGCTCGCCATCCTCCTGGCCTGGACCATGATGTTCGTGCGTGTACTGGTCGAAGTAACCATCATCAATCGACCGCTGCTCGCGCAACTGGCGCTGCCGCTCGGCGCGGCGACGGCAGTCAGCCTGGTGTACTGCGCCTACCTGTATTTTTCGGCGGCACAGGACACCAGTCCCGATACGGAAGAGTTCGAGAACCCGTTCGAACTCGCGCCGGCGCTGGGTTTCGGCGCGCTGTACATGCTCATCCTGTTGGTGGCCAACAGTGCGCGTCTGTATTTCGGCGATGCGGGCCTGTATGCATCGAGCATCGCCGCCGGTCTCGCCGACGTCGATGCCATCACGCTGTCGATGGCGCACTTAAGTCGCGCACCTGATGGTCTCGCCGCCGACAGCGCGGCGCGCGCCATCGTGCTGGCCGCTGCCGCCAATACCCTGGTCAAGGCCGGCATCGTGCTCAGCACCGGCGCGCCGGCCTTGAAGCGTGTGATCTGGCCGGGCCTGGTCGCCAGTCTCGGCATCGCGCTCGGCGTGGTGTTCGTTCTATAGAGCTGGTCTCAGGGCGCGTCCAGCGGCCGCGTGTCGTGAAACTTGCTGAAGTCTATCTCGACCTTGCCTTGCGCAGTCTCATACACGGTGTCGACAAAGGCGTGCTGCCAGCGGATGTCGGTGTGGTGATAGAAGTGCTGGGTGTGGACCTGCTGGGCGTAGTTCTGATCGTGACCGGTGATGCTGTAGGAGAGGCTCACGTCGCGTGTTTCGAGATCTTTTTCGGTCAGGCCGAACAGTGGGCTGTGCTCATCGATGACGTGATAGATGAGCCACGACAAAATCAGCAGCGGGCTGTCGTCGCGCAGCAATGGCGCGCGCATCGAACGCCGGCTCAAGGTCTTGCCGTCCACCACTTCGTTAGCCGACACCCAGAATTTCACCGTCACGTCCGATAGGTGGTTGTGGCGCGTGTTGGCGACGCGCGTGACCAAGGTCGGTTTGCCCTCGTGCAGGGTGATGATGGGATGCGCGGCGAACACCAGTTCGGCCTTGGGCCGCGTGAAGCGTGCGAAGGTCAGACCGGTCATGAAGGCGTAGCTGGCGATGCCGAGCAGAATCTCGACGGAAGCGAGCACATGACCATAGGCGCTGTTCGGTTGGAAGCCTCCAAAGCTGACGGTGCCGAACACTTCCACGCTGAAGAAGAACAGATCCCACCAGTCGGGCACGCGCTGGCCGGTCACGGCCTGCGCATCGAGTGAGAACAGGCTCGCGAACAGCACGTTGACGAACATGAAGAACAACGCGTAACAGCCCAGCAAGCGCGGCCACGACATCGACATGCACAGGTGAAAGACGTCGCCGTAACGACGGCGCGACAGACCAGTGCCAGACACACTGCGGTGTCCGACCTGGATACGTACCGTCGGTGCGCGGCGGGCTGGGGCGGGCATGGGGACTTCCTGTTGCGGTCACCCGCAGCCTGCCTTGGCCGCGCCACTTGCGCAAGACGCGCTGCGCGCCTCGAATGTCAGACTGAAGTCTGACATTCAGTCGAAGCTCTCAGCCTGTCGTGCCCCGTAAACGAAGGCGCCGCTTTCGCGCCTACCGCCGCGGCAGCAGTATCCAGCCCGCCGCCAAGCCCAGAATCGCCGCCAGTAGCGACGCGCTCATCACGGCAATCTTGGCTTCGGCCAGCAGGGCGGCGGACGGGAAGGCGAGGTTGGCGATGAAGATGGCCATGGTGAAACCGATGCCGGCCAACAGGCCCAGCACGAAGAGGCCACGCCACTCGACGCCTTCAGGCAGCGCGCAGCAGCGCAGGCTCAAGGCCAGACGCGTGGCGATGAGGATGCCGAGCGGTTTGCCCAGCACCAGGCCGACGATGATGCCGAGTGTCACACCGCTGGCGGCATCGCCGCCGTTGCCAAAACTGACGCCGGCATTGGCAAAGGCGAACACCGGCATCACGCCATAGGCGACCCACGGATGCAGCGCCGCTTCGAGTCGTTCCACCGGGCTGCCGGACAGATCGCGCATCGGTGTCAGGAGGCCGAGCACCACGCCGGCAATCGCCGGATGGATGTGCGCGCTCAGCATGCCGTACCAGATAATCAGCGCCGGCACACCGAAATCCATGGGCTTGCGCTGACCGGTGCGCTGGATGAGCAGCACCAGCGCGCAGCCGCCGAGCGCAATCATCACGCCGCGCAGCGCGATGCCCTCGGCATAGAAGAAGGCGATGATCAGCACCGCGATGATGTCGTCGATGATGGCGATGGCGAGCAGCAGCACGCGCAGCGCGCTCGGCACACGCTTGCCGAGCAAGGCCATCACGCCGACCGCGAAGGCGATGTCGGTGGCGGTCGGCACCGCCCAGCCGCCGCGTGCGATGGGGTCAGCATTGAAATGCATGTAGATGAGCGCCGGTGCGGCCACGCCGCCCAGCGCCGCCAGCAGCGGCAGACTGGCAAGCTTCAGATTGCACAGCGCACCGTTGTGCATTTCGCGGCGGATCTCGAGCCCGACCACGAAGAAAAACAGACTCATGAGGCCGTCGTTGATCCACAGCCGCAGCGGCACCGGCTGCGCATGGGCAGTCAGGCCCGGCACCGGCACGTAGTCCCACAATGCAAAGTAGTGCGCGGCCCACGGCGAGTTGGCCCACAGCAGGGCCAAGGCCGCGGCGGCCAGCAGCACCAGCCCGCTCAAGGCCTCAACGCCGATGAACTGACGCACGCGTGCGCCCAGCGACAGGCTGTTGCTCGATGGTCCGGAATGGTCGGGGCTGGGTGCGGACATGGCAGGCTCCCGCATGGCGGCCCGACCCTGCGATTGTCCTGCTGACGCCGAAGATGGCGTTGCACCCCTTGAGGGCAACCATACAAAAAACGCAGTGCGACTGTCGAGGGGTCGTAGCGCGATTTATGATGCGGCCATGCGCCCGGTGTCCTACCTGTTTTTATCTTTTGTGTGCTGGCTGGGTCTTGCCGCCGCGGCGTGGAGCGAAGAAGCCCAGACCGAGCCGGCGCCACTCAAAGCTGAGCGCTTCGATTGCGAGAATGCGTTCGACCTCATTGCGATGATGGTGGTCGCGCGCTGCAGCCTCTACCAGGCGCCGCCCGGCGCCAGTGATGCCCTGCACGCAGCGGCGACACGCCTGCGCGAACTCGGAGTGGCAAGCGATGACGAGCTGCGCGACAGCCATATGGCTTTCTGTCCGCTCGCGGCCGGCACCGGCATGGTGCCCGCGCCCGGCCAGCTCTATCTCGATGACGGCCTGGTGAGCATGAGTCGCGACGGCCTGGCCGAGATCCTCGCCCACGAACTCGTGCATATCCGCCAATTCCAACGCCTGGGCAGGCGCGAATTCAAATGCGAATACGTGCGCGACATGCTGGCCTGCGGCGGCTGCCAGGACCGTGGCCATGCGCTGGAAGCGGAGGCGTACCAGCAGCAGGACGAAGTGCGAGAACGCTTGCTACAGGCCCGGTAGATGCGAATGCCAAACCAACCGGCGACGTCTGAATGTCAGACTGAAGTCTGACCCACAATGAATGCGACTGTACCTGTGGGTCAGACTTCAGTCTGACACGCGCAGACTTTCGCGCAGCCGCCCGAGCAGCGCCAGGATCTGCATGGCGCCGAGTTGCCGGGCGTGCTGGTTGTCGATGACATCGGCCTGGGTGCGTTGATGCTCATCGCGAATGGCGATGAGATCCTGCAATGAACGGCGACCGGCGTTGAACTGTTGGTCGTAGGCGGTCACGACTTTGTCACTGGCGACGCTGCGACTGCCGAGGCTGGCCGTCATGTTGCGCGCTTCGCTCCACACGTTCCACAGCTCGCTGCTGTTGGTTTGCACTTCGAGGCGCGCGTCATCGAGGTCGGCCTGGGCGGCCGCCATGCGCGCCGCCGCTTCACGCTTCTGACTGAAGTTGCCACCGCCGAGCGGCATTTCATAGTTGAGCGAGACCTGCGCGCTGTCGCGTGATTCGACTACCGGGTCGGGCTTGATGTCGGACAACAAGCGTTTGCGCAATTCGAGATCGACGCGCGGCATGAGCACGCCGCCCGCCACGCCCACTTCCTCGCTGCGCGCCTCGGCACGCGCCTTGGCGGCGCGCACCTTGGGATTGGTGGCGAGCACCTGTTCGAGCATGTCGTCCTGGCTCAACGTCGCCATCGCTTCATCGTTGCGCGGGTCTTCGAGTTCACCCGGCGGTGTGCCGACCAACAGGCGATAGCCCTGTTCGGCGCCGGCCAGTTCACCGCGCAGGCGCGCCACCTGCCATTGCGCTTCGATATGGCCGACATTGATCTGATCGATGTCGGCCGGCGCGGCCTTGCCGGCCGCCACCAGTTTGCTGACATCGCCGACCAGTCTCTCGGTCTGGCCGACATAGTCCTGCGCGGCGGCCAGGCGGCGACGCAGACGCAAGACATCGAGATAGGCGGCCGCCACCTGCAGGGCCACGCGTTCGTGGGCGTCGGCAAGATCTTCGTCGGCCGCTTCCTGATCGGATTTCGCCATGCGCACGCTGTGATAGTCCGCCAGTCCGCGAAACAGATTCCAGCGCAGAAACGCATCGGCATTGCGCGTGCCGCGATCGAGCTCGCGCCCGAGCTGGTTGTCGCGCGCCTGGTTGGCGCTCGCCTGCATGCCGACGGTCGGATAATAGTTGGACTTGGCCTGGCGCACGCGCTCGGCGGCGGCATCGAGCAAGGCGGCGCTGGAACGCACCGTCGGGTGCTGCGCGATGACGCCCTCCACCACGCTGTCCAAGGTCTCGCCCTGCACAGTCACGGCGAGCAGCGCGAGCAGCATGCCCAGCCACGCCCTGCCGCATTCGAATCGCAATTTCACCGACATCACTCAGCGCTCGCGCAAGGCTTTGTCGAAGGTCTTGATGACCGGCTTCAACATGTATTCCATGAGCGTGCGTTTGCCGGTGTGGATGCTGGCGTCGGCCGCCATGCCCGAAGAGATCACCAGACGCTCTTCAGGTTTGCCGAGATAATTCCTGTCGGTCTCCAGCACCACTTCGAAATACAGCGGCAGCTCGGACTGCGGCTTGGTGTCGGCGATGGCATCAGCGCCGACCCGCAGCACCTTGCCGTCCAGGCGGCCGAAAATGGATGAATCGTAGGCGGTGATGCCGATGATGGCGTCCTGGCCCGGGCGTATGAAGGCGATGTCGGACGGCTTGACGCGCGCGGTGACGAGCAAGGTGTCCTGCACCGGCACCAGTTCCATGATCGTTTCGCCGGCCTTGGCCACGCCGCCGACGGTGTTGATCAACAGGCGATTGACCACGCCGTCCATCGGCGAGCGCAGCTCACGGCGCGCCACACGATCATTGCTGCCGGTCAGCTTGGCGGTGAGCGTGGCCGCTTCGGCGGCGAGCTTGCTGCGTTCACGGCTCGATTCGGCGCGCGCATGGGACAGCACCTCAGCGACCCGTGAACGGCCTTCGGCAATCGCCGCTTCAAGACGCGGCACCGAGGTGCGCGCCGCTTCCAGATCGCCTTCCACGCGCGTCACTTCCTGCTGCGCGCGCAAGAAGTCGGCGCGTGCGCCAGCGCCCTGGGCGGTGAGCTTTTCTTCCATGGCGAGGCTTTCGCGGCTGCTGGCGAGCAGGCTGTCGAACGACACGATGCGCGCCTTCGCTTCCACCAGTTCCTGCTGACGCTGGGCGAGCTGGCGCTGCGCGGTTTCGAGTGCATCATTGCGTTCCTTCTCGCGCGTCAGCCACAGGCTGCGTTCCTTGGCGACGAGATCGGGCACTTTCGCTTCGAGCTCCGGCGCGAAGTCCGGCGTACGGCCGGCAAGCTCCGCGTCGAGCCGCGTGATGGCGGCCTGCGCCGCCCACAACTGATGCTGATCTTCACCCTGCTCGGCCGAATACTGCAGGTTCTCGACGTAGGCCAAGAGATCGTTCCTCTTGACGCTCTGCCCTTCCTGCACGCTGATTTCGCGCACGATGCCGCCTTCCAGGCTTTGGATTAGCTGCACCTTGCTGGAAGGCGTGACCTGGCCCATCGCGTGCACCGAGATATCGAGCTTGGCGATGCTCATCCACACCAGCGCCAACACCAGGAAGGCACTTAAACAACCGACCAAGGCCAGCGCCGCGAGACGCGGACCGCGATCAAAATCAGCATGCAGCATGGTGCTCATGCATTCACCGCGCGATCGACCGCCGCCTGTTGCGCGCCGCTCTGCAAGCGTTTCAGCACTTCATCACGCGGCCCGTCGAGCAGCACACGCCCTTGGTCGACCACCACCAAGCGGTCCATCAAGGGCAGCATGGCGGTGCGATGAGTCACCAGCAGCAGCGTCACGTCGGTCAGACGCTTCAGGTTGGCGATCAACTGCTGCTCGGTGGCCGGGTCCATCATGCTGCTCGGTTCATCCATGAGGATGAGCCTCGGACGCTGCACCAGCGCGCGGGCGATGGCGACCGCCTGGCGTTGACCACCCGACAGGCGCTCGCCGCGCTCACCGACTTCAGTCGCGAGGCCTTGCGGCAATTGCTGCAGGGTTTCTTCGAGACAGGCGAGGCGCACCGCTTCCAGCAATTGCGCGTCGTCGACATTGGTCGAGCCGAGCAGAATGTTTTCCTTGATGTCGCCGTGGAACAGTGTGACGTCTTGCGGCACATAGCCAATCTGACGACGCAGGCTTAGGGGGTCCATCTGTCCGACCGGCACGCCGTCGATCATGACCGTGCCCTGCAGCGGCGCGTAGATGTTCAACAGCAAACGCAGCAGCGTGCTCTTGCCAGAACCAATGCGGCCGATGAAGCCGACTTTCTCGCCGGGCGCGATGCGCAGATTCAGGCCCTTCAGCAACGGGGCGTTCTCGGCGTAGGCGAAATGCACGTCGCGCAATTCAATCGCGCCGCGCAGGCCCGGCACATGCAAATCACCGGCGCCGCCGTCGGTGGGTGCGGCCATGACCTTGTCCATCGCCGCCAGCGCGACCTTGGTCTGTTCCCAGCGCAGCACCAGGCCGGCAATCTGCGCGACCGGGCCGATGGCGCGTGACGACAGCATGGAGACCGCGATCAACTGGCCCATGGTCAGCGTGTGCTCGGCCACCATGGTCGCGCCGAACATGACGATGAGTATGGTGTTGAGGCCAATCAGGGTGGCGACGGTGTAATTGCCAAACGCGCTGATCTCGCGCATGTGCAGATTGTTTTCGGCGATTGCGAGACTCAAGCCTTCCCACTTGCGGCGCGCCCAGGCCTCGGCGCCGAGGCCTTTGACGGTGTCGAGGCCGTTCATCACTTCGAAAAGATGCGCGGTGCGCGACGCCGATTCCTTGGTGTTGGCGTTGATGGTGCGCGCCAAGGGTGCGCGCACCGCCCATGCCGCCAGCAACGCCAAAGGCCCGATGACCAGCGGCACCAGCACCAGCTTGCCGCCGATGAGGCCGATCACCGCCATGAAGAACAGCATGAACGGCATGTCGCCGAGCAGGGTCAAGGTGGTGGACGTGAAGAAGTCGCGCACCGATTCGAAATCACGCACGACATTGGCCAGCACGCCGCCCGAAGCCGGCCGACTGGCGGCGCGCAGACGAATGCTGTGGGCAAACACATGACTCGACAGCGCGATGTCGGCCTTGCGCGCCGCGCATTCGAGCAGATAGCTGCGCAGCAACTTATTAATGAGATCGAACACCGTCACCGCCACCGCGGCGGTGGTCAGCACCCACAGGCTGTCGAGCGCATTGTTGGGCACCACGCGGTCGTAGACCGCCATCGAATAGAACGGCACGACGATGGCCAAGAGGTTGATGACGATGGTCGCCAGCAACGCCCACTGGTAGATGCCGCGGTTTGCCTTGAACACATCCCAGAACCAGCGGCGCGGCTCGGGCAGGTGATAGAGCAGGCTGCGCGCGTCGAAATGAAAGACCGGCCGCACGCAGAACCAGCGGCCGGCGTGTTCAGCCAGCAATTGCGTGATCGGCAGCCAGTGGCTGCCGGCCACGCCCGGCACCGCGCATTCCATGCGTTCGCCATCCCGGTGCAGCACCACCACCGCATCACCGTCTTCGCCGACGATGAGGGCGGGCAGCATCGAGGCCTTCATCTGTTGCGCCGGCAGCGGCGCGGGTGTGACCGCGAGCCCGGCGCGGCCGGCGCATTCACGTAATTCGTCGACCGTCACGCGCCCTTCTGGCAGCGGCACGCCGCCGGTCAGCTGCTCGGCATCGAAGCTGCGGCCGAAGTAGCGGGCCAGAAACAGCAGGCGGTCCAGCACGCCGTCGCTCGGACGATTGAGCGGCGAGGGTGCGGATGGCGATGCGTTAGCGAGGGTATGGTCTTGCAAGGGTGAGCCCTTAGGTGGCGTTGCGGGTTGGGGACTGTTCGCCACGCAGTCGGCAGCAGAGATGGCGGCATGATATGGCGCGAACTTTAAACAAGGCCCGGCGCCCAACGCCACCTCACGGTAGCGGCCCGAGTCGCACTGGCCCATGCACGAGTGACTGATAAAAAGCGGGGGGCCGAAGCCCCCCGTCTGTCATGCAGCCACCCCGGCAGGGGCGCCCCGCGCTCAGGCCGCGATCGCGGTCTGGTCGTAGAGCGCCGCCATCTGCTTCAAGGCATCGGCGGCACCGCTGTCGACGGCGTTGTCAGCCATCGTCGGCGCCGTCGCGGCGCTCGCGCCGAGACCGGACAGCACGCTGTCGAGGCTGGCGTCGTTGCCCAGCAGTTCGCCGATACTCGGCAGCGTCACCCCCGCCGCCGCGGCGTCATCGGCCGAGACGTTGAAGTAGACGTCGGTCATGTCGACCGAGGAGCCATCGGCGAGGGTCGCCGAGCTGCGCTCAAGGTGCAGGTTGCCTGCGTCGTCGAGGAACGGCACTTCGGTGTAACCCACCGCCAGGCTGGCAATGCCATGGGCCGCCAGGCTGTTCAACTCGCCCGCATCGGTCTGGTGATTGCCATTGGCATCGCGCCAGATCATGAGGTCGTTGAAGTGCGCATCGCTCTTGTCGACCACGCCATCATGGTTGCTGTCGTAGGCCGCCAGGTTCGCGAAGCCCGCGCCCTTGGCCATGCCGCCGAACAACTCACTGATGCTGTCGACCTGACCGTTGCCGTTGTGGTCGACCGCGAGGAAGCCGTCACCGCCCGACAACCAGCCGGAATGGATACCGGCGCCGTTGCCGAACAGGTCGAAGGTGCCCGTCGAATTCGCACGGCTCACGGTGTGGATGCCGTTGCCGTCGAGGTCGATGGCGATGGGCGTGATGGCCGCGTCGCGCGTCATGTCGTTCTGGCCCGACGCCAGCGTGAACGCATCGGTCTTGGTGACGTTGGTGGTGGCGACACCATCACCCTTCACGTCCGAATCGATAGCGTCGTTCAAGCCAACGTCCTTCACCGCCCACTTCCATATGTTCATGTTGGTGTTGCGGTAGATGACGTTGGTCTTGTCGAACTGCAGCACGTAGGTGCCGGGGTCGAGGTTGGCGAACAGGTAGTTGCCGCTGGCATTGGTGTAGGTGGTGGCCAGCACGGTGGTGCCAGTGGCATTCATGAGGTTGACCTTCACACCGCCGATGCCCGGATCGGTCGCCGTGTCCTGGATCCAGTTGTGGTTAGTGTCTTCCCACACCTTGTCACCGACCGACGCCTTGCGATAAAGACCAGCGTCGACGCTCAAGTCGTTCTCGCCGGCCGTCAAGGTCACCACCGCGGTGGTGCCGGTGGTGTCGATATCGCTGTCCTTCAGATCGTTACCGCCGAGATCCTTCTTGGTCACGTAGTAACCGCTCGGCGTCACCACCTGCACCTTGTAATCACCCGGGTTGAGGTTGGTGAAGGCATAGGCGCCGCTGGCGTTGGTGGTGGTGCTGGCGAGCACGGTGCCGGCGCTGCTCAGGAGATTGACGGTGACACCGCTGATGCCATTTTCGCCGGTGTCCTGCACACCGTTGTAGTTCTTGTCTTCCCACACGAAGTCGCCAAGGCTGGCCTTCGCCACCGGCGCGCAGTAATCCGGCGCGCACACCGACACCTGCTCGAGCTTGAAGTAATCCTCGGGCGAAGTATCGGTGGTATCGGCGGCGATGATGAACAGGTTGCCGCGCACACCGCCGTCGTTGATGTCCACCCAACGTGAGGTGGTCAGGGTGGTAGTGTCCACTTCCGTGAACAGGGCGTTGTTCAGCACGCTGTTGTTCATGGAAGTGACGGCGGTGGCGGAATTACCAATCCAGATCTGTGCGTCACTGTCATTGACGACGTAGCCCAAGAAGGCCTTGTCGACCAGCACCGCCTGCGAGAACTGCAACACGATGTAGTTGTTGCGACCGATGTTGTCGACGGTATGGGTATTGTTGCCACCCGAACCTTCGCTGGAGTCGGTCACACCCAGACCACCGCCGTAGGCGCCGAGGAAGGCGTTCTGCCAGGTGTTGGTGCCCTTGTCCTGGCTGAAGGCGCGCGCCGTCACCGACACGCCGGTCAGCGCATCGGTGTAGGTGCGCGAGTTGCCGAGCGTGCCCGAGGTGTAGCTGTTGCCCGAGAAGTCGAACGTGACCGGGCGGCACACCGGCGACAGGCCGGCGTCCCATGACAGGTCGGTTTCGCCGGCGGACAGCGTGGTGAGCGCAGTCTTGCCGGTGACGACGTCCGCATCGGAATCGAGGCCATCGCTCAGGTTGCCATTGGCATCCTTGCTGGTGAAGCTGTAGCCGGCCAGGGCCACGAACTGCACCGAGTAATCGCCGGGATTGAGATTGCTGAACAGGTAATCGCCGTTGGCGTTGGTCTGCTGCGTGGCAATCACCGTGCCCGCCGAGTTCAACAGCTTGACCGTGACGTTGGCAGCGCCCACTTCACCGGCGTCCTGGATGCCATTGGCATTGCAGTCCAGCCACACGTGGTCGCCGATGGCGGCCTTCTGCGCGACCAGGCCGGCGTCGATGGTGAGATTGCTCTCACCGCTGGTGAGCGTGACTACCTGGCTCTTGCCGGTCACGACATCGGCATCGGAGTCGCTGGCGTCATTGCCTGCGTTGGCCGTAGTAAAGTTGTAGCCGGTCGGTTTGCCGAACAACACCTGGTACTGCTGACCGGGGGTCAGGTTGGTGAACAGGTAGTTGCCATCGCCGGCGGTGACGGTGGTCTGCGAGGTGTCGCCGACACCGTTGATGATGCCGTCGGCGCCGCCACCGATGAGGGTCACGGTCACACCGTTGACACCGGTGGCGCCATCGTCCTGCTGTCCGTTGGCGTTGGTGTCGACCCAGATGCGATCGCCGAGGCTGGCCTTCTTGTAGAAGCCAGCGTCTATCGACAGGTCCTGCTCACCGGCGGCGATGTTGATGATGCCGGTGGTGCGGGTGACGGTATCGATGTCGCTGTCGCGGTTGTCGTTGCCGCCGAGATCCTTGCCCGTCACGACATAGCCTGCGACCGCGTCGAAGTTGACCTTGTAACTGCCGGCCGCCACGTTGAACAGATAATTGCCTTGCGCGTCGGTGGAGGTGGTCTGTTGCACCACGCCATTGGTGTCGGTGAGGCGCACGGTGACACCGGCGATGCCGGCCTCGCCGAGATCCTGCACACCGTTGGCATTGCTGTCTTCCCACACGCGGTCGCCGAGCGACTGGGTCAGGCCCGGCGTGTTGTAGTGCGCGGCATCGCTGTCGGTGACGGTCTGGCCGGACACCCGATCCTCGCCAGTGACGGTGCCGATGTTCACGTACTCGGTGCCCGACACCACGGTTTCATGCGCGGTGTAGGTCCAGGTTTCGTTGACGTCGAGCTTGCCGTCGTTGTCGGTGTCACCGCCGACGAAGGTCAGGTTCGCAATGCGATCATCGAACACCGAAATGTTGCTGAGTTCGACGCTGCCGGTGTTCTTCACGATGTAAGTGAAGACCGCCGTGCCGCCGACCGGGATGATGGGCCCGCTGCCGGAAGTGTCGGCATCGACATCCGGCGTCACCACCAGGGTCGAACCGACGTTGGCCGGCGTGTTCAGATCCGCACCCAGTTCGTTCTGGGTCTGGAACAGGTTCTTGGTCGTCTCGTAGGTGCCGTTGGTAAACGCGCTCTGCACCATCGATACGATCTGCGCCTTGGTGTAGGCGTAGCTGATGTAGGGATCGGAGGCGTTGAGATAGGCCGCCGCGGAATGACGCAGCAGCGCATCCATGCCGCCACCGGCGGTGTTCAGCGCGTCCATCAGGCTCGGCGCCGCGTTCGGCACGTTGACGCCGAAGATAGCCTCGTAGCTGTCGCTCGGTGACAGGCCGGTTTCCGGCCAGCCGCTCAGCGGCGCAGGGCCCGCGACGCTGTGGGTCTTCCAGAACCCAGGCGTCAGGCCTTCGCCACCGAGGCAGTCCTGCACCAGGTATTCGCCGTGCACCAGCTTCTCGATGTCGATTCCGACATTGCCTTTGATACCAAGATCCCAGCTGCGGTCGTCTTCACCCGATTCCAGCACGGTCGGCGCGGTGATACCGGTGATGGCATCGGCGTCGCTGTCGGTGAGATCGGTGGCGAGCGCGGCGTCCTTGCTGGTGACGGTGTAACCCGCCGGCAGCGTGGCCAGATCAAACTTGATGCTATAGGTGCCAGGCACCAGGTTGATGAAGTGGTAGTTGCCGTTGGCGTCGGTGACCTGGCTGTCAATCGCGGTTCCCACGCTGTTGAGCAGGTAGACCTTGACGCCCGCGACGTTGGCTTCACCGTCGTCCTGACGACCATTGCCATTCGCATCGACCCACACACGGTCGCCGATGGCGGCGGTCTGGTAGACACCCGCATCGACGGAAGTGTTGTTCTCGCCGGAAGCCAGGGTGTAGCAGCCGGTGAAGCCGTCCGCATCCGCATCCGAATCAAACGCGTCGTCACCGACATTGGCGGTGCTCAGCACCGTGCCGTCGGCGGCAATGAACTTGACGATGTAGTCGCCAGGCATCAAGCCGGTGAACGCATAGTTGCCGTTCGCGTCGGTCGCCGTGGTGTCGAGCAATGCGCCCGGCACGTCGTTGACGCAGGCATACAGTTCAACCGTCACGCCGGCCTTGCCGACTTCGCCGTTGTCCTGCACGCCGTTGGCGTTGGTATCCACCCACACGCGATCGCC
>JADLGE010000011.1 GCA_020849475.1 Gammaproteobacteria bacterium
GCCCAGGTGCAGCGTGGTGAATTGGCGGCCGAGGACATCACGCCCGAACACATCGAGGCGCGTCTCGCGCTGGCCGACCTGCCCAACCCCGATCTCTTCATTCGTTCCGGCGGCGAGCAGCGCATCAGCAATTACCTGCTGTGGCAGCTCGCCTATACCGAGCTCCACTTCACCGAGTGTCTGTGGCCGGATTTCGACACCGAGGAATTCGAGCGCGCACTCAAGAGTTACACCACCCGCCAGCGGCGCTTTGGCATGACCGGCGAACAGGTCAGTGGTGAGCTCGACGCCGTGGTTTCCAGCGCCGAATGATGCCCGTCGCCACTTGCGGGCGCCGCGCTGCCGTGGTTGCTCGCACGTGTCGAACCTAGTTGCCCGCATCGTCACCGCCGTGCTGCTGGGCGGCGCGGTGGTCTACGGTGCGCTGCATCTGCCGCTGCTGGTGATGGGCGGCGCGTTTGCCCTGATCCTGTTCGGCGCGGCGCTGGAATGGGCGGCGTTGGCCGGCTTCCGTTCGCTCGCGGCGCGCCTTGGCTACGCACTCTTGACGGTCGGGCTCGCGCTGATCGCCGTGTTCACGCTGCGCGGCACCGGGCAGCCCTTGTCAGGCCTGCTGCTCGCGGGCTGCCTGTGGTGGTGCGTGGCGTCGGTCTGGATTGTCCATTACCAGTTACGCGAGTCCCCCAAGCCAGGAGACCGCATGCCGCTGGCGGTGATGGGCTGGTTTGCGCTGGTGCCGGCCCTGGTGGCCTTGCTCACCCTGCTCGAGCGCGGGCCGCCGTTGTTATTGGCCTTGTTCGCGCTGGTGTGGGGCGCGGATGTCTTCGCCTATTTCGGCGGCAAGACTTTTGGCAAGCGCCGCCTCGCGAGCCGCGTCAGTCCTGGCAAGACCTGGGAAGGTCTGTTGTCGGCAATGCTCGGCACGCAGCTGCTGGCGTTCGCCGGCGCCGGCCTGCTGGCGTCACAGCCAGTGTCCGCAGTGCTGGCGCTGGCAGCGGTGACCTTGCTGGCGTCGGTGGTCGGCGATTTGACCGAAAGCCTGCTCAAGCGGCTGCGCGGGGTGAAAGACAGCGGCGCGCTGCTGCCCGGCCACGGCGGCCTGCTTGATCGCATCGACAGTCTGCTGGCCGCCGCGCCAGTATTCACTCTGGGACTCATCCTGATGGAGCAACCATGACCACTGCGGTGACCATACTGGGTTCGACCGGCACCATCGGCGTCAACACACTCGACGTCATCGCCCGGCATCCTGAACGTTTTTCCGTTTTCGCACTCTCTGCCAATACCAATGTCGAGGGACTGTTCGCGCAGTGCCAGACCTGGGATCCGCCCTACGCTGTGATGGTCGACGAGCAGGCCGCCAGTCAGCTCGCGAGCCGCTGTCGCGCGGCGGGACTCGAGACCGAGGTGTTGGCCGGTCACGCGGCGCTCTCCACCGTGTCGGCCCATGCCAAGGTCGATTACGTGATGGCCGGCATCGTCGGCGCCGCCGGCCTGCTGCCCAACCTGGCGGCGGCGCGCGCCGGCAAGCGCGTGATGCTGGCCAACAAGGAATCGCTGGTGATGTCCGGGCAGCTGTTCATGGACGCGGTGCGCGAAAGTAATGCCGAGTTGCTGCCGATTGATAGCGAACACAATGCGGTGTTCCAGTGTCTGCCGGCGCAGTTCGGTGACGGACTGCCGCGGGTTGGCGTGGAGCGCATCCTGCTGACAGCCTCCGGCGGGCCGTTCCGCTCGTGGCCGATAGAACAGCTGCAGGGCGTCACGCCGTCACAGGCCTGCGCCCATCCCAATTGGGTGATGGGGCGCAAAATCTCGGTGGACTCGGCGACCATGATGAACAAAGGCCTGGAAGTGATTGAAGCCTGTTGGCTATTCGGTACCACGCCGGCACAGATCGAAGTGGTCATCCATCCGCAGAGCGTGATTCATTCAATGGTGCAATACGTGGATGGTTCTGTGCTGGCCCAACTCGGCAACCCGGACATGCGCACGCCTATCGCCTATGCCTTGGCCTGGCCGGAGCGCTGTGCCGCCGGCGTTGAACGGCTCGACCTGTTCAGCGTGCGCCATCTCGATTTCGAAGAACCCGACTACGACCGTTTCCCGTGTCTGCGCCTGGCGCGCGACGCCATGACGGTGGGCGGCACCGCGCCCGCCATCCTCAACGCGGCCAACGAAGTCGCGGTGGCGGCGTTCCTGGACGAGCAGATTGCCTTCACCGCCATTCCGCGCCTGGTGGGCCACGCACTGGACCAGGTCACGGCGCGGGCGGCGGTCGATCTCGAAACCATATTGGCCGATGACCAGGGCGCGCGCGAGTGCGTGCAGCGCGCGCTCGCCGAAGGAGCGCATTAATGGAGTTGCTCAAGACCCTGCTGTCTTTCGCGCTGGCGCTGGGCATCCTGGTCACCGCCCACGAGTTCGGCCACTACTGGGTGGCGAAGCGTCTGGGCGTGAAGATTCTGCGTTTCTGCATCGGCTTCGGGCGGCCATGGCTATCGTGGCGCTCGGGAGAAACCGATTTCGCGCTGGCCCTGATCCCGCTCGGCGGCTACGTGAAGATGCTCGATGAACGCGAAGGGGAGGTGGCCGAACACGAGCTGCACCGCGCCTTCAACCGCAAACCGCTGGCCACCCGTATCGCGGTGGTGGCGGCCGGTCCGCTGGCCAACTTCCTGTTCGCCATCCTCGCCTACTGGGCGATGTTGATGATCGGGGTGACCGGGCCGCGTCCCATCATTGGCACCGTCGACCTGGATTCCATCGCCTCGCGCGCTGGCCTCGCCCGCGGCCAGGAGATCATCGAAGTGGACGGCGAGCAGGCCCAGACCTGGGACGGCGTATTCCGACGGGCGCTGGACGGCATTCTTGACCAGCGCGCACTGCGCCTCGCGGTGCGCGACGGCGACGGGGCGGTCAAGAATGTCATGCTCGACGTCAGCAAGCTGTCGGTCGATGACCTTGGCGCCGGCGATTTCTTCAAGACCTTGGGCCTCGCCCCTGATGTGCCGCTGATCCCGCCGGTCATCGCCCACGTGACCGTCGACGGTGCGGCCGCGGCGGCCGGCATCAAGGACGGGGACCGGGTGATCTCCGCCAACGGCGAGCCAGTGGCGAGCTGGGGTAACTGGGTGGATGTCATCCGTCAGCACCCCGAGCAAGCGCTGACGGTGGTGGTGCAGCGTGGCTCACAGCAGCTCACCCTGACCGTGACGCCAGCTCTGATCAAGGAAGACGGCAAGACTTTTGGCCGCATCGGCGCCGAACCCCTGGTGCCCAAGCAGGTCGACGACATCCCCATGGGCATCGAGCGTTACGGGCCGGCAGCGGCCTTCACGGGCGCGGTCGATCGCACCGTCGGCATGAGTCTCACGACCCTGAAGTTTCTCGGCAAGATGGTGGTCGGCGAGGCCTCTGTGCGCAATCTCAGTGGCCCGATCAGCATTGCGCAGTACGCAGGTGCGTCGGCCAAGCTCGGTGTCGCGCGCTTCCTCGAATTCCTAGCCCTAGTGAGTGTGAGCCTCGGAGTACTCAACCTATTGCCCATTCCGATTCTCGATGGCGGACACTTGCTTTATTACCTGATAGAATTCGTGACGCGCCGACCGGTGTCTGAACATCTGCAGTCGTGGGGACAGCAGCTCGGTCTGGTGGTGTTGTTGAGCCTCATGGGGCTGGCCGTCTACAACGACATCCTGCGTATTTTGTGAACGCTGGTGACGGAACCACCCAATAATAAATAAACATATTTATGTCGAAAGCCTTTAAAGCGGGCTGGATGTGCGGTCTGACGATGTTGTGCGCGGTGGGTACCGCCAGCGCGGAATCATTCGTCGTCGACGATATCCGGGTCGAAGGTCTGGACCGGATATCCCCCGGTGCCATCTTCAACTACCTCCCCATCAGCGTCGGCGATTCGGTCGATGACAAGCGTTCGCGAGACGCGGTCAGGGCGCTGTTCAAGACTGGCCTGTTCAAGGACGTCCGCCTCGAACGCGATGGCGACGTGCTGGTGGTCATCGTGCAGGAGCGCGAGACCATTTCCGACATCACCTTTGAAGGCAACAAAGCCATCAAGACCGAGGATCTGACCAAGGGCTTGAAGGATGTCGGTTTCGCCAAGGGCGAAGTTTTCAACGAGTCCAAACTCGACAAAGTGCTGCAGGAACTCAAGCGCCAGTACTTTGCCAATGGCAAGTACGGCGTGCGTATCGAGCACGAAGTCATCCCGGTGGACGACAAGACCGTCGAAGTGGCCTTCACCATCTCCGAAGGCGAAGCGGCGCGTATCAAGCAAATCAACATCATCGGCAACGAAGCGTTTACCGACGAGCAGATTCGCGACAACTTCAAGCTCAACACGCCGACCTGGATCTCTTGGTTTACCAAGGACGACCAGTATTCGAAGCAGAAGCTGTCGGGCGATCTTGAAATCCTGCGCTCCCTTTACCAGGACAACGGCTACCTGAATTTCAGCGTCGATTCCACCCAGGTTTCGATCACCCCCGACAAGAAAGACGTCTACCTCACCATCAATGTCACCGAAGGCGACAAGTTCGTGGTGGGTGACGTCAAGCTGGCCGGCACGCTCATCGTCAAGCCCGACGACCTATTCAAGTTCGTCATCACGCGCAAAGGCATGACCTTCTCGCGTAAAGACCTGACCGCCACCAGCAAACTCATCACCGACCGTCTGGGCGACGAAGGCTATGCCTTCGCCAACGTCAATGCCATCCCGGAAATCGACGCCAAGAGCCGCGTGGCTGGCATCACGTACTTTGTCGACCCGGGCCAGCGCGTCTACGTGCGGCGCGTCAATTTCTTTGGCAACGCCAAGACCCGCGACGAAGTGCTGCGCCGTGAAATGCGCCAGCTGGAAGGCGGCTGGATTTCAACCGCCAAGGTGGAACGCTCCAAGACCCGCCTGCGACGTCTGGGCTTCTTTGAAGACGTCAACGTCGAGACGCCGGCAGTCGCCGGCTCGACCGACCAGGTCGATGTGAATTTCACGGTCAAGGAACGTCCGTCCGGCAATCTCATGCTCGGCCTCGGTTTTTCGCAGTCCGCCGGTATCATCTTCAATACCAACGTTCAGCAGGATAACTTCCTTGGCAGCGGCAAGAGCGTCAGCTTTGCGTTTGCCAACAGTGAGATCAATCAGGTCTTCCGCGTCGGGTACATGAATCCCTACTGGACCGTCGATGGCGTCGCGCGTGGTTTCGACTTCACCTATCAGAAGACCGATGCCGGCAACACCAACATCATTCGGTACAACACCAAGACGCTGTCGGGTGGCATGAATTTCGGTGTGCCGATCACCGAGTACCATTTCATCAACGCCGGTCTGTCTTACGAATCGACCGAGATCAACACCAATCCGTTGTTCCTCGACCCGATCATTTTCGATTTCCTGCGGCGTGAAGGTAATTCTTACAATCTGATCCGCTTTTCCACGGCCTTCACCTACGACACGCGCAATTCGGCGATCTTCCCGGACCGCGGCACCTTGCAGCGCATCCGCGGCGAAATCACCGTGCCCGGCGCCGACCTGACGTACTACAAGCTCAATCTCGAATCGCGCTGGTACATGCCGCTGGCGCGGAATTACATCCTTATGCTGCGCGGTGAAATGGGCTATGGCGGCGCTTACGGCAGTACAACTGAACTGCCGTTCTTCGAGAATTTCTACGCTGGTGGTCCGCGCACGGTGCGTGGTTACGAAGAAAACTCGCTCGGTCCGCAAGACATCTTCGACCGCGCCCTGGGCGGTAACGTCGAGGTGGTCGGTGGCGCCGAAGTCATCATTCCCGTGCCGTTCCTGGCCGAGTTCAAGTCGGTCCGACTCTCGACCTTCTTCGATGCCGGTAACGTGTGGTCCGCTGACCAGCATGTGCGCCTGGCTGACGTGCGCATGTCAGCCGGTCTGTCGGGTATCTGGATGTCGCCTTTCGGTCTGTTGTCGATCAGCGTGGCGCAGCCATTCCGCGACCGGCCCGAAGATCAGATCCAGCGCTTCCAGTTCAATTTCGGCACGCAGTTCTGATTTTCTGGCGTCTGGAAAGATCCGGGGGTGGGTTACATAATGGCCGGATTGGCGCCACGAGGGCGCAGGGGAAATCCCGGATTGACCATGCACCCACTGCCGATTGCGCATCGGCGTGGACGCCTGATTTCGCTGGTTCCATGGCCGCCATCCCTGCGGCCAGGAGCGAGTGTCGCAACCCGCACGGTCAACGGCGCCGTGCAAGTCTGAAAATTATCCTAAACGCACTGGAGTACTGCTTTGAGAATTCTTGATCGATTTTCCGTTGTCGTCCTGTTGTCCACCGCCCTGTCGTTCTCCGCGGCACAAGCGGCTGACTACAAGATTGGTGTGGTCAACGCCCCGCGCGTGCTTGAGGCTGCGCCCCAGGCCGAGGTGGCGCGCGTCAAGCTCGAAAAAGAGTTTGCGGCACGTGATCAGAAGCTGGTCGCTGCGCAGAAGGAACTGAAGGGCCTCGAGGATCGCATGCAGAAGGATGGCGCGATCATGAGCGAGACCGAGCGTAGCCGCGTTGAGCGCGATGTCATGGCCAAGCGTCGTGACCTCAAGCGCGACACCCAGGAGTTCCAGGAAGACGTCAATTTCCGCCGCAACGAGGAAATGGCCATCATCCAGCAGCAGATTGGCGAAGCGATCGTCGCGCTGTCCAAGGAACAGGGTTTCGACATGGTGCTTGGCACCGGCGTGGTGTTCGCCAGCGAGAAGGTCGATATCACCGACCAGGTCATCGCCCGTTTGAAGAAGGGCGGCGCGGCCAAGTAAGTAACGCTAGGGGCCGTGCCTGCGGGCCGACTGTGTCGCCACAGGCGGCGCAGTGCAGCGGTCTGCATGCAGCCAACGGCCCCGACTGCTCGCCCGAAGCGGCGCGCATAGCGTGAGTCTCCGCTTGAGTGTATTGGTGGCGCGCCTGGGGGCGCGTCTCGAAAACGCCGCGGAGGATGTGCTGCTGACCAACCTGGCGGCCCCGGATGGTGCCGGTGCGCAGGAGTTGACGTTTGCTTCTGTTGTCGGTGCGCGCGTTGCTGCAACGGGCGGCGCGGTGCTGGTCGGCGAAGCCGGCAGTTGGCGCAACGCGGTCGTTGTCGACGATGTAATGCTTGCGTGCGCACGGGTGTGCGCATGGTTGCCGCCACGACGTAAGCACGCGGCGCGGCGAACGCGTTCCACCGCGCTCGCCGCATCAGCGCGAATTTCGGGCAGCGCGCACATCGGCGCTGGCGTCGAAATCGGTGACGGCACGGTGGTCGAAAGTGGCGTCTATCTTGATGACGGCGTGACCATCGGTGCGCATTGCCATCTCGAAGCCGGCAGCGACATTCGTGGTGAAGCGGTGCTTGGCAATCGCGTGCGTATCGGCGCTGGCACCTGCATTGGCGGCAATGGCTTTGCCTACGTGCGGGACGGCATGAACTGGTGCGCGATGCCGAGCTTCGGCAGCGTTTTGATTGGCGACGACGTCGAGGTATTGGCACAGGCCGTGATACACGCCGGTGTGCTCGGCGACACGGTGGTGGCAGCGGGCTGCATACTCGACAGCCAAGTGCTGATCGGACATGATTCGATGATAGGCGCGCATAGCGCTATCGCCGGCCAAACGGCGGTGGCCGGCGCGGCCCGCATCGGTCGCGGCTGCCGCATCGGCGGCAAGGTCGGCATCAGTGAGGGTGTAGAAATCGCCGATGGCGTGACGGTGACAGCGATGAGCATGGTCACTCGCTCGATAGTTACGGCAGGCGCACGTTATTCGTCCGGCTGGCCTGCCGAAGCAAGCGCGAACTGGTGGCGACGCGTAGCGAATTTCCGTCGTTCGCGTGAATGACGCTTGATGCAATTCGCAATGATAAACAGACAAGAATCAGGTCCGAACGGGCCGCGGGGTGGTGCGTAGTGGCAGGTGGTATGGAAGATCTGGGCATTGCAAAAATCTTGCAGACGATGCCGCATCGCTACCCCTTTCTGCTGATCGACAGAATCATCGAATACACGCCGTTTCAGTCCATCAAGGCGCTAAAGAACGTTTCGATCAACGAGCCCTTTTTCCTCGGACACTTCCCCGGCCACCCGATCATGCCGGGCGTGCTGATTCTCGAATCGATGGCGCAGGCCACCGGCATGCTCGCGTTTTATTCCAATCAGGCGCGCAGCGAGGAAGGCAATGTGTACTACCTGGTGGGCGTGGACAAGGCGCGTTTCAAGCGCCCGGTCACGGCCGGTGACCAGCTTATTCTGCGCGCGGACCTCAAGCGTCAGCTCAAGGGTATCTACCGCTTCGAAGCCACCGCCGAAGTCGATGGCGTGGTGGTGGCCAGCGCCGAATTCATGACCACCGAGCGGGCCGCCGACAGTTGATCGACCCGAGCGCCAAGGTCGACGCGTCCGCGAAACTCGCCGCCGACGTTGAAGTCGGTCCCTGGACTTACATCGGGCCCGGCGTAGAGATCGGCGCGGGTACGCGCATCGGCAGCCATTGCATCATCAAAGGGCCGACGCGCATCGGCCGCAATAACCGCGTGTTCTCGTTCTGCTCCATCGGTGATGACCCGCAGGACAAGAAATTCTCCGGGGTTGGCGAATCGCGGCTCGAGATCGGCGACGGCAACACCATGCGCGAATACTGCAGCATCAATCGCGGCACGCCGCAGGGCGGGGGCGTGACCCGGCTCGGCGATGACAACTGGCTGATGGCCTATTGTCATATCGCACACGACTGTAAAGTCGGCAATCACACAGTGTTCGCCAACAACGCGACCCTGGCCGGCCATGTCGAGATACACGATTTCGTCATTCTCGGTGGCTTCACCGGGGTGCACCAGTTCTGCCGCATGGGCGAGAGCAGTTTCTCGGCGATCGCCGCAGCGGTGGTGCGCGATGTGCCGCCCTACGTGATTGTCGATGGCAACCAGGCGGCACCGCGCAGCATCAACCGCGAAGGCTTGAAGCGGCGCGGTTTCAGTCCTGAATCCATTGCCGCGCTCAAGCGCGCCTACCGCGCGCTGTATCGTCAGGGCAATTCCCTTGAAGACGCACTCAAGTTGCTCGATGCCGAAAGTGCGGCGTTTCCCGAAGTCGCGCGCCTGCTCGATTTCGTCCGCAACTCGGTGCGCGGCATCGTACGCTGAGCCCGTGACGCCGCGGGTCTAGTGGGCGCGTGGCCGGTCCTCTGATTGCAATCGTGGCGGGTGAAGCTTCGGGGGATGCGCTCGGCGGCGCGTTGATGCACGCTGTGCGTGCGCGAACGCCGGACGCACGCTTCATCGGCATGGCGGGCCCCGCGATGCTGGCGGCCGGCTGCCAACCCTTGGCGCATATCGATGAGCTGTCGGTGATGGGGCTGGTCGAAGTGCTGCGCGCCTATCCACGTCTGCGTCGTTTGCGCGAGAACCTCGGCAGCCGCCTGCTCGAAGCACGTCCAGACGTGTTCGTCGGCATCGACGTGCCGGACTTCAATCTCGGTCTTGAGCGACGCATGAAGTGCGCCGGCATTGGCGTCGTCCACTATGTGTGTCCGCAAGCGTGGGCGTGGCGACCCGGCCGCGCGCGGCATCTTGGGGTGGCCGTCGACCGGCTGCTAGCGCTATTGCCCTTCGAGCCGGCTTTTTTCGCCAAGCACGGTGTCGACTGTCGATTCGTCGGCCATCCCCTGGCCGATGCGCTGCCGCTCGATCCTGATCGCGCCGCCGCGCGTGCGGCCTTGGGTGTCGCGTCCGGTGCTCCGTTGCTGGCCTTGTTGCCCGGCAGTCGTAGCCAGGAGATTGAACGCCTGGCGCCAGTCTTCGCTGCCGGTGCGGCGGCCCTGGTCGCGGCGCGCGGCAAGTGCAGGGTGGCGGCTTGCGCTGCGCACGCCGGCCAGCTCGAGCGCCTGCGCGCCGCGGTCAGGGCGGCGGCGCCGGCGCTCGAGGTGGAATACCTGCACGGCCGCGCCCGGGAGTTGCTGAGCGCGGCGGACGTGGCGCTGGTGGCATCCGGCACCGCCACTCTGGAAGCCATGCTGTGCCGCGCACCGATGGTGGTCGGATACCGTCTGGCGCCGCTCTCCTACCATATAATTCGACGCATGATTTCCATCCAGCGCATCGCCCTGCCCAATATCCTCGCGGACGAGGCACTGGTGCCGGAATTGATCCAGGACGCCCTGACACCGCAGGCCATCAGCGCGGCGCTTGGGCAATGGCTGGACGACGACGCGCGCCGTGCGCGTTACGTGGCGCGCGCGCGCCAGCTGCACGAAAGCTTGCGCGTCGGCGCCGCGGCGCGCGCCGCTGACGAGGTGCTGCAAATGTGTGCGGCGTCATGAACGGGCAGGCACGGCTTGTCACACGCCTGGTGGCCGGCGTCGATGAAGCGGGGCGTGGACCCTTGGCGGGGCCGGTGGTCGCCGCCGCTGTCATTCTCGGTCCACAGCCGATCGCGGGCCTCGGTGATTCGAAGAAGAAGAGCGAACGTCAACGCGACCGCCTGTTCGATGTCATCACCGCCGAGGCCGTGGCCATCGGCGTGGGGCGCGCCGAAGTGGAAGAGATCGACGACCTCAATATTTTTCGCGCCAGTCTGCTGGCCATGCAGCGCGCGGTCGAAGCTTTGGACATCGCGCCCGACGAAGCCCTGATCGACGGACTGCATTGTCCGGCGCTGGCCTGCCCCGCCACCGCGGTGGTCGGCGGCGACGCCAGCGTCGCCGCCGTCAGCGCTGCTTCGATCATCGCCAAGGTTACGCGCGATCGCATCATGCTGGCCTTGCACCTCGATTTTCCCGATTACGGTTTCGCCCAGCACAAAGGCTATCCGACCGCGGCCCATGTCGCCGCCCTTGAGCGGTGTGGCGCAAGCAGTGTGCACCGCACCAGTTTCGCGCCGGTGCGCCGCGTTCTGGAGGCGCGCCGCACATGACACAGCCGCGCTTCGTTCACCTGCACATCCATAGCGAATATTCCATCGTCGATGGTCTGGTGCGCGTCGATGAGCTGGCCGAGCGCTGCAAGGAACTCGGCATGCCGGCGGTGGCGCTGACCGACCAGAGCAATGTGTTCGCACTGCCGAAGTTCTACAGCGCCGCGCAGCAGGCGGGTGTCAAACCGATCATCGGTGTGGAGGCCTGGGTCACGCCGGCGGCGGGTGTGGCCGAGCGTTTTCGCATGGTGTTCCTGTGTCAGAACCGCGCCGGCTACCGCAACCTGAGCCAATTGCTGACCATGGCCTATCGCTTCGGTCAGCACGGCGGCATTGCCGGCATCGAGGAAAGCTGGCTGCATGCCGACGCGCTGCGGGGTGTCATAGCCTTGTCCGGTGGGCCGGCGGGCGATCTTGGCAAGCTCGCCAACGAAGGCAAGCTCGTCGAGATCAAACATCGCATCGCCTATTGGCGTGGTCTGTTCGGCGATCGCTATTACATCGAAATCATGCGCACCGGCCGCGAGCGTGAAGAGCGTTATACGGACGCCGTGCTGGAATGCGCGGCGGCTACCGATACACCCGTCGTGGCCAGCAACGATGTGCGCTTCCTGAACAGTGAGGAGTTCGCCGCCCACGAGGCGCGCGTATGCATTCACCAGGGCCGCACCATTGCCGATCCGCGGCGCCCGCACGACTACTCGCCACAGCAGTACCTGAAGAGCGAGGAGGAGATGTGCGAGCTGTTCGCCGACCTTCCCGACGCGCTCGCCAATTCCGTCAACATTGCGATGCGCTGCAATCTCGAGCTCGAGTTCGGCACCTATCACCTGCCCGAGTACCCGGTGGGCGAGGGCATGAGCGTGGATGCCTTGATGCGCGAGAAAAGCGCGCTGGGCCTGGAAAGGCGCTTCGCGAGCGGGGCCATTCGCGGTTCACGCAACGACGCGGCGCGCGCCGAGGCCTATCAAAAGCGCCTCGATACCGAGATTGAAGTCATCATCAAGATGGGCTTCTCCGGCTACTTTCTGATCGTGGCCGACTTCATCGAATGGGCCAAGCAGCATGAAATCCCGGTCGGGCCCGGCCGTGGTTCCGGCGCCGGTTCACTGGCGGCCTTCGCACTCGGCATCACCGAACTCGACCCGCTCGAATACGATCTCTTGTTCGAGCGCTTCCTGAATCCGGAACGTGTGTCGATGCCCGACTTCGACATCGACTTCTGCATGGACCGGCGCGACGAAGTCATCGATTACGTCGCCGCGCGCTACGGCCGCGACCAGGTCGCGCAGATCATCACCCACGGCACCATGGCGGCCAAGGCGGTGGTGCGCGACGTCGGGCGTGTGCTGGGCTTCCCTTATGGCTTTGTCGACCAGTTGGCCAAGCTCATTCCCTTCGACCCGCAGATGACGCTCGAGCGCGCGCTCAATGAAGAGCCGGCCTTGAAACGTCGCCAGGAAGAAGAGGAGGACGTGCGCGCGATCATGACGCTCGCCCTGCAATTGGAGGGGCTGACGCGCAATGCCGGCAAACAGGCCGGCGGTCTCGTGATCGCTCCGACGAAGCTCACCGACTTCATGCCGCTCTATTGTGAACAGGGCAGCGAGCAACTGGTCACGCAGTTCGACATGACCGATGTCGAAGCCATTGGCCTGGTCAAGTTCGACTTCCTGGGGCTGCGCACCCTGACGATCATCGATTGGGCGGTGCGCGACATCAATCGCCGTCGTGCCGAACTCGGTGAAGCACCGGTCGACATCGACAAGATTCCGCTCGATGACGCGGTGACTTTCAAGCTCGTGCAGAACGCGCGCACCACGGCGGTGTTCCAGCTCGAGTCACGCGGCATGAAGGAGCTCATCAAGCGCCTGAAACCCGACCTGTTCGAAGACATGATCGCGCTCGTGGCGCTGTTCCGGCCCGGCCCCTTGCAGTCTGGCATGGTCGATGACTTCATCGAGCGCAAGCACGGCCGCCAGGCCCTGAAGTACGCAGTACCGCAGCTCGAGCCGATCCTGAAGCCGACTTATGGCGTGATCCTGTACCAGGAGCAGGTCATGCAGATTGCGCGTGTGCTGGCGAGCTATACGCTCGGCGGCGCCGATCTCCTGCGCCGCGCGATGGGCAAGAAGAAGCCCGAGGAGATGGCCAAGCAGCGCGAGTTGTTCACCAGCGGCGCGCTGGCCAACGGCATCAGGGAAGAAGACGCGACCTTCATTTTCGATCTCATGGAGAAGTTCGCCGGCTACGGTTTCAACAAGTCGCATTCGGCGGCCTACGCGCTGGTCGCTTACCAGACCGCGTGGTTGAAAGCCCATTACCCGTCGGCCTTCATGGCGGCGGTGATGTCGGCCGACATGAATTCCACTGACAAGGTCGTCGGTCTCATCGACGAATGTCGTTCGCTGGGCCTGACGGTGGTGCCGCCCGATATCAACGCCTGTGGTTTTCGCTTTGGTGTCGCCGATGCCAAGACCATTCGCTATGGTCTCGGCGCGGTCAAGGGCGTCGGCGAAGCGGTCATCGAAGCGCTGGTCGAAGAGCGCAACAACAACGGGCCGTATCGGGATTTGGTCGACCTGTGCCGCCGCAATTCCGACAAGCGCATCAATCGTCGCGCGCTGGAAGCGATGATCAAGGCCGGCGCCTTTGATTGCTTCGGCCATTCACGCGCGGTGTTGATGGCGGCCCTGGACCAGGTGCTGCAGATCACCGATCAGCATCAGAAGGCGGCGGTGTCGGGGCAATCGGATTTCTTCGGCCTTGCCACCGAGGCGGTCGATGAAGTCGCGCCGCTCAATGTCGATTATGCGAGCGGCGTGCGTGAATGGACCAAGGACGAACTCCTGGCCTGCGAAAAGGAGACCCTGGGGCTCTATCTCAGTGGTCATCCGATTGACCGCTATCGTGCCGAGCTGTCGGCTTTCGCGAGTTCTTCCCTGTCGGAGCTCAAGCCCGGCAAACGCCGCGTGGCCGGCCTCATCATGGCGGTGCGCATCATCAAGACCCGGCGCGGACGCATGGCGGTGATTTCTCTGGACGACCAGACCGCGCGCGTGGAAGTGACGGTTTACCGCGATGCCTTCGAGCGCAATCTCGACAAGCTGGTGACCGATTCCATTGTCATCATCGAAGGCGAATGCTCGGTCGATGAATTCTCCGGTGACCACGCGGTGCAGGCCAGCGAAATCATGACCATCGACGAAGCGCGCAATCGGCTCGCCCGTGCGCTGGTGCTCAGCATGAGCGAGTCGGATCTCAATAACGGCTTCGTGCATGAACTCGAAACCGTGATCGCCGGCCATGCCAACGGCCGCTGCCCGATAGCAATAGAATACGCGCGCGCCGACAGCCGCGCCCGCCTGAAGCTTGGCGAGCAATGGCGGGTCAATGTTTCCGAGGGCCTGCTGGACGGGCTCAAGCGCCACTTTGGAGCACAACATGTTCATCTTGAATACTGAGGGCCGCGCGCATGACTGAACGCCCAGCGGACAGCGGCCAGGTCAATTTCAACTTCCTGGATTTCGAGCAGCCAATAGCGGAGCTCGAGGCGAAGATTGAAGAGCTGCGCCGCGTTGGCGACGACTCGGCCATCAATATTTCCGAAGAGATAGACCGCCTGCGCAAGCGCTCCGAGGAGCTGACCCGCCAGATCTTCTCGTCGCTCAATGCCTGGCAGATTTCGAAGCTCGCACGCCACCCCAAGCGGCCCTATACGCTGGACTACGTGGCGCGCATGTTCGACGACGTGCAGGAATTGCACGGCGACCGCGCGTTTGCCGACGACCCGGCCATCGTCAGCGGCATCGGCCGCCTGAACGGCCGCGGTGTGGCCTTCATCGGTCATCAGAAGGGGCGCAACACCAAGGACAACCTGCTGCGCAATTTCGGCATGCCGCGCCCGGAAGGCTACCGCAAGGCGCTGCGCATCATGGAGATGGCCGAGCGTTTTCGACTGCCCGTCATCACGTTCATTGATACGCCGGGCGCTTATCCCGGCATCGATGCTGAAGAGCGTGGTCAGAGCGAGGCCATCGCACGCAATCTCATGGTGATGTCCGGGCTGCGCACGCCGATAGTGGTGGCGGTGATCGGCGAGGGCGGTTCCGGTGGCGCGCTGGCCATCGGCGTCGGTGATCGCATTCTCATGCTGCAGTACGCGACCTATGCGGTGATTTCGCCGGAGGGCTGCGCGTCGATTCTGTGGAAGAGCGCTGAACGCGCGTCCGACGCCGCCGAGGCCATGGGCATCACCTCTGGCAGTCTGCTCAAGCTCGGACTCATCAACACCGTCATTGAAGAGCCGCTGGGCGGCGCGCACCGCGATCCGGAGCTCGCGGCGGCGCGCTTGAAGAGCGCCATCCTGACGGCTTTGGAAGAGCCCACGCTGCTGCGTCCCGAAGAACTGGTCACGCGTCGTCGCGCGCGCTTCGCGGCAATGGGTGAATACACCGATCGCTGAGCACGCGCAGGACCGGACAAGCGCGGCCGCGCTGGTCGCGCGATGTCATGGGCGCCTGGCGGCGCTGCTCGGTGGCGACGGTAACGGCGTCGAGCGCTTGCTGGTGGCCTACAGCGGTGGCCTCGATTCCACGGTGTTGCTGCACATCGTGCGCGAGTTTTGCCGCCGCCGCGCACTCACGCTCGAAGCCCATCATGTCGATCATGCGCTGCAGGCCGGCAGCGCCGCGTGGTCGCGTCACTGTCAGGCGACGGCGAACAGGTGGGGCGTCGCCTTTACCAGCACACGTCTGCGCGGCTCGCCGCCGCCCGGCGCGAGCGTCGAGGACTGGGCGCGTCAGCAGCGCTATGCAAGCCTGCTTGCGCGCTGCGACAGTCGCACGGCCCTGCTTACCGCCCATCATCGCGACGACCAGGCCGAGACCGTGCTGTTACATGCGCTGCGCGCCTCGGGCCCGCATGGCCTGGCCGGCATTCGCGCTCACGGTCACCACGGAGACACGCCGCTGTGGCGGCCCTTGCTTGAGGAATCCCGCGCGCAATTGCAGAGCTATGCGCGTGGTCATGGACTCGAGTGGTTGGATGACCCGAGCAACGAGGTACTGGGCTTTGCCCGCAACCGCATGCGCCACACGGTGCTGCCGGTGCTGGAGCGCGAGTTCCCCGGCGCGGCACTGGCACTCGCCGAGGTCGCGCGTCTGCAGAGCGAAGTAGTCGAGGTGCTGGACGGCGTGGCCGACCAGCTGCTCGGTGATGTCGAACGATTGCCGCTCGCGCTGCTGCGCGGCAGTGCCGTGGCGCTGCGACCCTACCTCATCAAACGCTGGTTGAAGCGTCGCGGCGCCCCTGCGCCTGGCCGCACCGCCTTGCAGCACATGCTGGGCGAGATGCTCGGCGCGCGTAGCGACGGCCAGCCGCAGACGGCGTGGCAAGGCGTGGCCGTGCGGCGCTATGACGATTGCTATTTTCTGACCGCCGCACACCTGAGCGTGCCGCCTGCGGCGCCACAAGCCTGGCCCGCGCCATGGACGAGCCTGGCGCTGGCGCAGGGTGAATTGCGCGCGATTAATTCCAGCGGATCGGACGCTGCTTCCGCCGCCTTGCTCGCCGCCGCGCCTCTGAACGTGCGTTACCGCGCTGGCGGTGAACGTCTGCGCCTGCATGCGCGCGGTCCGCGTCGCGAGCTCAAGCATCTGTTCCAGGAATGGCGCGTGCCGCCGTGGCAACGCATGCGCTGGCCCTTGCTCTATGTCGGCGAGCAGCTGGCGGTGGTGCCGGGGCTGGGCGTGGCGGCGGAGTTCCGGGTCCGGGATGATGAACCCGGCTTACAAATTCTATGGGTAGGTGCGAATTCATTCGCACATTAACGGCGCGGCAATCCGGTCGCACCGGATTCCAATGTGCGAATGAATTCGCACCTGCAAAAATTGAATGCGTGCCGGTTCAGCCGTTCGCCGGCGTGCGCGTTCGCACCACCACCGTCGCCTCCTGCGACGCGTGACTCTCGTCGTGCAAGGTGAAGCGCAGGCGCACATCGCCGATGTCGACCACGTCATTCTCGCGTAGTTGTATGGACTCGATGCGCGTGTCGTTGACGAATACGCCGTTCAGCGATTCCAGGTCGTGAAGGGTCAGCACGCCTTGTTCGTTGCAGCGCACTTCGGCGTGCAGGCGCGAGACCGAATGATCGTCCAGCACCACATCGCAGTTGCGGCCGCGGCCGATGCGCCACGGCGTGGCGGTGATGGCATGACGGGTGAATGGCAGCTCGGTGAGCTGCAGCCACGCGAGTGGTCGCGCGCCGTCGTCGCTGCGCGCCACCGGCGTGCGTCGTACACGCCAGTACAAGACCAGTACGGCAATCAGGATCAGCGTCGACAGCGCCAACAGGATGCCGAACCACGGCCACACGCGGCCAGCGTTGAGATCGATGGGCGGCGCGTTGGCGGGTGGGGGGATCGAGGGCGCCGGCGTGGCGGCCGGTGCAGTGGGTATGGCCGGGGCTTGCGGGCCCCCATGGGCATTCGCGGTCGCCGGCAGGGTCACCGGCGCCAGCACCAGGAAACTTTGATCGCGCGTTTGAAAGGCGAGTGACAGTTCCAGTGAGCCCGCCGCGCCCGCCGCCACCAGCGGCGCGAGATCGAAGGCCAGCATACCGCCGGTATCGAGCAAGGCCAGGGCGCGCGGCAAGGCCTCGACCGGCAATTTGAAATCAGGGTAGTTGGCTTGCAGGTAGTGTCCGCCGGTGTCGTCACTCAGGCGACGCAAGGTCTGCAACGCCACGGACTGCGGCACCGAGCGCGGGTAACCAATGGTGTTGATGACGATGTCGTTGGCGCGCGCCATGCTCACCACGTCGTCATGGTGATAGGCGTAGTCCTCGGCCAGACCATCGGACAGCACCAGCAGCGCCTTGCGCGTGGCCTTGGCCTTTTCCAGGACACGCAGCGCGTCGCGCACATTGCGGTAGAGCTCGGTGGTGCGGCCGTTGGCCGCAAGCGTGGCGGCCGCGGCGCGAATCTCGGCGGCGTCGGCGCCCAAGGGCGCCAGCATGCGCAGGTCGGTGTCGAAGGCCGCCAGGCCCAGGCGGAAGTGCGCCGGCGCGGCAGCCAGCAGCGCGTCGATGTGGCTGATGGCGGCGCGCAGCGCCGGCGCGCGGGCCGGGTCGCTGGTATCCACCAGCACCAGCAGCGCAGTGGTGTCGCCGCCGGCGGGATAGGCGGCTCCGAGCCGCGCGTTGACAGTGTGATCCCGCCATTCGGCAACCACCGCCTGCAGTTGACCGCCTTCGAGCAGTCGGTACTGGCAGTTGAGTGTGGTCGGCGTGTTCTGCGCACAGCCGATGCTCATGTGTTCGGTGAGCGTCGAGGCGGCGGCGGCGCTGCCGAGCACCAGGCACAGCAACACGAGGGCAATGCGCCAGACGGGGCCGCGGAGCGGGCGACCATCCATGGCGCGCGGCGGACGCATTATTTTTCCGGATACATCGGGTCGGGCAAGTCGTAGAACTCGATGACCATGCTGGCCTGGCTGCCGGACACCGCGTGCGCGGCCTTGCCGGCGGTCTCGACTTTCTTCTGCTCGCCATTGGCGGAACTCGAGGCGCGTGCATTGGCGGCGTCCTTCTCGTCCTTCACTTCGCCTATCTGCGGCATGTTTTTGCGAATCTTGTTGGCGGCATCTTCGACTTGGCTGTGCAGCGCCTGGGCGAACGGCAAGCGATAGGCACGCGGTTCGCCGCCGCGCGGTCCCTGCGACATGTCGGTCGCCCACAGTACGATTTCACCGACGCGGCCGCTGGCCTTGTCCGGCTCCTGCACGTACACCGCGATGAGATTGAAACGCTTGGGCAGACCTTGAGCGGTAGGCCAGCCCAGCAGCGGCGGAATGGAATAGTAGGTGACCAGATACAGCGCCGAGACCACCACGATGGCGAGCGCCTTGACCGTCCACGACCAGCGGGCATTGAGATTCAGCACCAGCAGCAACAGTGCGACCACGACGTAGGCCGCGACCAGGCCCGATGTTCCGAGTAATGGCAAGCCGGCTCCCCTCAATGCGATGTTGTTGTGACCCGCGCGCCCCTCAGCGCGGTTGGCGCCGGCGTGTGCATGTCGTCGCGCCGGCCGCCGGCCATGATAAACGATTCCGGCAAGACGGCCGCGCTCACATGCCGACCGCGAACTCGACGATTTCAGTCAGCGTCGCGTTCATGCGGCGCGCGAAATCGTTGACACGGCTGTCGGCGCTGTCGAGCGGCAGCTTGATAAGACTGACGACGGTGCGGCCCTTTTCGACGTGCACCGTGACGCGACACGGCATGTGGGCGACGAAGCCCGGGTCCAGCAGCAGCACTTCACGGGCCAGCTCCAGGCTGCAGAAGTGGATGACTTCGACGTCGGGAAAATCCTTGTAACCGCGATCGCGCAGGCCCGCGCCTATGCTGTTGCGGCCGGTGATGCGGAAGTTGTGATCGGTGATGGCAAAGTTGAGTTCGAACACCACGTCGTCAAAGGGTTTGTCGACGCTGTAGCGCACCACGAGATCCCGTTCCGGGCTGACCTCGACCGGCGCGGCGCCGGCCGGCAATGCGCACAGCAAGGCCCACAACAGCAGCCATGCCGCCCGCAGCGGTCGCATCAGCCGCGGCTCACTCGGAAATGACCACGCGCGTGCCGACTTCGATGAACTCGCGAAGTTCGTGTAAATCGTGATTGCGCAGCGCGATGCAGCCCTGGGTCCAGTCGAGCTTGTTCTGGATGTGGACCTTCTCGGGAGTTTCTTCACCCAGGCCATGGATGCCGATGGCGCCGCCGAGGCGCGTGTTCTGCGGCGGCACCTGGTTGTGGCGCAGGGCAGCGACGATGCGGTCGAATTCGCGGCGCGAGATCAGGCGACTCTTCAGACCGTAAAAAGCATCTTTCACGTTCGGGTAGTTGAGGCGCAGGAAAGTGTCGAAGGCGGTGTTGTCGTTGACGCCGACGATGCGATAAGTGCCGACCGGCGTCTTGTTGTCGCCCAGCTTTTGCTTGTCGCCGGGGCCGCCGCGGCCGAGTGCAATTGGGAACGTGGCGCGTACGCGCTCGCCGTCCTTGACCAGCAGCAGGCGCTGTTTCTTCTTGACCTCGATGTCGTAGCTGGCGGCGTACAGCGGTGCACTGACGCTGAGCAGGGCCAGCATGGCGGCAAGCAGCATGCAGGCGCTGCGACGCCAGCGCGCGCTGCGCCTTGAGTCAGCCTCAAATTCTGTGCGGGAAGGATTGAGCGCGCATGCGCGCGGCGCGGAGAGAAAATCTTTATTGTTCAAACTCACGTCACCGTACCCCAGAAACGGTTGCACGACGGCGCAGGCTCATCATGCTGCCCGGATTCTAATGCATGGGTGCGGCCCCATGCTACGCTAGCGCGACATTCACTCACGCGCTCGAATGGCCCTTCCAGCAATGACGGACGCAGGTTCCGCGCTCAAATACACCCGTGTCGCCATGCTTCTGCATTGGACGACAGTGCTGCTCGTGGCCTGCCTGTTCGCGCTCGGCGCGTTCATGGTCGAGCTGCCCAAGGGGCCGGCGCGCGGCTACTATTTTGCGTTGCACAAGTCGCTGGGTATTTGCGCCTTCGTGTTGCTGTGGGTGCGGGTCGCGTGGCGGCTTGGGCATCGACCGCCGCCCTTGCCGGACAGCGTGCCGCGCTGGCAGGCGCATCTTGCAAGCGGCGTGCATGCGACTTTCTATGTGCTGTTGGTGATGCAGCCACTGAGCGGCTACCTGTCGTCGAGCTTCAGCGGCTACGCCACCAGCTGGTTCGGTCTGCCCTTGCCGAGCTGGGGCTGGCGCGACGCGCCCTTGAACGAATTGTTCACCGAGCTGCACGTGCTGTGTTCGATCACGCTGCTGGTGCTGATTGGCGTGCACATCGTCGGCTTCCTGTCCCACGTGCTCACGGGCCAGCGCAGCCTCGGCCGGCGCATGTGGCCGTGGTAGAGCGCGGTCGATAACTCCGGCCATGCCCGAGGCCCGCACGCAGTCTTTGCGCCGACTTCTGCTCATCCACGAGCTCGCCTTTCTTACCCTGGTCATCATCACTGGCGCGCTGGCGACGGTGTGGGGCTATTGGTGGCAGCAGTCGTCGCTGGAGACCATTCGACTGCACGGCATGTCGCACACCGCCGAGGAGATCCGCTCGCTGGTGTTCAAGCAGATGCACGAGGTCACGGCCGCGGCGCTCGAAGAGAATCCCGCCACGCGCGAACTCGACACCCGCTATCTCAAGACCATCCAGGAACTGTTCAACGAACTGCGCCGCAGCTCCGCCCACCGTGCCGAGGACTACGCGGTGCAGGGCATGCAGACTGCCTTCAGTCTCTTGCAGTCCAATCTGCGCGAGACCCTCGCCGACCCCTATGCCCTGAATCGCCTGGTGCGCGCCAAACTGCTCGACCCCGAGTTCGAGCAGCGCTTCGTGGCCGATTTCGAAACCGCCTTCGAGGGCTTCACCGGCCTCGTCGCGCAGCAGATTGGGCGTCAGGAACTCAAAGTCCAGCAGCGGCTCGCCGTCGCGCCGTGGGTGTTGAGTGTGCCGGTGCTGCTCGGCATCGGGCTGCTGGTGCTGACCCGCCGACGTTTGACCATGGGCTTCGTGCGGCCCATGCGGGCAGTATTGGGCGGCCTGCGCGAATTGAGTCAGGGCGGTGCACATGAAGCGCTGCACAGCGACGGCGTGAAGGAAATGCAGGAGCTGGCGCAAGGCATCAACCGCATGGCGGCCGAACTCGACAAGAGCCAGCGCGCGCTCATCGACCAGGAACGGCAGGCGGCGCAGGGTGGCCTGATTCCGGTCATCGCCCACAATATCCGCAACCCGCTGGCGGCCATCCGCGCCAACGCGCAATTGCTGGACGGCTCGGAAAACGCCGCGGAACTCGCCGAGATTCGCGGCGGCATCATCGACACCGTCGACCGTCTCGGTCGCTGGGTCACGGCGCTGGTGTCTTACCTGCATCCCCTGAAGCCGCGCCCGCAGGTGTTGAAGGCCACCGAGCTGCTGGCCGCGGTCGAGCGCCTGCTGAGTGCGCGCATGAGCGAGCAGGGCTTGCTGTGCGAGCACGAGCGTTGGGATGAGGAAGCGCGTATCGAGGCCGACCGCGATCTCATGGAGCAGGCGCTGTATGGCTTGTTGAACAATGCCGTCGAGGCGTCGGCGCCCGGCGCGACGCTGTACCTGTCGGTCACGGAAAACGACGGTGAAGTGCGCCTTGCGCTGCGCGACACCGGCGGCGGCATTCCGTTTCGCCCCGAGCCCAGCGAATTGACGCCGGGGCCCAGCACCAAGCGCTTCGGCACCGGTCTCGGCATCCCCATCGCTTTCAAGATCTGCCACACCCACGGCTTTCGCCTTGAATTCAATGTCGAACCGGGGCTCGGCACCGAAGTGCTCATCCACGCGCCCGCCTGGCGACCGGCCGGCTAGAATGCCGCCATGGCGCTGAATCACGACATCGAAAATCTGCATGCCGAAGTGCCGCTGGCCGCGACCTCCGTGCTGGTGGTGGATGACGAAGTGTTGTTCGCCAAGGCCGTGATGCGCCACCTGGAAAAGGCCGGCTATCGCTGTGCTCACGCTGCCACGCTGGCCGCGGCCGAAGCGCAGCTGGCAGCCGCGCCGGCTGATCTCGTACTGCTCGACATGCGCCTGCCCGACGGTGCGGGGCTCGATTTTCTGCAGCGTTTGCGCTTGCGCAGCACCGTTCCGGTGATCGTGATGACGGCCTACGGCGAAGTCGAAGACGCGGTGCTGGCCATGAAGTGCGCGGCCTCGGACTATCTGAAAAAGCCTGTCGACCTGGAAGAGCTGCGCGTCAATATCGAAAAAGTGCTGGCCCACGCCGCGCTCGGTCGACAGCTCGAATATTCGCGCGCGCGCGAATCCTCAACGACGCCAGGCGCACAACTGCTCGGCGCTTCGCCGCTCATTGAACAAGTGCGGCAACAGGTCGCACGCATTGCCAGCCTGGTCGGCGGTGGCGCCACGCAGGCGCCGACGGTGCTGATCACCGGTGAGACCGGCACCGGCAAGGACGTCACCGCGCGTCTCCTGCATCAAGGCTCGGCGCGCGCCAGCCGGCCGTTCGTGCATGTCGATTGCGCGGCGCTGCCCAAGGATCTGATCGAAGCTGAGTTGTTCGGTCACGTCAAAGGCGCGTTCACCCATGCGCTCACCGAGCGCACCGGCCTCATCGAAGCGGCCGAAGACGGCGTGGTATTCCTCGACGAAATCGCCGAGCTGCCGCTGGAACTGCAGGCCAAGCTGCTGGCGGTGCTGGAGCGCCGCACCTTGCGTCGCATTGGCAGCAGCCAGGAGCAACGCAGCCAGGCGTGGTTTATCGCCGCCACCAATCGGCCGGTCGCCGAGATGGTGGCGAGCGGCGCCTTGCGCGCCGATCTTTATTTCCGCTTGAAAGTCCTGACGCTCGATTTGCCGCCGCTACGCGCGCGCGGCGAAGACATCCGTCTGCTGGCCGAGCATTTCGTCGCTGACTACGCGCGCCGCTACGGCGCCTCCGCAGTACGCCTGGCGCCCGATGCGCTCGCTTGCCTGCGAGCCTATGGGTGGCCCGGCAATGTGCGGGAACTGAGCCATGTCATCGAACGGGCCGTGTTGCTGTCGGGCGGCGGCGTCGTTGACGCCCATGCACTGGCCTTGGGTGAGGGCCTCGGCGCCCACTCGGCAACGGCGGCGCCGTCGCTGGAAGACATGACGCTCGAAGAGCTGGAGAAGACCATGCTGGCGCGCGCCTTGAAGGGCAGCGCCGGCAATGTTTCGGAAGCGGCGCGGCGCCTAGGCATCACGCGCATGGCCATGCGCTATCGCATGGATAAGCACGGTTTGCGTGGCGACGAGAGCTGATTCCCGGCGCTATCGGCGTCTCTATAATTGCATGACGAAGGCCGCGCCACGGCGCGCGGTCCTTGAACCTGATATCTGCTTAAGGTGAATGAGTATGGAATCCCGAACTGAAATCGAAATTGAAGCGGCCGCATTCCGGCGTCTGCGCGATTACCTGCGCGAGCATACCGAGGTGCAGAACATCGACCTCATGAATCTCGCCGGCTTTTGCCGCAACTGCCTCGCCAAATGGTATCGCGCCGAAGCCGAGACGCGCGGCGTGACGATGGATTACGAACAGGCGCGCGAGCAGGTCTACGGCATGCCCTACAACGAATGGAAGGACAAATTCCAGGTCGAGGCCAACAGCGAGCAGCAAGCCGCCTACGCCAAGCGCCAGGGGCAGGCTGACCACTGATTCTGCCCTGACGCGCGGCGCCAGGGGCATGGATTTGCGGGTACGCCTGACGCTGCTGCTGTCGCTGATCTTCGGCGCGACCCTGGCCGTGGGTATCGCCTACCTGCTGGCCGATGTGCGCCAGGCGGTGCTCGATGAACTGAACGCATCGAGCGACCTGGCGACGACCCTGCTGCAAGGCATGGTCGCCGCCACCGACAGCGCCGTCAGCGAGCGCCAGTTGAACGCGCTCGCCGCGCGCCTGACGCGCGATGCGGCGATTCGCCACCTGCGCTTCGAAGTCCATGACGAAAACGCGACTGCGCCACCGTCCGCGCCGAGACGCGCGACCAGTGCCGGCAGCGCGCCGGCCTGGTTTGCGGACCTGGTGCGGCCCGACCCCGCTGAACTCGTGCATGTCGTGCCCTATGCCCACGGGCGTATCGTGATCGCCGCCGAGCCCGATGACGAAATTGGTGAGGCCTGGCGCGAAACCCGCACCACCATGGCGGTGTTGTTCGTGATGTGCGCGGGCGCCATCGTGCTGGTGTTCGTATTTCTCGGGCGCGCCTTGCAACCCTTGTCCGGTCTGTCTCATGCCCTGCAAGGAATAGAGCGCGGGCACTACACCACGCGGGTGCCAGCCATCGGTCTGGCCGACATCGATGCCATCACCGCGCGCTACAACCACATGGCGGCCGCGCTCGCCGACAGCCATGCCGAGAACGTGCTGCTCGCGCAGCGCTCGCTGGACATTCAAGAGCAGGAACGTCGCCACCTCGCCCATGAACTGCACGATGAAATGGGGCAGTCGATCACCGCCATCAAAGCCTTGGCCGTTTCAATTCGCGAACGGCTGGAAGCGGCCGAACCGGCCCTGGCTGAGCGCGCCGCCACCATCACCGATGTTTCGAGCGACATCTATGCGCGCGTGCGACGCATGATGGCGCGCTTGCATCCGGTGGTGCTCGATGAGCTCGGGCTGGTCGCCGCGCTGGAATCGATGGTCGACGAGTGGAATGGCCATCATGCCGAGTGCTTCTGCCGCTTCAGCGCGCCGCGCACGTTGCCCGCCCTGCACGGCGCCGCGCGCATTGGCCTGTATCGCATCGTGCAGGAAGCCTTGACCAACATCGCGCGGCACGCGGGAGCGAGCGAGGCCGAGATCGAACTGCGCGTCATCCATGAATCCGACGCCGCGGCATCATTGGAACTCAGCGTCGCTGACAATGGTCGCGGCTTCACGCCGGGGCAGCAGCGTCGTGGCCTTGGCCTCGTCGGCATGAAGGAGCGCGCGGCAACCCTGGGCGGACAAATCGAACTCGACACGGCCGAGGGCGCGGGCCTGCGCTTGCGTGTTCGTGTGCCGCTCGCCATGCTGCTCGAAACGGAGAAGGAACTTGGCTAAACCCATGCGTATCTTGCTGGTCGACGACCATGCCGTCGTACGCGCCGGCTTCAAGACCCTGCTGGAAAACCAGGGCGATTTGAGCGTAATCGCCGAAGCGGAGAGCGGCGAAGCCGCGTGTCGCCAATTCATCGAGCACGCGCCGGATGTCGTGATCATGGATTTGAGCATGCCCGGCGTTGGCGGCATCGAGGCGATACGCCGCATCGTCTCGCGCCAGAGCGACGCGCGCGTGCTGGTGTTCAGCATGCACGAGGACACTTTATTCGTGGAGCAGGCCTTGCAGGCCGGCGCGCGCGGCTACATCGGCAAGAGCAGCGCACCGGTGGTGCTGGTCGAAGCCGTGCGCCAGATCGCCAACGGCAATATCTATATCGATCCCGACATCGCGCAGCGCCTCGCGTTCCAGAAGACCAAGGGCAGTGACTCACCGTTCCAGGCCCTGTCGACGCGCGAGTTCGAAATCGTGTGCTTGCTGGCCGAGGGGCTCAGCGTCAATGCCATCGCCAATCGTCTGGCCTTGAGTTACAAGACCGTGGCCAATTATGCGACCCAGATCAAAAGCAAACTCGAGGTCGACACCAGCGCCGAATTGACACGCCTCGCCATACGCCACGGCCTGGTGCGCGCCTGACGGGGCGCATCATCGCGGGGGAGTTTTTCCTGCGATACGAAGGTGATTTTCCCGGCCTCATGCGTGTCGGCGGCCACTACAATGCCGACCATTCGATTCTGACCGGTTGGCCCACTACAAATGATTTTCAAAGTACGCGGCGTGGCCGCGCAGCTCGGCGTGTGCGCGCTTGTCGTCTGCCCGGCGCAAGCGACATGGGCCGCCGAAGGCGCGGGTTTCGATGATGAAGTGGTGGTGGTCGCGCCGGCGCCGGGTGGCAACGGCATCGCCGCCGAGCGGCTGCCGTTCACGGTGCAGGCGGCCGATGCCGATGCCTTCAAACGCGCGCAGGCCAGCGATCTCACCGATTATTTAGGTGCGCATCTCGGCAGCGTCAGCATCAATTCGGCACAGAACAATCCCTTGCAGCCCGACGTGCAATATCGCGGCTATACCGCCTCGCCATTGCTCGGCCTTGCGCAAGGTATTGCCGTATTCCAGAACGGCGCGCGCATCAACGAGCCGCTTGGCGATGCGGTCAACTGGGATCTCATTCCCGAGTCCGCCATTCACAGCATGACCATGATAGGTGGCAGCAATCCGCTGTTTGGTCTGAACACCCTCGGTGGCGCCCTGTCGATCGAAATGAAGAACGGCTTCAATTTCGAAGGCCATGAGGTCGAGGCCTCGGGCGGTGCGTGGGGTAGGGCGGAAACCAGCGCCGAGAGCGGCGGCAACAACGGCACGCTTGGCTATTACGTCAATGTCGACTATTTCCGCGAAGACGGCTGGCGCGATCTTTCCGGTTCCGACGCGGTGAATGTCTACGGCGCCGGCAGCTTTCGCGATGAGGCGTCGCGGCTCGATCTCGGCTTTCAGTACGGCAACACCGACCTGACCGGTAATGGTCCGGCGCCGGTCGGCCTCGCGGCCGTGGACCGCAAAGCGATATTCACCGCGCCGGACATCACCGACAACAAGGCCTACAGCTTTACGCTCAATGGCGAGCATGAAGTCGGTAACGGCATCAAGCTCGCCACCACCGGTTACTACCGCGACATCAAGACTTCGTCATTCAATGGCGACGCGGCCGATCTGTTGGCGTGTCAGCTGGGTGGCGGGCGTTTCCTGCTGGAAGGACTGGAGGAGGACGACCTCGCGCGCATCGGCCTCGATGACGAAGAGCTGTGTGGCAACAATGCGCTGGGGGCCCTGAATCCCGCCGCGCTCGAAGCGGCAATGAACGCATTGCTGGCGCCGGGCGAGGCGCCGTTCAATCTCGATGACCTGACGCCAACCCTGACCGGCAACGGTGCGATAGGCGATACCGCCATCAACAACCTCAGTTCACGCAAGCAGCAGAGCTATGGACTCGACATGCAAGGCAGCGTCACCCGTCCTCTTTTCGGCCACGACAATTACCTGGTCATCGGCGCCGGCTATGCGCGCGGCGAAGCGCGCTTCAAGTCGGTGGTGGAGCTGGCGGACATGGATCCCATCACGCGCAGCACGGCCGGCTTGGGTTTGGGTTCGTTCCTCGGTCGCGAAGCCACCCAGGTCGATACCAGTAACGGCACCTGGAGTGTGTATGTGCTCGATGCCTTTGATGTCACCTCGCGACTGACGGTCACCGCCGGTGGCCGCTATAACAGCACCGACGTCAAGATAAGCGATCTGTCCAAGGTGCGCCCCGAGTTGAACGGCAGCCACGACTATTCGCGCTTCAATCCGACCATCGGCGCGACCTTGGTGGTGGCCACGGACAACAGCGTTTACGCCAATTACAGCGAGTCCTCGCGCGCGCCGACGCCAATAGAACTCTCGTGCAATGACGATACCTTCGAGCGTGCGCGGGCAGCGGCCATTGCGCGCGGCGAAGACCCACGCGACGTCAATTTTGAATGCCGGTTGCCGAACGCCTTTCTCGCCGATCCGCCGCTGCGCCAGGTGGTGGCCAAGAGCGTCGAGTTTGGCGTGCGCGGCAAGCTCGGCGTGGTGCAGCATCGTCTCGGTTATTTCCGCACCGCCAATCACCACGACATCATTTTCCAGACCACTGGCCGCGGCACCGGCCTGTTCGCCAATGTCGACGAGACGCTGCGCGAGGGCTTCGAATCGGCGTTTGCCGTCAGCTTTGAGAACTTCGATTACGCCATCGCCTACAGCTACGTGCGGGCAACGTTCGAGGATGAATTCAAGGTGCAAAGTCCGAACCATCCCTTTGCCGACGCCAACGGCGAGCTGAACGTCCACAAGGACGATCGCCTGCCGGGCATTCCCGATCACCAGTTCAAGTTCAGCGCCGACTGGCACACGCCGTGGCGCCTGGTGCTGGGTCTGGACCTGCTCTACAACGCGGGGCAATTCCTGCGCGGCGATGAATCGAACCAGCTCAATGAACTCGATGGCTATGCGCTGGTGAACCTGCGTGCGTCCTACGCCCTGAGCAAGCGTTTCGACATGTTCGCGCGCGTCAGCAACCTGTTCGATACGGACTACGAGAGCTTTGGTTTGCTCGGCGAAGATCCGTCAGAAGTCCTGCCCGGCCTGGCGGATACGCGGCCGATCTTCGTCGGCGCCGGCGCACCGCGCGCCGCATGGGTGGGCGCGCGGATGAGGTTTTAGGCGCCGTAGGTGCGAATGAATTCGCACCTACAGGCCTTTACTTCGTTTCCCGCGCGCGCAGACGAATGAAATGCATCAAGCCTTCGATGTCTTGCGTCGTCAACTCGGCGAAGCGCGGCATGCCATTGGCGAGCTTGGCGCCTTTCAGCACCACGGCTTCGAAGGCGTTCCTGTCGGTCGCTATCGTCGACTCACGCAGGTCTGGCGCTTCGCCACCGGCGACCATGCCGGCGCCATGACAGTACAGACAGGAGCGAGCGAACAGGTCTTTGCCGTGCTCGGCGAGCTTGGCGTCGATCTTGAAGTCCGGCACATCGAGTGGCTGAGCGAAGGCCGGTGGCGGCGATGGTGGCACCGGCTGCTTGCCGTCGAGCGCAAAGGTATACAAGCGACGCGGATGCATTTTGTATTTCCAGCCGTGTTGTGCGGCCAGCGAACCCAGGATAGTGCCGCCACCACCCCAGCCGACCAGCAGCGACACGTATTGCTTACCGTCGATGCTGTAGGTGATGGGCGCGGATGAGATGCCTACACCGAGCTTCATCGACCACAGCTTGTCGCCCTTGGTGGCGTCGTAGGCGACGAATTCGCCGTCAGCGCGCCCTTGGAACACGAGGTTGCCCTTGGTGGTCATGGTGCCGGCGTTCCACACCGGCGGCAGGTCGTGCGACCACACTTTCTTCTGCTTGACAGGATCCCAGGCCAACAGGCGCGCCTGGCCGATGTCCTTTGGCACGTCTTCACCGCCGAAGGCCACGCCCGGGTCCACCTTGAAATGCGGCGACTGCCACTTGGCGGGGTCGAAGCCCTTGTCGTTATACAGCCCCGGCATGTCCCACGCGGGGATGTAGACCAGGCCGGTGTCGGGGTTGTAGGACATCGCATGCCAGTTGTGCGCGCCCCACGGTCCTGGCCACACCAGTTCCTCGCCGTCTTCGTAGCGCGCGCCTTTGATTTCGACCGGACGGCCGGTCTTGAGGTCGATGCGCTCGGCCCACGTCACCTTGCCGAACTTCTCGGCCGACAAGAGCTCACCATTGGCGCGATTGATGATGTAGAAGAAGCCGTTCTTGGGCGCCTGCAGCAGGGCCTTGATCGGTTTGCCGCCGTACTGCACGTCGGCCAATACGATGTCCATGTTGGCATTGAAATCCCAGGTCTCGCCGGGATTGGTCTGGTAATGCCACTTGTATTCGCCGGTGTCGGCGTCGACCGCGACGATGGAGCACAGGAACAGGTTGTCACCGCCGCCGGGGCTGCGCAGCTTCTGGTTCCACGGCGAGCCGTTGCCGGTGCCGATCAGGAGCTGGTTGAACTCGGCGTCGTAGGTCATGCCGTTCCACACGTTGCCGCCGCCGCCGTGCTTCCACCATTCGCCGTTCCAGGTCTTGGCCGCCATCTCCATGGCTTTGTTTTCGAAACCATCGGCCGGGTTGCCGGGCACGATGTAGAAGCGCCACGCCTGCTTGCCGGTTTCAACGTCATAGGCGGTCACATAGCCGCGCGCCGCTTCGTGCTCGGTGCCGCCATTGCCGATGATGACCTTGTCGCGAAATACCTTGGGCGCGCCGTTGACGTAGTAGGACTTGCGCGGGTCGACTGTCATCGCTTCCCACAGCTGCTTGCCGGTCTTGGCGTCGAGCGCGACCAGACGGCCGTCGACGGTCGAGATGATGACGCGGCCCTTGTAGTAGGCGGGGCCACGGTTGATGTCCCACATGATGCGCAGGCGATCGCCCGCGTGCTCGATGGTCTTGGGATCGAATTGCCAGAGAATCTTGCCGCTGCGCGCATCGACCGCATAGGTGCGGCTGTAGCTGCCGGTGAAATAGAGCACGCCATCAATCGCCAGGGGCGTCGCGATCAGCGAGCGTTCGTTGGCGAGTTCGGTGACCCACTGGATGCCGAGCTTGTTGACGTTGCCGGCGTTGATCTGGTCCAGCGGACTGTAACGTTGTTCGGTGGAGGTGCGGCCATAGGCCGGCCAGTTGGAGCCGTCGCCGCCGTTCGCAAGGTAATTGTCATCGACCACCGTCTCGGCGGCCTGCACGGTGCCGACCAGCAACGTCAGTGATGCCAGCCACGCGCGCATTGATTTCGTCATGTCCTCTCCCCTCGTTCAGTGACGCGCGCAGTGTGCCATGCGGGCAGGTGCATCGGTATTCCTGCACAGGGGGTGAAGCGCGGCGAGCGTGGCGTGTCGACGCCGTTGCGTAGACACGCCGGTATCAAACTGTCAATCGTCGATGACGATGCCCCACGGCGCGTCACCGACCTTGATGGTGGTCGCGACGCTGTTGCTCTTGGTGTCGATCACCGAAACCTGGTTGTCGGCGCCGTCGGTGGTGTAGAGATGGGCGCCATCGCGTGATTGGGCGAGGCCCCATACGCGCTTGCCTACCGGCACGCTGGTGATGACTTCAAGGGTGTTGGCATCGAGCACGAACACACGGTTGGCGCGACCGCCGGCCACGAACAGGCGCTTGCCGTCGCGGCTGACGACGATGTCCTTGGGCTTGGCTTGATCGTCGCTGAGCGCCATCTTGCCTAAGATGGTGCCGCTCGCGACATCCACCTACTTCACTTCGCCGCCAATTTCAGAGGTGGCGTAGGCGAGCTTGCCGTCGGCGCTGAAGGTTGCCGAGCGCGGCCGTGCGCCGACCAGGATGCTGTTGACCACCGTGTGTTCCGGAATGGCGATGATGTGCAGCATGTTGGTCGATTCACTGGTGACAATGGCGCGCGTGCCATCGGGCGAAATCGCCACGCCTTCCGGTTCGATGCCGACTTCGATTTCCGTCACCAGCTTGCCGGTGTGCGGGTCGATGACCGAGGCCTTGGCGTCATTCTCATTGGAAATGTAGATGTTGCCGTTCTTGTGCACGGCGAACGCTTCCGGATCGTCGCCGCTCGGGAAACTGCCCTTGACCTCGAGGGTGGCCGGGTCGAGCACCGCGATGTGATTCTCGCCGCTGACCGCGACGTAGATGGCGCTGCCGTCCGGCGCAAGCCCGATGCCGCGCGGACGCTTGCCGATGGCGATGGTTTTGACCACCTGGTTGGTCTTGGTGTCGATGACGCTGACGCTGTCGCCTTTTTCATTGGTGACGAAGACCCGGCCGCTGGCCGCGAGGCTGTCCAGCGTGACGCCGAGCAGCAGGGCGAGAACGAGAATACGCATGGTGAAACTCCGTTGGAAATCTGCAAATGCTGAGGGAGGTGGGAGGCGCGCCGTTGATCTACTTCATCTACTTCGCGCAGGCCGTGTTGCCAAGAGAATCGAGGTCGCTGTTGGGCGCGATACCGCGCACCGGCGCTTCGCCGACTATCTTGCCGTTCTCGACCAGCAACAGCGGCTGGCGTAACTGGCCATTGTCGCGAAAGCTCATGTCGACGCCTTTCTGGCCGTCGAACGCGAGATCTTTGCGCAGCGCACCGAGCAGGCCCACAGGCTCGCTGGCATGCAGACGCGCGACGGTGTCGGACACCAGTTTGACCGCGGCCCACGCTGCCCACGCCTGATCGTTCATGGCGCGGCCGCTGGCATCGCTGTAACGCTTGTTCAATTGACTGCCGGCGTAGAGCTCGGCGCTGGCGTGCCAGGCCTGCGCGGTGGCCTGACTGCCGGGCTGCTTCTTGTGCCATTGCGCGAGGGCGTCGCTGCGCATGGCTTGACTCGGGATGGTGTGGAAGAGATTGCCCACGCATTGCGTGCGCAGGGCGTCGTCTTCGGCGCGCACATTCAATACCGGCAACTCGGGCGCGGCGGCGGCGATGGCGGGCAGGGCAGCCGCGTCGGCATCCACCACCACGGCGCTGGCCTTGGCTGCGCGCGCGGCGCCGATGTCGGCGCTCGCCACCAGTTGGTAAGCGAGGCCGAGGAACTTGCCCTGTGCGTTGGCTTCCTTGATGCCTTGCTGGGCGCCCGCATGGGCATCACCGTCGGCCGGACCAATGAAGGCGATGCGCACGGTCACAGGTGTCGCGGCCCATGTCGGCGAGGTCGCCAGGGTTGCCAGCAGCACGATGAGCAGATGTGTCAGCCAGCGGCTTGGCGCCTGAAAGGTAGTGGGAATGGATTTCATATTTACAGAATGGTCCGCTCTGGTCTTTTCGATTGAATGCCGCTAGTCTGAGCCGGCCCCGTAGCCGCTCGCTAGCGCTCGGCATTCTATATCCGTGGATGCAGTGATACCTGAGCCCTTAGGCGCCAGGCAACGGGAAAAATTCACGAGGGGAGCGCACCAGGTGCGCAAGGTCGCCGCTGACGGACGGGCCAAGGTCCGTGTCGACGTCGATGCTCGCATGACGCTCCTCGATCAATCGGAATGCAGTCCGCGATGAACGGACGCAATCGAGGAGAATCCTGATGCTCAAGGCGCTGCAACTCGAACCTGAAAAGTGCACCGGCTGTCTGCAGTGCGAGATGGCGTGCTCGTTTGAGAACGAAGGGGTGTTCAACCCCTCCAAGTCACGCATCAAGGTCTTCAATTTCCACGACGAGGGGCGTTTCGCGCCTTACACCTGTTCGCAGTGCGCGGAAGCTTGGTGCATGCATGCCTGCCCGGTCGAGGCCATCGTCATCAATCCCAAGACCGGCGCCAAGGATGTGCTGGAAAGTGTGTGTGTGGGCTGCAAGGTCTGCACCATTGCCTGTCCTTTCGGCACCGTCAATTACAACGCCGACACCGGCAAGGTCGCCAAGTGTGACCTGTGCGGCGGTGACCCGGCCTGCGCCAGCGCCTGCCCGACCGGCGCCATCACCTATGTCGATGCCGAACACACCGGCCTCGAACGCATGCGCGCCCACGCCGCGCAATCGATCCCCAAGGCTTGAGTCAGGCGGGAGATACGCACCATGGCATGGCAAAGAAAATTACTGCGCGTTGATTTGACCGCCGGCACCTGCCGCGCTGAGCCGCTCAACATGGAGTGGGCGCTGAAATACATCGGTCAGCGTGGCCTCGCGACCAAGTATTTGTGCGAAGAAATCGACCCCAAGGTCGACGCGCTGTCGCCGGGCAACAAGATGATCATGGCCACCGGTCCCCTGACCGGCACCATGGCCGCCACCGGCGGACGCTATTCAGTCATCACCAAGAGCCCCTTTACCGGTGCCATCGCCTGCTCCAATTCCGGTGGTTTCATCGGCGCAGAAATGAAAGCCGCCGGTTGGGACATGGTCATTTTCGAGGGCAAGTCGCCCAAGCCGGTGTATCTCCTGCTCGAGAATGACAACGCCCAGCTGCTGTCAGCCGAAGGCCTGTGGGGCAAGTCGGTATGGGAAACCGATGACATCATCCACACCACCCACCAAGACCCGCTGTTGCGCGTGGCCTGCGTCGGCCGCTCGGCTGAAGAGGGCTGCCTGTACGCCGGCGTGGTCAACGACAAGCACCGGGCTGCCGGGCGCTCCGGCGTCGGCACGGTGATGGCATCCAAGAATCTCAAGGCGGTCGCCATTCGCGGCACCTTGGGCGTCGGTGGCGTGCGCGACTTCAAGGCGTTCATGAATGCCGCCGCGGTCGGCAAGAAGGTCCTGAAAGACAATGCCGTGACCGGCATCGGCCTGCCGACCATGGGCACCCAGGTGTTGATGAACGTCATCAACGAAGTCGGTGCGATGCCGACCCGCAACATGCGCGAAGTGCAGTTTGAAGGCGCCGCCAAGATCTCGGCGGAAGCCATGCATGAGCCGCGCGAGAGTGACGGCAAGCCCAATCTCGTCACCAATGCCGCGTGCTTTGGTTGCACCATCGCCTGCGGCCGCATTTCGACCATCGATCCGCAGCACTACACGATCAGCAACAAGCCCGAATACAGGGGCGCGTCCGGTGGCCTCGAGTACGAGGCAGCGTGGGCGCTGGGTTGCGATACGGGTGTGGACGATCTCGATGCGCTGACCTACGCAAATTTCCTGTGCAACGAAGACGGCTTCGACCCGATTTCCTTCGGCTCGACGGTGGCGGCAGCCATGGAGCTGTTCGACATCGGCGCCATCACCACCAAGGACACCGGCGGCATCGAGATGCGTTTTGGCTCGGCCGAGGCGCTGACCAAGGCCGCCGAGCTGGTGGCGACCGGCGTCGGCTTTGGCAAGGACCTGGGCCTTGGCTCCAAACGCCTCACCGCCAAGTACGGCCATCCCGATCTGTCGATGACGGTCAAGGGCCAGGAATTCCCGGCCTACGACCCGCGCGGCATCCAGGGCATGGGCCTGACCTATGCGACCTCCAACCGCGGCGCCTGCCATTTGCGCAGCTACACCGTGTCGTCGGAAATCATGGGCGTGCCGGTCAAGACCGATCCGCTGTCGACCGAGGGCAAACCGGAATTGGTCAAAGCCTTCCAGGACGCGACCGCGGCCGTCGATTCCACTGGCCTGTGCGTGTTCACGACTTTTGCCTGGACCTTGGCCGACATCGCGCCGCAGGTCGACGCCGCCTGCGAAGGCGGCTGGACGCCGGAAACCATGCTCGAAGCGGGCGAACGTATCTGGAACCTTGAGCGCCAGTTCAATCTCGACGCCGGCCTGACCGCCGCCGACGACACCTTGCCCAAGCGCTTGCTGAAAGACGCGGCCAAGACCGGCCCCGCCAAGGGCCAGGTCAACCGGCTGCACGAAATGCTGCCCCAGTATTACGAAATTCGTGGCTGGACCGCCGACGGGCGCCCGACCGCCGACACCTTGAAGCGGCTCGACGTCTGAATACACCCGCGAGCCATCGGAGCACAGCAGCCATGCAACATGTCGTGATTGGAGCCGGACCGTCGGGCGTCATTGCCGCCGAGACCCTGCGCAAACTGCAACCCAAGGCCAGCGTCACGCTGGTCGGTGATGAGCCGGAGGCGCCGTACTCGCGCATGGCCATCCCGTATTTCCTCGTCAAGCAGATTGCCGAGCAGGGCACTCACCTGCGCAAGACCGCAGACCATTTCGCCAAGCGCGAGATCAAGGTGTTGCAGAAGCGCGTGGAGGGGCTCGACCGCGCCGCCAGGCAATTGACGCTGGCCGGTGGCGACAAGCTCGCTTACGACAATCTCCTCATCGCGACGGGCTCGCGGCCGGTGTCGCCGCCCATCCCGGGTATCGATCTGCCGGGCGTGACCTCGTGCTGGACGCTGGCCGATGCACGCCGCATCGCCGCCACCGCCAAGCCCGGTGCGCGTGTGGTGCTGATGGGCGCAGGCTTCATCGGCTGCATCATCCTCGAAGCGCTGGCCAAGAGCGGCGCGACCCTGACGGTGGTCGAGATGGAAGGGCGCATGGTGCCGCGCATGATGAACGACACCGCCGGCAACATGATCAAGGACTGGTGCCAGGAGCACGGCGTGACCGTGCACACCTCGACCAAGGTCAATGCCATCGAGAAGCACGGCAACGCCTTGCGCGTGGTGCTCAATTCCGGCGCCACGGTCGATGTCGACTTGGTGGTGTCGGCTACCGGTGTGCGCCCCAATATCGAACTGGTGAAAGACAGCGGCATCGCCACCGACCAGGGCATCCTGGTCAACCGTCAGATGCAGACCAATGACCCGAGCATCTTCGCTGCCGGCGATGTCGCCCAGGGCATCGATTTTTCCACCGGCGAATATTCGGTGCAGGCCATTCAGCCAACCGCGGCCGATCACGGCCAACTCGCGGCGCGCAACATGGCCGGCCAGAAGGGCGCGCTGCATCGCGGCTGCGTCAACATGAACGTGCTCGACACCCTTGGTCTGATTTCCAGTTCCTTCGGATTGTGGATGGGCAAGGCCGGCGGCGATTCGGCTGAACTGCTCAATCGCGAACGCTATCGCTACCTCAATTTGCAATTCGAAGACGATGTGCTGGTGGGCGCGACCAGCCTGGGTCTGACCCAGCATGTCGGCGTGCTGCGCGGCTTGATTCAGACCAAGACCCGCCTCGGCGCCTGGAAAGACAAACTGGTCGCCGATCCGACGCGCATCATGGAAGCCTACCTCGCCAGCACCCAGGCGGTCGGTTTCAATGCCGGCGTGCTGAAGTAGCATCGCGCGGCGCTGAGCAGTTAGCATGCCGACTCCGCGCGTAGGGCGGGGTCCGGCATGACGAGAGCAGCGCGTGAAGATCACATTTAAACTGTTTGCGTCGCTGGCGCAGTATCTGCCCAGTGACGCGGTCCGCAATATCATCGAAATCGACATCGCGCCCGACACCACGGTGCACGAGATCATCGACCGCTACCATGTGCCGCGTCCGTCGGCCCATCTCATCCTGATCAACGGGCTGTACGTCGAACCCGAAGATCGCGATCGACCGATGTTGCACGAAGGTGACGCGCTCGCTATCTGGCCGCCAGTGGCGGGTGGCTGAGCCTCCTCCCGGCAAGCGCCCATGAGTCAACCTCCGCAACCCACGGCGCTCAGCGCACAGCAGCTGTTCGACAACGCGCAGCGCCTGCACGCGGCCGGTGAGCTGCGCCAGGCGGAACACCTTTATCGCGAGATTCTGCGCCGCGATCCCAGTCATGCCGCCGCCGTCGGCGCGCTCGGTGTGATCGCCTGCCAGACCGGCAACCTCGAGGCGGGCGTCAAGCTGCTGCGCGAAGCGCTTGCCCATGCGCCCGGCGACGCCGACCTCAACAACAATCTCGGCATGGCCTTGATGTCGATGGGCGACGCAGTGGCGGCGCGACCGCTGTTCGAGCTGGCGCTGACGGCGCGTCCGCGCTTTCCCGAAGCGCACTTCAATGGCGGCAACGCGTGCCTCGCGGAAGGCCAGCATGCAGCCGCCGAAAAGCACTATCGCGCGGCGCTGCGTCAGCGCGCCGACTATGTCGACGCCGCCAATAATCTCGGCAACCTGCTGTTCGACCTCGGTCGTATGGACGAAGCGGCGCAGTGCATGCACAAAGTCGTGCAGCTTGCGCCGCGTTTTGCGCCCGGCCAGCTGGGCCTGGCGCGCGCCCTGGCGGGTGCGGGCAAGACCGAGCAGGCGGTCGCCGCGTGTCGGCGGGCGCTTGAACTGGACGACACGCAGGTGCCGGCCTGGGAATTGTTGGCGATGTGCCTGCGGCGCCTCGGCGAACTCGAGGGCGCGGCCCAGACCCTGGCCCGCGCCGTGCCGCTCGCGCCGCAGAGTGCGACGCTGCGCGATCAACTCGGTCTCGTGCAATTCAGCCTCGGCCAGGTGGAAGAGGCGGCCGCGAACTTCGAGGCTGCTGAAGCCATCGCGGCTGGGCAGCCCCAGTACGCGACCCATGTCGGCATGGCCGCGAGCGCGCGCGGTGACAGAGAGCGCGCGCGGCTGGCATTCGAACGCGCACTGGCGGTGGCGCCGGGCCATGCCGAAGCCTTGCGCAACCTGGCCGAAATGGCCGCCGATGACGCCCAGGCGAGGGCGCTCGAGCAGCGCATCGATCGCGGGCTCGCGAGCGCGACGGACAGTGCCGCGCGCAGCCAGCTGTTGTTCGCGCAAGGGCGCCTGCGCGATCTGCGTGGCGACTACACGGGAGCATTTGCGAGCTTCAGCGCCGCCAATGCCCTGCGTCGCGATGCGGTGCCTTTCGATCGCGCAGGCCAGCGACAGTTCATCGATGCCGTCATCGAGACTTTTTCCGAAGATTTCATGCGCCGCGCGTCGCTGCACGCCAATCCCAGTGAGCGTCCGGTCTTCATTCTCGGCATGCCGCGCGCCGGCACCTCGCTGGTCGAGCAGATTGTCGCCAGTCATTCGCAGGTGCACGGGGCTGGCGAGCTGGTGTTCTTCCCGGCGCAGGTGCCGGCGCTGGTACGCCGCGAAGGCCACGGCACCGGCTATCCGCGTGGCCTGGGCCGGCGCCTGGTCGAACTCGGCCAGCTCGCGCCGCGCTACCTGGCGCTGCTGCAGCAGCGCAATGGTGAGGCCGCCCGCGTCACCGACAAGATGCCCTACAACTTTCTCTATCTCGGCGCGATTGCGGCGCTCTTCCCCCATGCGCGCGTCATTCATTGCCGGCGTGACCCGCTCGCCACCTGCCATTCGATTTTCACCCGCGACCTGGCCGGCAGTCACCCTTATTCCTATGACCTCGAGAGCCTCGCCGAGGCCTATGTCGGTTATCGGCGGCTCATGGCCCATTGGCGCCAGCGCCTGCCGATAGCGATGCTCGACCTCGACTATGAGCAGCTGCTCGACGACCAGGAAGGCGAAAGCCGGCGGCTCGTTGAATTCCTGGGCCTGCCCTGGGAAGACGCCTGCCTGCGCTTCCACGAGTCGCGCCGGGTGGTGGCCACCGCCAGCCAGTGGCAGGTGCGGCGGCCCTTGTATACCGAGGCCCGCGACCACTGGCGCAATTATCAGCAGGCCCTGGCGCCGCTTGCTGCGGCGCTGGCGCACGGCGCCGCGTCGGGCAGCGGCCCGTGACCGCGGCCGGTGAGCAGCCGCTGCGCGTCGCGCGCGCGGCGATGGGCATCTCCCACGACGATTTTTTCCGGGTGTTGCCGCTGGTGCTGGCCGGTGCCGAGTGGCGACGCGAAGGGCTGAGCATTCACGCCGAATGGCCACAGGGCGCACGGCTGGTGGCGAGTATTTCAGCGCAAGGCCAACGTCGCATCGCCTCGCTGTGTCTGCCCTGTGTCGACGTCGAGCTCACGTTTCATGGGCTGGACGCCGCTGAGTGCGCGAGCTTCGTGCAGCGCTTCGATACCGCGTTTCAGAAGGGCGGCGGCTGAAATCCGGCGTCGGGCGTTGCCCGTACTGCTCCGAATTGTGGCGTTTCGTCGTTGCATTCGCGCTACAGAATGAAAAATCCCCCGCAAGTGGCGGATTTTTTTGTTGCAAAAGTGTTGGCAGCGTAGATTTTATGAACTAGAATCGACCACGAATTGAAACTTCGCCGGTTACCCAAAGCGGTTTCGCCTCAGGCGAAACAGGCCTGACAAGAACAAAAACCAGCCGTCAGGCACGTGAAGTAAAACGAAAGCGCTCGTTGTGGGTCCTGCAAATTGAGCCTTAGTCCTTAGAGTTAGGAGGAAGTGATGGCGATACAAAATTCCAAGACCAAGATTGCTGCGGCAGTCGGTGCAGCTGCGCTTGGCGCAGGTCTGGCCGCGCCCGCCGGTGCAGTCGTGGTCGTCGGTGGCGACAACGGTTGGGAAGTGAGCTTCGACGGTAACGTCAACGCTTTCTACACGGTTGGCGACTATGACAAAGGCTACGTGACCGAAGCCGCCGACAAGACCAGCAGCCGAGTTCATTCGGGCTTCCTGCCGGCCTTCTTCAGCTTCAACGTCAAGTCACCGACCATCGACGGCATGACCGGCAGCGCACGCATCAGCTTCGCGCCGACCATCCAGACCGGTGGCACCAAGACCCAGTTCTCTTCGCAGTCGGGCAATGTCGGCCCGGTGCCGGGCATCGGTGGTGCAACCATTGATACTCGTGAAGTCGTCGCCAACCTGTCCGGCGGTTTCGGTGAAGTGAGCTTCGGCCGCACGCTGTCACTGTTCGGCCGCAACGCCATCCTGAACGACATGACGCTGTTCGGCGTCGGCTTCGCACCGGGCGCCGATTCTTTCGGTTCCGTGACCTTCGGCCGCGTCGGCCATGGTTACACCTACCCCGATTTCGCAGCCCGCTTCCAGTACACCACCCCGGTGGTGAATGGCTTCCAGATCGCTTTCGGCGTGTATGACCCGGCCACCATCTCGGGCGTGACCGCCTATGGCGTGCCGAACAGCGGCACCGGCAGCCTGCTCGACGAAGCCGATACCCCGCGCTTCGAAGGTGAAATGAGCTACTCGACGGCGTTCACCGGCGGTAACTTCAAGGCTTGGGTCGACGGCCTGTGGCAGGACGTGACCTCGAGCTGCCATGGCAAGATCTTCGCTGTCGGTACGGCCAATGCGCGTTGCGGCGACATCAGCACCCATGCGTGGGGCGCTGGTACCAAGATCGGCTACATGGGCTTCGAATTCGTCGGTTACTACCACGACAGCGAAGGCCTGGGTCTGACCGCGCAGTTCAACCAGAACGCAGTGTGGTTCGACGCTAGCGGCAACGTTCGTGAGCGCAAGGGCGACGGTTACTACCTGCAGGGCACCTACACCTTCAACGGCAAGACCAAGCTTGGCGTGTCGTATGGCGAAGGCAACCTCCAGTCCATCGACAACGATGTGCTGAGCGTCGCTGCCAACGGTGTGAGCGGCCATGTCGAGCGTCAGCTGTGGACTGTCGGCGTCTATCATGATGTCAGCAGCTGGCTGCGCCTGATTGCGGAGTACAACCATGGCTCGCTGAACAACAGCACGCCTGGCCACAACCCCGAAGCGAATACGTTCAGCGTCGGCAGCTTCCTGTTCTGGTAAGCATCGCCGCACTGCGCTAGTCGCGAAGAAGAGGCGCATCCCTGGATGCGCCTTTTTTTTGTGCCGCAGGAGATCCGCAGGACCTTGAATGGTCAAAGCGTTCGAGCGCTGGCTATAATGCCGCCGCCCGCCCCATTCCGTTCGGCGCCACCATATCCATGAAAAGACATCCCTTGAATCTCGTTTGGCTGCGAGCCCTGTTCATATGCATCGCGGCCCTCGCGCTGCCGCTGCCGGCGAGCGCGCTCGATCTCCTGCCGAATATTTTCGACAAGCCAACCGTCACCGCCACCATCTGGGAGCAGAACGAACAATTCGTTCGACTGGTCGCCATCGAAGACAAGGCCACGCTCAACAGTCACCCCATTGCGCTCGACCCAGTCGAAGTTGAGCAGGCGTTGGCTTCTTTGCAGTTGTGGACCAAGGGCGGTGTGTTTCGCGATGAACAGTCCCTGCCGGTCTATTCCAAGGGCCAGGCGGGCACTATCGCGCGCTATCTGGTGGATGCACTCAACAAGGCTTCGCCCAATGAAGACGTGATTTTCAACATCCGCAGCTATGCGGATGTGTTGCTGTCGGTGGGGCGCGAACGGGAGTGGACCACCGGCCGCGTGTTTTACAAGGACGGCAAGCTCAACCTCATCATCGGCGAATATCAGAAGCGCATCGACAAGGGCAAGAAGAACGTCGAAGGCTCTTTCGGTGTGACGGACGATTATCGCGATGTGAATTTCGATATTGCCGGGCGGCGCAGCAAGGGTCACATGCCCGGGCGGATCGTCAACACCGCGGGTGTCGAGCACGGCGGCGCCGATCGCGCCGACTGGGTGGCGATAGAAGTATTGAAAGCGGCCAAAGCGTATCGCGATACTCAGACCCCGGTCGCGGCACGCAAAGAAGAAGAGAAGGTGCGCAACGAGGCGGCCAAGCTCACGCTGGAGCGCCGCGAAATGCGCGAAGAAATGGCGCGCATGCGCAAGGAGCTCAAGACCCTGCAGGACAGTGGCGCGGGCAAGGCAACGGCGCAACCGCTGGAAGAGCGGCTCGCCAAATTGCAGCAGCTGCTCGACAAGGGCTTGATCTCCGCGGATGACTTCAAGCGCCGCAAGGCCGCCATTCTCGACGAGATCTGAGCGGTAACCGACGCATTGTCGAATGTGATCACGGGACAGCACACCAGCTTGCGTCAACTCCATCCAGCGCTCGCGGCGCACACCACGCTGCAACTCGAGGTCGGTGACGGCCATCGTCTCCATGTAGAACGCTGTGGCACCCCGGGCGCGATTCCCGTGGTGTTCCTGCATGGCGGTCCGGGCTCGGGATGCAAGCCCGATCATCGTCAGTTCTTTGCGCCAGACGCTTACGACATCGTGCTCTTCGACCAGCGGGGCGCGGGGCGCTCGACGCCCTACGCCGGCGTCGAGCACAACCATACGCCAGCGCTGATCGCCGACATGGAGCGAATTCGCGAGCAGCTCGGGCTCGAGCAATGGGTGGTGTTCGGCGGCTCGTGGGGCGCGACGCTGGCCTTGGCCTATGCCGAGACCCATCCCCAGAGGGTGTTGGGCCTGGTGTTGCGCGGCAGTTTTCTGGCGCGTCAGCGCGATTTTGCGTGGTTCGCCGGAGACGGCGCCAATCGCCTGTTACCCATGCAATGGCAACGCTTTGTCGACAACGTCGGTGTAGCGGTGGACGAGTCGTTGATTGCGCATTTGCATGATGCGGTGTTCTCGCAAGACCGCGCGGTGGTTGAACGGGCCGCGCGCGCCTGGGATGCGTGGTCGACCGCGGTCGTGATGTTCTCGCTCGACGGCGCCGGAGGGGACGGCGGCGCCAGCGAAGTGAACAGCGCCATCGCCAAGTGTCGCATCGAAATGCACTACGCCGCGCACCGCTATTTCCTGGAAGAGAATCAACTGCTGCGCGATGCGCATCGCTTGCCGCGCGTGCCGACCACCATCATCCACGGTGCGCGCGATCTGACCTGCACGGCTGAGGCCGGCTGGTCCTTGCACCGCGCCATCGCCGGTTCTCGGCTGGAAATTCTGCGCACCGCCGGGCATCTTTCCAGCGAAACGCCGATGGTGGATGCGCTGGTGCGCGCCGCCGATGAAATGGCTGTCGCCATCGGTGGCACGCGCACCAAGCTGCGCTGAGAGGCGAGCGATTCGATGTTCGCTATCGCCGACGATGAGCAACGCCCGACACTGATGGGCATCTTGAATGTCACACCCGACAGCTTTTCCGACGGTGGCCAGTACCTGCAACTCGAGGCCGCGTGTGTCGCCGCCGAGCGCATGGTTGCCGACGGCGCCGATATCATCGACATCGGTGGCGAATCGACTCGCCCCGGGGCGCCGGCGGTCGACGCCGAGACCCAGATCGCGCGCGTGCTGCCAGTGGTGCGTACCTTGCGACAGGCGTTGCCGGAACGCGTGCTGCTGAGTGTCGATACCCGCAGTGCAAAAGTAGCGGACGCGGTGCTGTCCGCCGGCGCGCGCATCATCAACGATGTCGCGGCGGGGCGTGAAGCCGGCATGCTGGACATCGTTGCCGCCCACGGTGCCGGCATCATTCTCATGCACATGCAGGGCACGCCCGAGACCATGCAGCAGGCGCCGCATTACGTCGATGTGGTGAGGGAAGTGCACGAGTTTCTGCTCGGGCGCGCGGTGGCGGCGCAAGCCGCGGGGATCCCGCGCTCAGCCATTGCGCTCGACCCCGGCATCGGCTTCGGCAAAAGTCGCGCCCACAATCTCGCCTTGCTGGGCGCGCTCGGCGAGCTCGCCGCCGGTGACTATGCGGTATTGCTCGGCACCAGCCGCAAACGCTTCATGGGCGCCATCTGCAGCGAGACCAATCCTGCTGAACTACTCGGTGCGACCTGCGCAACCACCGCCCTGGCGGTGGAGGCGGGCGTGCGCATCGTGCGCGTGCACGATGTGAAGGCCAACCGTCAGGCGGCCGACGTGGCGTGGGCCATACAACAGCAGCGCCGTCGCGGCGACCACTGATCAGGATTCGACGGGCGGGCTCAGTGCACGCGAATTGCGTGAGTTGCGGAACACCAGTGGTTGCGCCGGCGCCGAACTGCCGGCAAGGCTGGCAATCCGCTCGACTTCAGCACGCAATTGCCCATGCCGCGGTGATTTTGAGCAGACCGGGTCAGTCGCGGTCGCGTCACCGGTCATCATGTAAGCCTGGCAGCGGCAGCCGCCGAAATCCTTGGTCTTGTCGGGGCAACTGCGACACGGCTCCTGCATCCACTCGAAGCCGCGAAAATGCTGGAAGGCCGATGAGTGCGACCAGATCTCCTCTATGGATTGGTCGCGCACATTGGGAAACGTGAGCCCGGGCAATTGCTGGGCGGCATGACAGGGCAGGGCAGTGCCATCGGGAGCGATGGTCAGAAAGATTGAACCCCAACCGTTCATGCAAGCCTTGGGGCGTTCTTCGTAATAGTCCGGCACCACGTAAATGATCTTCATGCGGTCTTTCATCATTTCCTGGTAACGCCGCGCCACGGCCTCGGCATTGCGCAGTTGTTCGCGCGTCGGCAGCAGCGCATCGAGATTCAGTTTCGACCAACCGTAATACTGGGTGCTCGCCAGCTCGACGAAATCGGCCTTGAGGTCGATGGTCATGCGGATGATGTCTTCGATCTGATCGATGTTCTGTCGGTGGATGACGATGTTCAGCACCATCGGGTAGCCGTGCGCCTTCACTGCCCGTGCCATGTCGAGCTTGTGCTGGAAGCTCGCCGTGCCGCCAAGAAAATTGTTCAGTTCTTCAGAGCTCGCCTGGAAGCTGACCTGGATGTGATCGAGCCCGGCCTGTTTGAAACGCGCCACGCGCTCCTCGTCCATGCCGACGCCGGAGGTGATGAGGTTGCTGTAGTAGCCGAGGCGCCGCGCTTCGCCAATCAGTTCTTCCAGGTCGTGACGCAGCAGCGGTTCGCCGCCGGAGAAACCGAGTTGCATGGCGCCCAGCTGGCGCGCTTCGTTCAACACCCGCATCCAGTCGGCGGTCGAGAGTTCATCGCTGCGCCGCGCGAAATCGACCGGGTTCGAGCAGTACGGACACTGTAATGGGCAGCGGTAGGTCAGCTCAGCCAGCAGCCACAAAGGGCGGCCGGAAATGTCAGAGGGTAATCCAGCCATTGCTCTGCGCCTGTGCGAGAAAATTGCGGACGTCGTCATCGAGCGGCGCGCCGCCGAAAGCGGCCTTCAGTTCGTCGATGATGACGGCGATGCTGCGCTGACCGTCGACCCGTTTGAGAATCTCACCGGCGCTGCCGCTGAGCTTCACCATGCCTTCGGGATAGAGCAGCACATGAGCTGCCTGGGCGGGCTCCCATTGAAAGCGATACATCGTTTTCAATGCGGGCACGCGCTGGTCTGGCGTGTCGTTCATGGCCTTTCCTCGCAGCCGCGATAGGGTGGCATGTCGGCCACATAGGCCATCCACATCGCGTCCAGCATGGTCCACAGGATGTCGAGCTTGAGCTGAAGGATATTGAGCGCGTAGTGCTGCTCGGTGCGGGTGGCGAAATGCTCGAGGGTCACGGCGAGGCCGTGTTGCACATCGCGCCGCGCCTCGCCCAAGCGCTTGCGGAAATATTCATAGCCACGCGCGTCTATCCACGGGTAGGCGGCGGGCCAGTTGTCGAGGCGGCGCTGGTGTATCTCGGGCGCGAACATCTCGGTCAGGGATGAGCAGGCGGCTTCCTGCCAGCTCGCCGCGCGCGCGAAGTTCACGTAAGCGTCGACGGCGAAGCGTACGCCCGGCAGCACGTGACGCTCGTCCTGCACTTCTTCGCGCGTGAGGCCGACCGCCTCGCCAAGGCGCAGCCAGGCCTCGATGCCGCCTTCGTCGCCGCTGTGGCCGTCATGGTCGACGATGCGTTGCACCCACAGGCGGCGCGCATCGCGATCACGACAGTTGGCCAGCACCGCCGCGTCTTTGACGGGAATGCTGGTCTGGTAGTAGTAGCGGTTGGCAACCCAGCCCTGGATGGCGGCGCGGTCGAGGCCACCGCTGTTCATGCGCAGGTGAAAGGGATGGTTGATATGGTAGAACTTCTGCTTGGCACGCAGCTGTGCCTCGAATTCGGTGCGTGACCACGGCGCAGCGTCGGTGATCGGAGGCTGCTTGACGGCGAACTGGACCACGGGGCGGGTTTCCTGGGGCTGTCTTATGAGAGGGCGAAACGATGCAGCGCCCGCGGCAAGACCTGGGGTCGCGTGAGCGACCCCGGTCCCGGTACATTAACGGTTGTTGATGTACATGGTCACTTCGAAACCGAAGCGAACATCGTTGTAGGAAGGTGTTTCCCACTGCATGGCCTAGACTCCCAGCTTGTGGATGAATGTCCAGAAACGTAAGTTTCTCCCCAGCCCCGAAGTCGATGAACCGCGGGGCCGCAAACGGCGAAGCAGTCAACGTGCCAAATGTGCCGCGGCAAAGGCGCCGATGACGAATTATTTTGGGTTTGTAAATGAAGTGCTTAAGCAAGCGTGGCGGTCGGGTTTCATCGGCCCGCGCGACGGAACCCACGCCCAGGTTGGCGCGCGCGTCATCACAGCCAGGGACATGGTTGTGAACAACCAATCTTCATGCGCGATGCGCGTGGCTCAGCCATGATCTTCGAAGGCGTGATCACCACCCGCAATGCCGATGGTGCGGCGCACATCACGCCCATGGGCTTTCGCCGCGATGCCGACTGCGTGCTGATTTCACCGTTCGTGCCATCGACCACGCTGGTCAATCTGAAGCGCGACGGCCGCGCGGTGATGAACCTCACCGATGACGTCAGCGTCATCGCCGGTTGCCTGACCGGACGTCGCGACTGGCCGCTGCTGCGCGCGACGGTCATCGACGGCTGGCGGTTGCAGGACTGCCTGGCGCATATGGAACTGCAAGTGATGGACTGTAACGACGATGCGGAGCGCCCGCAGTTTCGCTGTCGCATCGCGCATCACGCCCAACACGGCGCGTTCCGTGGTTTCAATCGCGCCCAGGCCGCGGTGCTTGAAGCGGCGATTCTGTATTCGCGCCTCGATTGGCTGGCGCCCGACAAGCTCGCCGCTGAAATGGCGTATCTCGCCATCGCGGTGAACAAGACTGCCGGTGCCCGTGAGCGCATGGCCTGGGAGTGGCTGGTGGCGGCGATGGCCGACCATCCGCGCCATCGTCTCGAGCTCGGCGGCACAGCATGAATGCCATGCTGGCGAGCGTGCGCAATCTCGATGAAGCGCGTATGGCGCTGGACGGCGGCTGTGACTGGCTGGACATCAAGGAGCCCGCGCAGGGCGCCTTGGGGCAAGTGGCGCTCGAAGTAGTGAGCGAGATAGTCGAACTCGCGGCGGCGCGCGTGCCGGTCAGCGCCACCATCGGCGATCGCTGGGACCAGGCCGCGACGATTCCCGACGCAGTCATCGCAATGAGCGCCACCGGCGTCGACTATGTGAAAGTCGGGCTGCGCGCCCGTGGACTCTACGCTGCCACCCGGAGCGCCATGGGTGAGGCCTGTGCCGGCGCGCGCAAAGTCATCGCGGTGTGCATGGCCGAAGCGCCACCAACCCGCGCCGACATCGCATCACTGGCCGCCTGCGGCGTGCGCGGCGTGATGCTCGACACCATGGACAAACACGGGCCCGGCTTGACGGGCTTGTTGGCGGATCAGGACCTGCGCGATTTCGTGTCTGCGGCGCGTGAGTGGCAGCTGCTCGTTGGCCTCGCCGGCAGACTCAAGCGCGAAGACATTGCGCGCCTCGCGCCTTGCGGCGCCGATTATCTTGGCTTTCGCAGTGCCTTGTGCGCGGCGGGTGAGCGTCGCGCGAGTCTCGATGCGCTAGCTTTCGCGGCCGTGCGTGCCGCTTTGAACCGCGCCCAAGTGCGCAACACGAACAATGCGAGTGAGGTGAACTGATGGGCTGGCGCGAACGCAAACACGAAGAAGTCTATTCCGAGGCCGAGGTCGAGGAACGTCTTAAGGAACAACTTCCGAAGTGGACGCAGCAGGATGGCTGGCTGCGACGCAAATACAAGACCTCGGGCTGGAAAGGCACGCTGATGGTGGTCAACACCATCGGGCACTTGGCCGAAGCCGCCTGGCATCATCCGGATCTGACGGTGTCCTACGCCTTCGTCAACGTCAAGCTCATGAATCACGCCGCCAAAGGCATCACCGACAAAGACTTTGCGCTGGCGCGCAAGATTGAAGAGGTGGTGATGTGGCAGCCGGGCGCGGAGGAGGGCGCGTCGCTGGAAGGCACGCCGGAGGATCCGCGCTTTAAGTACATCAAGTATGACTAGGGCCGAGGGCTTCCAGAGCAGTCCTGGAGCCGGTCATTAACTAGATGAAAAATAAATTGTTTTTAGTTTGTGGCGTCCGAAAATTTCCATTGCTAGCGCTTGCAACCTGACGGTATTCTTGACGGTACTGGCGTCGTAGCTTCTGCGTCGCCATCCGGCCGAGCGACCGCAGGAGGCGAGATGCTGACGGACAAGCAAGTGAAGGCAGTGAAGGGGCGGCCGGCGCCCTATAAATTGGTCGACCATGCTGGGCTGTACCTCTACGTGGCTCCGTCGGGGGCAAAGTCGTGGCGTTACGACTACCGCGTCGCCGGCCGTCGGCACACCCTGACCATCGGCCGCTATCCCGTGGTCACGCTCAAGGCGGCGCGCGACCTGCACACCGATGCACGCCGCGTGGTCGCCAAAGGCGAGAACCCGGCGCTCGCCAAGCGCCACGACAAGCGAGCGGCCAAGCTCGCCGCCGCCGATTCCTTCCGCGACATCGCCGAGCGCTGGATAGCCGCCCATGCCCGCGAGCGCTCGGAAAGTTGGCGCACCTCGGCCGAGGCCTGGCTGGAAAACGACGTCTACCCGCTGTTCGGCACGCGACCGGTCAGGGACGTCAAACCTGCCGATATCCTCGATGCCATGCGACGCTTCGAAGATCGCGGCGCCCGGACCTCAGCGGAGCGGCTGCGCTCGATGCTGTCGCAGATCTTCCGCTTCGCGGTGCGCAATCTGCGCGCCGACAACGACCCGGCCCACGCCGTGAAGGGCGCAGTCACCGTGCCGGACACCAAGCACCATCCGACCCTCAAGCTGAAAGACCTGCCGGCCTTTCTTGAGAAGATGGCGGCCTATGGGGGGCGCATCGAAACCCAGCTTGGCATGCGCCTGTTGCTGATCACCTTCGTGCGCAAAACGGAGTTGGCAAACGCCAGGTGGTCAGAAATTGATTTCGAAGCGGCGGAATGGCGCATTCCGGCCGCCCGCATGAAAATGGGCGAAGAGCACATCGTGCCCTTGTCGACCCAGGCAATTGAGATATTCGAGCAGCTGCGGGGCTTGGCCCACGGGTTCGAATTGGTCTTTCCTAATCGCAGCGACCCGCGTCGCGTGATGGGGCAGTCCCGCTTCAACGACATGATCAGAGCCATTGGGTACACAGGCATCTTCTCGCCGCACGGTGCGCGGGCGCTCGCCAGCACGGCATTGAACGAGCTGGGTTGGCGCTCGGACGCGATAGAGCGGCAGCTTGCTCACGCTGAGCGCAGCAAGGTGCGCGCGGCTTACAACCGAGCTGAGTATCTGGAGGAGCGGAGGGCGATGATGCAGGCGTGGGCGGACATGGTGGATGGCATCGCCGTAGCCGAGAACAAGGTCAGGCCGATTAAATCGGCAAGGGCTTAGGCTTGAATTGCCAAGGCGCTGAGTTTCGCTGCGGACCTGAAGCGCCCACTATTGTCGCGGGAAAACCCAATCGATTTCCCCGCGATCAGATCACCGCATCGAGACCCTTGCGGTCCAGCAGGTTGAGCAGTTTGAGTGACGGCCCGCTCGGGTGTTTGTCGCCCACTTCCCA
>JADLGE010000012.1 GCA_020849475.1 Gammaproteobacteria bacterium
CCGCAGCGCAGTGCGCAGCAGGCCGGCGATGAGAAAGGCCGGCGAGCCGCGCGTCACGAGGTGCGCGATGCCCGCCAGACGTGAGCCCGGGCAGCGCGCCATCTCGATGCCGATCAGCGTGCCGTAGACGGCGCGCCGCGCCTTGAACTCGGGCGCCGTGAGCAAATGGCCGAAGCGCTCCAGCACCATCAGCGCCTCGCGATGGCTGGCGAGCTTATTCCGCGCGGTGGCGCTGGCGGCGTGCACGCGGTACTCGCAGCACGGGCTCTGCACGCACAGCACGTCGTAGCGATCGGCGATGGCGGTGAACAGGTAATAGTCCTCGGCGAAGGTGAATTCGGTCGGAATCGGCCCCACCGCGTCGATGGCTTCGCGGCTGACCATCGCCGACACGATCGGAATCAGGTTTCCTTCCAGCAGCATGTGGCGAACGATGCGCCCTTCGGGCAGCGCGCGGCCAGTGTAGCGATAGGTGGTTTCGCCTTCGGCGCCACGCGCCGAAAACGACAGGGTGCGGCCGTAGACGATGCCTACCGGTGCGCCTTGATGTTCGCGCAGACGCTCGAGTTGGCGTGCGAGCTTGTCCGGCGCCCAGCGATCATCGCAATCAAGAAAGGCTATCCACGCGCCGCGTGCGCGCGCAATCGCCTCGTTGCGCCCCTCGGCCAGTGTCATGCGGCGCGGTGCGCGGTGGAAGCGGATGCGCGGGTCGCCGATGCCGCACACGATGGCGGCGGTGGCATCGTCTGACTGGTTATCCCAGAACACCAGCTCCCAGTCCTGAAACGTCTGCGCGAGCGCGCTGGCCAGCGCCTCCTCGAGATAGGCGGCGCTGTTGAAGCCGTTCATGACGACCGAGACGAGGGGGGCGCAATCCATGGCGTGGGGTTGGAGTTGTGCGTGCGGCGCCGTGGGTCTCAGAGCGCGCGACACACGGCGGTGATGGCATCGACGTCGAGCGCCGTCACGCCGGCGTGCAAGGGCAGGCTCAGGACTTCGCTGAATAGTTGGTCGGCGCCGGGAAAGGCGCTGGCATCGGCGAAGGCGCTCAAGGTGTGGCCGGGACGATAGTGCACGCGCGTCTCGTAGCCCGCCGCCGCCAGCCGCGCGCGCAGTTCAGCGCGCAGCGCTGCTTGCACCCGCACTGCCATGATGTGCGACACGCAGTCGTCGTTGCCGGGCAGTGGCTGCACCGCGCGGGCGCCGGCCAATTGTTCGCGGTATTGCCGCACCAGCGCGAGGCGCGCGGGTTTGAGTTCGCTCTCGAAGCGCGCGAGTTGCACGCGGCCCACCGCCGCCGCGAGATCGGGCATGTGAAACCGCCAGCCGTTCATCACCACGTCCGCGCTGCCGTCGGCGAAACGTCCACCATCCTGTGCGGTGCCGAGATTGCGCATCGCGCGCGCGCGCGCCGCAAGCTCGGCATCGGCCGTCACCAGCGCGCCGCCCTCACCCGCGGTGATGTTCTTGATCGGATCGAAACTGAAGCAGGTGACATCGCCAAAACTGCCGACGAGCCGGCCGTGATCACGCGAGCCGAAAGCGTGCGCGGCATCTTCGATGACGCGCAGACCATGTTTTGCCGCGAAGCCATGCACATCGTCGAGCGCGCCGCTGTGACCGGCATAGTGCACCGGCATGATGGCTTTCACATCCGGCCGCAGGCGCCGCGCGGCGTCGGCAAGACTGAGCAGGCCGGTAGTTGCGTCGATATCGCACAGCCGCGCCCGCGCGCCCGCCGCGACAATCGCCTGAAAGCTGGCAACGAAGGTGAAGCTGGGCACCAGTACTTCATCACCAGGCTTGAGCATGAGCGCGGCGACAGCGAGATGCAGGGCGCTGGTGCCGGTGTTGGTGCACACCACTTCGCGTCCGCCGCCGAGATACGCGGCCAGTTCCTGCTCGAAGGCGCGCGTCTCCGGACCCATGCCGAGATAACCCGAGGCCATCACCCTGCCCACGGCCTCGAGTTCACGCGCGGTCAGATGCGGGCGGCTGGTGGTGACGGTCTGCGGCGGCGCGACAGGTGGCGTCGTTGACGAGGGCATGGTGATATTCAAACCGGATCGTCGCCGACCTGCGCCGACCAAGGCTGGCCACGGCGACCGAACTGGCTATACAGCCAGCCCATGCAGGCCAGGTGTTGGGCAATTCGTTCGCGCGCGAAGTGACTGCCGCGCAGCACGCTCATCAGCGAATAGCCCGCGACCCGCAAGCCGAGACCGGTCAACAGCACGACATCGAAGATCCACGTCGGCTGGCGCGGCTGGTAATGGAAGTACAGGGCGCGTAATTGACGGAACCAGAGTATCGAAAAGCCCGTGTTGCGGCGTTGTCGTGTGCTCGAGCCTTCGATGTGCGTGACGCGAATGTCAGGCAAGTGCACGATGCGATAACCGTGGTCGCGCATGCGGCAGCAAAATTCGACATCCTCGCCGTACAGGAATACGCGTTCGTCGAACCCGCCGGCTTCTTCCACGCACGACCTGCGCACCAGCATGCCCGCGCCGCTCACCCAGTCGACATCGACGCTGGCGCCGTCGCGGGCGTGAAGAAAATACGGTGGGAAGCGTTCCGCGCTGAAGCGCGCCAGGAACCAGTAGAGGCCCAGCATGCTACGCAGGGTCGGCCGAAAACCCGCGTCACCCAGGCGGTGGCGTCCGTCGCCATCGACCACGTAGGCGCCACTGGCGGCGATGCGTGCGTCCTGTTCCATCACCGACACCCAGCGCGTCAGCGTGTGCGGTTGGTCCAGGCGCGCGTCGGGATTGAGCAGCAACAGGTAGCGCCCACGCGCGACTTCGAAGCCACGATTGCAGCCGCGCCCAAAACCGACGTTCTGCGGATTGCGCACCAAATCGACGCGCGGAAACTCCGCCGCGACCATGTCGGCCGAGCCGTCGGAGGAGTCGTTGTCCACCACCACTATCTGCATCTTCACGCTGGTCGCTGCGGCCTGCAGAGAATCGATGCATTGCCGCAGCAGTTCGCGGGTGTTCCAATTGACGACTACCGCGGTAACGAGAATGTCGGGCGGCGGTGCGCCATCATCGTGTTCAACCACGCGTTATGACCTCGACGCTGCACGCATCATGATGCAATTGTGGACTATCGTGTCTGGGAAGTAGGACACGGTACAGGCCTACGGGGCAGGTTGTAAAATCCCCCGGCCGGTGGCGCCCGCGCATGACAATTGACAAGCGTCGCCGAACACCAAGAATACAACGCCACCGGATCGGCGACCCACGCCATCCGCGGGCCGGCCACCCTTCAACCGAGAAGCCACGACAGTGTCTGACGAACCCGTGATGCCGCCGATACGGATGCCGGTTGCCAAGCGCCTCTTCGACCTGCTCAGCGCCGTGCTGCTGGCGCCGCTGTGGGTGCCGATACTGCTGGTGGTCGGCGTGCTGAATCTCGTCATCAACGGCTGGCCCGCCTTCTATGTCTCCCGTCGTCGCGTGTTCGGTCAGCAGTCGTGCTCGGTGATCAAGTTTCGCACCATGATTCGCGACGCCGACAAGGTCGCCAACCGCAGCACCGTGCCAGTCACCGAGCAACGCTTTCTGAACATTGCCCCGGACTCGCCGCTCTACACGCCGCTGGGACGCGTGATCGAGCGCTTCTTCCTGACCGAAATCCCGCAGTTTCTGAACGTGCTGGCCGGCAGCATGTCCCTGATCGGCAACCGGCCATTGCCGGAGGATGTCATCAGCGCCTTGAAAGTGGTGCACCCCGATGCCGAACTGCGCTTCGTAGCCCGCTGCGGGCTCAGCGGGCCCGTGCAACTGGTCGGCCGCGATGCCATCGATGATGCTTCCCGGCTGCGGCTCGAAATCGCCTATGCACGGCGCTGCCTGCACGCCTACTCGATCACGCTCGACGTCATGCTGGCCATTTACACCGTGTTGATTCTGACCCGCATCAAGCGCTCCATGAGCGTGGCGGAAGTGGCCGCGCGCCTCGACCGCTGGGCCGAGCCTTTCGGTTTCGGCAAGCACGAGCAGGCGCTTGAACCGCACGCGGTGGAGCAGCGTTCGATGGGCGAGAACAAGAAATCCGTCGGCAAACGATCGTAGCGCTCGTCTCCATACCATTCGCGGCTGCGACGCGGCGCCGCACCCGAGCAGCGCAGTAGCTTAAGCAGAGTTTCCTGGATTCATGAAGCCAGCCGTCTATGTGGGGATTCCCACGCGGAATCGTCCCGCTTTCGTGCGCGCAGCCATACGCAGCGTGCTTGCGCAGACCTATCCCCATCTCACGGTGGTGGTGACCGACAACGATTCCACGCCCGAAATCGCCGCAGACGTGCGCCAGTTCGTCGCCGAGCTCGGCGATCCGCGCGTCACCTATGTCGCCAATCCGGTCGAGGATGGTGAGCGTGGTCAGACGCTGTACAACTTCGCGCGCTGCGAAGCGCCTTACTTCATGGTGCTGCACGATGACGATTGTCTCGAGCCAACCCTCATCGAACGCGCGGTTGAGATCATGGAGGCCGATACGCGCCTGGCCTTTTTCTCGACCGCGCAGAACCTGATCGATGCCGACGGGGTCGTCCGCGAGGACGACACCGCGCACTACAACGAATGGCTGGGGCGCAGCCGCCTCGCGAATGGCGTGGTCGACAACGTGCTCGAAGTGACTCTCCAGGGTGGTGCGTTCTCGATGTCCGGTACGGTGTTTCGCCACAGCACCATGGCGCGTGTCGGCTTTGTCGATCCACACGGCGGCGGCTTTCCCATCGACATGATCACCTACTTGCGCATCGGCGAAAGCGGCGAGCCTGGCTACTTCCTCAACGAGCGCCTGGTCGATTATCGCTGGCATGCCGGACAGTCGCGGGTCAAACACCAGCACTGGACCTTCAACCAGTGGATGATAGAAAAATATGTCGCGCAGCTGGACGCGCGCCGCTACACGGGGCTGGCCGAGGACATGCGGCGGCGCCTGCTGAGTATCGGCCTGTGCCGACTCGGCATCGTGCGCGGCGTGGCCAACGACGGCGCCGCCGCCCGCGCGCTGTTTCGCCGCGCCGTGCGCGTCTCGCCACGTACCTGGCAGAGCTGGATCTATTGCGCCATCGGTCATCTGTTACCCTTCGTCATCGCGCCGGTCTGGCGGGCGCGCGTCACGCTGCGCCGCGAAGCGGCCTGAGCTTGTGGCCGCCACGCCAGCCAGCCGCGAAATTCGATGACCATTGCCATTGCCTGAGGAAATACGTTCACACCATGAGCCACACGCCACGCCGACTCCGAGTTGCTATCCTGGGTGATCGCGGTATCCCGGCGCGCTACGGTGGCTACAGCACCTTTCTTGAAGAGGTCACTGTGCGACTGGTGGCCGACTACGACTTCGACGTGGTGGTGTATTGCCGCAGCCAGTACTACCCGGAACGCGGGCCGACCTTCAAAGGGGTGCGCCTGGTCTACATTCCGGTCCTGCGCAGCAAGCATCTGGAAAGCCTGTTGCATACCGCGATGTCGACCATCCACTGCTTGTTTCAGGGCTTTGACGCGGCGTTGCTGATCGACCCGGGCAATGCGCCCAATCTGCCGCTGTTGCGCTTGTTCGGCCCGCCGACCGCACTGCATGCCGACGGTCTTGGCTTCAAGCGCAAGAAATGGGGCACGCTCGCGAGCGCCTATTACAAGTTCTCGGAACGCATGTCATCGTGGTTCGCCAACGTGGTGATAGCCGATGCGCTTGGCATGCGCGAGCACTACCGTCGCAACTACGGACGCGATACCACGTTCGTGCCCTACGGCTGCGAATCGGGCGGCTATGGGCCGCCCGAGTGCCTGGCCAGGTTCAATATCACGCCCGGCGAATATTATTTGATCGTCACACGCATCGAACCGGACAACAACACCGACCTCCTCATTCGCGAATATCGCAAGCTCAACACCAGCCGTCCGCTGATAATTGTTGGTGGCGCGCGCTTTCCGAGTAAATTCTCGCGCCAGATCGAAGCCGAAGCGGATGAAAAGGTGCGGGTGGTCGGTGGTGTCTACGAACCCGAGGTGCTCAACGCGCTTTACCGTTACTCTTTCGCCTACCTGCATGGTCACGAAGTGGGTGGCACCAATCCGGCGCTGCTGCGCGCGATGGCTGCCGGCACCTGCTGCGTCGCGCTCGAGACCGTGTTCTCACGGGAAGTGATGGGCGCCGAGGGTTGTCTCGTCGGCTTCGAAGCGGGGTCGATGTCGAAGATGCTCACCATGCTCGAGGCCGAACCCGAGCGCGCCCGCGCCTACGGCGCCGCCATGCAGGAGCGTGCGTCGAAGGAATACCGCTGGGACGCCGTGACCGCCGCTTATGCGGAGGTGTTCCGCGCCATGAGCGAAAAGCGTAAGCCTGGTGAGGTCTACCGGCCCGAGGATTACGCGTCGCGCACGCCACGGCCCACGGTGGCCGATTGAACCGCTGCGTGTCCCGGTGTGCAGGCGTGCCGACGCGCAAGGGCAAGCCGGCTGCCCGTTCACCCCGTTGAGCACATCCATAGCCTACCTGTTGAATGTCCTTGCCCATGCCTCAAGCCGGGTGCTCGGCATGGGCGCGGGATTTTTCTGCTTCGTGCTGTTCGCGCGCGGACTCGGTTCGGATGCGTTGGGCCAACTGGCGTTCGTCATGGCCTTCGTGTGGATAGCCGGCAACATCGCCGACTTCGGCACCAACACCGCGCTCGCGAAGAGCCTGGCAGAGCATCGCGATCAAGACCCCGCCGTGTGGTTCGGCAATTTCCTGCTGGTGCGCCTCGGGCTCACGCTGGTGACGCTGGTGCTGGGCGCGCTGGTGAGCGTGCTGCTGGGCGGTGAACGCCTGCTGCCGATGCTGCTCGGCTGCGCCGCCACGCCATTCATGGCGGCGCGCTTCTTTGAATCCCTGTTTCAGATCTTCGAACGGCCGCAATACTCGGTCTACACCGCGCTGGTGCTGGGCAGTTGCCAGATTTCACTGTGCGCGACAGCATTGTGGCTGGGCGGCGGATTGAACGGATACATGGCCGCCTTTGCCGTGAGCCAACTCATCTATTTCAGCTTTGCGATGTTCCTGAGCCGTGCCTTGGTGGTGCCGCGCTTCGTGTGGCGCCAGGAGCACGCCGCTGCGCTCATGCGCCTGGCGCTGCCGATGGGGGTCTCGGCGCTGGCCATCGCGTTCTACACCCGCGCCGACATCTTCCTGCTCACCTACCTGCGCTCGAGCACCGAGGTTGGCTGGTATAACGCGGCCTATCGACTGCTGGACTTGAGCACCGCCGTGGCGGTAACGGCGGCCCTGCCACTCATTCCCATTCTGACGCGTCGCCTTCTGCACAGTCGCGAGGACGCACGCCTGCTATGCACCGAACTCATGGTGTTCGTGGCCACGGTGTTACTGCCGGTCGCGGTGCTGGTCGACGGCTTGTCGGATTTCATCATGCAGCGCATTTACGGTGAGGCCTTCATCGCGTCGGCGCCGGCATTGCGTGTGTTCGCGTGGCTGTTCATGGCCGGCGCCTACAGTTTGATGGCCTCCAGCATCAATCTCGCGGCGGGCAACATGCGTTACAACTATTGGCTTGCGCCCTTGGCCGGCGCCGTCAATATTGGTCTCGATGCGTGGTTGATTCCGCGTCACGGCATCATGGGCGCGGCGATGGGCACCGCTGCCGGTACCTTGTTGACCCTCGCGGTCGTGGTGTGGAACGTGCGCCTGAGCGTCGGCAATATCCACCGTGCCGGCGACTGGTTGAAGCTGGCGGTGTGCGGCACGGTCTTGCATTTCGCCCTGCAGGCGGGGCGCGCGGGTGCCATTGCCCCGCTGCTGTTGGTCACCGCTTGCGGTCTGTTGTACGCCGGTCTGGCATGGCGCCTGGGTCTGGTGCCAGTGGCGCGCCTGAGTGAAGTGCTGGTCGCGCGCCGCGCGAGAAAGAGTCGCGGCGCCGAACCAGCCTAAGCCTGGGCCGTTTCGGCCTGACGCTGATCGCTATGCAGAACGATGTCGCGTTCGAGCGCATTGAAGCTCACGCGACGTAGCAGCATACCCAAGCCCGCATTCGACAAGCCCCACACTTCGACCGCCTGGGTCAGTTCCTTGGCGTGGGCTGGACTCAGACGGAACTCGGCTTTGACGACGGCCGGCAGGCGGTACTTGTCGATCTCGGACGGGCAGGCATCCGCCAGCCAGCTCGCGATGTCGTAATGCACGGTGGTCGCCACCGGGCTGGTCAACTGCTCGACGGTCGTGCCGGTCACCGAGCGCAGGATCATGAAGCGCTCGAAATCATGCCAGAAGGTATCGAAGTGCGGCATGCTCTCGGCGGCGCCATGCTCGATCAGCAGCTGTCGCGCGGTATCCAGCGCGATGGTGGCGAAGGCATTCCAGGCGCGCAGGCGCGCGATGGCCGAATACTTGTAGACGATGTTGTCGCCAATCTCGCCCTGGCTCAATTTTTCAAAGTTCTCCGGCTCACGATAGAAGGCTTCGAGTTGCTCGCGGGTGTCGAACAGTTCACCGCGCGTTTCGCGCAGGAAAGACGCCAAGTATTCGCCGACCTCGCCGCGATCGGCACTGACCGCGTCATACAGGCGCAGGAACAGTTCCGAGCGTTTCACATCGAGCGAGGAACAGAACTCGAACAGGGTGTCGAGACGGCCCTGGTTGACGTACACGCCGCATACGAAATGGTGGGCGCGCGCCAGCATGTAATCGTCGAGCGACATGGTGTCGGTCGAGACAACGATTTCCTCGGGCTCGAACACCGCATCGCCGTTATAGACACCGAAGCTCTTCTGGGCCATGCGGAACTTGGTTTCGAACGAGAACTTCTGGCGCGACTCGGTGCGCTCGAGCTCAGTGCCCTTGAGCAGCAGGCACTGGAAGTTGTGCACGCGCGCGACGCCCGCGTCGATCATCTTGGTCAGACCAGTCAGGTGCGACTCCAATGTTTCACCCGGCAAGGCCAGGATCAGGTCCGAACTCGATTTCATGCCGCGGCCGCGGATGTGCACGTTGAGCGAGGAGTAGGCGTCGAGTTTGATGTTCTCGCGCCGGATGTTGCGTAACACGTCCTCGTCCAGCGATTGCACCGACTGCCACAACACCAGTGCGCCACCCAGGCGCTCCATGGAATCGATGACACGCTCGGGGCGGTTCTTGCCGGTGGTGGCGTCGATATAGGACGGCCAGCCGAAATCGCGCTGCGCGGCGCCGAGATAACCGGAGAGCTCAGGATCGCGTTCGTACATGCCGTAGTTCGGATCGGCGATGCGCAGCACGCCCATCGACGGGCACTTCTCCTTGATGGTGCGCCCGATGTACTGGATTTCCTCGCGCAGACGTTCCTTGTCGAAATAAGTCACGCGGTTGTAATACTGCGTGCCCTGCACGCAGAAGGTGCAGGTGAACGGGCAGCCGCGATTGGTCTCCCACAAGGGCGCGAGCTTGCCATCGAAGAACTGGTCCATGACACCGGTCAGCCATGGCGACGGAATATCGTCGAGGTTGCGTTTGCGCTTCAGGATCTCGTGTCGAATCATTTCGTCGCCGCGCCGGTAGACGCTAGACGGCAGGTCGCGCTGGCCGAGCGCCGCGATCGACAGTCCGCTGTCGGCGAAGTGCTGCACGATTTCGGTGGCGAGAAAATCGCCTTCGCCCAATACATACCAGTCAAGTTCCGGGCGCTCGGCGAGAAAGCTCTTCTGGCGCTCGGGTTCATCGTGGATGTTGGGTCCGCCCATCACCACCAGCGTGTCGGGCTTCATGGATTTGGCGAGGCGCGCGAAATAACGCGAAATCTGTTCGTTCCAGGTGTAATTGCTGAGCATCAGCACGTCGGGTGCGCGTTCGCGCATGGCGCTGAGCAGCCGGTCGGGATAGGCGAAGATGCGCACGTCGCAGTCACCGCCGAGGTCGCGGTCCATCACCGCCTTCATGTATCCGACATTGAGCGGCATCGCGTCGCTCGCCAGAACGTGCATGTAGTTGTGCCGCAGATCGGCGAGGTATACGACTATGCTCATTCCGGCAACCCTCTTCTTTGTCATTCTCGTTCTGTCTGTCGCACACGCCACCCGGCGTGTGCCGCTGCTTGCCAGCGCCGTTGCCGCTCAGGCGACAGTCGCGCTTTCCTGCTCTGGTGCTGCCACGAATTCGGCGGAGCGGATCTGGGACGTCACGCGTATGCGCGTGACGAGCTTGGTCAATCCGGTCAGCTCGCTGCTCCACACGCGGAACGCTGATTCGAGTTCGCGGCTGCCTTCCTCGCTCAAGCGGAAATTCATCACGCGCGGTTTCGCGCAGCGATAGGCGCCGGTCTCGCGCGGGAAATCGTCGGCTATCCAGCGCGGAATATCGAAGTGCAGGGTGGCGCTGACCGGCCGCAGCACTTCATCGACGCTGGTGCCCGCCGCATGCTTGCACTCGACATAGGCGTGAAAGTCCTGCCACAGCTGCTCGAAATCCGCGTAGCGCTCGGCGGCGCCGGCGGCGAGCGCCATGCGTCGCGTGGTGTCGAGCGCCAGGGCGCAGATGTCGTGCCAGGTAAAGAATGAAGCCTTGGCGCGGTATTTGTACATGAGGTTGTCGCCGATCTCGGCGCGACCCAGGCGTTCGAAGTTGTCCGGGTGAGCGTAGAAGGCCTCGCAACCGTCGCGGGTCTCGAACAGCTCGCCGACCGTTTCGCCAACAAAGCCATCGAGCAGTTCGCGCACCGGGCCGGTCTTCTGCGCTTCCATCGCGTCAAGCATGGCCTGCAGCCAAGTCGATGGCTTGATATCGAGCTCGGCCGCGAAGGCCACCACGTCGCGGAACCAGGAGTCGTTCCAGAACACGCTGAAGGTCAGGTGATGCTTGCGGCATTCGACGTAGTCATCGAACGGCAGGGTGTCGGAGCCGACGATGATCTCTTCTATGTCGAAAACTTTTTCGCCGGCGTAGATGCCGTAGTTCTTGGGCAGTACGCGGAAACGGGTCAGGAATTTGTAGCGCTCGCGCACTTCGAGGGTCTCGAGATCCGAGCCCTTCAAGACCATGGCCTGAAAACAATGGGCCTGGTCGGTGCCGGCATCGATGAGCTGGTACAGCCCGCGCAGATGCGATGCCTTGCTTTCGCCCGGCAGCCCCAGGATCAGATCCGAGTTCGAGCGCAGACCGCGGCCGCGCACATGGACCATGATCTTCTGATAGGCCTCGAGCTTGATGTTGGAGCGGTCGATATTGCGCAACACTTCGTCGTCCAGCGACTGCACGGCTTGATACAGCACCAGCGCGCCGTTGACCTTCTCCAGGCATTCGATGATGCGCTCGGGCTTGTTCTTGCCGGTGGTGGCGTCGATGAAGGTTGGCCAGCCATAGCGCTTCTGCATGTGGCCGATGGTTTCGGAGATGTCGACATCGCGGCTGTACATGCCGAAATTCGGATCGGCGATGCGCAGCGTGCCCATCTCGGGACAGCGCTCGTGGTTGGTGCGGGCGATGTATTCGATTTCGGCGCGCAGGCGCTCGAGATCGAAGTGCGAAATCTTGTTGTAGAACTCGGTGCCCTGCACGCAGAACTTGCACTTGAACGGGCAGCCGCGATTGGTCTCGATCATTGGCGCGAGGCGCCCGTCGAAGAATTCGTCCATCACGCCGGCGAGGTAGGGCGAGACGATGTCGTCGAGTTCGTGCAGGCGCGGCCGCGTGCTGCTGCGGTACAACTCGCCGTTGCGCCGATAGACACTGGAGGGCAGTTCGCCGGCCAGCAGGCGCGGCACAGAGCGCTCGGCGTTGAGGTAGGCCTCGACGATTTCACAGGCAGTGAAATCCGCTTCGCCATGGATGTAGAGGTCTATCTCGGGGTGCGCCGCCACGTATTCAATCTGGCGCTCGGCTTCCTTGGAGATGTTCGGGCCACCCATCACCGCCAGGGCGCTGGGGTTGTATTGCTTGACCTTGCGCAGGAAAAAATGCCCCAGCGATTCATTCCACATGTAGTTGCCGACCATGAGGATATGGGGCGGCTGCGATTCGATGGCGCGCAGCAGGACATCCGGGTAGGCGAAAATGCGCACTTCGACATTGCGGTCGGCGAGCACCTTGTCGATCACAGCCTTGATATAGCCGACACCCAGGGGCATGGCATCGACCGATACCACGCCGCTGTAGTTGTGGCGCAGATCCGCCGCGTAGACGATCGTCTTGGAGATTGAGCCGTTCATTTATCCCTCATCGAATCATGCCCCAAGCCGAGCCGGTTCATTGCACTTTGTCGCCGCCGTTGCCGCCACGCATCGCAGGTGAAGACCGGCGACAGCACTCGGCGCTGCTTCGCTGTTTCAGCGTAATGGGCGCAATTATGGGTTAGCCACCGCGTGGCATGTCAACGCCTGTGCGCAATGACACAATGATTCACCGAATTGTGACGGACTCGTCGCAATTCACGGGAGAAGCAGCAGTGTTAGATGGGGGCGAGGGACGCGCGATGCGAAATTGGCAGCGGCTTGAGCACTGATTTGAATTGCTGTTCGCGACAGCGAGCGCGAGATCTCCGTGTGTCTGTGTGGAAATGAACCGGCGCGATTGGTGCGCCTGGTCGTGCAGTTTGCACTTGCGTGGTGCCGGCGCGGTGTCCGGCACCCGAGATGATCAAATTCAGCGCTGGCGAGGCACGCGCAGGCGCTCGAGTGCGCCGGTCATGGGCAGAACCGCGATGTGATCGAAACTGCGATATACGCGTTCGCGTTCAATGCTGTCGCGGTCAGCGCGCGATGCGGAGAATGCGGCAGCCGCGCGCGGATGCGTGATGCCCGGTAATTCGTGGTGGCCGAGGGTGTAGCCCGCTGCACCGGCGAATATCAGCGCGGCGAGCATGGCGCTCGGGCCGACCATGGTCGGCGCGGCGAGGGCCACCAGCACGGCCAAGGTGATCAGCAGCCAGGCGGCGGGCAGGCGGTGGTGGGAATGAGACTGACGCATGGGGGCCTCCGGGCAGGGCGCAATCGGGTGAACTGTCACTCCCTTCTATCGGCGCCGCGGCCCCCGAACTTGAATGTGTGCGGCGCCTTAAGTGGGCGCGTGCGCAGCCTGTAGCGCGTGCACGCGACTGGCGCTCGACACCACCCGCGCGCCGCTCCCGACATCCGCCATCACCACCACCCGAAAGCCGATGGTGACGTCGTCGCCAATCGTAACCGGACCGACCACCGCTGCGTTCGCGCCCAGCTGTACGCGGTCTCCCAGTGTCGGTGCGTGCGCCAGGTCGGTGCCCACCGGAACGTCATCGGCGGTGCACGATGCACAGGCCAGCAGCGTCAGCTCACGACCTGCCACGGCATGGAAGTGCAGTCCGGCCGGATGTCGAATCGACCAGCCGCCGGCCACGCAACTCGCCGGTGAGATGGTGGCCTTGAACAGCAGCCTGTTACAGAGCGCGAACAGGCCGGGCAGCAGCGGCAGTGCCCGCACCCAGGACCAATGAGCGCAGCGGTGCAGCACGACGCAGGCGAAGGCGGGGTCGAGCAGCGCGCTCAGCCAGCGCCACGCGCTGACCGCCGCGTCACCTTCAATGCCGGAACGACGCCAATGGCAGCGCAGATCCTGTTCGAGTTCGGCCAACGCGTTTGCCAGCTGGTGATGACCACGCACCTGGCAGGGTGGCGCCGGCGGATGCAGGCGCGGACTCAAGGGGTGCGATTCACGACGGTCGCGCGCTCACGCGCACGCGCGGACCGATGGCTTCGACCACACTGCCATCGGCAACATCCTTGCGCACCACGCAGCCCGGCGCGATCGAGACGTCATTGCCGATGCGGACCGCGCCCAGCACGCCGCCATGGGTGCCGATGGTGACATTGTCGCCGAGCACCGGCAGGCCCGGACCGGCGCCGCGATCTTCGCTGCTCGACATTTCACCGCCGAGGCCAGCCAGGGCGCCAATCGTGAAGTTGCTGCCAGCCTTGCCGCACACCGTGAGCGCGACCGGCGCGGTCACCAGCCAGCCGCCGCCGATGTCCGACTGGGGCGGCAAATCGGCGCCAGTGAGCATGAGGTTGAGGTGATACATCAGGCGCGCGAGGCCACGATGGCCGCGCAGGTGCAGCCAGTGCGACCAGCGCTGCAGCCACACGCACAAGTAGCGACTTTCAAACAACAGGCAGGGTGGCTGGTACTGGTGGTGACTTTGCAGCCAGGCGCGCAGGCGTTCGCGATCGGCGCGCAGACGACTGCGGGTGGTCGCGACGTCCAGCGGGACGGGCGTCACCGTCCCAGCCAGCCGCGCGCGCCACCGCCGCCCGTGCGCTGTGGCACCAGCCAGTTGCGCGCCGCGCGATCACGGCCGTCGCTGATAACGCGGCTGGGGGCGCTCAGCGCCGCGCCTGTTTCATAGGTGCGGCGCCAGTAGCCGATCGCGAGGATGATCGACAGCGACAGCCAGAACATGCGACCGCCGGCGTCCATGCGCAGGAAGAAACTCACCAGGCCGTCGAGCATCAAGGCAATGAAGCCACTCAGGGCGCCGACGTTGGTGGCGTGCAGGAAGCCGTCTTTCAGTTTCAGATTGTTGAATCCGACATACAGCACGACGAGGTGAATGAAGACGAACAACGCCATGCCGAGTGTGCCTTGCTCGGCCCAGGTCAGCATCCAAGTGCTGTGCACCACTGGGACGTTCTCGCCGTAGAACTCTTCCATCCCCGCGTAGGTACGGAAGCGCGTGTAAGGCGGCTGCGCGAACACGTAGCTGTTCAGGCCAAGACCAAAGAGCGGCTTGTCGCGCACGATCTTCCAGGCAATATCGATCATTTCCATGCGTGAGCGCCACGACTCCGGGTCGCTGTACTGGATGCGCTCGAGGATGCGCGGACTGGCGGCCAGTCCCACCATGCCGACCAAGGCGATGATGGACATGCGCGCGATGAAATAGCGTCGTCGCGATGAGCGGTGCAGGAAGCTCAAGCCCAGGGTGAACATGAGTGCCACGGCAAAACAGATCCAGCCGCTGCGGGAGAGGGTCAGCAAGAGGCCTATCTGCCCCAACCCCAAGGCGACGATGAACAGGGCTTTGGTCACTGTGCTGATGGGTGAAAACATGAGCGCGATGCCAATGGGCATGACCAGTGCCAGGTAACCCGCGAACTGGTTCGGATGCCCCATGAGGCCGCCCGGACGGCGAATCTGCGCATCGCCCTTGAGCGTCGCTTCGCCAAGCTCGATCACGTTCTTTTCCGTCTCTTCGCCGAGGAACTCGAGGCCAAGCTGTGAGCCGGCGGAATAGGACACTATCGAGAATGCGCTCTGCACCATCACGCCCAGCATCAAGGCCAGCGCCAGGTGCTGAAACTGCTTCTTGCGTCGCAGCTCGTTGACCAGCAACAGCAGGATCACGAGGTTCTTGCCCATGCGCACCACTTCATGGGCGGCCGGCGTCTGGAATTCGCTGGTGAAGACGCTGACGAGGCCGAGCAGCATCATGCCCAGCCACAATTTGCCGACCAGCGGCATGCGGTAATCTGGCACGCGTTTCCTGCGCCAGTCGTAGTACTGGTAGATGGCGAGCATGATCAGCAAGAAGTCGGTGGCATGGATGACGAACGACTGTGCGCCGCCCTGGTGACCAATCACCACGAAATTCAGGCCGAGCTTCAAGGGCGCCAGCAGGACGAAGCCATACAGCACAAACAGGCGGCGATTGCCGCTCAGCATGTAGCTGGCGGCGCCCAGCATGCCAATCACCGACAGCGCGATGAACTTGGGTGTGTTCAGGACAAGCACGATGGTCGCCACCGTGCCGATGCCGGCGAGGATCGCCAGCACGCCGAGGACGCTGCCGTAACCGACAGGTGACTCCAGCCACGGCACGAGCATGCCGAGATCCCTGGCCAGACTGCGGTTGGTGTAGCGGGCGGGCAGCAACCAGCGGCCAGTTGCCATGGTTTAGCCCGCCAGGACTAGGCCCACACGCGAGCCGCCGCAATCGAGCAGGATGTCGCGCGCTTGCTCGATCCGTTCCACGCGGGTCTTGCCTTCCAGCACCACCACCAGCGCCGCATCGCACAGAGACACGAAAGCGAGTGAACGCCCGCCGGCGATGACGTTCGCGCCTTGCACCAGCACAAAATCGCTGGTCTCGCTGGCGACTTCGAGGAAAGCGCGCAGGCGTTTGGCGTGCATCGAGGCCACGTGCCCGTTGGAGCGTTGTCCGGCCGGCAGCCACGACACCAGCTCGTTGACCGTCGGCTGGCACAGCTCACGCAGTTGATGGGCGCCGAAGTCATCTTTTTCCAGCAAGTCGACCAGGCCCGGCGCACTACCGTCGCCCAGCATCGCGCCGATGCCGTGCTTGCCGAATGTCGCGTCGACTATCAGCACGCTGCGTCCGTACTCCTCGGCCAGCGTGAGGCCGAGCTCAGCGCAGGCTTCAGCGCCAGCGGTATCGTCGTCGGTGCCAGCGATGAAGACCGTGCAAGCACGATGCTCGTTGGCCAGTTCGCGGTCGAGCCGCAGCGCCAACTGGCTCGCTGTGCCGCGACGTTCGCTGTCGTCATTGCGTGTGCGCAGCAAGCCAAGCATCGATTGCCAGACCCCAGCCATCAGATGCGTCCCCCTCGGCGGCATGCGGAAATTCGATCGCTCATGAACCCTTCAATCGATCGATGGCGCGGCGTCGGCCAGCTCTGTCGCGGCCAGACGCCAGCGCCGGTTTGTGACCTGCGGTGGTGTCCAGCTCAATGGTGCCGAATACCGGCAGATCCTGACGCACCGCCAGACGGTCGCGCGTGGCGAGGTTGGCTATCATGTCGAGCAGCAAGCCGACGGCGATGCCCAGGATGCTGCCGACAAACAGAGCGATGGCCATGAACAGCTTGCGCTTAGGCCATTCGGGCTTGGCCGGCGGCAGCGCATAGTCGATGACCTTGAGCGTCGAGGGCGCGCTCTTGGCGGTGGCGTAGGAGATCTCGGCCATCATCAGGCGCTCGCGCAGCAGCTTCTGGCGCGTGCCGGTGGTGTTGAGATCCTGCTGCAGCACGGCGTTCTCGGCCTTGAGGCGCGGCAGCGCCGCTAGCTGTTCGCCAATCTTGTTGTAGGTCTCGCGGCGTGTTTCAAGCTCTGCGGTGGTGCCGGCGATGGACTTCAGCAGGCCTTGCTGGGTCTGGCGCAGCAGCAGGTGGTTTTCGTTCTTGGCGCGCGTCTTCGCATGCTGGCGATTGTCCGGTTCGGCACTCATGGAGGCGCGGGTCTGGGTGATTTGCGCTTCCAGTTCGCGCACTTCGGGCGAATCCTTCTGCATGCGGGTCAGCATCTGGGTGAGCTTGTTTTCCAGTCCGAACAGATGGGTGCGCATCTCGTTCTTGACGTCGCTGACCTGTTCGGTGGAACTGAGATCGAGATCTTCCGGCTCCTGCTTGAGTTCAGCGCTCACCACTTCCAGCGCTTTGCGCTGGCTGGCGAGCTGCGCTTCCAGCTTGGACAGTCCCAGGCCGAGCTCCACCCATTGCCCCATCACCACTTCTTCCTTCTGAAACCCGAGCATCAGGGCGTTACGGGTCTCGAAGGCCTCGATTTTCTCCTGGGCTTCAATGAATTGAGCCTTCGCCTTTTCAGTTTCCTCGGCCAGCGAGTCATAGGCCTGGCGCGCTTCGGCGGCAAACTCACGGCGCCTCTCGGCGATGAATTCATCGATCAGGGTGTTGGCGTATTCGGCGACCCGCGGCGTCGGTCCGCGCACCACCATGTTGCCGATATGGGCGCCAGGCACCGGCGTCAGGCTCGCACCGGTTTTGAATTCGCGCACCGTGCGCGCCAGTTCTTTCATTTCCGGGCTCAACTCGTAGGGGTCAGGTTCCTTGGGAAAGAACCATTCCTTGATGCTGCGGTATTTCTTGCCGATCCAGGATTGTTCCCACAGGTAGAGCGTGTGTTCGTAGGGCGGATGGTAGACGTCGTCGTATTTGAGATTGAGCTTTTCCACCACGCGCCGAATCACGGGAAAGGAGGTCGCGAGCTCAATGTCCGAATCAAGGTCGTTCTTGCGGAACGTCGACCAGATTTTGTAGTACTCCTCGCGCACCGCGTCCTTGTCGGCTTCCGACAGCACCATCACCTTGGCCTGGTAGACGGGCGGATAGAGTTTGAAGTAGGCCTGCATCAGGCCACCCGAGGCCACTGCGAAGGCCAGAATCATAATGCGATGGGCGCGTATGGAATTGATGATCTGGCGCAGCGCACCGCGCACGTCGAAATCATCGAGATCCTGCGCCGGCCGCGCATCGTAGGTCACGCCGGACAGATTGCCGCGGCCGGACGGTGCGGGCGGCTGCGCGGATTCGGGCACCAGCTCGTGATCAGTCATCGCGGCCCGCCTTCATTCGATTCTGCGACAGGCATGAGACTGCCTCACGCTTTCTTGGTGCCCCGCCGGTCATGCTTCAGGCGAGATCCAGATAGCGGCGATACCAGGCCACGGTTTCGTCCAGCCGCGCGGCGATGCTCGAGGCCGGCGACCAGTCGAGGTCGCGCTGCGCAGCCTCGAAGGACAGGTACTGGTTGGCGATTTCAGCCTTGGCCTCATTGAGGATGACGGGCGTGAGATCGGGCCGCCCGGTCGCTTTCAGAATCAGTTCGGTGAGCCCCAGCACCGACTGCTGTTCGCCGGTGCCGAAATTGAACGCGCGGCCTTTGACGGTCTCGCGCTCAAGCCTTTCGGCCAGATGCAGATATCCCGACACCACGTCATCGATATAGATGTAGTCGCGCACTGGCGAGCCATCGCTGCGGATCACCGGCCGTTCACCGCGCAGCGCCGAACGGATGGTGCCGGGAATGACGCGGCTGAAGTTGAGGTCGCGTGGTCCGAAGATGTTGCCGCAGCGCGTCACCCCTACCGGCAGGCCGTAGGTGTGGGCGTAGGTCAGTGCAATCAGGTCGGCGCAGCTCTTGGACACATCATAGGGATGGCGGGCGGCGAGGGCGTGTTCTTCGGTATAGGGCAACACGAGGTGATCGCCATAGGCCTTGTCGCTGGAAGCGACCACCACCCGCTCGATGAGGCGACTGCGGCGGCAGGCTTCCAGCACGCACCAGGTGCCCTGGATATTGCTTTCGAAAGTGGCGACCGGATTGCGATTGGCGACACCGACGATGGCCTGGGCGGCGAGATGGAACACGCACGTCACTTCGTATTCGTTGAGCACGCGTTCAATCAGTGCCTGGTCCTGCACTTCGCCGCGCACTGTCACCATCCGCGTATCGATGCCTTCGCGGTGCAGAGGGCTCCATGGCACCTGGTCGCGCACCAGGCCGACCACTTCCGCGCCGCGCTCGACCAGGAGCTGGGTCATGCGCGTGCCGAGGAAGCCATTGCAGCCTGTAATCAGTACCGAGCGACCCTGCCAGAAATCCGCCGGCGGGGCGTCGCGCTTCGCCACAGCATTCATCCCGCGGCTCCGGTCGGTTTGGCGCCATTGCCGTCCCGTGGACTGTGCACCCAGGGGATTTCGCCGCCCTCAATCAGTTCTTCGAATTCCTGCTGATCCTTGAAACTGTCCATCGACTTCCAGAATCCGTGGTGCTTGTAAGCGAAGGCATGTCCGGCGCTGACCAGTTCGGGCAACACTTCGCGTTCGAGGTCATTGCCGCGCCAGTGATCGAAGACCTTGCGATCGAAGACGAAATAGCCGGCGTTCATCCAATGTTCGCGCATGATGGGCTTCTCGCGGATGCGCTCCACGCGGCCGGAGGCGTCGATATCCACCACTCCGTAGCTGGAATACAACGGGACGCAGGTCATGGTGGCGAGGCCCGGGTGGCCGTTATGGTAATCAACCAACTGGTCCAGCGATACGTCGGCCAGACCGTCGCCGTAGGCGACGAAGAAGCGATCACCGACCAGCTCACGACAGGCATAGACGCGGTCGGCGGTATTGGCGCTTTCGCCGGTGTCGACTATCTGGACATTGGCGCCGATGTCCTTGCCGTCGAAATAATCATCCAGCACCGCCTTGCGATGTCCGGCCGCCAACAGGAAGTCGTTGTAACCGTGGCGCATGAAGGTCCGCATCACCTGCACCAGAATGGGCGCACCCGCCACCGGCATCATGGGCTTGGGCAGAAACTCACTGAACGGAAAGGCGCGCACGCCCTTGCCCCCGCACAAGATCAGTACCTTCACGAAAACCTCTCCATTCTCCGCAGCCCGCGTCAGCCAGGGCGGTGGATTCCATGTTGATTGTTGTTTGGCCGCACCGTGGCGGTCGTTGTTCGACGCCGGGCGCACTGCATTCTGGCGCCGGATCGCACATTGTCCCGCCAGGGGTTCTCAGTGGCGCCTATAGTGTGCTTTTGTATGGACGGCTTTCAGCGGCCCAGTTCGCACCCCGGACCAATGTTTGTAGACAATGTATTCTCAGTGTTGCACCAAACCCGGCGCAGACACAAGAATCGATGCCGCGGGCAGCGAAGTGCAAGGCAGTGTGCGAATGCCGATGCGACCACCGCCCGGTGTCGCGTCGAGACGGCGAGGGTCGATGAATGAAGGCGCTGTTCGAGCGACTGCTGACACGCATCGCGGACAAGGCACGGATTGCGGGCGAAGCCATGATCTTCGCCGCCGACGGCACGCGCGAGCAGCGCTATTTCGATCCCGCCGACCAACCCTGGGTCAGTGCCCTCGAAGCACACTGGCAGGACATCCGCGCTGAACTCGAGCAGGTGTTGAACTCCAGGCAACGCATCCCGACTTTTCAGGAGGTGTCGCGCGAGCAGGCGGCGATCAGCGACGATGAGCGCTGGCGCACCTATTTCCTGCAGGTGTTCGGCAGACCGATACCCGCCAATTGCCAACGCTGTCCGCGCACTGCCGAGCTGCTGAGGGCAGTGCCGGGTCTTGGCAACGCCGTCTTCTCAATCCTGCTGCCGGGCAAGCACATTCCCGAGCATCGTGGCCCTTACAAGGGCCTGTTGCGCTACCACCTCGCGCTGCGCGTGCCGGCGCCGGCCGAGGGCTGCTGGATTGAAGTCAATGGCGAACGCAGGCATTGGCGCGAAGGCGCATCGCTGCTGTTCGACGACAGCTTCCCCCACAGTGCCGCCAACGAGTGCGGCGACATCCGGGTGGTGCTGTTTCTCGATTTCCCCCGTCCGCTGCCGGCGCCGTTGGCGCTGCTCAATCGCGGCGTGATCTGGCTGCTGAGCGCCACCGAGTTCGCGCGACGGCCAGTGGCCTATCTCAATCACACCGCCACGCGCGAAGACGAGCGGCGCGGCGCGCTCGACTGAGCGCCGGTCAGCGCGCCCGCAGCCACGGCGGCAGCATGCGGCACTTTACACACGGCAGGTCATCGCGCAGTGCTGCGCGTCCGGTCAGCATGTCCTGCATGTAGCGATAGTCGTCGCCGGCCAGTAACTCGGCAAGCGGTGTTGCCAAGGCGTTGCCGAAAGTCCGCGTATTGTTGAAACAGCAGCCCAGCAGGTCACCGTTCCAATTGAGCTGCGGCGCGTCCCACAATTGATGGCAGAAGCCAAAATCCGTCGCCAGCGTATCCAGTGTCTTATCGGTGCTGACGCTGAAATCAATACCGCTGCTGTCGGCCACGCGCCGCGGGTCGCGCAGCGGCGAATAGGCGGCATCGAGATTGCGTATCGGGCGAAACGCCATGTCGCGCGCGGCGGCCATGGCGCGTGCCGTCTCGAGTTCATGCTCGTTGTGGCCGAACACCACGAACTGCCAGACCAGCGCCGGCTCCGCACTGTGGTGCAGGCGCTTGTAGTGATTGATGCGATCGACATTGGCCAGCACTCGCTCAAGGTCGCCGTTGACCCGATAGCAGGCGTAGCTCTGCTGCGAAGCGCCGTCGATGGAAATGGTCAGCTCGCGCACCCGGTGGACCACCAGGGCTTCGAGCGCGGCCTCGGAGGCAGTATTCAAATTGACGCCATTGCCGACTGTCACCGGCACACCGCTGCGCCGTGCCTGTTCGAGGATCTGCGGCAACTGGCGGTTGAGGAAGATCTCGCCCCAGTTCGAGATCTCGATTTCGCGCACGCGCCCGGAGTGCGCCAGCAGGCGTGTGAAATCGTCAGGTGAGAGTTCGCCCCAGGCCACGGCGCCGCTGCGGGTTTCGCCGCGCGCGGTGGCGCAGGATGGGCATTTGAGCTGGCATTTGCTGCAGGTTTCGATACGCAGCCTGCGGCCGATCAGGCGCGCTTCCAGGCGACATACCGCGGCGTAGGCCGACGACCAGCGCAGCCGTTGCAGAAGGACCCTTCGAATCGCGCCCTTCAGCCTGGCCAGCAGCATATGGCGCGCCGAGGGCTTAGGTCAGTCCTGCAGCGCAGGTTCCGCAGGGCCGATTGCATGCCCGCGCTTCGACTTCAGCAGCTTGACGCCCATTTTCACTTTGTCCGCGAGGGTCTTCTGCGAAAGGCAGGTGAACAGGCACAGCTTGTCGCAGCCAATGGTTTCGCCGCGCACCGCGCGCGCCTTGTCGCCGTACCAGATCTCACGCGCAGATTGCTCGCGGATGTTGCCGACCACGGGATAGAAGAAACACAGTTCGACATCACCATTGGTGCGGATGAAGAAATCCCTGAGCCCGACGCGACACGCGCCGAGTTTGGCCGGCGCCCGCTCTTCGCGAAAATGCGGCGCCATCAAGCGCAGGATCTCGGGGCTGTTGACGATCGCGTGGCCGCGCTGGTGCATCTCGCACAGTTGCGCCGTCACCCGCTCGAGGTCGGCGAAATCCTCGGCTGACTCTATCCACAGCTCGTCATAGGTTTCCTGGGTCGAGCGATGCATGGGCTGGAAGTTGACCGCGGTCGCGCCGACCCGCTCGGCCCAGCGCACGATGTGTGGCAGCGTGCGGAAATTCGCCTTGTTGACCGTCGGCTTGATCACGATCGGGAAATCGATGCCTTGTGCGCGCTGCTCGGCGCGCAGATGGCCGATGCCGGCGCTCAAGGTATCGAACAGGCCGGGCCAGCCACGCAGATAGTCGTGGGTTTGCGCGTCGGGGCCATCGCAGGAGATGTTCACATTCAGCGGTCGCGCAGCGACGATGCGCGCAGCCATTTTCAGCGACAGGGCCGAACCATTGGTCGTGACCCCAGCCTCGATTTCCTGCTCGCGGCACCACGCCAGGAGATCAACGAAGCCCTTTTTCATGAAGGGCTCGCCGCCACTGAAACTGATTGAAAACTTGCCAACGAATTCCTTGATGCTGAGCAGCGCCTGCTGCCACTGCGCGATGCTCATCTCGGCCTGGTAGTTGTCCAGTCGCCAGAACTCGCAATAGCGGCAACGGACGTTGCAGCGTTCATTGACCAGTCCGTAGAACGAAATCGGACGTGTGCCATCCTTGCCGGAGCGAAGATATACTTCTTCCGCCAGGTGGTTGCGCGCATGCTGAACGGCAAGCCGGCTCAGCGAAGTCAGTTTCACGACTCGATACTCCTCCGTCACTCAAGGTCGACGGTGTTGGTGACGCGGTGCCACGCCGCGCGCGTGGTAAATTGAAACATAACGATTGTCCGCTTGCATCCCGTGCTAGGCTTCCCGTCGCCCGTGGCTGCGTAAATTCATCACTACTGACCTGCGATATCCCTGCAACGAGTGCAAGTTTCAAATCGGCCGAGACTGCTGGTCTTCGAACTTCGCTTGATGGGCGACGCAGTGATGAGTCTGGCCTTCATCCGCGCCGCGCAGCCACATTACGAAGTGCATGTCTGCTGCTCGCCCGCCGCCGAACCCATCTTCCTCATGGTGCTGCCGCGCAGCCAGGTTCATCGCTGGCAACCGCCCTGGGCGACAGGCCAGGGCCCGCGATTTTCCCCGCGCGCGGCCTTCGACGCGCTGCGCGCGGCGGTCGCCATGCTCGCACCTTTGCGGGCATCCCTCGCGATTTGCGCCTGGTGCGACCCGCGCATCGGCGTTTTGATGAACTGGCTGAAAGTGCCTTCCCGCATCGGCTTCGCCTGCCATCGTGACAATTTCTATGGTCGTCACCTCGCCTGGCGCCAACGACAACTGACCATTGCGCGCGGACTCGAAGTCCTCGCCCGCGTGGCGCTGCGCCGGCCCATGTACACCCAGGCGCTGCAACGCCGGGACTACGCGCAACATCACGTCGAAGACTGGCGTCAGATCGCCGAAACCCTCGGGCTCGAATTCGACGCGGCGCGCAGCGGTCTTGAGTCCGACCGCGGTGAGCACAGGTCGGAAGGCGTAACAATTGCTCACGATCCGCCCGAGGTTGCGGTCGTGCCAACGCCCGCGCGGCGCCCACGTATCGCCATCCATCCCGGCGCCAGCGAAGTACAGAAGCGCTGGCCGCTCGCCCATTTTTTGCGCCTCGCCACGGCCCTCGCCGAGCGCTTCGAGGTGTGCTTCATCGAACCCCCGGAAGTGCCCTTGGCCGACACCGAGACCGCCGGGTTTGCAGTACTGAGGACCCGCAGCCTCGCGCAGCTCGCTGAACGTCTGCGCGACATCGACGCCTTGATCTGCAACGACAGCGGCGTCGGTCATCTCGCGGCGGCCACCGGCATGCCGGTCATTGCCATTTTCCTGTCCAGTGACGATGGCCATTTCTCCCCCTACACCAGCCGTGAGCGGGTCATTTCGTTCGACGGTGCGTGCGACATGCGGCCCTGTTTCGGGCCCTGCGTGAAGCACACGCTGCTGTGTCACCAACCGGCCGATTACGAGTCCATCGCGTCACGCGTGACTACCGGCCTCGCGCGTCTGTTCGGTTGAATGGGCGCGCTCAAGCGTCGCCGCACGGCGCAATGCGATGGCTGCGAAGCGCTGCCGCTAGGCTGCCAAATCTGCTCTGGGCTCGGCAAGCGCGAAGCGCATTAACCCCTGCAAATTCAGGTTAAATCTCCACGCACAAGCGCGAAGTCCCGCGTTCACTGAGCGCTGCGTTTTGCCAACGGGTTCAGGTTGATGACGCTTGATTCGCGTGCAGAAGCAGCTCCATGAGGTGGCGCGCGCTCTGGCGCCAGCTGTAGCGCGCGGCGACGGTCGCGGCGATGCGCGCAACGCGTCCGCGATCATCGTCTTCGAGACAGCGTGCGATAGCGTCGCTGAGGGCGGACGGTTCACGCGGGTCGATGTGGTAGGGCGCGAAGAAATCGAAGTCGGCCATCGCCGTCAGATTGGAGCAGACCACCGGCGTGCCGGCGACGGCGGCTTCGAGCGGTGGAATGCCAAAGCCTTCGGCCAGGGACGGATAGACGAACAGGCGCGCGGCGCCGAGCAGACGCGCCTTGTCGGCTTCCGGCACGGCGTCCAGACGATGAATATGCTCTCGCTGGGCCTGCTCTAATCCTTGGAGGCGCGCCTCGAACGCTGCGTCGCTGACGCTGCGCGCGCCGACGAATACCAGCGAATAGCCGCGCTCGAACAGGCCGAGTTCGAGCACTGCGTTCAGCACCCCAAGTTGATTCTTGCGCGGTTCCAGGCGGCTCAAATACAGCAGGTAGGGCCGCTCGCGCAGCCATGGCATGTCATCAGGTGGCAGCGGGCGCGGGGCGCCAGGCGCAGTCCCGCTGGCCGCGGCCCCGGCGGTCGCGGCATTTGGAATGACGTGAATGCGCTCGTGGGCGATGCCGTAAAGCGCGTGCAACTCGCGCCGCGAAAACTCCGACACCGTGGTCAAGAGATCCGCTGAACGCGCCGCAGCGCGTATCAGCCAATGCTTGGGCAAGCGGTAGCGGAGCGGGAAATACTCAGGATGGCGCTCGAACAGGATGTCGTGGGTAGTGACCAGGTAGCGACAGCACTTGCGTGGCGGCGTGAAATACTGGAAGTGCGCCCAGTCGATGGCGTGCTCGGCAATCAGGCGCGGAAAGTCCCGTGCCAGTCGCAGGTAGCGATTGCCCGATGCGAGCGTGAGGTAGTGAACGTGCGGATGGGTGCCGAACACGGTGCGCAAGGCCTCAAGATCGCGCCCTGCGAAGTAGAATTCGACCTCGTCGGCGCACAGATGCAGGGCTTCGACGTAGAGCTGCTCGATGAAGGTGCGCGTGCCCTGAAACGTGCCGTCCAGCACATGTGCATCGACCAGCAGGCGCAATTTACCGCGCACGGTGGCGTCGATGACAGGGCGGATATCCAAGCCTGTCAAAGCTCATGACTGGAACACGGTCGTTGCCCCTGACGGTCGCGCTCACCTTGGGGCGCCAGGCGACGGCAGTTCCAGCAGACGCGCCACGCATTCGCGCAGGTGCCGATAGCCGTCCTGGTTGGGATGGTTGTCGTTGGCGTAATAATGGGTCGGCATGAAGCCGCACTTGTCCAGCGCCGGCAGATATTCGATGCCGGCCTGTTCGATGCGGTCGGCGAGTGCCAGGTCGTAGCGTCCGCGGCCGGCCTCGTATCGATCTGGCACGTGAATGAAGCGAATGCGCCGGTCGGGAAACGCGCGGCGTATGTCGCCAAGCGCGGCCAGGTTCATGTCGTGCTGTTCGGTGTGCGGATTGCGCGCTTGCACGAGTGGCGCAACGACCCGCTTGACCAGCAGCAGTAACTTCGAGTGGCGCAACAGACGGCGCAGCGGGCCGCCATCGGCGTCGACCGCCGCACGTTCGGCGAGGATTTCACCGGCGCGGGCAATGATGCCAGCCTGGTCGATATCGGCGTCGATGAGATGCACCATCGGCAGTCGTGCGCGCGCCGCTTGTTCACTCTCACCCTGCACGATGAATCGCACGCCGTCACCTTCGACCTTGAGATCGAACAACGGACGATTGAAGTCGTCGGAAATCGCCACGATCACGATGTCGGAGAACCACAGATGCGCGGCTTCCTGTTGTGCGATGCGGCTGAATTCGCCGACGCCGGTCGCGCCCAGTCCGAAGTTGTAGAGCTCGATGCCGTAGTCGTCGCGCAGCTTCGGCGCCCACGGTTCACCGCCTTCCACCCCCATCGCGTAGGAATCGCCCAACATGGCATAGACAACCGCCGACTTGGGCAGCGTCTGGTAGTCGCGATGATCTACTCGACCGAGATTGTTGGTGCGAAAACGCACATCGTATTCGATGCGGCCGCCGGCCATCAGCGCTTCGCGGACTTCGATGTTGGGCGGAAAGCGCAGGCTGCCGGCGGCGTCGCGCTGCGGCACCGCGCTCATCAGCAGTGCCGCTTCGCCGACATGCAACAGCGGCGGATCGAACAGGCGCACGGCGACTTCCATGAACGTCGCGCTCAGTATCAATGTCAGCCCCAACAACAGAAAATTTCGCATCAGTGCACTTCCTTGTCCGGTCTATCCGTTGAACCGGCGTCCGGTCCGTCGGTGTCTACATTGCCTTGTGGCAGGGATACTCCGGCGTGGGCGCGGCGTGATCCGCTTGCCACTGCGCGATTTCTTGCGCTGTCCACTTTCGATAGGCGCCGCCTTCCATCGGCGCGGGTAAATCGAGCGTGAGACCGAGGCGCTGTTGCGCCCACTGTTGAAACGCGTAGTGATAGGACATCACCGCGCCGCCCGACTCGTGCGGCCGATCCCAGCGCGCCAACAGCGAATCGCCGAAATGGAATTCCGACCACTGCCCTTGGTGCAGATGGTAGATGACCGGATGCAGGAAGCTCGCGCACTGCGTGTCACTCGGGTCGGACGGGCCCATGAAGGAGATGGCCGACTCCGCGAATTTCTCAAAGCCGAATTTGAGCGTCAGGAACAACACGTGCTGTGAGCCGTAGTCGAGGCTGCGCGCATGCTCGAAAGGCAGTTCGAGTCGACGCGTGGCGCTCTTGAGATCTTCCGATATCACCAGCGTGTCGCATAACACTCCGAAAAGCTGAAACAGGCCGGCGCTGACGCTGAAACGCTGGTACATCCAATCGACAAAGCTCTGCCAATCGAAGGGCGTCAAAGTCTCAGCAGGATAGGCCGAGCCTTCGTATCGCTCTTCGAGGATTTTATGCAGGGTGCGGATGTTGTAACGGAAGCCGTGGATGAAACCCGAAGCGGCTTTACGATCGTTGCCCTGCATGGCGCCGCCTACGAAAAACAGATCCGGCACATTACTCGATTCCCACACCGGCGAGAGTGCGGGGAATTTGCCGCGATACCAACTCGCCGGGCGAATGTCTTCGGCGAAAAGCTCCGTGTGCAGCCAATTGAAGCCGGTGCAGCGAATGATGACGTCGTATTCGCGCGACAGACTCAAAGTGCCGGGGCTGGCGCCATGGGGAAAGTCGTATTCGTGATTGGTGAGCAGTGTGCCATTGGCCAGGCGCGAGATTTTCTTGAGTCGCGGATTCAAGACCGCATGCAGGGACTTCAACTGGTAGAGGTCCAGTACATTGTTGTTGACCGCACGCAGGTCGCCGACAAAATGGGTGTCCCAGGCAAACTTGAGCGGCGCCTTGGCGATGATGTGCACGTAGGCGGCGACGCTGGACAGGTAGTCGGCGGTTTCAAATGCTGAATTGCCCTGGCCGATGATCGCCACGCGCTTGTTACGGTAAAACTCGACATCGAGCGGGTGGTTCTCATACCCCAAAGCATGCTCGATACCCTCGATGTCTTCCGGTATGCGTGGCCCGGCGGTGCCGAGCCCGTTCAGCAACACCTGGCAACGGTATTGCTGACCGTCGCTGGTCTCGACCACGAACAGGCCATCGGCGTCGCGCGCGATGTGTGTGACGGTCACCTGGTAGGCGATGTTGAGACTGAAGTGCGCGGCGAAATCCCGCAGGTATTGGTACAGCGCCGTGGCGTCGGGAAACAATTCATCCGAATAGCGCGTGAAACGCATGCTCTCATCGTCCGACAGCAGCGAATTCCAGTCATGCCGCCAATTGAATTCCTGTTCTTCGAAGAAATTGTATTTCTTGTTGATGGAGATGAGCTTGCCATGACGCGGCTTGACCGCGAATGCCGAGCCGGCGTTCGGGCTCTTCTCGAGAATCAGGTACTCGCGGCCCGCCTGTGCCATGAAATACCCCATCTGCAAGCCGCCGGGCCCGGCGCCGAGGATGATGTACTTGGAAAAATGCTGGTTCGAGGTCATGGCGGCGCTTGGCGTGTAATCCGTGGTTGGCGGCGACGATGAATCTTAACAGCCCACGGCCGCGATATTGCCGTTGCAGGTGCGTGAAGAAGGTCACGCCGTTCACTCTTTGTTCGGGTTGGTCCACGTGATGGCCGGGGCGCGCCGCGGGTGACAGGCTGGGAGTGTTTCGGCACAATCGAAGCGACTTTCCCGGCGCGCAAGCGGCATGTATCGACCTGCCGACAGCGCTGTTTCCTGCAGCCGCCATGAGGCAACCGTGAGCAGAACCCACTCCACGCGAGTTGTCGTGACCGGCATCGGCACCATCAACGCACTGGGTCGCAGTGTCGACGAAACCTGGGCGGGCTTGCTCGCGGCACGCAGTGGCATTGGACGCATACGCCGATTTGACGCCGAGAGCTTCGGCTTGAAAACCTGGATCGCGGGCGAGATCAGCGATTTCGCGGGGCCGAGCTTCGCCGCCGGCCAGGCCATCGAACGACTCGATCGCTGCTCGCAATTCGCGCTGGTGGCGGCCCATGAAGCGCTGCTCGGCGCGGGTCTCGTCGTCGATGCCGGCAATCGCGACCGCGTCGCGGTCATCATGGGGGCGGCGTTGGGCGGCACGGCGAGCCTGGCGCACGGTGTTGAAACGCTGCTGACGCGTGGCAGCCGGCGCGTCAATGCACTGATGTTTCCGAAATCGATGAGTAATGCCTCGGCCGCAGCGGTATCGCTCTACAGCGGTGCGCGCGGACCGGCGATGACGCTCAATTCGGCCTGCGCGTCGGCGACGGATGCCATTGGCATCGCTGCGGATCTCATCCGTGCCGGCCGCGTCGATGTCGCCATCGCGGGCGGCAGTGAGGCCGCCATCCTGCCGGTGATGATGGCCTCACTCGATCGCATGGGCGCCATCACCAGTCGCTACAACGACAGTCCGGCGCGTGCCAGCCGGCCTTTCGACCGGGACCGCGATGGCTTCGTGATTGCGGAAGGAGCGGGTGTACTGGTCCTCGAAAGTGAGCGTCATGCGCGGCAACGCCAAGCCCCGATGCTGGCCGAGCTGGCCGGCTACGCGGCAGCCTCGGATGCCTATCATCTGACCGCGCCAGCGCCGGATGGTGATCGTGCGCTCGGCGTCATGCGTGCGGCCCTGGCGGACGCGAGCGCGACACGCGACGACGTCGTTCACATCAACGCCCATGGCACTTCGACACGCTTGAACGATGCGCTCGAGGCCCGCGTGATCGGGGAGCTGCTCGGTGAGCGGGTCGTGGCTGTGCCGGTGAGCGCGACGAAATCAGCCACCGGCCACATGGGCGGCGCTACTGGCGGCCTGGAAGCGGTGCTGTGCGTCAAATCGTGCGAAAGCGGCTTGGCGCCGCCCACGCTGAATTTCGAGCAGGCCGATCCCGAGTGTCACCTCGACATTGTCAGCGGCAGCGCGAGGGCCGTGTCGCGCGGTGTGATCCTTTCCAATTCTTTTGGTTTCGGCGGTCACTGTGCCTGTCTCGCCTTCCGCCCCTGTTGACGGTCAGTGGGTGGGTTCGATCCGTTAGAATCCACGCCCGATATCACGAGAAGCGAGTTCACGATGGCTACACTGAGTGGCGCGCTGGTGCGGGCCGCCCGGCTGTTCGGTTCCCAGGTCGCTGCCATCAACGAACACGGCAGCCTGGATTGGCAGTCGGTCCTTATGCGCGTGCGTCACGTCGCGGGGGCACTGGTCGCCCACGGCCTGCGTCCAGGCGTGACCTTCGCCGTGCTCAGCGCCAATTCCCACGACTATGCGCAAGTGCTGTTCGCTGGGCTGTGGATGGGCGCCATACCGGTGCCGATCAATCCGCGTCTCGCCGCGCCGGAGATTGCCGCCATCATGCAAGCTGCCGACGTGCGGCTGCTGGCCGGCGGCAAAGCGCTCGACGACGTAGTGGGTAAGTTGCCGGCGCAGTTCGCCGCCTTGCCGCGTCTGGTATTGGACGATCATTGTTTCGGCGAGTGGCCGCTGGCTTACGCGCCTGTCGCTCAGCACCACGTGGCGTCCGACGAGATTGCGTTGATCTATTTCACCAGCGGCACTCAGGGTCGACCCAAGGGTGTGCCGCTCAGCCATCAGCAGATCCTCGCCAACATGATGCAGGTGAATCTCGCGTGGCCGCGCACGGCAGGGGCCGTCTGTCTGCACGTTGCTCCCATGTTTCATTCGGCCGATCTCCTGATGTTCTCGAGCGTCGTCGATGGCGCCGCCAATGCCTATCTTGGCAGTTTTTCGCCCGCGTCATTTCGCGATGCCGTGGCCCGTTACGGCGTCACCGACACGATGCTGGTGCCCGCCATGATTGGCCTCTTGCTGCGCGGCTCCGACGGCTTGGAGACCGACCTCGCGAGTTTGCAACGATTGATCTACGGCGCCTCGCCCATGCCAGGCCCGCGCATCGCGGAATTGATGCAGCGGCTGCCCAAGGTCAGGCTCACCCAGGGCTATGGTCTGTCGGAGACCGCACCGCTGCTGACCATGCTCAGCCACGCTAATCACGTCGCGGCGGTCAGCGGCGAGGCGCCGCAATGGCTCAGCTCCTGCGGGCAGCCGCTGGCGGGCATTGAACTGCGAATCGTCGACGATGACGGGCGTGAATTGAGTCCGCTCGAGCACGGTGAAGTGCAGGCCCGCGGTCCGAATGTGTTCAACGGTTATCTCGACGATGAGACTGCGACGCTGTCGGCCTTCGATGGCGAGTGGTTCCGCACCGGTGACGTGGGCTATCTCGATGAGAGCGGTCACTTGTACGTTGTCGAGCGCAAGACCAATGTCATCAAGCGCGGCGGTGAAAAGATTCTGCCGGCGGAAGTCGAGACCGTCATCAACGAACATCCGGCGGTGCTCGAGTGCGCGGTGATCGCGGTGCCGGGGCGGGCGCACGAAGTCGTGATCGTCGCGGTGCTGGTCACGCGTGACAATCTGCTTGTGACCAGCGGCGAAATCCGTGCCCACTGCCAGGGGCGCATCGCCAGCTACAAGATTCCGCGACGCGTGGTGTGTGTTGATGAACTGCCGCGCAACAGCGTGGGCAAGGTCACGCGATTCGTGCTGAGCGACCGCTACGGTGCGTCGCGCGAGGCCTGATAGGCATCAGGCAGGGGGCGAATGGCGCGCGGCTAATGGTGCGTGTGCATTCCCGTGGATGAGAGCGCCAGGGACAGGACAAAAAAAAGCCCGGCAATGCCGGGCTTTTTTGTTGCTCTTGCGAGCTGCTATCAAGCGTCGTTGGAATTGCGACGACGGATTGATGACAGCGCGAGCAGGGCGGGGCCAAACATCAGCAGAGCGGGCGGCACCGGCACAGGGGCCGTGTTCACCTGAATGCGTGCAGCGTTCTTGAACGCCACCGCGATGTCTTCGCTGCCGGCGTTGACCGAAGCGCCGAGCACGTTGGTCCACACGATGTTGGCAATGCCGCTGTTCACTTCAATATGCAGCGGGCTGCCGACACCGACGTCCCAGCTGGCGATATCAGCAGCACCCGAGCCGGTCGCGCCGTTGGGCGAAACGCCCATCGCCTGCGTCGCACCGTTGTTGACGGTGACGCTGCCGCCGATGAAGGTGTTGGCCGAGTTGCCAATGCGACCAAAAGTACCGACCTCGAAGATGTCGATGCTGGTGATCTTGAAGCCAGCCTGTGCGGTGAAGTTCAACGACAGGGTGTCGAAGACCACCGAAAACGGCGATGCGCCCGTCGCGGCGGCCATGAAGGCAGTCGCCGGAAGAGGATCAAGTGCATTGGAGCCAGCCGGCGTGAAAGTCAGCTGGTTGGTGACGGCGTCAAACACGCTGGTGCCGAACAGGCCATTGAGATCGCTGATGGTGGGCGCGTTGAGACCAACGGCCTGGGCATTCATCGATCCGGCGCCCAACAAAGCGGCGCCGCACAGGGTGAGAGCTAGAACGGAACGTTTGCTGGATGCTTTGCTCACGTTGGGTATCCTCTTTTAATTTGTATGTGAATCCCGGGATACATGCCCTGGCCCCGACCGCCGACCGGAGCCGGGAGGGGGGCGTCGCCAACCTTAACGTTCAGGTTGCAACGCACATCCATCACCGAAACCGACGCGCCCACTTCGTCCCCGGACCGGGGACCCACCAAGCAGCACCATCTTCCCTTGCCGTTAGGCTAAATAACTTTAGCGCTCAGCATACCCCAAATGTACTGGATCTGAGAACCAGTCCGCACATTCGGCCTCTGCTCCATCGGCCGGCGCCGGCTGAAGCCGCCAGCCCTACGCACCACAAGCGTCAATATGTCAGTTGGCTCTGTTCGAGGGCGACCCCCTGTCACAAAAATTTGCACTTCGTCAGCCGCCCGACCGCTGCGAGTCCGGGCCCCCGCCTCTGTCGGTTGCCGGCGGTTTGGACGCTGGCCCCCACAGTACCGGTCACTTGTCGAGGCGCGAGCTCAGGTGCTGCGCCGACTGGCGGCCTTGTCCTTGAGCTCCAAGACCACACGTCTCATGGAAGACGAAGTGAAACTCACCGTAGAGGCCGCCATGGACGATGCGCTGGCGCGCGGCGGCATGGACGTCATTGCGCACATGGCGCACAACGTGCCATCACGCAAGGTGTGCAAGATCATGGGGATTCCGGAATGCGACCGCGAGCGGTTCAACGAATGGACGGCGAGCCGAACCAACGCGTTCTTCGCCAGATTCCTGCCGCCCGAGATTCAGCAGCGCACGCGTGAAGCGCGCCACGCACTGCTCGAATTTGCCGAGCGCACGAAAGGATTGCGCATCGAGAGGGGCGCGCTGGAATGGTTGCATTCGTTCTTCCGCGTGATGGCGTCCTTGCCCCTGTCTTGCCACCAGACGCGGGATTCTCAGCAGCATAAATCGTGTGGAAGTCGGGGCCGGCCGCAGTTCGCCGCCCGCCACGCACCCACCCTATACTTCACCCCACGATTCATACATGCCGTTGCCCGCGTCAGGGCGGGCGGTGCGAATCATCCCCCTGTATCGCCGAACTCGCCGAGGAGGCCACCTGTGAAACTCGCACTGTATCTGCCTAATTTTCGTGACCAGGTCACCGTCAAGGAACTCGAAGACCTCACCGAGCTCGCCGAGGCGCTTGATTTCGATTCGGTGTGGACGCTCGATCGCATCGTCGTGCCGGAAGCGTCGGACCATCAGAAGCTGCAGCACTCGTTCGGCATGATGGACCAGTTCCCGAAGGCGCTGCCGGTGTCGGCGCGCGGCCAGTGGTTGCATGGCATGCCGCTCATTCCGTGGTTGGCGGCCAAGACCAAAAAGCTGCGCATTGGCATGAGCATCATCGATACGCCTTACCGCGCGCCCGGTGTGCTGGCAGGCGAGATTGCGACGGTCGATCATTTGTCTAATGGACGTGTGAACGTCGGTGTCGGCTCAGGCTGGATGCCCGAAGAATTCGCCGCCGCCAGCGCCGCGCACATCTTCCCCAAGCGCCACAAGCACGTGCGCGAGACCATCGAAGTGCTGCAGGGCATCTGGACCAACGAGGTCTTCGAATACCACGGTGAGTTCGCCGACTTCGAGCCCTGCGGTTTCGGCGCCAAGCCGCTGCAGATGCCCTATCCGCCGATCTATTTCAGCGGTCTGAAAGATCCCAAGCGCTCCGCCAAGCGCATCAGCAAGTACAACCTGTCAGGCTGGATAGGCATCCAGGACACGCCCGAGGAAATCGTGCGCTGGCGCGGCGAGATCTCCCGCGAACTGGCCGAACTCGGCAGCACGCGCTCGCTCGATGACGGCTTCGACATGTGCAGCATGATCTGGTTTGCGATCACCGATGAGCCGACCGATCAGACGCCGAACGGCAAGCTCAGCAATCTGCTGGTCGGCACCGCGGCGCAGATCACCGACAACCTGAAACGTTATCGAGATGCGGGCATGGACATGCCTCTTTTGTGGCCACCATTCAGTGGCGTGCCGGTGTCGAAGACGCTGGACGACATGAAGCGCCTGGTTGAGGAAATCATGCCGAAGGTCAACGCTTAGTCGCCGCACAAGCAGGAGCAGGCCGCGGCTTTCCGCCGCGGTTGCAAGGCGCGGACTGAATCTGCTCGCGCGACAGGTCGGAGCACATTGCCGTCACCGACCTGTCGGTGTGTCACGAGTGTCGTTGTCCCGCTCAACGATTCAATTGCTTTCCAGCTTGCGGCCCGGACGTCGACGGCGCAGCGCCAGCAGTCCGATGCCGAGCAGGCCCGCTGCAGGCGGCAGAGGCACCGGCGCCACTTCGAGACGCAGGTGCGAGCCGAAATCGCGCAAGACCAGTCGTCCGTGAGCCAGAGCCGGCAACAGCACTTCATCGAAATGGCCCTGGATGCCGGCCGCGGCAAACAGGAAATCGAAACCGCTGCCGACTTGCGGTGTGAAGCCGTCCACCAGGCTGACTTGCAGGCGTCCGCCCAGCAAGACCGCGCCGCTCACACGCAGGATGTCGTGCGCCGCCGGCCCGAGTTCGATGTCGAGCGCCGCATTCACGTCCTGGCTGTAATCGCCGTCAATCTCCGTCAGTCCGGGTGACGCGCCAGGCGCGAGCGTGCCGCCGAGGTTGTGCAGATCGCCGACGAACAGCCCGGTGGCGAGCGTGCCGGCGCTGAACTCGAAGGCGCCGCCATCGACTCGGATGCGCGCCGCTTGCCTCCCGCGAGTTCCACCAGGCTGCCACGGCCGATCACGAGTTCGTCACTCACTGTCACCGCGCCGCGATCGTAGACCGACAACTGTGCGCGGCTGCCGAGGGAGAGATCTTCCGCGAGCAGCCAGCGTGCTTCGTTTTCGACACTGACCGTCGCGCCGGGGCGGGCGCCGGGCGCCACACCGATCAGACCGTTGCGCGCCGCGAGTTCGCCGCGACCAACGAGGCGCAGCTTGCCTTCATTGATCACGTCGTCGCCGACGTGTGCGCTCGCGTTACTCAGCTTCCAGGTGCCGCGTCCGCCCTTTTCCAGGTTACCAACGCCGCTGATATGGCCTTCGAAGTCGCCGTCGCGATGGTCGTAGCCTAAGGCGAGATCGGCCGCGAGATGCACGTCGCTTTCGCCCGAGACCATGCCAAGCTGCTCGCGCGCCGCGCTGACGCGCAGCGCCGGCATGCACAGCGGCGGCATTGGGGTCGCGCAGATTGTCGCCGGCGCCGAGTTCGAGCGTGCCGGCGCCGGCGAGCGCACCGAGTTGCTGGCTGCCGCCGTAGACCAATAGCGTGGCGGGCGCGTCGACGGTCACTGCGTTATCCCCGCCCAGCGCGTTCGCCACCCCCAGCCCCAGCACGCCGCCACCCACGTGCACCGCGCCACTGAAGTCATTGTGACCGAGCAGATTCATGCGGCCGTTGCCAGCCTTGGTGAACACTCCGTCGCCGGACATCACGCCGCCAAGCAGACTCGTGTGATAGCCCTTGTCCCGGAAGCGCATATAGGCCGCGACCTCGTCGCGGTGAGCGGGATGGACTTGGGGCAGACAAATGAGAAGTGCCGCTAGGCCAGGAGTGGATGCGTCAAAGACGAGCAGCAGACCGGGACAAGCTCCGACAGCCCTGGGCCAAGCGCTCATCGAGTCAGACTCAGCGTTCGAGCAAGGTGCAACGAGCGCTACGCCCCTTCGCGCATGCCGCTGTGAATCCGCGGCCAGACCTCGGCATTGACGCAATGATCCGGCAGTTCGCCGCGCGCGAGCTTCTCGATGTTGCGCACCACCGCCGCGCCGATGCCACGCAGGCTCTCTTCCGTCACCCCACCGACATGGGGTGTGGCGATGACGTTGTATTGGAACAGCGTATCTGCGGGGTTGAAGGGCTCCTGCCAGAACACATCGAGGCCTGCGCCCGCGAGGTGGCCGCTTGCCAGTGCCGCCAAGAGCGCGGCGTAGTCGACCACCTGTCCGCGCGCAATGTTCACCAGGTAGGCGCCGGGCTTGAGCGCGCCCAGCACGTGTGCATCCACGAGGCCAATGTTGTCCGGCGTCGCCGGCGCGGCCACCACCAGGTAGTCGGCCTCGCCCAGCACCTCGAGCGCGTGCGCTGCGGATACATGGCGCTCGAGCTTGACGCTCGTATCGCGCGCCCGCTCGCCGCTTGGGCCGCTTCTGGATACAGCCATCACGCGCGCCCCAAAGCCGCCGAGCCGCCGCGCAATCTCTTCACCGATGCCGCCATAGCCGAGGATCACCACCGTGCTGCCCCATAGCGCGCGACCCATGGGGCCGCTGAAGCGGCGTTCGCGGAAGCGCTGCTGCGCGGTCGGGATCTGTCGCCCCAGCATCATCATCAATGACACCGCGAGTTCAGCGACGGATTCGGCGTTGCCCGAGCCGACGCTCGGCACATTGGCGACCAGCACACCGGCGCGCGTCGCGGCCTCGATGTCGACGATATCGAGACCAACACCGTACTGCTGTATGAGCTTGATGCGCCCGCCAGCGAGCGCCGCCTCCGGAATGCGCGTCATGATCGGCACCACCACGTCGACCTCGCGCGCGACGTCGACGATGTCGCTGGCGTCGCACTCGACGATGAGATCATCGCCAAAGGCCTCACCAAGTATTTGCCTGACGCGAGAGAAGCCTCGCACCGCGAGCGCAATGCGCATGGGGATATCACTCCTGCTTGAGATGGAATAGGGGACAGACCGCGGTTTCCCCGCTCCTGCGCTCAAGCACGCACCGCCCAAGAGGCGGGAAACCGTGGTCTGTCCCCTATTCCACCCTCGCGACTGCCGCTTCGCAAGCTATGCTTGCAAGGCAACCCAGCATCGCCTTGCGGCCCAACCGGACGTTGCCCGCCCGCGGATTGCGCATCCAATACTCAACGTCGCGGGAGGACCTCATGAGCGTCTTTGCATCCTATTCGACCAAGTACCGGCATCTGCGCATGGAACGGCGTGACGGCATACTGCAGGTCACGCTTCATTCCGAGGGCGAGACTTTACGCTGGGGCGGTGGCCCCCATGCCGAGTTCGGCGCCGCGTTTCGCGATATCGGCGCGGACCCTGACAATCGCGTCATCATCATGACCGGCGTCGGCGATGCGTTCATCGAGCGGGTCGATGCATCCAATGTCGGTCAGCGCCTGCCGGCCACGCGGATGTCGCCGCACACCTGGAACCAGATCTACTGGAACGCCAAGCAGCTCTTGATGAACCTGCTCGAAATCGAAGTGCCGATGATCGCCGCGGTCAATGGGCCCGTGTCGATTCACGCCGAGCTTGCCGTGCTGTGCGACATCGTGCTCGCGGCGGAGCATGCGTCGTTCCAGGATGCCCCGCATTTTCCCAATGGGCTGGTGCCCGGCGATGGCGTCCATGTCATCTGGCCGCTGGTGCTCGGCATCAATCGCGGCCGGTATTTTCTGCTGACCGGGCAAACGCTGTCGGCCCGTCGCGCGGAGGAAATGGGCGTTGTCAACGAAGTGCTGCCGGCCGACCAATTGCTGGCGCGGGCGTGGGAACTCGCCGGGCAACTGGCGCAGCAACCGCCGCTGACCTTGCGCTATGCACGTGTGCTACTGACGCAGCGACTCAAACAGTTGATGCTGGAGCAACTCGGCCACGGTCTCGCCCTGCAGGGACTTGGCGCCAACGATTACTGGCCGCCTGCTTGAGGGCGAATGATTTCCCCGAGGCGTGCATTGCATGGACGGTCACGGCTGCGTGGTGCCGAGACAGGGTTTTTCCGCAGATCACGCTTCGTGACGGCGCGCCCAAGGACATTCAATGCCAGACATGAAGCGAACCCTGAAGCTCGTGCGTACGCTGGCCGCGATGGCCATGGGCGGCGGCATCTGCGCAAGCATTGCGCTGTTGCTGCGTGCGCCGCCGATGGACGACGTCGCCGCCTACCTCGCGCTGCGCGCGAGTCTCGCGTCGATAGCACGCATGGTGCTGCTGCCGGCCACGGCGCTCACGCTCGTCAGCGGCCTGTTATCCATTGCCGTCCATCGCCCTTTCCACAATGCCGGCTGGGCGTGGTTCAAGGCGCTCACTGGCGTATTGGTATTCGAAGGCACGCTCGGTGGCATCGACTCGCCGGCACAGCGCGCGCTGGCGTCGGTGACGAGCAAGGCGCCGGTCGATCACGCCGCGCTCGCCGAACTGCTTCGACACGAATGGGGCGCGCTATGGATTATTTTGTGTCTGTGCGTCGCGAACGTGGTGCTGGGCATCTGGCGGCCGAAATTCGGCCGCGGGCGCGCGGTTGAGGGACGAGGTTGAGGGACGAGGGTGAGGACCAAGGCAAGAGCGCTGGGCGTCAGCGCTGCTCTGCTCGCGAAGCCGTCCGCCTCAGCGCTCGCGCGTGCGATGGTCGGTGAACGGGTGGGCCACCACCTCGGTATCGGCGAAATCGCGAAAGCGCTTCCACAGACCGTCTTCAATGCGGATTTCATGCGCGCTGATGTGCACTCCAACTTGATCCAGTTCCCCATCGATTTTGCGTTTCGGTGTAACCAGCCCGCTTGAGACCAACGTGGCGATCGGGCGCCAGAAATTCACGGCGCTACAGGTCATTTGAAATCGCAAAAAGGCGCAGCGCTCTGAAGCGCAATTCGACGCACATAAGAACGTGTGTCGATGGAAAGGAGAGGGAACGGGCGCGGATTGACAGTCGCCGGGCCCCACATCCGCGCAGGTGAGCGCTCTTCGCGACTGCAGATCGTTACAGTGTGGAGATAAATGCTCTGCGTGGGCGAACGCTAGGAACGACAAGCAGCCCGCAGACCATGAGCAAAAGTGTGCCGGGTTCCGGTACGGCAGTCAGAGACCCGTCGAATTCGATGATGCCAAACCTGGTTTGGCTGAATAGTGCTGAGATGGTCAGGGAGTAAGGGCCTTGGATGTCTGGAATTTTATCAGCGCGATTGACGTCCTGAACCTGATACGTCGATTGGAAATTGACAAGCTCGTGCTCGTGCCCGAACAAGGTGTTGGTGCTGTCGAAATAGCTTGCCACGGTATACAGGCCCGACCTCGGATCGCTGTTCGCAAGCTTAAAGATCGAGAACAGCGTACTGGGCTCCGGCAACGGTCCGATGAAGTCTGTATCGCTCAGTTCGAGTAGCACGCTGGGGGCTAGAGTAAGTGCCGTCTGAACGAGTTTGCCCGAGAGAGCAAGGGCTGGATTGGCGGCATCCCCCAGTGCAGGTTTGCTCTTGCCGGAGACACCGATAAACGTAAATCCGAATCTCGTGCCGGAGAATTGAACGGTACCCGCGCTCAAGGGATCAAGCGGGTCAGCGGTGAACGTGTTTGCAAGATTGACTGGCCGCAGGTGGGTGATTCGCAGCACGGGCGTGCCCCAAGATGCGCAGGGCAGGCCCACCCATAGCACGAGCAGCATGAATAGGGGGGCGGCGCCTGAAAGCAGGTCGGGATGTTTCATGCAGATATCTCCCTGAACGAATAGGGCATTCCTTTGACGACCCCGGCGGTCGGTGCGCCTTGGCCAATGGTTGCCTGGCAGCAGTAGCTTGGCGTGCTCGCCAGGATTATGTCTACATGACCGCCTGACAGAAAGACAAAACCCGCGCGAGGCAGCCTCTTTCATTGTTCGGACGCATTGGCCATGGCGGGCGGACGCCAGATATCGACACGTCCGGAGCACTGACATGAGTCAGAGCGATCGCTGGCGTTTCTTTGGGACAATGCGTGACCCTGTCGGGAGCGCCCTATGACTGCCATCGAGACCTACGACGACAGAGTTGTACGCCTGTTCCTGTTCGCCTCGGCGGTGTGGGGCATTATCGGCATGCTCGTCGGCATGTATCTGGCAGCGGAACTGGCCTGGCCGTTCTGGAATCTGGACGTTCCGTTCCTGGCCTTCAGCAAGCTACGTCCAGACCACACCTTTGGCGTGATCTTCGCGTTCGGCGGTTCCGCACTGATTGGCACCTGCTTTTACGTCGTGCAGCGCACCGGGCACACGCGCCTGGCCCTGCCGCGGCTGGCGGAGTTCACGTTCTGGGGCTGGCAACTGATCTGTGTGCTGGCGATGGTGACGATGCCGCTGGGCATGACGCAGAGCAAGGAATACGCCGAGCCAGAATGGTTCGTCGACATTCTCATCGCCGTGGTCTGGGTGAGTTTCGGCGCGGTATTCTTCGCCACGCTCGCGCGCCGGCGCATCCGCCACATCTACGTCGCGAACTGGTATTACAGCGCCTTCATCATCGCGGTCGGATTGCTGCACATCATCAACAACATCGCCATTCCGGTGTCGATGACCAAGTCGTATCCGATCTATTCCGGAGCGGTCGATGCGATGGTGCAGTGGTGGTACGGCCATAACGCGGTCGCGTTCTTTCTCACCGCGGGCTTTCTCGGCATGATGTACTACTTCGTGCCGCGCCAGGCGCAGCAACCGCTGTGGAGTTACCGTTTCTCGATCGTCAATTTCTGGGCATTGATCTCAACCTACATGTGGGCGGGATCGCATCACCTGATGTACACCGCCCTGCCCGACTGGGTGCAATCGGTCGGTATGGCGTTTTCGCTGGTGCTGCTGATGCCGAGCTTGGGTTCGGCGGCAAATGGTCTGTTCACGTTCAACGGTTCGTGGCACCGGCTGAAGGAGGACCCAGCCGCGAAGTTCATGGTATTGGCGCTGGTGTTCTACGCCGCGGCCACGTTCGAAGGCTCGCTGATGGCGGTCAAGACCGTGAATTCACTATCGCACTACACCGACTGGACCATCGCTCACGTGCATTCCGGATCGCTCGGTTGGGTGGCGATGATTACGATCGGCTCGCTGTACGCGATGGCGCCGCGTGCGCTCGGCCGTCCCGCCATGTACTCGCGCAAGGGCATGGAACTGCATTTCTGGCTGCACCTGACCGGCACCTTGTTCTACGTCATTGCGATGTGGACCGCAGGCGTCATCGAAGGCACGATGTGGCGCGCGACCAATCCGGACGGCGCGCTGACCCATTCCTTTCTCGACAGCCTGATCGCGATCAAGCCGCTATACATGGTCCGCTGGTTCGGCGGCGTGCTGATCTGGCTCGGCATGTGGGTGATGGCATGGAACCTGTGGTACACCGCAGCCGACGCGCGCAAACCGATCATCTCGCCGATTCCTGTGCCGATTCCGGACCCGGAACCCAGGCAGACGCCGGCCCCATTGCCGGTGCAAGGTTGAGGAACTCGCCATGGCCTATCGTCATTTCGAGTTCATCGAAAAGCACGCATGGGCGCTCGGCATCCTCACCGCCATCATGGTGTCGATAGGCGGCCTTGCCGAGATCACGCCGCTGTTCATCGAGTCGAACAGGGTGCAGCCGGCCGAAGGCGTCAAACCCTACGCTCCACTGCGTCTGGCGGGACGAGACGTCTACGTGCGCGAAGGCTGCTATGTGTGCCACTCGCAGATGATCCGCGCGCTGCGCTTCGAAACCGAACGCTACGGACATTACTCGACGGCCAGTGAATCGGTTTACGACCGTCCGTTCCAGTGGGGCAGTAAACGCACCGGACCGGACCTCGCTCGCGTCGGCGGCAAGTATTCGGATCCGTGGCAGCGACTGCACCTGATGGATCCGCGCCAGGTCGTGCCGCAGTCGAATATGCCGGGCTACCCGTGGTTGTCGCTCGCGCTGATTGACGGAAAGGACATTCAGAAGCGCATGGGCGTGCTGCGTTTCCTCGGCGATCCCTACACCGACGCAGACATCAAGAGCGCGCCAAAGGCGGTCGCCGGCAAGACCGAAATGGATGCGCTGATCGCCTACCTGCAAGGGCTCGGCATCGACAACGAGCCGCAAAAGCCCGCGGTCGCGCCAGCGACGGCCGCAACCGACGGAGGTGCGCCATGAATCCGATCTGGGGCCCCGTCGCCGGCGGTTTCATCATCGCCATGATGCTCGTTTTCATCGGCATCTGGGTCTGGGCATGGCTGCCGCGGCACCAGCGCGCGTTCAACGCTCTGGCAAGCTTGCCCATGGAAGACGACGACGCTGCCGCCATCGCATTGGACGACAAGCCATGAGTGATGGCTGGTCGCTGTGGGTGATGGGCCTCGTGGTGTTCAATATGGGCATCACGCTTTTCCTTTTCCTGTGGGCTCCGCGCGCAAAAATCCCGACTCTGCCGGATGGCACCAGCGGACACATCTGGGCACATGGCGTATTGCGCGAAGGGGTGCGTAAGCTGCCGTTGTGGTGGGTGCTGTTTTCCGCGGCCATGTTCATGGCCGCATTCACGTATCTGCTGCTGTTCCCGGGATTCGGCAACCACAAAGGTTTGCTCGGCTGGACTTCGCAGGCGCAGCTTGCGCAGCAAACCGCTGCCAACACCAGCCGCCTGGACGCGACCTTCCAGCGCTTGGGCGGTTACTCCATCGAACAGCTCGCAGGTGACCACCAGGCGTTGGCGATGGGCGAGGTGCTGTTCCGCGACAACTGCGCGGCCTGCCATGGCCGCAACGCGAAAGGGAATCAGCTGCTCGGCGCGCCGAACCTCGCCGATCACGACTGGCTCTACGGCGGCGACGGCCAGGCCATTCAGACCAGCATCCTCGACGGCCGCCGCGGCGTAATGCCGGCCTGGGGTACGCAGTTCGGCGACGCTGGCGTGGAAAACCTCGCCAACTACGTGTTGAGCCTTGGCGGCGCACCCCATGAGGCGACCAAGGCCATCGCCGGCAAGGCGCTGTTCACGGTCTGCGCAAGCTGTCATGGGCCGGAAGGCAAGGGCAATCCCGCACTCGGCGCGCCGAATCTCACCGACACTGTCTGGCTCTACGGCGGCGACCTGGAAACGGTGGAAGCCAGCATCCGCGATGGCCGCGGCGGGATCATGCCGGCGTGGCGCGCGCGCTTGGGCGAAAACCATGCGCGCGTGACCGCAGCCTATGTCTATTCGCTGTCGCACGGTGATTCGACCCACGCGCAATGACGATGGGCCGCGCGACAATTCCCGCGCGTGGTACCGCCAGGGCATCGTCTGGCTGGGCGCCGCCGTGTTCGCGGCATCCATCGCCGGCTGTATCTGGCTGGTAGTCGTCGCGCAGCGTCACGCAGATCCGCCGCTGCCGGTCGCCGGCCTGCAGATCATGAAGGTGCCGCTCGCGCGATCACCTGTCCCGGACAAATCACCATGAACGCCGCAGTCTGCTGGCACTGCCGCGAACCGCTGCTGCTCGTCGACGGCATCCGCTGTGCGGCTTGTGTATGGCTGGTAGAGCGTGCGCTCGGCGCAGTGGCTGGCGTGGAATCGGTGCAGGTCTGTTGGCGCCGACACGAAAGTGAGCCATTTCCAACCAACGCGCCGACGTTATTAAGTGAGCCAGTCCTGGCCTCCTACGAACCGCGCTACCCTTGCAAATCTACTCAATTTATATCTGGCTCACTGGAACGCCGGCACGGTGACTCAATTTGAGGCCGGCGCCAACAAGAGAGGAGAGGCGTCGGTTAATGAAGTCGGTTGGCGGGTGAATCCGCGATGCAAATCAAAAACCAAGCCTCGTATCAGCCAGCGGCGTGCGAAAGTAAGGTTCTTGAGGAACACTGCTCAAGTGTAATTGACTGTGCGCGAGTCTGCCGATGGCGCCAACAGATAGCCTGCCGTCAGCCGCGAGAGTTCGGCCGCGAAGCTCGCGACAGACATGCGCGGCGCTGCATACAGGAACAGCCCTTCCGCGGCGTCGATGACGAAAGCTACGCGCGTGTCGAGGTCGCTGTCGTCCTCTGCGAAGTCCGCGTGGCGTAGCGCAAGGTCGCGGAGCATTGCGTGCAGCGAACCCTTGAGGCGCTCCACGTGTCTGCGGAAATCGGGGATCGCCGCCTGCTGCAGCAGGAACATGAGCTCGGCGCCGCGCGGTGACGGTTCCAGCACCTGGATCACGATGAACTCGATGACCTCGGCGAGACTGAATTCGACAGGGGGCGCCTGGCTCAGCAGGTCAGACTCAAGGTGGGCAAGGAAACGCTGCAGCACGGCCGCCAGGATCTCATCCTTGTTGGCGAAGTATTGATAAAGGCTGCCGACGCTGACTCCGGCGCATTCCGCCACGCGGTTGGTAGTCGTGCGAGCGTAGCCCTGTCGCATCAAAACCTGAACAGCTGCCGTGAGTATCACTTCGCGGGTTACCACGGCGCGGGACTGTTTCGGTTGGCGTCTCAAGTGCTTACTCCTCTTCGCAATGCGTCTGCCCGGTGCGCGCGAAACGCGAGTTGAGGCGGTGCGTCCGGTACCGTTCAATAACAGGCAATGTCGTCGCTTGCGCATCGCGAACCACGAGGGGAAGTCCCAGCATGTCCAAGTCCACCGTCGTCCAGGCCTCGTCCTCTGTCCCCGCAACAGCAGTCACCCCTTATCGTCGCAGTCTGCCTTTGCTCGGCGACACACTCGGGTTCCTGGCTCGCGCCGACCGCTATCTCATGGAGACCCACCAGCGTCATGGCAATGTGGTCAATGTAAGTCTATTCGGTCGACGTTGGACCATGCTGTTCGGGGCGGACGCCAACCAGTTCGTCTACCAGAACCGCGGCGAGCAGTTCACGACGGCGATCTGGGAGTTCTTCTTCGGGCCGTTCTTTCGGCGCGGCCTCCTGATGCTGGATTTCGACGAGCACCGTCTGCACCGCTCGATCATGGCCGGCGCGTTTCGCAAGGAGGCACTGGAACGCTACTTGCCGCTCGTTCACGAGCGCATTCATGCGGAGCTTGGCGCATGGCCTGGCGGTGACGCTGTCGTGGCCTATCCGCTGCTCAAGCGCATGACGCTCAATGTCGGCAGCGAGGTGTTCCTCGGTGAGCCGCCATCGCCCCAGGCCGCGCGAGTCAACCATGCCTTGATTGATATGGTGCGTGCGCCCACGGGGCTGGTGCGCAAGCCGCTGCCGGGCACCCGCTGGCGCGCTGGTGCGGCAGGGCGGCGGGTGATGGAGGCCTATTTTCGGGAACTCCTGCCACGCAAGCGCGCGCAGGCCGATGGCGACGATCTGTTTGCACAGCTTTGCCGCGCGCGCGGCGAGCAGGGCGAGCCGCTGTCGGATGATGACATCATCAACCACGTCATCCTCATCCTGATGGCGGCCCATGACACCGCCACCAGTACACTGGCGACGCTGCTGTACCAGCTCGCGCGCTATCCCGAATGGCAGGAGCGCCTGCGCGCGCAGGCGCTCGCTGGCGACGCGCGGCCCGACTACGCCGCCCTGCAGGGTATGCAGGAACTGAACTGGGTGATGCATGAGTGCATGCGGCTTTGCCCGCCACTGCCAATCGATCCGCGCGGCGTGCACAAGTCTTGCGAGTTCGAGGGGCATCGTCTGCAGGTCGGGCAAGGCGTGCTGCTGAGTCCCTGGGTGAGCCACCGCCTGCCAGCTCACTGGCGCGAGCCCGACACCTTCGACCCCGAGCGCTTCGCTCCCGATCGCGCCGAGCAGCGCAGCCATCCCTTCGCCTTCGTGCCCTTCGGCGGCGGCGCGCACAAATGCATAGGCATGCTGTTCGGCGAGATGGAGATCAAGGCCGCGATGCACCAGCTGTTGCGCCGCTTCCGCTGGTCATTGCTGGACGGCTATCGCATGGAGACGAGCTTCCTCTCGATTCCGATACCTAAGGACGGTCTGCCACTAGATATCTCGGCCCTGTAGGCTGGGCTGAAGCTCTGTTGGCGCCGACACGAAAGTGAGCCATTTCCAAGCAGCGCGCCGACGTTTTGGTGGGCCAGTCCGGACCTCCTACGAACCGCGTTCCCCTCGCAAATCTATTCAATTTACCTGGCTCACTGAAACGCCGACACGGTGGCTCAATTTGAGGCCGGCGCCAACAGCGGGGCACCAGCACACTTTTGGGCACCCGCTTCGGCGCGGATAGCGGACAGGGCTGCAGAATTTCAGCGCGACCCCCTATACTCCGAGAAACACTTCTGGCGCGGTAGAACCCGATGAGCAGCCGTATCACCAGCGACCCTGCGATATGTCATGGCAAGCCCTGTATACGTGGCCTGCGATATCCAGTTGAGTCCGTCCTCGAATGGTTGGCCGGTGGTATGACCATCGACGAGATCCTCGCCGATTATCCTGACCTCGAGCGTGACGATATTCTTGCCACGCTGGCCTATGCCGCCCGCCTAGCGCATGTAAATCGAGCCGAACCCCTCACGGCGTGAAATTTCTGGTCGATGCGCAGTTGCCAAAGCGGTTTGCGCAGTGGCTAACGCAGCACGGGCACGACGCCTTGCACACGCTGGACTTGCCGCTTGGGAATCGTACGCCCGATTCCGACGTTGTCGCCTGTGCGTTACGTGATGATCGGATTGTGGTGACCAAGGATAGTGATTTCGTTCAGACGTTCTTGCTGACTGGCCAGCCGGCGCTACTGTTTATTTCGACCGGGAACGTCAGCAACGCGGAACTTGAACTCTTGATTCACCGCAATATAACGGCAATTGAGCGGGCGTTTGCTAGTTGCCGTCACGTGGAGATCACGCGCACTACGCTGATTATCCATGAGTAGATTGCGCTACGTTTACCAGGGAGTAGTCCTCGATTACGAGGAAAGGGGACATCCCAGATAATCAGCCGTCGGCGCTGCCGCCATCGATGACATCAACGTCCGACTCAAATAAATACAATGTCGAATGTCTCCATTTTCTGCCAAAGCCTTGGTACCACGCCGGCCAGCATGCGCGTAAATGACGAGAGCAAGAGGCTGGCGGGCTAGGCCACGCCGTCAACGCGTACTGGCAGGAAGCGATAACTCAGGGACTGTAGGTTAGGGCGACAGCTGTGCGCGCTTGAGCTGGCGCCAGGCCCGAGGCGCCATGCCAAACCAGCGATGGCAGGCGCAGTTGAACGCCACTGGGTCGGCATAACCGAGAGCCGCGCTGATGGCTTCCACTGAACCATCGGTCTCAGCCAATAGCAGGTGCGCGCGCCGTTGCCGCGCCGCGTCCCGTAGCGCGCGATAGTTTGTACCCGCTTCGTGGAGGCGTCGCGTAAGGGTGCGGGGCGAAATGCCGAGACCCGCAGCAATGGTGGTCAGGGTAGACACTCGCTCACTGCTCTCGCCCAACGCGCGTTCGACTTCGGCGACCACGAGGCCATCGGCACGCAGCGCGGTCCCTTCGATCTCGAGCGCCGTGATCGCCGCTTTGTAGAGCTGCGGATTGGCGAAGGGCGAAGGCCGCGTTCGCCAGGTGTCCGGGAGCTCGATGGCGGTGAAACCGCCGTCGAAATGCACCTGTCCTCGGATTGCACGAGCATAAAGGACTGCGTGAGAGGGTGTAGGCGAGCGAAATGTAAACCGCGCCGCAGCGATGTCGCCGCCAACCAGCGTCTCGAGCATGTTGTGCAGGCTGAGCATGATGATCTCGTCACCCGTGAGCCGCTGTCGGGCGCTAACAGCGATGGTTTCGACCATTTCGATTCGATCGACGCCGCTGCGCGCCTTGTCGTGGCGGATGACGTAGCGCGGCGAGCGACTCTGGCCGTGCACAGTCAGCGTCTCCACCGCAGCGCCGACGCTCGGCGCCGATGCAACTGCGTGACCGAGTGGCCCCGAGGTTTCGGGCCCGAAGCGCACCGCGAAGGGCCAGCCCGGGCCGAGCAGGCGATCGAGATTGTCGAGCACGACGCAGCAGTCGCGCTGCGTGATGCGCGCGGCCGGTGCTGCGAGACGGGCCGCAGACAGCGCGGTCCCGGCCAGCACCTGCTCTGCTGAGTGACCTTGAGCGGCACCCAGGCGTAGCGCGAGCCGAGCATAGTCGGCGGTCATCGGCAGACTTAGGATGTGTTCAGCGCGCATCGGCCGAAAATATAAGATTCGTGGCGGCTTGCAAACTCCCGCAGCCATCGCCGCTGCCTGACACTCAGGCCTGGTCAGCACACCCGCCAGGCGGGACCAGGGGAGCACAGCGCATGGGTATACGTACGGGTCAGCAATACATCGACAGCCTGCGGGATGGACGCGCGCTGCATGCCGGGGGCAATCGCGTCGCCGACGTCACCACGTCGCCCGCCTTTCGCGGTGTCATCGACACCATCGCCGCGCTCTACGACGCGCAGCACACGGCAGACCAACGCGAAACTTTGACCTTCGTGCCCGCCGGCGCGGCCGCGCCGGTCAGCGCTACTTACCTGTCCGCCCGCACCCAGGCGCAAGCCGAGCAGCTGCTGGCGTGCTTTCGGGCACGCGCCGACCTGACCTACGGGTTGATGGGGCGACTCTCGGATTTCATGAGCGCCTGGTGCATGGACCAGATCGAAGCGCTGACCTTCATGTGCAGGCAAGCAGAGGCCGAGAAGGCGCGCTGGTATCGCGATTTCGTGCGCGATCACGATCTCGCCATCACGCACACCCTGATCGATCCCCAGACCGACCGTAGCAAGGATGCGGCGCCCGACGAGACCGTGCATCTGGTCGAACGCCGTCGTGACGGCATCGTGGTGCGCGGCGCGCGGCTGTTGTCGACCCTCGCGCCGGTCGCCAATGAAGTGCTCGTCGGCCCCTATCAGCCGCGCCTGCCGGGCGAGGAAGACAAGTGCCTGCTGTTTTCGCTGCCGATGAACTCCCCGGGACTTACTATCGTGTGCCGCGAGCCTTACAGCGATAACCGCAGTGTGTTCGATCGGCCGCTTACATCGCGCTATGACGAAGGTGATGCCGTGCTGCTGTTCGACAATGTCTTCGTGCCCGACGAGCGCGTGATCCTGGCTGGCGATCTGCATGCCTTCAACAACCTGATTCCGCTCTATCCCGGCTACACCACCATGCAGGCGGTGGCGCGCTCAACCGCCAAGCTCAGATTCCTGACCGGCGTTGCCGCGCTCGCCGCGCGCGTCACCGGCCGAGACAAGCTACCGCGTTACCGTGAAATCCTTGGCGAACTGGTCTGTCATCTGAACGTCGCCGAAGGTATTGAACGCGCCTGCACCTTCGATATCGTTGAGCGCCTGACGGCCTATGGCGTTGGCCAGCCTGTCGGAATCGACGGGCTGCAATCCATGGGGCGCACCCAGCCGCGGGTCGGGACGAGTGCCGTCGTCGCCTTCTTTCCGATGGTCAACAAAGCAGCTTACGATGCCATCCGCGTGATCGGTGGCTCAGGCCCCATCACTTTCACCGAGCAGGATTTCGAAGACCCCGCACTCAAACCGCTGCTTGAGCAGCTCATGATCGGGCCCGGGGTTCCGGCGAAGATGCGCCTTCAGGCGATGAAGCTCATCTGGGACATCACCGGAGAGCAGTTCGGCGCGCGCCAGGCACTGTACGAACGGCACTATTCGGGCGATCCGATCAAGAACATGGTGATGATGTCGCACTCGCCGAAATACGACGAAGCTGAAGCGCTGGTGTTCAGGCTGTTGGGCTGGGAACTTGCCGACGGTTCGCTGCGGCTGAAGGATGGTGGCTGAGTCCGGACCCCTGTGCCATGTGAGTCGACGTTTCGGGCGAAGCGGAATCGCCCGATGCTAGATTCCGAACGACTATCACGCTGCATGGCTCACGGTCGAGATCAACCACCGCAGGCAACCACCTGCCGGACTCGCGACTTTTACAACACGTCGTAGGATACGACCGCGCTACATGCGTAAATCAAGGAAATAGTGAAAAGAAATGTCTGAGAGGAATATCGAAGACGACAGATCACCAGAGTAATGCGTCAGGCAGACGGGAGCGGATTGAAATTGGTGTGCGGGATAAAAGTCCCGCACGAGATTGCCAGGAGATGGAATGTCGTAGTCGGTCGCGGCATTCAACTGAATGATTTTCGAGAGGAGTTCGGCGCGCCCGGAAGGATTCGAACCTCCGACCCCCTAGTTCGTAGGTCGCGCGGCAAATTCTAAGCAACTGAAATCATTTAATCTTCTCCGGGGCGTCCGTTGCAAGAATGGCCGACGGAGGGCAACGGCGGGCAACCGATCCCCGCAAAAATCCCGCACAGCGGAGTGAGCGATCGAGCATGCGCCGTGAAAGCGCTTCGGGAACAATTGTGGTTATCAACTTAGCGCGGTCGCGACGCTCTCGCTCGAATTCTTAACTCCCAACTGCAAAAGACCACGAATATAGGACACAAGAGCAATGCTACGCCTAGCTATGAAGCTTCGTGCTCTGATTCACGTTCGAACTCACTGCGCTAAACGTCCACACAACCGAGTATAAATGCCGTAGTGACGCAGAATGTTGATTTCCGCTCAATGTTAGTCAACACTCGAATGAGCCAGCGAAACCCTACGAGGACAAGACGTGGAACGGATTTCAATATCTATCGTACGCCGAGGTTTAGCTATTGCTACCGCTTTTTTGGATAGCCGGTCGCGAACAGCCGTTAGGGCGACTGTTCTGGGCAGGGTGCGGCTGCCTAATACAGGCAAGTCGCATATCGCAGGACGATCAATGACTCCGGCGGTGCAGAGCGCTCACCGAATGCGGCCATGTGGATCAAATTCTTGGGGTAGATGGCTGCGCCTTGTCAGTACTAGAAGACGGTGTCTGCAATCCCCAACCCGCGTATTTGCTCTTACGATGTTGATACTCTGGTCGTGGCCCGGGACATCGTACGCCGGGTACACTTCTTTGGGTGCAACGGTGGAGCGTGTTTACACTTCAAGCGGTGTGCATATCGTCGACCTAGACAGTACAGTTGCGATCACTGCGGGATTTAATTGCTCGTCTTGGTCGGGCACAACTACCGGCGTCCATCGCTTTTATATCTACCCGATTACCAGTGATGGTGCAAAGGCCCAACTGTCCGAAGTGCTAATGGCAATGGCGACTGGAAAAAAGATCTTGATTGCGACTACTAGAAGCGGTCTCAAAATTCGGTAGATGTAAGTTACTGAAATCAGATCTATCTTTCGAGGAGATCGACGGCGATCTCAGTTCGTGATCTAAGGTCGGGATGAAACTGACCGAAAAGCAATGGCAAG
>JADLGE010000013.1 GCA_020849475.1 Gammaproteobacteria bacterium
CGGTGGTGTCGGTGGTGTCGGTGGTGTCGGTGGTGTCGGTGGTGTCGGTGGTGTCGGTGGTGTCGGCGGTGTCGGTGGCTTTCCGAGCCTGGGTCTCGATGAGCCGGTTGAATTCCTGACGGTGCCGGCGTTGGTCGGCACTTTGACGCAACTGCAGCGCGGCGAACTGCTGGCCGGCCATGGCGCCGGGCTAGCGCAGAGTGCGGGCGAAGGTGTGCTGGTGGCCCAAGGCCAGGCCAACGTTCTGCGCGGATTGCGCAGCAGCGGCGTCATCGGCCAGATGGCGCCCACGCAGGACATGACGCTCGAAATCGTGTCGCTGCTGTTCGATTACATCCTGCAGGACAAATCCATTCCCGATGCCTTGAAAGCTTTGCTCGGGCGCCTGCAGATTCCGGTCTTGAAGGTCGCCATCCTCGAGCGCGAAGTGTTCTCGCACAAGACCCACCCGGCGCGGCGCCTGCTCGATACGCTGGCGCGCGCGGCGGTTGGCTGGTACGAAGGGCTGCCGCAATCCGACGCCCTGTACGACAAGATGGAGCAGGCGGTCGAGCGCATCGTCAACGACTTCGACGACGACGTCGCGCTGTTTCAAGAGGTGCTCGACGACTTCACGGCCTTCATCGAGCACGAGACCGAGCGCGCCGATGAGCGCGCCGAGAAATCATCGCGTTCATTGCGCACCCGCGAGCAGATCGTGCTGGCCAAGATGGCGGTCGACGAACAATTGCGCGCGCGCCTGAAAGGCTTCGACGTGCGTGAGTTCGTGCAGAACTTCCTGCTCGACTATTGGCGTCAACTGCTGATCATCTCGCACGTCGAACACGGAGTGGACAGCGAGGAATGGCGGCAGCAGCTGCATACCGTCGACGAACTGGTGTGGTCGGTGCAGCCCAAGCTGACGGCCGATGATCGCAAGGAGCTCTCAGCGCGTTTGCCGCAGATGCTTAAGGGCATCAAGCGCGGCATGCTGGCGCTGGAAATGCCGCCGCCGGAATGCAGCAAGTTCTTAAGCATGCTCGCCAGCCTGCACGTGGTGGCGATCAAGAACATCGAGGAATCGAGCATCGCGGCGCGCAAACTCGGCAGCGGCGCCGACGTTGCAGCGCCCGCGCCGGCGCGCGTCGCCGACGTCAACGATCCGGGCAGCGAGGAATTCATCAAGCGCGGCCTGGCACGCCTGTTCGAACGCAAGGTCGGCGAACCGATAGAGCTCGACATCGACTTCACGGCCTTCGAACCGGAACAGGTGCTGGATGACCCGGGCAATCACTTCACCGATGAAGTGCCGGACGACGCCGATCTCGAACACTATGTGGAAGAGATCACGACGCTTGATCTTGGCGACTGGGTGGAATTCCAGGACGCCGCCGGCAGCGTCGAGCGCGGCCGCTTCACCTGGATCAGCCCGACCACCGGCCGCTACCTGTTCACCAATCGCCAGGGCGACATGATGCGCGACGCCACGCTCATCGACCTCGCACAGCAGTTGAAAGAGCAGCGCGCGGTCATCATCCGCGCTGAGGCCGACCCCTTGTTTGATCGGGTGCTCGGCGAATTGATCGACAAGCTCGAGGCGCAGACCGCGGCAGCCTGATCCCCGCCATCGGCGCCGATCAATGGCGCCGATGGCAACCATCCCCCAGGATCGCTCACCCACGATGCTTGCCAATCCGAGCATTTAATTAATATATTAATTATTAATTAATAAACGGGATGGCCACCTCACGTCATGGCGATGCAGGACTTCAGCCACTCCCTGCCGATGCTGCTGTATCGCGCGCTGGACGCGGTGATGCCGCGCTTTCGTCGCGTCTTCACCGCCGCCGGCCTCACCGAACAGCAATGGCGCGTGCTGCGTGTGCTGTGGGAGCGCGACGAAATCGCTCATAACGCGCTGGCCGCGCTCACCCTCATTCCGCAGCCGAGCCTGATCGGGGTGCTGGACCGTCTGGCCAGCAACGGCCTGGTCGCGCGGCGCCGTTCCGATACCGACAGGCGCGTGATGTACGTGTCGGCAACCCGCGCCGGGCGTGGCCTCGAAGAGCAGCTCATGCCCGAAGTCGCGAAGGTCTACGCCGAACTCAAGGCCTCGCTGGACGCCGACACCTGGCAACAACTCGAATTCGGCCTGCGCACGCTGGCGGGGGAAAGCCCGACCGTCGCAGCGCCCACGCCCCGCGCCTCTTCAACCCGCAGCAGGAAAAAAACATGAGCACTTCGAGCACCGGCACCGGTATACGCAATGGCCGCCAGTACCTGGCGGGACTCGATGACGGCCGCGAGGTGTGGCTGGCCGGCAAGCGCGTGGCCGATGTCACCACCGAGCCCGGTCTGTGCCGTGGCGCCCACACGCTGGCCGCGTTCATGGACCGACAGTTCGACCCCAAGCTCGCCGACACCCTGACCTACGAAGAGCATGGCCGCCGCTACGGTATGTCTTTCTTGACGCCGCGTACGGCGCAGGACGTCGCGCGGCGCGGCGCGGCTTTCTACGAATGGGCGACCTGGTCCAACGGCATGTTCGGCCGCACGCCAGACTACAAGAATGCCTCGGTGATGGCCTTTGCCGCCGGCGCCGACTTCCTCGCCCAGGGGCGCCCGGAATTCGCCGACAACATGCGTGACTACTACGCGTTCGTGCGCGACTACGACAAAGTGCTGACCCACACGCTGGTCAATCCGACCTTCAACCATGCGCAGGCCAAGGAAGGCAAATACAGCGACAAAGTTGCCTTGCAGATAGTGAAAGAGACCGACGCCGGCATCGTCGTCAACGGCGCGCGCCTGTTGGCGACCCTCGGGCCACATGCCGATGAAATCGAAGTCTTTCCGTCCACGCTGCTGACCGCCTCGCCGGACAATCTGCCGTTCGCGTTCGCGTTCGCGCTGCCGGTAGGCACACCGGGCATACGCCTCATCTGCCGCGATACCTACGATCTCAACCAATCCCGTTTCGATGCGCCACTCGCCTCGCGCTTCGAGGAAATGGACGCGGTGGTGGTGTTCGACAACGTGCTCGTGCCGTGGGAACGGGTGTTCATGTATCGCGAGCCACTGCTGTGCAATCGCGCCTTCTCAGAGACCAATGCCGTCATCCACATGATGCACCAGGTGGTGTGCGGCAAACTCGCCAAGGCCGAGTTCATCGTCGGTCTGCTGTGCGCGATGGCGCGCGCCACCGGCAAGGACAAGGACATGGAGGTCAAGGCGCAGATAGCGGAAGCGATGTGGATAGCCGAGAGCGTGCGCGCGTTTCGTTACGCCGCCGAGGGCCAGGCCCATGCCGACCAGCGCGGTGTGTTCATGCCGCTGCGCCGGCCACTCGACACCTCGCGCAATCTGTTTCCGAAAATGTACCCGCGCCTGATCGAACTGGTGCAACTGCTGGGGTCGAGCTCGCTCATGGCGATTCCCTGCGAAGCGGATTTCAGCAACGGCATAAGCGGCGATGTCGCGCAGTATTTTCAGACCATCAATCTCGACAGTCGTGAGCGCGTAGGTCTGTTTCGCCTCGCCCATGACGTCGCCATCTCAGCCTTCGGCAGCCGCCAGACCTTGTACGAGCGCTTCTTCTTTGGACCGCAGATCATCATGGCCTCGATCTACTACGACCTGTACAACAAGGACGAAATGATCGCGCGGGTAGAGGAGTTGCTGAAACAGGGATAGAGCCCGCTGGACGGCGCGGGATGTGCAGGTGCGAATTCATTCGCACATCCGACCCAGATTTCAACGCCGCAAAAAAGCATTTCAATGTGCGAATGAATTCGCACCTACACATTTCCCAGTGCCGCCGAAAACTCGGCGAGCAGCGCGTACAGCGTCTCTAGCTTCTCTACGCCGAACTCCTTGGCGATGCCGGCATAGAGGCGCTCCGAATCCGGCGCCACGTCGTCAAACAGCCGGCGACCGCGCGTCGTCAGTTCGAACAGGGCGCGGCGCTGATCGCTGGCATGGGCACCGCGTCGCACGAGATCCTGCGCTTCGAAATTCTGCAGGATGCGCGTCAGGCTCGGCGCCAATAAAAAGCTTCTTCGCGCGAGTTCACCGCCATCGATGGCGGGCGTTGCCGCCAATACACGAATCACCCGCCACTGCTGCTCCGTCAAGCCATGGCCGCGCAGCATCGGACGGAAGCGCGCCATGGCTGCCTCGCGCGCTTTCAGCAATTGCAGCGGCAGCGACAGCTCGATATCGCGCATGTAGCCGTTGGCGCTGACACGCCGGCGGCCACGGGCGGGCGCATTGCTCACCCCTTGCTGGCCGCGCCCAGCAATCCAGCGCGCTCGAGCACGCCATCGAGGCGCTTTTCCAGCTCTGGCGTGGCCGGCACCATTGGCAGGCGGTGTTCGTTGCCGGCCAGGAGACCGAGCTTCTTCATCATGTACTTCATCGGAATCGGATTGGTGTCGTAGAACACCGCCTGGTTGATTTCGAGCAGGCGCTGATGCAGTGCGCGCCCGAGGGCCAGATCGCCCTTCCACACTGCTTCGCACATCTGCGAGAGCACTGCCGGGCGCAGGTTGCCGACCGCGTTCATGAGACCGCAGGCGCCGATGGCCATCATCGGGAAAGACAATTCCTCGAGCCCGACGAAAATCTTGAAGTCATCGCCAAAGGCGACAAGACACTCCGTGACGAGACCGAGATCGTTGACCGCGTGCTTCATGCCGACAAAGTGCGGCGATTGCTCGCGAATCTGTTTCATCGATTCCAGCGTGACATTGACCGCCGCGCGACCGGGGATGTGATAAATCATCCACGGCACCTCGTGCTGCGCGGCGAGCGCGAGGTAGTAAGCGACAAGACCACGCTGCGGCGGACGGATGTAGTAGGGCGTGACCACCAGCAGCGCATCAACGCCTGCCTGCACAGCGTGACGGGTCAGTTCCTCCGTTTCGGCATAGGACTGCGAACCCGTCGCCGCCACCACCGGCACGCGGCCTTTGACCGTCTCCATCGCGACGTCGACCAGGCGGTTGCGTTCGGCCGTGGTGAGTGTGGATGGCTCGCTGGTCGTGCCGTTCACCAGCACGCCGTGAGAACCGTTGGCGACCTGGAATTCCACCAGCCGCGCATAGGTCTCGTAGTCGACCGCGCCGTTCTTGAACGGAGTGACCACCGGTGGAATCGAACCCTTCAGCGCCTGCAGCTTCGTCATTGCCTACACCTCGTACAAACGGAATCACGGCCGCGCGTGGCTTGACCCCGACGGCGTCGCGAGTATAGTTAACATGTTAATCGCTTGCAACGCGGAGCCGGTGCCCATGCCTCATATCACCATTGAATACACCGCCAACCTCGAGCCCGCCTTGCGCCTGCCGGCCTTGATGCAGGCCTTGCACACCGTGGCGGCCGGCATCGAAGCGTTTCCTTTGGCGGGCCTGCGCACGCGCGCCGAAAGGCGCGATCATTTCCTGGTCGCCGATGGCCACCCCGACAACGCCTTCATCCATCTCACCCTGCGCATCGCCCACGGCCGCTCCCTGGAAGTGCGCAAAGCGGCGGGCGATGCTTTGTTCGAGGTGTTCTGTCGCGAACTCCAGCCGCTGCTCGACACGCGGCCGCTGGCGCTGTCATTCGAGATCAGCGAAATCGACCCGGCGCTCAACTACAAAGGCGGCAACATTCGTGAATACATCGCCAAGCGCGGCGCCGCTTGAGGACTTCCATCATGGCTACCCCACTCGACGACAATCTCAAGGCCGCGAACACACTGCTGGCGCGCTTTCGCAATGCCCCCCTGCCTCATTGGATCAACGGCGCACCCCATGCCGGTCACAGTGCGCTGACTTTCGACAACCTGACGCCCATCGACAACAGCCTCATTGGCACGGTCGCGGCCGGTAATGCTGAGGATGTCGACCTGGCCTGCCGCGCCGCGCAAGCGGCCTTCCCCGCGTGGCGGGACATGCCGGGAGACGCGCGCAAAGCACTGCTGCATAAAGTCGCGGATGCCATCGAAGCGCGCGCGCGCGACATCGCTTTGGTCGAGAGCTATGACTGCGGGCAGGCGCTGCGTTTCATGAGCAAGGCGGCGGTGCGTGGCGCCGAAAATTTCCGCTTCTTTGCTGACCGTGCGCCGGGTGCGCGCGATGGCCAGTCGCTGCCGGCCGACGAGCACATCAATTATTCGCTGCGCCAACCGATAGGCCCGGTAGGTGTGATCACGCCGTGGAATACGCCCTTCATGCTCTCGACCTGGAAGATTGCGCCGGCACTGGCAGCGGGCTGCACGGTAGTGCACAAGCCGGCCGAGTGGTCCCCCTTGTCGGCCATGCTGCTCGCCGAAATAGCCCATGAAGCAGGCTTGCCTCCCGGCGTGTGGAATGTAGTGCAGGGACTCGGCGAAGATGCCGGCAAACCACTCACCGAACATCCCGCCATCAAGGCCGTGGCCTTCGTCGGCGAATCCATCACCGGCAGCCACATCATGCGTCAGGGCGCGGCGACCCTGAAGCGCGTGCATTTCGAGCTCGGCGGCAAGAATCCCGTCATCGTGTTCGACGATGCCGACCTCGAACGCGCGCTCGACGCGGTGGTGTTCATGATCTACAGCTTGAACGGCGAGCGCTGCACGTCGTCGAGCCGTCTGCTGGTGCAGGCGTCAATCGCGCCGGCCTTCATCGAGAAATTGCAGGCCCGCATCGCGCGTCTGAAAGTCGGTCATCCGCTCGATCCAGCCACCGAGATCGGGCCGCTGGTTCATCGCCGCCACTACGACAAGGTATGCAGCTACTTCGACATAGCGCGTGAGGACGGCGCCCGCATTGCGGCCGGCGGCAAACGCGCGGCGGTCAACGACAGTGGCAACTACGTTGAGCCGACCTTGTTCGTCGATGCCAGCAATCGCATGCGCATCGCGCAGGAAGAGATTTTCGGGCCAGTTTTGACCGCCATCACATTCAAGGACGAAGCCGAGGCGCTCGCACTCGCCAATGACATCCCCTACGGGTTGACCGCCTATGTGTGGACCGGCGACGTTGGTCGCAGCCATCGCCTCGCGCGCGCGCTCGACGCCGGCATGGTGTGGGTGAACTCCGAGAACAACCGCCACCTGCCGACGCCTTTCGGCGGCATGAAAGCCAGCGGCATCGGCCGCGACGGCGGCGATTACAGCTTCGAGTTCTACATGGAAACCAAGAACGTGTGCGTGGCGCTCGGCAGCCATGCCATTCCGAAACTGGGGGCGTGATGAGTCTCTACCAGCTGCAGAAATTTCTGTACGTGCTCAATCGCGAGCCGGACGCGCAGCGCGAATACCGGCAAGCACTCGACACACTGCTGGCGCGCTACGAACTCAGCGACGAAGAACAGCAGGCGCTGCGCGACGGCGACATCGGACTCTTGTACGTGCTCGGCGTCAACGGTCAGATACTCATGCACTTCGCCGCGTTTCTCGGCATCGCCTGGTTCGATTACCTCGACTTGATGCGCGAAGGCATCAGGAAATACGGTCCGGTGCGTGCCGGCGTCTACACCATGACCGGCGGCGGCGCGAGCTTCACCGCCGAAGGAGCCAAGCCATGAGCCTGGTCTACGCAGGGGTATGCAGTCACGGCCCGGGCATGACCGGCCGCGCGCACCTGGTGGAAAACACCGCGCGGCGCGACGAACTGTTCGCGCACATGGACACCATGCGTCGCGAAATCGCCGCGAGCGGCGCCGAGGCGCTCTTGGTGGTGGCCGCCGAACACTTCGCCAATTTCTTCATGAACAACATGCCGGCCTTCTGCATCGGCATGGCCGACAGCTATGAAGGGCCGATAGAAGATCCGAACTGGCTGCGCATCGCGCGCACACGGGTGCCGGGCAATGCGGATTTGAGCCGACGCCTGGTGCGTGAGGTGATGCAGAGCGTCGACACCGCCTATGCCGAGGAATGGAAATTCGACCACGGCATCATGGTGCCGCTGCATTTCCTGACGCCCGATTATCAGATGCCGGTTATCCCCGCCAACATCAACTGCCAGGGGCCGCCGCTGACGCCGCTCAGCCGCGCGTGGGCATTTGGCGAAGCCTTGCGCCGCGCCTGTGATGCCGTGCCGGAGAAGATTGCGTTGATTGGCACCGGCGGTATTTCCCATTGGCCGGCCACGCCCGATTCGGGAAAGATCAACGAGGCCTGGGATCGCGAATTCCTGCGCCGACTGCTGAGCCAGGATCGCGCGGCCCTGACCGCCTACAGCGATGAAGAAACCTACCGCGACGGCGGCCAGGGCGGCTTCGAGATTCGCACCTATATCGCGGCGGCCGCCGCGGCGCGAGGACCCGGCGAGTTGCAGTACTACACCGCCGAACTGCCGCTGTTCGCGGTCGGCTGCACAGTGGCGCGGTTCGCCATCGCCTGATTTCGTCCAGATTTGTGGGTCAGACTGAAGTCTGCCCCACAATGCCTGGATATTTACGCGGAGCGCAGTAACTCCGCCGCCTGCGCCAACGCACACAGCTTGCCAAACGCCGCTTCGCGGCTGAGATACTTCATGCCGCAGTCGGGCGCGGCAATCAGCCGTTCCGGGGCGACGTAGGGCAAGGCGCGCTGAATGCGCGCGACGAGTGTACCAACGCTTTCTACATCGTTATTCGACAGATCAACCACGCCGAGCACGATGGCCTTGTTCGACAAGTCCTTCAACACGCCAAGATCCAGATGCGGCTGCGCGGCTTCGATGGAGATCTGGTCCACCACACAGTCGGCAAGCTGGGAGAGAAACGCATAGGCCTTGGGCTTGTTCGCCGAGACCACGAAGCCGTAGCCGAAGCACAGATGAATGCAGCTGGTGACCTGCACGCCTTCGAGCGCTCGGTTGATGGCCTTTACACCGTAACGATTGGCGCCATCTGGATCTTCGCGCAGCCACGGCTCGTCGAGTTGGATGACATCAGCGCCGGCGGCGGCGAGGTCACGCACTTCTTCGTTGACGAGCGCCGCGTAGGCCATCGCCACTGCTTCCGGGTCACCGTAATGGCAGTCATGGGCCTGCTTGCTGAGCGTGAACGGTCCCGGCAGTGTGATCTTCGCGAGGTGCCGGGTGTTGGCCTTCAGGAAGCGCAGGTCGTCGACTTCCACCGCCGCGCGACGCTTGAGCGGCGCGACGATGCGCGGCAGCGGGATCTCGAAACCCTGCACACGACGAATAAACGGCTGCGCGACATCGATGCCCTCGAGACTGGTCGCGAAGCGGTTGGAATAACTTTCGCGGCGCATTTCGCCATCGGTGATGACATCGATACCAGCGCGTTCCTGGTCGCGGATGGCGAGCAGCGTGGCATCGTTCTGCGCCTCGACCAACCATGGTTCGGGCACACGCCAGATGTCCGGCGCGCGCGTGCGCGGCACGACCTTGGCGCGCAGCAGCGCATGGTCGACCAGCCACGCCGGTTGCGGGTAGCTGCCGATGACGGTGGTCGAAATGCGTTGCTGAGCAGACACGGCACACCTCGATACTCGATGGTCACGGACGCCAGCGACCATAGCATGCACATAGCCTGGCGCCACGCCCGACTCTTACAATCGCGGCAGACACCGATGCCCCGGAGCAATGATCGATTATGAAACTCGCAAGCATGAACAGCGGCGCACGCGATGGCGCGCTGGTGGTGGTGGATACTTTGCTCACGCGTGCAGTGGCCGTGCCTGGCATTGCAGCGACGCTGCAACATGCGCTCGATCATTGGGACACTGTCGAGCCACGTCTTGCCGAAGTGAGCCGTGCCCTGAACGCCGGTCAGTGCAGTGATGCCTTTGCATTCGATGCCCATGAGGCCGCCGCGCCGCTGCCGCGCGCCTACCAGTTCCTCGATGGTTCGGTGTATCTGCATCACATGGAAAAGGCGCGGCGTGCGCGCGGCGCGGACATGCCGCCGAACTGGCAGACCGAGCCGCTCATGTACCAGGGACTCTCCGACACCCTGCTCGGCGCGCACGACGACGTGCCCTTCGTTTCCGAAGACCTGGAAATCGACTACGAAGCCGAGATTGCCATCCTTACCGACGACGTACCGATGGGCGTGCGCGCCGCCGACGCCGCTGCGCATATCAAGCTCGTCATGCTCATGAACGACTGGACGGCGCGCGCCTTGACGCGCAGCGAACTGCCCAAGGGCTTCGGTTTCGTGCAATCCAAACCGGCCTGCTCGTTTTCACCGGTGGCGGTCACGCCCGACGAATTCGGCGCGGCCTGGGATGGCGCGCGCCTGTCCTTGCCGCTGTTGTCTTTCGTGAACGGCAAGCGCCTTGGCTGCCCCGACGCTGGCGCCGACATGTTTTTCAGCTATCCCGAACTCATTGCTCATGCCGCGCGCACACGCCGGCTCGGTGCCGGCACCATCATCGGCGCCGGCGCGGTATCGAATCGCGATGCGGCGACCGGCCATGGCTGCATCGCCGAGGCGCGGGTCGATGAGCAGGCCGAGCACGGCGCGCCGCGCACATCGTGGCTGTGCTTTGGCGACCGCGTGCGCATCGACCTCCAGGATGCTGGCGGCCTCTCGGTGTGCGGGGCGCTCGAGCAGCGGGTGACTCGCGCCGAGGCTTGAAGCTCGGCAAGGCAACGGCCCATCTGTAAAGCATGCTGGAAGGTGAGCCTGCGCTATCGGCGAGGTTTTCTGGCGTTTTTTTACAGTCGGGCAGGCGAGCTCGCGCGTGAGCCGCCGACAAGGCATTGATTAGCCTCGCTTAGAGGTGACCGACTGTACATGGCCCCGAACTTGCCGTTGAAAGCGCGGCGCGCAGGGAGCGAGCCCGCGCATCCCGAGCTTCAACAACAACACCAAGGCCACGCTTATGACATTCAAACGTTCTTCCACTCGCCACCTGCTGCTCACGATTGCGCTGCTGGGAGCAAGCCTCGCGGCGCACGCATTGCCGATAGAAAGTGTCTCTGTGGCCTTCGACAGCGTGACGCCAGGACCGCAATCGAGCGCGCCAGGCGTGTTCAGTTTTCAGTTCGCGGACGACGGCGCGGAGTTCACCGGCCTCGATTGCGCGAGCTGCACGGTAACCGGCATCGACTGGCAGCAAGGACCTGACCGCCTGTGGAATTCGCCGGCCCAGGTGACATTATTCGACGCGATATTCTCCACCAGCGGTGAACTGCTGTCGTTCCTTGTAAACCTCCGCCAGGACGAAACCACGCCCCTGCTCGCACCGGACGGCAACACTTATCGGGTCGGCAATATCTTCGAAGCATCCATCGCTTGGAACGGCGCCGAGGGTACGACCGGAGCCGGCGGCGTCTTGCTTGGTCCTGTTCGCTGTCGTATCGACGTCGTTACCGGGGCAAACGAGTGCGCACAGCTCCCGCCACGTGGTTTCGTGAGCGCCGCAAGAACCTTCGACCGCGTGGTCGTCCCCCCCGAGCCCGGCACGCCGGCCCTGCTGGGTCTCGGCCTGCTGGCCGTGGCCACCGCGCGGCGACGTCGCGGCTGACCTGCCGCGGGCAATGCATGCAAAGCGGGGCCCCATGGGCCCCGCATCTTTTCCAGGGATGGCCCGCCCTCAGACCTTGTATCCGCCATCCACCGACAATACCTGGCCAGTGATGCCATGCCCGGCATCGGAGGCAATCAGCACCGCCATCGGCCCCAGTTCTTCCGGCTCGACGATGCGGTTCTGCAGGCACTCGGCCGAGGCACGGGCCTTGGCGGTCGCGGCGTCCACGCCCCACGCTGCGCCGAGCATGTCCCAGTCGAGCAATGAGGTGTTGGTCCAGCCCGGGCACAGGCAGTTGACCGTCACGCCGTGCGCGGCGACTTCGGTCGCCATGCCCCGCGTCAGGCCGACGATGCCGTGCTTGGCGGCGGTGTAGGCCAATAGCCCGCCACCGCGCTTCGCATAGCCCGAGCCGATGTGAATGATGCGGCCCCAACCCTGCTTGATCATGTGTGGCAGCGCTTCGCGCGACATGCGCTGCGCAGAGACCAGATTCAACATGATGTTGGCCACGAAGGCTTCGTCTTCGTGGGTTGCGGCGGCGAGACCGTCGGCGGTCTTGGGCAATGCCACGCCGCCGGCGTTGTTGAAAAGAATATGGATGGCGCCGAGCTTGTCGACCACGGTCTTGACCGCGCGCTGGCTGTCCTCATAGCTCATGGCGTCGGCCACTACCGCGAGACCTCGCACGCCGTGGGCTTCGATTTCCTTCACCACTTTGTCGAGTTCGCCGGCCGTGCGCGAAGTGATGGCGACGTCGGCGCCGGCTGCGGCGTATGCCAGTGCGATGGCCCGGCCGATGCCACGTCCGCCGCCCGTGACCAGTGCCACTCGATTACTCAAAATCCCCATGCTGAATCTCGCTCCCGTTTCGTGTGATATGGAATGCCGCGGCATTGTCGCGCCATGGGCCAGCCATTGCACGATGTGGCCGAGTCTCGGACGTTGATGACGATCAATACCGTCAGCGGGTGGCGGTGGACGATCCACTTTGGCTACCATCCCTGATTGGCGCGACACCGCGCGACAGGTTTTGAGGCGGAGCGAGAGCATGAGCAAGGGTATCGACATCGTAGTGATCGGCAGTGGCTTCGGCGGCTCGGTCAGCGCCGCGCGCCTCGCCGAGGCAAGCTTCCCGGTCACGCTGCTGGAACGCGGCCCATGGCGCGACACCGTGCCGGTGCGCTCCATGGGCATCCCGCAGCGCTCGGCGCTGCCGCGCGGCTGGCAGCTGCCGACGCGCCTGTTGCGCGCGGTCGGCGGCAACTGGATGCCGGGCAGCCGCGTCAAACTCAGCAAGCACGGGTTGTTCGAACTGTTCTTCGCCAAGGGCGTGACCATCGCCTGCTCGTCCAATGTCGGCGGTGGCAGCCATGTCTACTCGGCGGTCAACGTCAGGCCGCTCGCCGAGAAATACTGGGAGGGTCACCACGAGGCCATTTCCGACGCGGTGATGTCGCCCCATTACGACGCGGTGCTGGAACGCATGGGCTCGACCACACCGATGGCCGACCACCGCATTCCGAATACCTCGGCCGCGCGCTTCAAGGACAGCCCGGTACTGGAACCGGCCGCGCCGCCGCCCGACCCGCGCCTGGGCTATCTCTTGCCGGAAGACCCGGATAACCCGGTCAAGATTACCGATGATAACGGCGTCGAGCGTTACGAGGTCGACTACAAAGGCAATGACGACGGCTTCCTGGGTTCACCCAAGGGCGGCAAGACCACGCTCGACACGGTCTACCTGGCGCCGGCCTTGAAGCGTGGCCTGACCGTGCGCGACATGGCCGAAGTGACGGCCATCGTGCGCCTCGGCAATGAGCCCGACGCGCGCTATCGCATCGAGTTCATCAATCAACACAGCGGCGAGCGCGAAGCGATTACCGCCAGCCATGTGATCCTCGCCGCCGGCACCTTGAACACTTTGCGCATTCTTCTGCATAGCCGCGATGTGATAGGCGGCCTGACCGGCATGCCGCAGCTCGGCAAGCATTTCGGCAGCAACGGCGATTATTTCGGCTTCTGGGATTACAACCAGGCGGGACTCGATCAGACGGTGGGGCTGCCCACCACCGGCGGCGTGCGGCCGCGAGGGGATACCGAAGCGCCGATGATCGGCGGCGGCGGCCTGCCGTCAGTCGACAGCTATCCCTTGCCCAAGGCGCTGCGCGAACGCCTCAAGCGCGGCACCATGATTGCGGGGCTGGGTGAAGATGACATGTGCGGCACGGTGTCCTTGCGCAATGGCCGTCTCAACATCGAGTACGACACCAGCCGCAGCCCAATCTTCAAACGTATCAAGGACACTTTCGAGAAGATGGCGGCCGCCACCGGCAAGAAAATCTATGCGCCGAAGACGCCCATCACCGTGCACCCGACCGGCGGCGCACGTCTTGGCACCAGCATCGAGGATGGCGTGGTCGGCGCCGATGGCCAGGTGTTCGACAACCCGGGACTCTACGTGGCCGATGCGGCCGCGCTGCCGCGCGCACCGGGCGGACCGCCGTCCATGACCATCGCGGCGTGGTCCGATCACCTCGCCACCGAGTTCATCGCCAAACACAAACCGCGTTGAAGGCGTTTCAGGCCGATGCCGGCCTGACTGACGCGACGGCTCAGCGCTTGCGAGCCTTGGCGGTCTTGCCCTTGGCTACGGGCTTTTTCGCGGCGCTCTTCTTGACGGGTGCCAAGGCATCGAACAAACGCGACTTCGGATATTCGGCGCCTGCCACGTGCTGCAAGGTGCCGAGCCGCACCATCTGGTAGGTGCGGATGCGAAACGCCGGGTCGCAGGACATGCGCACGTAGAGATCGCGCGGCGTGACGCCGTAGTCCTCCTCCAGCCACTCCATGAGATTGCGCGTGGCGTCGTAGACCGCATGTTCCATCGGCAGGTTGATGCCGACTGCGACAATGCTGTCGCCTTTGTCGATACGCACACAGGGCAGACGCTTGTTCTTGATCACCGACACCGACATCTGCACCGTCGCGCGGGTCTCATCGGCGATGCCGGTAAATTCCGTATCGCCCTGGCCGCCGTGCACGTCACCGACGTAGAGAAGACCGCCGTCGTTGTAGGAATTGAGATAGATGGTGTGACCGGGACAGATATCGCGGCAGTCGATGTTGCCGCCGAAAGGCCCCTGACCCAGCACCGAGGTCACCACTTCGCGCTCCGGCGCGGTGGCAAGCGTACCGATGAAGGGCTCGAGCGGCCAGCTCAAGGTCTCGGAATATTTCGCGGTGCCGTCGCGCGTGTGACCGCTCGGCCCCGGCAGGTGCTCGATGACATGCACATAGCCTTCGGCGCATTCCTTGTAGCGCAGGGAATCACCTAACGGCCCCATGCGTGGGATCACGCCGGAGAAGCCGTAACGCCAGGGGTCTATCCAGTCAATCTTGACCGCCAGCACGTCGCCGGCCTTGCAACCCTCAACGTAGATGGGGCCGACCACCGGGTTGAACAAACCCGGCGTCGCCTTGGCCAGCCGCGCGAAATGCTTGCTGGCAAAGCCCTGCACGGTGGGCTTGTCGCTGTCGTCGGCGATCATGCCCGACAGGGCATCGTCGGTTTCTATCTGGAAAACTTCACCGGGCTTGACCCGCATGCACGGCTTGTCACGGTTGTCGAAAGCGTATTTCTGGACTTTGCGGCGTTTGATTTTCTGCATGGTTCCCCTCTCCCTCCAAGGTTCACCCCAGTATATCGCCGGATTCAAATCCGTCCCTGCCGGCGCGAACTCATTCGCACCTCAAACCCGTTGCGCGGCTCCCATGCGCTGAAACGGCGCCTCCACGTAGTGATGAAAGACCACCGCCACCGCCAGGCTGGCGACATAGGCAAAGCCCATCGCCAACCACGACTGGAGAGGCGACAGCGGCAAGCGCGAGAACCAGGCGTTGACCACTAGGCAGATCGGAAAATGCACGAGGAACAGACTGAAGGAAATGCGACCGAGATACGCCACCATGGCGTTGTCCGGCCAGCGCTGCAGCACGCGCCGATGGGCGGCGAGCACGATGATGACCGCCGTCAGCGCCGCCACCAGCAGGCGCGGTCGCCAGTCGATGGCCAGCGCCGCGACGATCATCGCCAGGTAGCCCGCCAACACCCACGGCGCGCTGCTACCGGCCAAGGTCCAGCGCAACAGCATGCCGAGGAAGTAGCTGCCGAAAAAATACACCGCCCAATGGTCGAAAGCGGCATCACGATTGAACCAGAACAGCGAGGCGGCGCCGAGCGCGCCAAACACCGCGCGGGTGGCGATGTCGGTGGTGGTGGCGTCAAACGAGCCACGAGACAACGCGCCGCGCACTCCCGCGCTCACCGCCAGCACCAAGATGAACAACTGGAAATCCACCGCCAGGTACCAGATGCCGGCGCTCAGGGCTTCGTAACCGAGCAGGTCCTGCAGGTAAAAGGCATGGGCGAGCAGTTGCAAAGCACTGGGCGCCGCAGAGATAGAGCGATGGTCCATCCACAGATCTGCCACCGCATTAGCCGCCACCGCCAGTAGCAAGGTAACGAGATAGGGGCCGCCGGTGCGTTGATAACGGCGCGCGACTTCGCGCACGAAGCCGCGCAGATCCAGACGCGGCAAACGTTCCAGGTGCTGCGCAGTGACAAAGCCACCGATGACCAGGAACACCTGCACCGCCATGCGCGCATGGTGGTGCAACAAGTCGATGACGAAAGGGGTGAGAGGGCGAGCGACGTCGGACAATGGGCCGTAGAACGCGAGGTGATGCCAGACGATGAGTTGCGCGGCGACCGCGCGCAGCCCGTCGATGAAGCGCAGGCGGCCGCTGACCGCGGGAAAAAACGAAGTGGCGATGGCACTCATGCCTTGAACAATCCGATCCCCCGCCGCGCGGCCGTTGCGATAGTCATCCATCGGCCTGCGCGGCAGGGAAAAACACGCGGCGCGATGGGACTGGCTTGCACCGGCGGACTGTGCTGGGCGTGAACCCAATCCTGGCTTAACCGTGTAGCTGTCTTGGGATTGTATCGCGACTCATGGGACGCGCCATGGCAGGACACAGGCGGGCGATGCGGGCGCTGGCGTGAGAGAGGGATTGCTTCGGCCGCGCTTGGGCGCGTCCTCACCCCTGCGGGGCGCCGCTGCCTCGCTGCGGCGGCCAATCTTCCTTTGGAAGATTGTCGAACGAAGGGTTCGACTCTCAATCTCTCTCCGCCATACCAAAAAGGCCCCTGTTAGGGGCCTTTTGTTGACGTCGGGAGAGAGGGATTGCTTCGGCCGCGCTTGGGCGCGTCCCCACCCCTGCGGGGCGCCGCTGCTTCGCTGCGGCGGCCAATCTTCCTTTGGAAGATTGTCGAACGAAGGGTTCGACTCTCAATCTCGCTCCGCCATACCAAAAAGGCCCCTGTTAGGGGCCTTTTGTTGAC
>JADLGE010000014.1 GCA_020849475.1 Gammaproteobacteria bacterium
CGGTGTTCCTGGCCTATTCTTCGCGTAACCGTTCGGCGTCGGTGCGTATCCCATGGGTGTTCAGCCCGAAGGCGCGTCGTATCGAAGTGCGTTTCCCGGATCCGTCCGCCAACCCCTACCTCGGCTTCGCGGCCATGATGATGGCGGGTATCGACGGCGTTCTGAACAAGATTCATCCGGGCGACGCCATGGACAAGGACTTGTATGACCTGTCGCCGGAAGAGTCGAAGGGTATTCCGACCGTCTGCCATTCCTTGGACCAGGCCCTGGAAGCTCTGGACGGTGACCGCGAGTTCCTGAAGGCGGGCGGTGTGCTGTCTGACGACGCCATCGACGCTTACATTGAACTCAAGATGCAGGACGTCACGACCTTGCGCATGTCCACCCACCCGGTGGAGTACGAGATGTACTACAGCGTCTGAGCGCAGCGCTGCATGACACGGAAAAGCCCCCTCTCGGGGGCTTTTTTGTGCCTGCTGAATTTTGCACCTTCGCCCTATAGACTGGTGTTCGGTACCTAATTTTGGCTCGCGGAAAAGATGACGCGCCTGACCTTGCTGCTCCTGCTGCTCGTCCCCTTCGTGTCCACGCAGGCCGAGGTGTACCGCTGGAAGGATGCCGACGGCAACGTGATTTTTTCCGACACGCCCCATGATGGTGCGCAAATCATCGAACTCGGCCCGACCACGGTCATTCCGGGTGAGCCGCTCGCCAAGCCGGCGGACGCGGCCGCCGAGCCGTCCCCCAATCCCGCCTTGCCGATGTCCTACCAGAGCATCACCGTGGTGGCGCCCGCGGATGATGAGACCCTGCGCGACCAGCAGGCGGTGGCGGTCGATGTCGCCATCGAACCCGCACTCATGGTCGACCAGGGCCATCGCGTGGTGCTTTATGTCGATGGGGTTGCGCAGGGTGAACCGACCGACAGCCCGCATTTCGTGCTGCCAGACATAGCGCGCGGCAGTCATCAACTGGCCGCGGCGGTGGTGGATGCCGGCGGCGCTGAATTGATCCGCTCCACGGCCACCGTTTTCCATTTGCACAAGACCTCGGTTGCCGACCCCAAGACCGGCAAGTCCAAACGTCCCTCCCTGCCTACGCCTCCCAAGCCCAGGTAATTGGTCCGAATTTTGCCCTTGTTTACTTGAGGGCACCCTGAAGGTGCTTCGCGGAGGCAATGTCGCCTTCGCGCGCGTAAATCCAGCCTCCTGGAAGGTCGCGAACGGGCGTAATGGCCCGCCCGCGGATGACGGCTCGGAATGAACGCACCAGAATGGCGCAAATTGCTTGCTTGAATATGATGCCGTGTGACTTCCCCGATTTTGACCTCCTGGAGGCGCTGGCGACGGCCGTGATCATGGTCGACGACCGGCTGCGCCTGGTGCGGGTCAACGCCGCGGCGCAATCGCTGATTGCGACCAGCGAAACACGTTTGCGTGACCTATCCCTGCCAGACGTGCTGCCGGGCGCCGACGAGCTGATTGCCGCCGCGCGCCGTGCCCTGCTCGAAGGCCGCTCGTTCACCGAGCGCGATCTCGACTTACGGCTCGGACGCGTCAACCTGACGACCGTCGACTGCACCGTCACGCCACTATGGCGTAACGGCAGTGAGCCCTCCCTGGCTTTGATCGAGATGACCAATGTCGAGCGCCATCAGCGCATTCAGCTCGAAGGCAATATGTTGATGCGCAACCAGGTCTCGTCGGTGCTGCTGCAGGGGCTCGCCCACGAAATCAAGAATCCGCTCGGCGGCATTCGCGGCGCCGCGCAATTGCTGGAGCGCGAACTCGAAGATCAGAAGCTCGCTGAGTACACCCAGATCATCATTGGCGAAGCGGACCGTCTGCGCACGTTGGTGGACCGCATGCTCGGCCCGCGCGGTGAATCCAACAAGCAGGTCTTGAACATTCACGACGTGCTGGAGCACGTACGACAGGTGGTGTCGGTGGAACGTGGCGGCGCGGTCGAGATCCTGCGCGATTACGATCCCAGCCTGCCGGAGATCATCGCCGACCGCGATCAATTGGTGCAGGCCTTTCTCAATCTCGTGCGCAACGCGCTGCAGGCGATTGAAGGACTGGGCGGCACGGTGACATTGCGCACGCGCATCCAACGCAAATTCACCATCGGTAATACCCTGCATCGGCTGGTGATCCGCACACAGGTGATCGACGACGGACCGGGCGTCGACCCGACCCTCGCCACCAGTATTTTCTTTCCGCTCGTCTCGGGGCGCGCCGACGGATCGGGCCTCGGCCTGCCGATTGCGCAGTCGCTGGTGCATCGTCAAGGCGGCTTGATCGGCTTTGAGAGCGAGCCTGGACACACTGAATTTTCCGTATGGTTGCCTGTGGGAGAACAGCAATGAATCGACAGCACGAGGTGTGGATCGTCGACGACGATCGCGCTATCCGTTGGGTGCTGGAACGCGCGCTCGAGAAGGAGCATGTCGCCACCCGCAGCTTTGAAAATGCCGACAAGGTGCTCGCGCGGCTGGAGAAATTCGAGCCCGATGTCATTATCACCGACATCCGCATGCCGGGCACCGACGGACTGGCCCTGTTGCAGGCAGTGCAGTCCGCCCATCCGCATTTGCCGGTCATCATCATGACCGCCTACGCCGATCTTGATCGTGCGGTGGCGGCCTTCCGCGGTGGTGCATTCGAATACATGCCCAAGCCTTTCGATGTCGATGACGTCATCAACATCGTGCGCCGCGCGTTGCGCAAGTCCGCGGCGGGTGCGAGTACCGAAATCGAACCGCTGGACACCACGCCGGTGCCGGAGATCATCGGTTCCTCGGCGCCCATGCAGGAAGTGTTCCGCGCCATCGGCCGCCTTTCCAATTCCAATATGACGGTGCTGCTGACCGGCGAATCAGGCACCGGCAAGGAACTGGTGGCGCGTGCGCTGCATCGACATAGTCCGCGCTCGCACAAACCCTTCGTTGCCTTGAACACTGCCGCCATTCCGCGCGACCTGCTCGAATCGGAATTGTTCGGTCACGAGAAGGGCGCGTTCACCGGTGCCGCGGTGCAGCGCATCGGTCGCTTCGAGCAGGCCAATGGCGGCACGTTGTTTCTCGACGAAATCGGCGACATGCCGGCCGAACTGCAGACGCGACTGTTGCGTGTGCTGGCTGATGGCGAGTTCTATCGCGTCGGTGGACACGAGCCGGTGCGCGTCGATGTGCGCGTCATCGCCGCCACGCACCAGCATCTCGAGCAGAGCGTGCGCGCAGGACAGTTTCGCGAAGACCTGTTCCATCGTCTGAACGTGATTCGGCTGCAGCTGCCGCCTTTGCGCGCACGCGCCGATGATCTGGAGGCCTTGTCGGATCATTTCCTGCGCGCGACCGCCACCGAGTTGCAGGTCGAACCGAAGAAGATCATGCCACGTGCGCTTGAAGTCATGCGACACTTCGCCTGGCCGGGCAATGTGCGGCAGCTGGAGAACGTGTGCCGTCGCGTGATGATCATGGCGCCGTCGCGCGAGATCGATATCGAGGATCTGCCGGCGGAATTGTTGGCCGACAGCGAAGTGCAGGCCAGCGCCGGGCCGGCCGACTGGGAGACGGCCTTGCGCCAGTGGGCGGAACTGCGCACCCGCAGCGCCGGTGAGGCGCCCATCCTTGCCGAAGCGGTGCCGCGCTTCGAGACCACCATGATAGAGGTGGCCTTGAAAGCCACCCGTGGACGTCGTCAGGAAGCGGCCAAGCTGCTGGGCTGGGGGCGCAATACCCTCACGCGCAAGATCAAGGAGCTCAATCTCGACGTGTGAGCGCGGCGGATTATTCCGCCAGCCAAGTGGCGACGGCTTCCGCGAAGTAGGTGAGGATGCCGTCCGCGCCGGCGCGTTTGAATGACTGCATGGCTTCCAGCGCCACTGCGCGTTCATCGAGCCAGCCGGCCTGGCCGGCCGCCTTCAGCATCGCGTATTCACCGCTGACCTGGTAGACGAAAGTCGGACGTCCGAACTCGGCTTTCACGCGTTGCACGATATCGAGATAGGGCATGCCGGGCTTGACCATCACCATGTCGGCGCCCTCGGCGAGATCGAGCGCGACTTCATGCAGCGCTTCAGTGCTGTTGCCGGCGTCCATCTGATAGGTCTTCTTGCTGCCTTTGCCGAGCTTGGCGCCAGAGCCGACCGCGTCGCGGAACGGGCCATAGAAGGCCGACGCATACTTGGCTGAATAGGCAAGAATCTTGACGTTATAGAAGCCCTCGCTTTCAAGCGCGGTGCGGATGGCGCCGATGCGGCCATCCATCATGTCGGACGGCGCAATGATGTCGACGCCTGCCCGCGCCTGCGACAACGCCTGGCGCACCAGCACATCCACCGATGCGTCATTCAGAATCTCGCCGTGGTCATTCATCACGCCGTCGTGGCCGTGAGTAGTGAAGGGGTCGAGTGCCACGTCGGTAATCACGCCGAGTTCCGGCAGCGCGTCTTTCATGCGCGCGATGGCGCGTTGCGCGATAGCGTCGGGATTGTAGGCCTCGCGACCATCGGCGCTCTTGCGTGCATCGGGTGTGACCGGGAACAGTGCGACCGCCGGCACGCCCAAGTCATACAGCCGCCGCGCCCGCTCAATGGCGAGATCGATGCTCAAGCGTTCGACCCCCGGCATGCTGGCTATCGGTTCGCGTTGATTGTCGCCATCGAGGATGAACATCGGACAGATCAAATCGCTGACTGAGATCTGGGTTTCCCTGACCATTCGTCGAATAAACTCGTGGGTGCGCAGGCGGCGCATGCGGGTGGCGGGAAATCGGGAGTCGCTCGAGTGTCGCATTGCCTGAGGTTCCAAGGGGAGGGAGGTGGTAATGATAAGGGCTAGGCTGCGGCGCGTGCCAACCGTGGCATGGGGCGCAAGCGCTGCGGCGCCACGCCATGTCTGAGCGCGTGGATCTGGCGTTGCGCGTCGGCATTTTCATTGCCGTATTCGTGCCTTTGTTGGCCGCCGAGCGCCGCTGGCCGCTGCGCATTGCACCGGCGGCACGTTGCAAGCGCATGCGCGACAACCTGGGGTTGTTCTTTTCCGGCGTTGCGTGCGTGCGGCTCCTGCCCTTGAGCGGTGTCGGCTTCGCGTTCCTTGCCCAGCAACAGTCGCTCGGGCTGTTCAATCACCTGCACCTGCGATTGAGCATCGCCTTCATCGCGACGCTGGCGCTGCTCGACGCCGCCGTCTACTTCCAGCACCGCCTCATGCATCGTTGGCCTGCGCTGTGGCGCCTGCATCGCGTGCATCATTCCGACCGCTTTCTCGATGCGAGCAGCGCGCTGCGTTTCCATCCCGCCGAGATTGTGCTGTCGGCGCTGTACAAGGGCGCCCTCATCGTGCTGCTGGGGGCGCCGCCGGTGGCGGTGCTGTGTTTCGAGGCGTTATTGAACGCAAGCGCCATGTTCAATCACAGCAACCTTGCCTTGGCGCCACGCGTGGACAGGATGTTGCGCGCAGTGCTCGTGACACCGGCCATGCACTGGATACATCACTCGATAAGGCCGCACGAGAGCCGTCGCAACTTTGGTTTTTGCCTGTCCTGGTGGGACCGCCTGTTCGGCAGCTACCAAGAGGCGCCGCAAGACGGTTACGACGCCATGCATGTGGGTGTCGAGCATCTGGAAGAAGATGCGCCAGGCGTGCTCAGCCTGCTGGCGCAGCCGACGCGCGATGTGCCGGCACCCGAGGCCGGGAGTTATGTGCCCGGCGGCACCGCTTGAGCCAGGCTCAAGCGCCGGGCGTGTTCGGCAATGCGGCGCAGGCGGCTTCTATCCAGCTTTCCGCTTCGAGGGTAATCGCCTTGGCGCTCTTGCCGGCGGTCGCTATCGGCGGGCCGATCACGACCTCGATGGTGCCGGGGTGCTTGGTCAGCGCGTTGCGCGCCCAGAACACGCCGGCATTGTGCGCGACCGGCACCACCACCGCTTCAGCGGCCAGCGCCAGCGCTGCGCCGGTCTGGGTATAGCGGCCTTTCTCGCCGGGCGGAATGCGCGTGCCTTCGGGAAACAGTAACACCCACCAGCCCTGCTTGATGCGCTCGGCGCCGAGTTCCAGCACGGTGCGTAGCGCCTTGGTGCCGGCTTTGCGATCGATGGCGATGGGATTCAGGCTCGCCAGACCCCAGCCAAAAAACGGCACGTGCAATAGTTCTTTCTTCAACACCTGCGACTGGCGCGGAAAGATGAGCTGCAAGGTGATGGTCTCCCACGCCGACTGGTGCTTGCACAGGATGACGCCGGGCGCGGCCGGAATATTTTCAAGGCCAGTCACGCGCCAGCCGAGACCGCAGGCAAGCTTCAGCCACGCGATGGTCAGTCGCGACCAGCGTGTGATGACCGCATAACGCCAGGGCCGTGGCAGCGGCAGGATGGCGATGCCGATCAAGCTGAACAACACCGTCAGCGGCGCGAGCCCGACATAGAAAATGATGGAGCGGAATTTGGCCATGTTCACACCAATGCCGCCACCGCTGCCGGCAGCGCGTCGAAGATTTCCACCGGGCCGCAAGGTGCGAGCTCATCGGGGTTGATGGGGTCGATGCCGGTGCGCACCAGCATCGGCCGCGCGCCGACGCTCATTGCCGCACGCACATCGCTGATGCGATCGCCGATGAACGTGGTGCGCGTCAGGTCGATGCCCAGCCGTTCACCCAGCGACAACAGCAATCCGGCGCGTGGTTTGCGGCAGTTACAGTGCTCGCTCGGCAGATGGGGGCAGAAGAAGAAGGCTTCGATGCGGCCGCCAAAGCGCGCGAGTTCATCGCACAGACGTTGATGAATCGCGTTCAGTTCGCGAATGCTGAACAGGCCGCGCGCCAGCCCCGACTGGTTGCTGACCACCACCAGACGAAAGCCGGCGCGCTGCGCGCGGGCCATGGCCTCGAGCGCGCCGGGCAGGGCGCGCCAGTGGTTGGGTGAGCGGATGTAGTCGCGCGAGTCCTGGTTGATCACGCCGTCACGGTCGAGCAGCAGCGTGCGCATTTGCTTCAGGCGTCGTGCAGACGCGCGATATCGGCGACCCGCGTGAACAGCGCGTGCAATCGCGCCAGCAACGCCAGGCGATTGGCGCGCAGCGCGGCGTCATCGCACATCACCATCACACCGTCGAAGAACGCATCCACCGGCTCGCGCAACGAGGCCAGCAGTTCCATGTAGCGCGTGTATTCACGAGCGTTGAACAGCTGCTCGGCCTGCGGCGCGAGAGCGGCATAGCGCGCCGCAAGCTCGCGCTCGGCGGCGTCCGCCAGCAGCGTGTCGTCGATGACAGCGGCCGGCGGCGTGTCGAGTTTCTTCAAGATATTGGCGATGCGCTTGTTGGCGGCGGCCAGCGCCGCGGCCGCCGGCAGCGCGCGGAAGCTGCTGACCGCCGTCAGGCGGCGCGCCACTTCCGCCGGTGAACCTGGGTCGTTGGCGAACACCGCCGTGCACACGTCATTCGGCGTGCCGCGCTCGAGATAGTAGCCACGCAGGCGTTCACGCACGAAGCCATAGACCTGCTCGGCGGTGTCGGGCGCGAGTTTGACGCCGGCATAGGTGGCGAGCGAGAAGTCGATGGCGTCGCGCAGATCCAGCGCAATGTCGCTTTCGATGATGATGCGCAACAGGCCGATGGCGGCGCGCCGCAGGGCAAACGGATCGCGGTCGCCAGTAGGCGCGGAGCCGATGCCGAAAATGCCGACCAGCGAATCGAGCTTGTCGGCCAGCGCCACGGCGCGTCCGACTTCGGTGGCGGGAATCGCGTCGCCGGAAAAGCGCGGCTGGTAGAACTCGCCGATGGCAACACTGACCTCGCCCGCTTCGCCGTCGGCGGCCGCGTAGTAGCTGCCCATGGTGCCCTGCAGTTCGGGAAATTCACCGACCAGGTCCGACAACAGATCGCAACGCGACAACTCGGCGGCGCGACCGGCAAGCGCGGAATCCGCGCCGCAGGCGCTGGCCAGGGTCGCGGCGAGACTGACGATGCGACGGGTTTTGTCGCCCAGCGAGCCGAGGCGCTTCTCGTACATCATGCTGTCCAGACCCGCCAGGCGGCTGTCGAGACGCTTGGCCCTGTCGGCGCGGTAGAAGAAATCGGCGTCGGACAGGCGCGGACGAATCACGCGTTCATTGCCGGACCGAATCGCTTCCGGCGCCGCGCTTTCGAGATTGGCGAGCGTGATGAAACGGTTGCGCAAACCGCCGTGGGCGTCGCGGATCGGAAAATACTTCTGATGGCCCTGCATGGAGGCTATAAGCACTTCGCCCGGCAATTCGAGAAAATGCGCGTCGAAGCTGCCGCAGATGGGTACCGGCCATTCGACCAGCGCCGTCACTTCATCGAGCAGCGCTTCATCGATGACCGCCGTGCCGCCCTCGGCCTGGGCGGTCATTTCGATGAGTGCGCGCACGCGCTCGCGTCGCGCGGCAAAAGGTGCAATCACGTAGCCCGGCGTGGCGAGGCTCGCCACGTAGTCGTCGGCGTGGGCGAGGGCGATCGGCGCGCCATGCATGAAGCGATGGCCGTGCGTCACGCGGTCGGCCTTGAGGCCCAGCACTTCGCCGGCTATGACTTCACTGCCATACAGCATCACCACCCAATGGGCCGGCCGCACGAATTCGGCGGTGTGCGCGCCCCAGCGCATGCGCTTGGGAATGGGCAGGCCGGCCAAGGCCTGGTTGACCATGTCCGGCAGCACGTCGAACAGGCGCCGTCCCGCCACCGTCTGCTCGAAGCACAGCCATTCGCCTTCATCGCTCTTCAGGCGCCCGAGTGCACTGACCTCGACGCCGCAGGAACGGGCGAAACCCTGCGCGGCCTTGGTTGGCGCGCCGCTGGCATCAAAAGCGGCGCCGAGCGCCGGGCCGCGTCGTGTTTCCACGCGTTCGGGCTGTTCAGCCGCAATATGCTCCACGCGCAGCGCCAGACGGCGCGGTGTGGCGTAGCTCTCCAGTGCCTGGAATTCGAAACCGGCGCCGCGCAGTTGCTTGTCGAGGCCGGCGGCGAACGCATCGGACAGCGTGAGCAGCGCCTTGGGCGGCAGTTCCTCGGTGCCGAGTTCGACCAGCAGATTGTCGTGACGGCTCATGCCGGCTGCCCCTCTTTGCTCGTACCCAGCAACGGGAAGCCAAGCTTCTCGCGCGCCGCGTAATAGGTCTCGGCGACGGCACGCGCCAGCGTGCGCACGCGCAGGATGTAACGCTGACGCTCGGTCACCGACAGCGCGCGGCGCGCGTCCAGCAGGTTGAAGGTATGGGAGGCCTTCAGCATCTGCTCGTAGGCTGGCAGCGGCAGGTTGACCTCAATCATGCGGGTGGCGGCCGCCTCGCATTGATCGAACCATGCGAACAGCGCGCTGGTGTCGGCGTGCTCGAAGTTGTAGGCCGACATCTCCACTTCGTTCTGATGGTAGACATCGCCATAGGTCACGCGGCCGCCGGCTGATTCGGTCCACAACAGGTCGTAGACCGAGTTGACGCCCTGCAGGTACATGGCGATGCGTTCCAGGCCGTAGGTGATCTCGCCCGACACCGGCCGGCAATCGAGGCCGCCCACTTGCTGGAAGTAGGTGAACTGGGTGATCTCCATGCCGTTCAGCCACACCTCCCAGCCGAGGCCCCAGGCGCCCAAGGTCGGCGATTCCCAGTTGTCCTCGACGAAGCGCACGTCATGCACCTTCAGATCGAGGCCGAGGGTGCGCAGCGATTCGAGGTACAGCGCCTGGATGTCGTCGGGCGAGGGTTTCAGGATGACCTGGAACTGGAAGTAGTGCTGCAGGCGGTTGGGGTTGTCGCCGTAGCGGCCGTCTGTCGGTCGCCGCGAGGGCTGCACATAGGCTGCCCGCCACGGCTCGGGCCCGATGGCGCGCAGGAAGGTCGAGGGATGAAAGGTGCCGGCGCCCATTTCCATGTCGTAGGGCTGCGCGATCACGCAGCCATGGCCGCTCCAGTAGCGTTGCAGCTCGAAAATAAGTGCCTGAAAACTGGAGGGCGGAGAGCTTGCCTGGGTCATGGGCGGTGGTCGCGATCGCGGGTGGCCATAGGGGGCGGCAGTATAGCCGCAGGCCGCGGGCTTGGGCACGGGCCGGCGCCCGGCAGGCGGCTAAAGCTTCCGCGCCCCGGGCCGACATTTTTGCCAAGCGAGGAATCATTCATGGCTCATCCCGAACTGCATATCGCCGAGACCGCCGGTTGGCGCGCCCTGCTCACCCATGCCCAATTGGCTGCCGGAGTGCGGTTGACGCCTTGTGTGGAAGAACATCTGGTCAGCCTGCTGTACCGTCACGTCGGCACCGGCGTCTCGACCAAGGACCTCGAAAACGGTTTCATCGATCGTATCGACCGCATCCTGCATGCCGATACTTCCGACCCGGCCGTGGTCGGCGACCAATGCCTGCTGTTCGCCGGCCTGTTCCCCGAACACGCCATCGCCAAAGGGGTGCCGGTGTCCTACTTCGTGGAAGTCGGGCGCCACGCCTATCGCGAATACGCATCCAAGCACAAATCAGACATCCATGCCGCGCTCGCCGATGAATTCGTGCGCGCCATGGACACTTTGCAGACCTTGCGGGTATTGCAGAGCGGTGAACCCTGCATCGATGGCTTCAATGCCTACAACCTGTGGCATGAACTCGGCAGCGCCCATGGCTGGCGCATGCTGCGCTCCATGACCAGTGCACTGCCGGCGTCCTGCGGCACCAGCCAGCACGTCCATTAAGCGCTGAGCGGAGCCTTGCGCTCCGCGTCGCGCTCTACTGCGCAGGCGCCGCTGCCGGCGACTTGGCTTCGTCCTTGTTCGGCGTCTGCACCAGGTCATCCAGGCGTTTGCCGAGCATGCGCATCTTGTAGTCCGGCAATTCGTAGACCCAGCCCGCGGTGCGCGCCTTCAGGCGTGCTGCCTCCGCTTCGACACTTTCCTTGTGCGCCGTTTCGGCCGCCGGTTTGGCGGGCTCGGTGCCCGGCACCGGCGGTGGTTCATCGGCAGCCGGCGCGGCTTCCTTGGCGGCTTGTGCGTCCACTTTGCCGGCGTCATAGGCAAAATCGAAACGTGCCCAGGTCTTGCCGTCGGCTTCGAATTCCTCGATGTGCGCCACCAGTCCGTCAAAGGTTTCAACGGTGCTGTGGCGTATCGGTTTGACTTCGGCAAAGCGCGCGGCGGCCGCCACGCTGTTGAAACGTAAATCGAGCAGCACCGCGCCCAGGCTCGACACCAGCGCTTTGGAGCGCGGCGCCTTGCCGGCCGGCACGTCCACCAGTTCGAAGAAGTTGTCCCTGGGCTTGTGCTTGGCGATCGTAATCTGCGCGCCGTCGGTGGGCGCGATCACCACTTGCCGCACACGCGCCGTATCGACGTCGACGATGCGCGCATCGAGCCAGGTGATGGGGTCGGCGCTGGCTTCCACCCTGCCGTTCACGAGGTAGGACTGTGCTTCGCCGGTGCGCCGCACGTAGCGCTGGCTCTGCTGTCCGCTTTCGCGTTTGTGACCGACTATCAAGGCCGCGAGCGTGTCGTCCTTGGCGCCATGGAGTTCGACCTGCATGCTGTCCGAACCCGTGCCGGCATCGGCCACGCCGATGCGTGCATAGCTGTCCGGCAGGCTGGTTTTCGCTTCGACGATTTGCAGATCCGCCAAGCCCAGCAACAAGCGCTTGACCGCCGCCGGTTCGGCCGGGAAGTCGTCGCGATTGGCAACCGTCCACTGATCGTTGGCGCGCTTCAAGGTGGTGCTGTTGTCGCCGCTCTTGAGTTCAATGCGCGAAACATCGTTGAGCCTGTCCAGCAGGCCGGCGTACAGGGCGCTGCGTGTAACTTCGGTCTGCGGCGCCTTGTCGCTGCTGATCTTCCAGGCCATGCCGCCCAGCACCACGGCCAGCAGCAGGGCGGCGAGCAATTTGTTGTTCATGAAAGGCGTCTCCCTCTACCGCTCACGCGCGGCGACGGGCGCGGCCCGTCACCAGGCTCACGGCGATCGCCAACACTGAAATCACCAGTGGCACGAGCGCAGTGTTGAGGAACTTCAACCGCGTGCCGAGGCCCTCGATGTTGGCATCGAGCTCATGCTGTACGGCGCGCAGTTCCTTGCGCGTCTTGACCTGCTCCTGGCGGAAGGTCTCGAGCTCGGTCTTTTGCTCGGGCGTCAGAATCAATTCCTTGCCGCTGTGCTCGCCCTGCAGACTGGCGAGCTTCTTCTCGGTTTCGCTGAGCTTGTCCTGCAAGGCTTTCTGGCGATCGCGGAACTGCGCTTCGGCTTCGCGCTGAATGCTCTGCACGACCTTGAACGGCCGCGTGTACTGGCCGCGGCTGCGCAGACTGATCAAATCGTCGTTGCCGCCGAGAGTATCGATGGCATTGATCAGGAAGTCGCCGTTGTTGCCGAAAGGCTCGGGCTGGCGCATGTCGCCAAAGGTGTTGAAGCGCACCCAGAAACGGTCGGCGAGGATATCGGTATCCGCCACCACGATGACATTGATGGGCGCCTTGGAACTCGTCACGAACTCGGCGTCCGCGCCGGCGGCTTTTTGATCTTCGCTCTTCGGTCGACCTTCCGGAAACGCGGTCGTCGCATTGCCTGACACGCGCATGGCGATGACATGCTTCTTGCCATCGGATTTGAAGTTGTCGAGCAGACCGGCCGGGTTGCGCACGAAGATGATCGAGTCGCGATCGATGAGACCACCGGTGGTGTCGGTCTCAAGCAAGGGCACGATTTTCATCTTGCTGTCCGGCAAGGCTTCCAGCGAGCCGGCGGTGCCGATATTGACCGAGTTCAATTCATTGGTGATGAAGTCTTCGTGGTTGAGCGAGGCGCCCTGCAATTGCAGCCACGGCAGGTATTCCACTTCCTGCGGACCGCGCTGGGTGCGGAACGTCACGCGCACTGCCACGGTCGGGTCGCCCACGACTTTTTCAGGCGTGAGCTTGATGCCCCACTTGGCGAACAGCGGCTCGAGATCGGAATCGAGCTTGGGCGGCACTCCCGGGCGCTCCGGATCGGGCTGGGCCTGGTCCTGCTCGGCCAGCGGGTCGACGAAGATCATCGCCTTGCCGCCTTTCAGCACGAATTGATCGATGGCGTAGAGCGTGGCGGCCGGCAAGCTCTTGGGGTGCACCACCACCAGCGTATCGATGCTCTTGTCGATCGTGGTGGTGTCGGGTGTCATTTCCTTGATGTCGTACAGCTCTTTCAGCAGTACGAAGCTGGTCCAGTCCTGCGCACGCTGACGGCCAGTCATGGGATCGGGCGGCGGCGCGATGACCGGCAAGGTCGATATCACGCCAATCACGCGCTTCTTGGGATGGGCGAGGGCGTAGACCATCTTGGTCAGCTCGTACTCGAGCGCGTCTTCGCGATCGGGGCTCAGCAAGGGCAGCGCCTGCACGTCGTCGGTGGCATTGGTCGCCACCACGCCGAGATAACCTTGCTCGCCGCTCGCCGAAAGCGGCACCGGGCGCACGCCATAGGACACCGCTTCGTCCTCGGCTTCCGAGAACGGCTCGGGATCGATGACCAGCAGCTTGACCTTGCCGTCACCGGCCGCCGCGTACTCTTCGAGCATGTCGCGCACGCGCTTGCCGTAATTCAAGAGCTGCGGAATGTTGGCGAATTCCTTCGCCGAGTAATAAAGGCGGACGGTGATCGGTTCGTTGAGTTGTTTAAGTATGTTCTTGCTGCCCGCCGACAAGGTGTAGAGCTTGTTCTCGGTCAGATCGAGGCGCAGCGAAGTCAGGCCCTGGTTGGCGATGATGTTGACCGTCAGGAACAGCGCCAGCGCGATGATGAGACCCGTTCCAGTCACCAGCTTTCTGTTCATGGCGTCAATTGCTCTTGTTGATTTCGATGGCGAGCACGTTGGCATACAGCCAGAACGCGATGAGGGTGGCGAAGAACACCACGTCGCGCACGTCGATCACGCCTTTCACGATTGAATTGAAGTGGGTCAGGAAGCTGAAGGAACTGACCACATCGACGATGGCCTGCGGCGCCCACGCGCTGAACATGTCGATGACCATTGGAAAGCCGCTCAAATTGAACGCGAAGCAGATCACGAAGCTCACCACGAAGGCGATGACCTGGTTCTTGGTCAGCGCCGAGATGCAAGCGCCGATGGCGAGGAAGCCGCCGGCCATCAACAGGCTGCCGACATAGCCGGCGAAGATGACGGTGTTGTCGGGGTCGCCGAGGTAGTTGACCGTGAGCCACAGCGGCAGCGTGCCGGCCAACGCCACGGCGGTGAAGAGCCATGCGGCGAGAAACTTGCCGACCACCGCCGCGCCGAGCGGCACCGGCAGAGTCAACAGCAGTTCCAGCGTGCCGGCCTTGCGTTCCTCGGACCACAGCCGCATCGAGATGGCGGGAATCAGGAACATGTAGAGCCACGGATGGAACTGGAAGAAGGGTTCCAGATCGGCCTGGCCGCGCTCGTAGAAACCGCCCATGTAAAACGTCGCGACACCGGCCAGCACCAGGAAGATGACGATGAATACATAGGCGACCGGCGTCGCGAAGTAGGCGCCGAGCTCGCGTTTCAAAATGGTGGTCAAGCCGTTCATGTGCGATGCACCTCGCCGCTGGCGCTGGCCGCGGTAGTCAGTGTGCGAAAGACCTCGTCGAGATGGCCGTGTTCGACAAAGAAGCCGTTGATGGGGCAACCCGCATCAGCCAGACGCCGTTGCAGGTCGTCGATGGGCAGCGTCTGGCCGCCGCTGACGGTGAGGCGCGCATCGTTGCCGAGCAGATGCTCTTCGACAGTGTGACCGCCGGCGAGGGCGGTGATGACCGCGTGCGCCTGGGCGCGGGCCGCGGCCGGCACGATGATGGTGACGGCGTTGTGGTAACGCGAGCGCTGCGCGAGTTCCAGCGGCGTGCCACTGAAGATCAAGCGTCCCTGGTTGATGATGATGGCGCGGGTGCACACCGCGTCCACTTCTTCGAGGATGTGGGTGGAGATGACGATGGCCTTGTGCGGCGCCATCTCCTTGATGAGTTCGCGCACCTCGTGCTTCTGATTCGGATCGAGACCGTCGGTCGGCTCGTCCATCACCAGAATTTCGGGGTCATGCAGGATGGCCTGAGCCAGACCCACGCGGCGCTTGAAGCCCTTGGACAAGGTCTCGATGCGTTGATGCATGACCTTCTCCAAGTGAATCTTGCCGATCACTTCGGTGATGCGTTCGCGTCGGCGCGCCGCGGGAATGGCGCGGATGTCGGCGATGAAATCGAGAAACGTGGCGGGCGTCATCTCGCCGTAGGCGGGCGCGCCTTCGGGCACGTAGCCTAAGCGCGCCTTGGCCGCCAGCGGCGCCTGTTCGATGTCGAAGCCGGCCACCGATACGCTGCCGGCGCTGGGCGCGAGAAAACCGGTGATCATTTTCATGGTGGTGGATTTGCCGGCGCCATTGGGGCCGAGAAATCCCAGCACTTCGCCGCGCGTGACGTTGAGCGAGATGTCGCTGACCGCCTGCAGGGCGCCGAAATTCTTGCTCAAACCTTTGACTTCAATCAAGGTTTCCATGCCGTAGGCCTCATGTGTGATCGGGCAGTCGGAGACTTGGTGAACAGCGCGCCGCAGCCTTCAGGGCAGGTGGCGGGCCCGCTCGTCGTCCGGACTGGGTCGGGGTGCGTTCGACTTCGCTGACTCGTTGAACCCGCGCCCTCATCGCGATGTTCAGCACCCCCGTCGGTGGGCGCGAGAGTGTTCCATACGCCTGTTTCATGCGTCAACAAAAGGGCCAGACCCGAGCATCGCGACGAAGTTTCATGCCGGGCGCATCGAGTTGCGTCGGCGTGAACAATGCGCGACCTGCCCGTCAGCGCGCTTCAAATGCCTGCGACGCGGCAGTATCCTCACCGCCCGTTTTTCTTCGCGAGCCCGCGCGCCATGCACTATCCCGAGTCCTATGACGTCATCGTGGTGGGCGGTGGTCACGCTGGCACGGAAGCCGCGCTGGCCGCGGCGCGCATGGGCGCACGCACCTTGCTCCTGACCCAGAGCATCGAGACCCTCGGGCAGATGTCCTGCAATCCCGCCATCGGCGGCATCGGCAAGGGTCATCTGGTGAAAGAAATCGACGCGATGGGCGGCTTCATGGCCCACGGCGCCGACGCCTGCGGCATCCACTTTCGCATTCTGAATGCGAGCAAGGGGCCGGCGGTGCGCGCCACGCGCGCGCAGATAGACCGGGCGCTGTACAAGGTCAGCGCCCGCCATGCGCTCGAAAACCAGCCGAATCTCACGCTCTTTCAGCAGGCGGTCGACGATGTGCTGGTGGAGGGCGAGCGCGTGACCGGTGTGGTGACGCAGATGGGGCTCGCGTTTCGCGCGCCGGTGGTGGTGCTGACGGTCGGCACCTTCCTGGCCGGCCTCGTGCATATCGGCGACGCCAATTACAACGCCGGTCGCGCCGGTGATCCGCCGGCCATGCGTCTCGCCGCGCGCTTGCGCGAATTGCCGCTGCGGGTGGGGCGCCTCAAGACCGGCACGCCGCCGCGCATCGACGGCCGCAGCATCGATTTCAGCGTGCTCGACACCCAGCCCGGCGATGCGCCCTGTCCGGTGTTTTCCTTCACCGGACAAGTGGAGGAGCATCCCCGCCAGGTGCCTTGCCACATCACCTATACCAGCGCCCGCACCCACGACGTGATCCGCGCCGGCCTGTCGCGCTCGCCGCTGTTCAATGGTGTGATTGAAGGCGTCGGGCCGCGCTATTGCCCGTCCATCGAAGACAAGGTGGTGCGTTTCGCCGACAAGGACAGCCATCAAATTTTCGTCGAGCCGGAAGGCCTGTCGAGCAACGAAATCTACCCCAACGGCCTCTCGACCAGCCTGCCGTTCGATATCCAGCTCGACTTCATCCGTTCCATCAAGGGCTTCGAGCGCGCCGTCATCACGCGCCCTGGCTATGCCATCGAATACGATTATTTCGACCCGCGCGACATCACGCCGTGGCTCGAGACCAAGCAGATAGCGGGGCTGTTTTTCGCAGGGCAAATCAACGGCACCACCGGCTACGAAGAAGCGGCCGCGCAGGGCTTGCTGGCCGGCATCAACGCCGCGCGTCGGGCGCGCTCGCTCGAGCCCTGGTACCCGCGCCGCGACGAGGCCTACATCGGTGTAATGGTCGATGACCTCGTCACGCGCGGCACGGCCGAGCCCTATCGCATGTTCACCAGTCGCGCCGAATACCGTCTGATGCTGCGCGAGGACAACGCCGACTTGCGCCTGACGCCGGTGGCGCGCGAACTCGGTCTCATCGACGACGCGCGCTGGGCGCGTTTCGAAGCCAAACAGGCGCTGCTCGCCCGTGAACAGGCGCGTCTTGACAGCGTATGGCTGTCGCCCGAGCGCTTGCCCGCCGAGGTCGCCACCGAAGTGCTGGGCCAGCCGCTGCGCAAGGATCAGCGCCTGTCAGACTTGCTGCGTCGGCCTGAGCTCGACTACGCCACCCTCATGCAACTGCCGGGCGTGGGGCCGGGGGTGGACGATGCTGAGGTCATTGACCAGCTCGAGATCAGCGCGCGCTATCGCGGCTATATCGACCGACAGCAGGCCGAGGTGCTGCGTCATCGTGAACAGGAAGACGCCGTAATCCCCGCCGATCTCGACTATGTCGAGGTACGCGGACTGTCCAGCGAGGTGCGGCAGAAGCTCACTGCCCATCGCCCGCACACGGTCGGCCAGGCTGCGCGCATCGCCGGCGTCACGCCGGCGGCAATCTCCTTGCTGCTGGTGCATCTGAAAAAGCGCGGAGCGCGCCAGTCGTTGTCGGCCTGAGCGCGTGACCACGGCGACACCGGTGCAGGCCCTGCTGGCCGAGGCGGCCGCGGGCTACGGCGTGGCGCTCACGCCCGCGCAGCTCGCGCAACTCGAGCGTTACATCGAGATGGTCATGCGCTGGGGCCAGGTCGCCAACCTGACAGGCGCCGGCACGGCCCTGGCGTTTGCCCGCGAGCAGGTCATCGACAGCCTCGCAGTGGTGCCTTATGCCGGCGCTGGACGCCTACTGGATGTCGGCAGCGGCAATGGCCTGCCCGGCGTGGTGCTGGCCATCGCGCGACCGGATCTCGCCGTGACCTTGCTCGAACCGCGCGCCAAGCGCGCACGCTTCCTGACCCAAGTGCGCATCGAACTCGGTCTCGCCAATGTCGAGGTGGTATGCGCGCGCGTCGAGCATCATCGTCCACGCGCGGATTACGACACGCTGATCGCGCGGGCATTCGCCGCGCTGCCAGATTTTGTCGCCGCGAGCCGCGCGCTGCGCGGGCCCGGCACCCGACTGCTGGCGATGAAGGGGCAATTGCTGGCCGCCGAACTCCAAGCCTGCGCACTGCCGGCGGCGGTGCTCAAGACCGTGAGCCTCACCGTGCCCGGCTATGCCGAGCGTCACCTGGTGGTGATCGAGGCTGACGGCGCGGCTTCGGAGGCCGATGCCTTTGTGCCATAATCCCCGCCGGTCTCGGCCAGGCCCCATCATGCTTCTTCCATCCACTGCCACCGGTAAGCCGTAGCGATGTCACGCGTTCTCGCCATTGCCAACCAGAAAGGCGGTGTCGGCAAGACCACCACCAGCGTCAACCTGGCGGCCTCGCTGGCGGCGTTCAAACGCCCGACCTTGCTCATCGACCTCGACCCGCAGGGCAATGCGACCATGGGCAGCGGCATCGACAAGCGCCAGTTGTTCCGCTCGAGTTACGACGTGCTGATGGGCGACAGCAGCATCGAAGATGCGCTGGTGACGAACGCCACGGCGGGCTACCACCTGCTGCCGGGCAATGCCGACCTGACCGGCGCGGAAGTGGGGCTGCTGGAGGAACTCGGGCGCGAACTGCGTTTGCGCCATGCGCTTGAGCAGCTGCGCGAGCGCTACGACTACATCATCATCGATTGTCCGCCGTCCCTGAACATGCTGACGGTCAATGCGCTGGTCGCGGCGGACGCCGTCGTGATCCCCACCCAGTGCGAATATTTCGCCCTGGAAGGGCTGTCGGCGCTGCTCGAAACCATCGATAAAATCCGGCGATTCTTGAATCCCGGCCTCAAGATAGAAGGCCTGTTGCGCACCATGTTCGACCCGCGCAACAACCTCGCCAATGACGTGTCCCGGCAATTGCTCGAGCATTTCGGCGAGCAGGTCTATCGCACCATCATTCCACGCAACGTGCGCCTGGCCGAGGCTCCGAGCCATGGCCTGCCGGCGTTGATTTACGACAAGTCCTCGAGCGGCGCGACGGCCTATCTTGCCCTGGCCGGCGAGATGCTGCGTCGCGAAGAGGCGAGCGCGGCCTAAGGCCCGCGCACAACGGGGGACCACAGCGGCATGACCATCAAGAAGCGCGGACTCGGACGCGGACTCGACGCCTTGTTGGGCCTCGGCGCCGAGCAGGTTGCGATTGAAGAGTCCAATGGCGACCAGTTGAAGATGGTGCCGGTCGATCTCATCCAGCGTGGCCAGTATCAGCCGCGCCTCGACATGAAGACCGACACCCTGCAGGAACTGGCGGATTCGATTAAAGCCCAGGGTGTGGTGCAGCCGGTGGTGATCCGGCCCATCGGCGACGGCGGCCGTTACGAACTCATCGCTGGCGAACGCCGCTGGCGCGCCACGCAATTGGCCGGTCTGAGTTCCATTCCCGCCATCATCAAGCGCGTGCCCGATTCTCAGGCGATGAGCATCGCGCTCATCGAGAATATCCAGCGCGAACAGTTGAATCCCATCGAGGAAGCGCTGGCGTTGGAGCGTCTCATCCGCGAATTCAGCATGACCCACCAGGAAGTGGCGGAGGCGGTCGGCCGTTCGCGCGCCGCCGTCAGCAACCTGCTGCGCCTTTTGGATCTGGAAGCGCCGTGCCGCGAGATGCTCGAGCGCGGCGACCTTGAGATGGGCCATGCCCGCGCCCTGCTGGGACTGGCCGGCGCGGTGCAGGTCGAGGCCGGGCGCAAAATCGCGACCGCTGGCCTGTCGGTGCGCGAGGCCGAGGCGCTGGTGCGACGCCTGAAGGGCGAGCAAGCGGAAAAGCCGGCCGCCCCGAAAAAGGAAATCGACCCTGACGTGCGCCAGCTCGAGCAGTCGCTGGCCGAGCGCCTTGGCGCCGAGGTCGCGATTCGCCATGCCAAAGGGGGCAAGGGCACCCTGGTCATAAGCTACAGCTCGCTGGATGAACTGGATGGCATCCTCGCTCACATCAAATAACAAAACTTTTCGCAGCCAACGCTTGCCGCGCTGCGACATGAACGGCTAAACTCGCCGACTTAACGCCAGCAGAAGTCAGCGTGCTCACCAGTCAGCGCCCTACAGGCGTCGCTCGTGGACCACTGCGCGAGCGCGCGCAGCACGCCATGATGAGGCTCCTGGCCGCGCAGTCGCTGGCTGCCGTGGCCCTGACATTGCTGCTCGGCGTGTGGCTTGGAAAGACCGCGGCCGTCTCGGCCCTGGTCGGCACCGTCATCGCGATCGTGCCCAATTTCTACTTGGCCAGACGCCTGCTGCGGCGGGGACCTGGCGCAACGCCGAGCGAGTCGTTGCGCGGAATTTATACGGGGGAACTCCTCAAGATCGCCTTCACGATTGCTTTGTTCGTGATTGCGATTCGGCTCCTGGATGTCGTGTTCCTGATTGTCGTCGCGAGCTATCTCGCGATGGTGGCAGTGAACTGGCTGGCGCTGCTGTTCATCGATGTCGGTGAAGCACCACGGTCACCGACGAACGGCGCGGGTTCATCTTTGTAAGAACGAATGGATAACATCGGATTTTAGTCAATGTCATCGGCTTCACCCGCTGAATATATCGGCCATCACATCCAGAACCTGACCTACGGGCGCCTGCCCGATGGCTCTTTGGGTTTTGCCGAACACGCAGCCGATGCCAAGGCCATGGGCTTCATGGCCATCAACGTCGACACCATGGGCTGGGCCATCCTGTGCGGCGTTATCTTCTGTTACTACTTCCGCAAGGTCGCCGCCAACGTGTCGGTCGACAAGCCCTCCCGTCTGCAGCTCCTGGTCGAGATGGTGGTGGAGATGGTGGCCGGCAGCGTGAAAGACGCATTCCACGGCCGCAACGCTCTCATTGCACCGCTCGCGCTGACCATCTTCGCCTGGATCTTCATGATGAACCTCATGGATCTGGTGCCGGTCGACGTGGTGCCCATGCTGGCGCAGGCCGCCGGCCTCGGTCACATGAAGATGGTGCCGACCACCGACGTCAATGCCACTTTCGGCATGTCGATCTCGGTTTTCCTGCTCATGATTTACTACGGTATCAAGGTCAAGGGCATCGGCGGATTTGCCGGTGAATTCCTGTTCCATCCCTTCGGCAAGTGGATGGTGCTCGCCAACCTGCCGCTCGAACTCGTGTCCTTCATCGCCAAGCCCCTGTCGCTGTCGCTGCGACTGTTCGGCAACATGTTCGCCGGCGAGCTGGTGTTCGTGTTGATCACTGCCTTGATACCGTTCTGGTTGCAATGGGCGGTATCGGTGCCGTGGGCGATATTCCATATCCTGGTCATCACGCTGCAGGCCTACATCTTCATGATGTTGACCATCGTGTATCTCGGCCAGGCACACGAAAGTCACGACGACGCGCATTAATTTTTCAGTTTCTTTTTCAACGAAATTCATCAGAGGAGAATAACTATGGAATCTATAGTTGCCTTTTCGGCCCTGGCTGCCGGTGTCATGGTCGGTCTGGGTGCGTTGGGTGCTGGTGTGGGTATCGGTATCCTCGGCAGCAAATTCCTGGAAGGCGCGGCCCGCCAGCCTGAACTCGTGCCGATGCTGCAGGCTCGCATGTTCCTCATGCTCGGTCTGACCGACGCGGTGCCGATTATCGCCATCGCCTTCGCGGCGCTCTTGATGTTCGCCAACCCCTTCCTCGGCCAGATCGCTCACTAAACCGCGGTCCAGAACAAGGTAGGCCAATCGTCATGAACATGAATCTGACACTGCTGGGCCAGATGATCTCCTTCGGGATATTCGTCTGGTTCTGCGTCAAATACGTGTGGCCGCCGATCATCAAGGCTTTGGAAGAGCGTGAAACGCGCATTGCCGACGGCCTCGCCGCCGGTGAGCGTGGCAAGCACGACTTAGAGCTTGCCGAGAAGCGTGCGACCGATCTTCTGCGTGAGGGTAAGGACAAGGCCCAGGAACTCATCGTGCAGGCGCAGAAGCGTCACGATGAAATCGTGGAAGCCGCCAAGTCCGTCGCTCGCGATGAAGCCGACAGGATCAAACAGTCGGCAGCCGCCGAGATCGAGCAGAACCGCAACCGCGCACGCGATGAACTGCGTGGCCAGGTGGCGCGTCTTGCATTGGTCGGAGCCGAGCAGATCCTGATGCGCGAAGTCGACGAAAAAGCGCATCGCGATGTGCTCGACAAGCTCGCAGCCAACCTGTAGCAGCGGTCATGCAAGAGAAACTCACCATCGCCCGTCCTTACGCCGCCGCGGCCTTCGCTTACGCCGTTGAGCATGGCGAGGTGCCCGCCTGGTCGGCCACGTTGCAGACTCTGTCCTCGGCGGTGTCCGACCCGGCCCTGGCCGGTTTCATCGGCCATCCCAAGGTCAGCGGCGAACAGCTCTTGAGCCTGGTCAGCGATTTGTTCGGTGCGCAGCTCTCGGCTGCGGGACGCAACTTCATCGCCACCCTGATCGAGAGCGAGCGCCTGGAACTCGCGCCGGAAATCGCCCAGCTCTTCGAGCGCAGTCGCGCCAAAGCAGAAGGGCAGGTGAAAGTGGAAGTCGTTTCCGCCTTCGCCTTGAGCGACGCCGAGCGCGCCAAGATCGATGCCGCCATGCGCGGTCGACTTGGCAAGGATTGCAAGATCGAAGCGTCCGTCGACGCCGCCCTCATTGGTGGCGCGGTCATCAAGGTCGGCGACTCCGTGATCGACCTCTCGCTGCGCGGCCGCCTGACGGCGCTTGCCCAGCAGGCGGGCTGAAGGCCGGCCGCATACGAAACTTAATTGTCTTTGCCGCAGAGGATTGCCATGAGCATCAGCGCAACTGAAATCAGCGAACTGATCAAGAAGAAGATCGAAGGCCTCAACCTGAAGGCCGAAGCGCGGACCGAAGGTACCGTGGTCAGCCTGTCTGACGGCATCGCCCGTATCCACGGCCTGTCGGACGTCATGCAGGGCGAAATGATCGAGTTCGCGGGCGGCGTTTTCGGCCTCGCCCTGAACCTCGAACAGGATTCGGTGGGCGCGGTTATCCTCGGCCAGTACGAACATATTTCCGAAGGCGACACCGTGCGTTGCACCGGCCGCATTCTGGAAGTGCCGGTCGGCAAGGAACTGCTGGGCCGCGTGGTCGATTCCCTCGGCAAGCCCATCGACGGCAAGGGTGACCTCAACACCAGCCAGACCCAGCCGATCGAAAAGATTGCGCCGGGCGTGATTCAGCGCCAGTCGGTCAGCCAGCCGGTGCAGACCGGTCTCAAATCCATCGACGCCATGGTGCCGGTCGGTCGCGGACAGCGCGAGTTGATCATCGGCGACCGTCAGACCGGCAAGACTGCCGTCGCGATCGACGCCATCATCAACCAGAAGGGCACTGGCATTAAGTGCATCTACGTCGCCATTGGCCAAAAGGCGTCGTCGATCAACACCGTCATCCGCAAGCTCGAAGAGC
>JADLGE010000015.1 GCA_020849475.1 Gammaproteobacteria bacterium
CACGACGACCACGAGCCCTCGCTGGTCATCTCCCCCGACAAGAACCTGTGGCACTGCCTGGGCGCCTGCCAGGCCGGTGGCTCGGTCATCGACTGGGTGATGAGAGCCGAGGGCGTGTCGTTCCGGCACGCGGTCGAGCTGCTGCAGAACGACTACCGTCCTTTAGCGGCTGACGGCCGGCGCCGCCCGAAGCAGACGACGGTGCCGAAGCTCGCGGCGCCGGTCGCGGCCGACGAGGACGACGCGACCTTGCTGATGCAGGTCATCGACTATTACCACGCGGCGTTGAAGCAGAGTCCGGAAGCCCTGGCCTACCTCGAGAAGCGCGGCATTGCGAACGCTGAGGCCATCGACACCTTCAAGCTCGGCTTCGCCAACCGCACCTTGGGCTATCGGCTGCCGCGGATGAACCGCAAGGAAGGCGCGGCCTTACGCGGGCAGTTGCAGCGCCTCGGGATCATCCGGCCCTCAGGTCATGAGCACTTCAACGGCTCGCTGGTGATCCCGGTGCTGGACGGTCAGGACCAGGTGCAGGAGGTGTATGGGCGCAAGATCAACGATCACCTGCGGCCAGGCACGCCGCTGCACTTGTACCTGCCGGGCCCGCATCGTGGGGTGTGGAATGGCCAGGCGCTCATGGCGAGCGACGAAGTCATCCTGTGCGAGTCCTTGATTGACGCGCTGACGTTCTGGTGTGCGGGCTATCGGCACGTGACGGCGAGCTACGGCATCGAGGGCTTCACGACCGAGATGCTGGCGGCGTTCGAGCAGCACCAGATTGCGCGCGTGCTGTTGGCCTATGACCGTGACGCGGCGGGTGACAGCGCTGCCGAGGCGTTGGCCGAGAAGCTCACCGGTGCGGGCTTTGATTGTTACCGGGTGCAGGTCCCGAAAGGCATGGACGTGAATGAATACGCGCTGCAGGTGACGCCGGCGTCGAAGAGCCTGGGCGTGGCGTTGCGCTCGGCGGTATGGATGGGGCGGGGTCAACCCAAACCCTTAGCGACGGTGGCCCAGCCGAGTGCCGCGCCTACGATTGCGGTACGTGAACCAGCGTCCTCTCCTCTTTTAGCTGCTGTTCTCGCTCCGCCGCCCGCACCGCCGCCGGTGCTCCCGGCGAGCCCGGTCCCGCCGGCGCCGGACACGGTGCTGCCCGAGAGCGAGGTGCACGATCACGAAGTGGTGGTCATCGTCGGCGACCGCCGTTACCGGCTGCGGGGTCTCGACAAGAACGGCAGCTTCGATGTGCTGAAGGTCAATCTATTGGTCGCGCGTCATGAGGCGGTGCACGTCGATACGTTCGACCTCTACCACGCCCGTGCCCGCGCGGGCTTCATCAAACAGGCCGCGCTTGAACTCGGTGTGGCCGAGGACGTGATCAAGGGTGACCTCGGTCGGGTGCTGTTGCAGTGCGAGGCGGTGCAGGACGCGGCCCTGCGCGCCGCGCTTAAGCCCAAAGCGGTGCCGGCATTGAGTGAGGTCGAAACGGTTGCCGCGTTGGCGTTGCTCAAAGACCCTAATCTCCTCACCCGCATCGTCGCCGACTTCGCGGCCTGCGGCATCGTCGGTGAAGCGACGAACAGCCTGGTCGGCTATCTGGCGGCGGTGTCGCGGAAGTTGGAGAGTCCGCTTGCGGTCATCATCCAGTCGACCAGCGCGGCGGGTAAGTCGTCGTTGATGGAGGCGATGCTGCGCTTCGTACCGGCGACGGACAAGGTGCAGTACTCGGCGATGACAGGGCAGAGCTTGTTCTACATGGGCGAGACCGACTTGCAGCACAAGGTGCTGGCGATTGCCGAAGAGGAAGGCGCGGCGCAGGCGGCGTATGCGTTGAAGCTCTTGCAGAGCGAGGGTGAGGTGACGATTGCGTCGACTGGCAAGGACGAGACGACCGGTGAGCTGGTGACGAAGGAATACCGGGTCGAAGGCCCGGTGATGCTGTTGATGACGACGACCGCGATTGACCTCGATGAAGAGCTCATGAACCGCTGTCTGGTCTTGAGCGTGAACGAAGCGCGGGCGCAGACCGAAGCCATCCACGCGGTCCAGCGCCGCAAACGCACGCTCGACGGCTTGAAAGCACGCGCCGGGCGCGAGGCCCTGGTCACGGTGCACCAGCATGCACAGCGCTTGTTGAAGCCGCTCGCGGTGGTGAACCCCTACGCCGAGCAGTTGACGTTCCTGAGTGACCAGACCCGCACGCGCCGTGATCATGAGAAGTACCTGACCTTGATTGACGCGATTGCGTTGTTGCATCAGTACCAGCGGCCGGTGAAGACGCATCGGCAGGGTGACGCAGTGATCGACTACGTCGAAGTGACCATCGATGACATCGCGGTCGCGAACCAGCTCGCGCACGAGGTGCTGGGCCGTACCTTGGACGAGCTGCCGCCGCAGACACGGCGTCTGCTCGAACTCATCGACGAGCGCGTCACCGTTCATTGTCAGCGGCATGGGTTGCGGCGCAGTGATTATCGCTTCAGTCGGCGTGAGGTGCGCGAGGCGACGCACTGGAGCGACACGGCGCTCAAGGTACACCTGGCGCGGTTGGTCGAGATGGAATACCTGCTTGCGCATCGTGGTGGCCGTGGGCAGTCGTTCGTCTACGAGCTGGTGTATGACGGCGGCACCGCGAGCACGCGGCCGCACTTGAGTGGCTTGATTGATGTGACACAGCTCAGCCGTGACTACGATGCCAGCCGGTCAGGGTCTGCGGCGATGCAGTCCGGGCCCGGTCAGCCCGCGGTCAGAGACCAGTCAGGGGGTGGTCAGCCCCTGAAAAACGGTGGTAGCGCCAGTGCTGGCGCGGCGTTGAGCCGCATCGATGATGACGCCTCGGAAAACGCACGCCCCGAGGGGCACAGCCAACGCGCGTCGTATCTACAACCGGCCTTTTTAGCCGCTGCGGAATAGCCCGATGGCGCTGCGCCGCAAACGCACGATGCGTTACCGGCGCGCGCCGGTCGCGATTGAACACACGGCCTTCCATGCCTACCTCGTCGCCTACAACGACGCGATGGCGGTGCGCGGCTACAGCCCGCGCACCCTGCATCGTCGCGAGAGCGATATCCGGCGCTTCGTCGGCTGGTGTGACGAGCGCGGGCTTACGCGCCCTCAAGACGTGACCAAGCCCATCCTCGAGCGCTACCAGAAATATCTCTACACCTACCGTCAGGCCAACGGTGAGCCCTTGAGCGCGGCCAGCCAGAACCATTACCTGACCAGTGTGCGGCAGCTGTTCAAATGGTTGACGCGCGAGAACCATCTGCTCTACAACCCGGCGAGCGAGCTGGTCATCATCCAGAACCGCACGAGCCTGCCGGTGGTGCTCAGCATCGAGGAGGTCGAGCGTCTGATGCAGCAACCGGACGTGCGCACGCTGCCGGGCTTGCGTGACCGCGCCATCCTGGAATGCTTCTACTCGACCGGCGTGCGTCGAGCTGAGCTCTGCGCGTTGACCTTGAGTGACGTCTCGCTCTCGCGCGGGACGCTGCTGGTGCGCCAGGGCAAGGGCAACAAAGATCGACTGCTGCCCATCGGCGAGCGGGCGGTGTATTGGATGACCCGCTACCTGCAGACGGCGCGGCCCGAACTGGTGCTGGACCTCCGCGAGCAGACGTTGTTCTTGAGCGACTACGGCGAGCCGTTCCGCGATAACAAGCTCGGTGACCGTGTGAAGCGTTACATGAAGCACACCGGCATCAATGCACCTGGCTCGTGCCACCTGCTGCGTCACGCCTGCGCAACGCACATGCTGGAGAACGGTGCTGAGCTGCGTTACCTGCAAGCCATGCTCGGGCATACCGATCCGAGAGCCACCCAGCTCTATACCCACGTCTCGATCAGGAAGCTCGCCGAGATCCACGCGCTGACCCATCCGGCCAAGCTGACCGGCCGCGAGCCGCCGGCCGCGGCCTGGGTGGACGACGACGCCCCAGGCTGACCACCTCGCGCGAGCCGCGCGTCGTCGGCGTGTCCCGGTGGCCGAGCGATTTACCCGGCCATTTTACATAGTGCTGATTATGCGGGCCGTCAGGCCGGCCACCCGGCGCACGGCGCCGAGTGCGCATAATCCGGCATTATGTGACTTGGCCGGGACGCAGCGCTCTGAGCAGAGCGCTGCGTGCAGGAACACTCCGCCGTCCAGACGCTTAAGAAGCAGCTAAACTAGCCGGCATCGCCCGTGACCAGGACTGCCGTCATGCATCAATACACCGCCGTCATCGAACGCTGTGCCGAGACCGGACTTTACGTCGGCCATATCCCCGGCTTCGCCGGTGCGCACAGCCAGGGCATGACTCTTGACGAGTTGAACACCAACCTGAAAGAGGTCATCGAGATGTTGCTCGAAGACGGCGAGCCGACGCTCGATGCCGAATTTGTTGGCACACAGCTGGTCGCCGTCTGAGCATGCCGAAAGCGCCGGTCCTCAAACCGCGTGAGGTCGAGCAGCTCCTCTTTGCGCTCGGCTTCGTTGCCGTTCGTCAGCGTGGCTCGCACAGGCAATACCGACACCCCGACGGTCGTGCGACGACCGTGCCTCATCACGCTGGCCGTGACGTCTCGCCAATTTTATTACGCCAGATAGCGCGCGACATCGGCATGACCATCGACGAGTTTGTTGCGCATCGGTAAACCAGTATGACGGCCACGCAGCTAAAGGAAACACCGCGTCTGGGCTCAAGAAATGTTACGCGCGGGACTCGTCCGCGAAGACGCGTTGCAAGCGCTTGGTGTGTCGGGAGAAACCGCTTTGTTAGCGTGCGAAGTGCGACCGGGGTGCGCCTTCTCCAAAGTGATCCGATTGGGCTC
>JADLGE010000016.1 GCA_020849475.1 Gammaproteobacteria bacterium
CGCCGTGACCGTCGACGGCGGCGCGACGCTCGATGCCGGTCGCATCACCATTGAAAGCGGCGGCGCACTCGGTGTGCGTGACACCGGCAGCGCCGTGCACGTGGTGCAGGGCGTGTTCAATCACGGCGATTGGCAGATGAGCGGCGCCAGCATCTTGAGCGCCGAGAGCTTCGACAATTTCACCACTCTCGGTATCGCCGGCGGCGCGAGCGCCACCGCCAACAGCATGATCAACCATGCCGGCGCCGGCGCCGTGGTGACGGGCGCCGGCAGCGCACTGGTGATTCATGGCGACCTCACCAACGACGGCAGCGTCGAGGTCAAAGCGGGCGGTGAGCTGAACACCCACAGCATCGACAACAACAGCAGCATGGTGGTCGACCAGGGCCGCGTGCAGACCGACAGCCAGCTCAATGACGGCAGTCTCAAGGTCAGCGGCGTCAACGCGCACTACCAGGCCGAGCACGTCGTCACCCATCGCGGCACCATCGAAGTGCTGTCCGGCGCCACGGCCAACATCGCCACGGTCGACAACCATGCTTCGTTCAAAGTCGATGGCGCGCATCTCGACGCGCAAAACTTCAACAACGACACCGACGGTTCGTTGAGCTTGAGCAACGGCGCGACGGTCAGCTTCGGCGAAGCGCTGTCCGCCAGCCGTTTCGGCATCACCATCGACGGTGTGCAGGCGCACATGGATACCGTGAAGTTCCAGCAGCTGGCCGGCTTCACCGCCATCAACGGCGGCGCGCTGGGCGCGAGCGATGCGTTTGGCGTGCAGTTCGCAGGCGGCGAGTTGCGCGGCAACGGCAGCATCGACGGCCGCCTGGTGCTGAGCGCCAGCGGTGTGCTGACGCCTGGCGACGCCAATGATGAAACCGGCGAGTTCGATGTCGCCGCCGGCCTGGATCTGCTCGGCGGCACGTTCGCCGTCGACCTTGGCGGCACGGCACGCGCGGATTACGACGTGCTCGATGTGCACGGCGCGGCCCACCTCGGCGGCACCCTCAAAGTCTCGCTGCTGTCAGGCTTCGTGCCGGTGCTGGGCGATGCCTTCGAAATCATCCTTGCCGACAGCATAAGCGGCGCTTTCGGCGCCATGCTCCTGCCGACGCTCGGTGATGGCCTGAAGTTCACGACCATCAACACCGGCAGCTTCTTCCGTCTGCAGGTGGCGGCTGTGCCGCTGCCGGCGCCGGCCCTGCTGCTGGGCGGCGCGCTCGGCGTGCTGGGCTGGGCTTCGCGTCGGCGTGCATAGCCGCGGCGCCATCATGATTCGAATGTCAGACTGAAGTCTGACATTGAAACCGGTTTCCCGGGCGACAACCGAGCTTAATCCGCGGTTCGGTCTCGCGCCTGTCATCCCCCGCCAGCGGGTTTCGCCGGCGCGGCGCCTGCGTGTACTCTCATGACCCTCATGTGTCACAGGGGAGACGCGCGTGGCCCTCGATTTGCTCATCAAGAACGGTACCGTGGTCGATGGCAGCGGCGCGCCGCGCTACCAGGCCGATGTCGGCGTGTTGCGCGGTCGCATCGTCAGCATCGGTAAGAGTAAGGACGCTGCCAAGCGCGTGATCGATGCCAGCGACTGCGTGGTCGCGCCGGGCTTCATCGACCCGCATACCCATTACGACGCACAGATGTGCTGGGACAACGCCGCCACGCCGTCGCCCTGGCACGGTGTGACCAGCGTGGTGATGGGCAATTGCGGGGTCGGCATCGCGCCGTGTCGGCCGGCTGCGCGCGAGATAGCGATGCGCGACCTGGTGAATGTCGAAGCCATTCCCTTCGAAGTGCTGGAGCGTGGCATCACCTGGGATTTCGAAACCTTCCCCGAATTCATGGCGGCCGCCGCGCGCCGCCGGCCCGGCGTCAATCTCGCTTTCCTTGCGCCGCTGACGCCGTTCCGTCATTACGTGATGGGCGATGCCTCCATGGAGCGCGCCGCCAGCGCCGATGAAACCGCGCGTATCGCAGCGCTGCTCGGTGAAGCGATGGACGCCGGCGCGTTTGGCTTTTCCAGCACCGTGCTCAATCAGCACATGGGCTTCGGCGGCCGCCCGCTGGCCTGTCGCAATGCCAGTCTCGCCGAATACCAGGCCTACGGCGACGTGTTGAAAAAACGCGGTCGGGGTGCAATCGAAGTGGCGCTGACGCGCCAGATTGCGGTGCTCGAAGACGACGGCTATGAGTTGCTCGACGTGCTGCTGGCGGCGAGCGAACGACCGGTGACCTTCATCGCGATGTTCGACCGCGACGACATTCCCGAAGCGGTGCGCGACACGCTCGCCAAAATCGCGCCGCTGATCGCGCGCGGCGCGCGGCCGCAGACCTCGCCCCTGCCGCTGACTCGCGAACTTAATATGCGCAATCCCTTCGTGTTCGCGCCGTTCCCGTCGTGGCGTGCATTGTTCGTCGATCAGTCCAAGCCCGCGCAGCGCGCGATATACGCGGACCCTGAGTTTCGCGCGCAGTTTCGCGAGGATTTGAAACGGCCCCAGACTTTCGGCAACTGGACGCGGGTGCGTGTGCACGAAGTGCGCAACGCTGAACTGAAGGGCTTTGAAGGCAAGACCATCGACGAAATCGCGAAAGCCCAAGGCAAGGATCCGGTCGATGCTTTTCTCGATCTGACGTTGGCCGACGACCTCGACAATGAATTCATCCTCTCGACCTTCAATCACCGCGTCGATCGCATGAAAGAGATCCTCGCCAATCGCGACATGCTGCTCGGCTTAGGCGACGGCGGCGCGCATGTCGACATCCTGTGTGACGCCGGCTATCCGACTTTTCTGCTCGGCACCTGGGTGCGTGAACACGCTGCGCTGACGCTCGAAGAAGGCGTGCGGCGCCTGACCGGCGACCCGGCGGACTTCTTCGGCATCCGCGACCGGGGGCGACTGGGCGTGGGGCTGGCCGCCGACATCACCGTGTTCGACCCGGCCACGGTCGGTTCCAGCAATCGCGGCGAGCGACGCTACGATCTGCCGGGCGGCGCCAAGCGCATCGTCATGCCGTCGCGCGGCATCCTGCACACGATAGTCAATGGTGAAACGCTGTATGAGAACGGTGCGGTGACCGAGGCGCGCGCCGGGCAGGTGTTGCGCTCCTGAGCGGCCACATACGTTCGTTTGCTTTTTCGAATGTCAGACTGAAGTCTGACCCACAGGCTTTGCCACCTGTGGGTCAGGCGTCCGGAAGCGCTGATCAAGCCTGGCAAGCAGCGCTGTCGCTTGATCAGAGCTTCCGTCAGTCTGAGATTTTGCCAACGATTCGGTCAGGGAAGCCTGGAGGCGGGTCATCCCTGACCCTCGGCATCGACGCGTCCTGCGAGCGATGCCGATTGCGCCGCGGCCATGACGAGGAGGGCTCGTCCAAGCGCGGCGCCAGGTTCAATGCGCCCGTGCGCGTCGTGAACCACGCCGTGCCAGCAGCGCGAGTGACGCGCCGAGCAGCCACGCCGATGGCGGCAACGGCACGGGTGTGCTGACCAACGCGAAAGGCGAGAAGCTGGTGACGGTCAGCGTCACCGTGTTGGCCTCGGTGTTGAGTGTCTGCGCCGGCGTTTCCCACGCACCGTTGGTGAAATGCACGATGGACAGCAGGTCTTCCTCGCCGGGCTTCAGCACGCTGTCGTCATAGCGAATGGTGATGGTCTGCGCGCTGCCGTCACCGGCGATGGTGTGTACGTCGAACAACTGCGCGAAACCATCGCCCGCCAGCTTCAAGCCGCCGAGTTCCGGAAACGCGCCGCTTTCAATCAGCGACGCGACCGCGTCGGGACCGAACAGGCCGTTGTCATCGGCGCCCGCCAGCGGCCGCCCGAACACGAACTGATCGGTCGAATACCACACGTTGTAGCCGACGAAATCGCCGCCCAGCAGCGCCGGCGTGAAAAAGCCGCGGGTGTTGTCCGAGGTGTAATGGCCCGAATACAGCCACAGCCCGGCCTGGGTCCAGTTGTCGGGCACGAGGTGGGTGTCGACGACGAGATTGAGGTAGTCGGCCGCACCCTGCGCGAAACCGCCCAGTGCCGCGAACTGCTCCGCGCTGGCATGCCGCAGACCGGTGCTTGCGTCGTTCAACAGGTAACCGCCGGTGGCGGTGAAGTCGACTTCAGTGTGGGTGCCGAGCCACGCCGGGTTGGCGCCGGTGTAGAGGAAGTCGGCGGTGTAATCGATGTTCATACGGCCATCGAAAGTCGCCGACAGCTCGCGCACCGGGCCTGAGTTGGTGATGTGGAACGACGACAGGTTGGTGCGCTTGTCATCCGCTGACAGTGCGAAGCCGCGAATGTCGACGCGCTGGCCACTCACTTCGAAATTGTCCCAGGTCGCGCTGCCGCTCATGTAACTCGATACCGGCGCCTGGCCAAACGGCAGGTTGAACTGGAACGCGGTCGACAGCGCGCCCTGCGGGTTGGCAAATCCCGGCGGCACGCCGAAAGCCGCCAGCGACGAATCGCTGCCATTGGCGCGGATGTAGCCGTCGAAAAGATTGCCGCCGTGGCCGATGGCGGCCGGCACGTCAACGGTGTGATAGGTGATGAGCGCCTGGGCGGACGGTGCACCGGCCACACAGGCCAGTGCGAAAACGAGGGGTGGGTAGCGGTTCATGACGTCCTTCCTGTGCTGCTGGAATGGGATGAGCGCCCGTGGCTTTTGCATACGGCGCCCGCTTCATATCTTTTCAAGCGATGGGCGCTCGCGGCATCTCCCATTTGTGATGGGGCGCCACGCCGCCTCAGGCGTCGGGGCGGGCGCCGCATTCACGCAGCGGCGGCAGCGCGCTGCGGATCAGCGCCACCAGTTCGCCCTGCTTATGCACGCCGAGCTTTTCGTAGATTCTTTTCAGGGTGAAGCGCGCGCTCTCGTAGGTGACGCCGGCGACCACGGCGACGCTCTGCACCGAACCGCCATCGGCGATACCGATCGCGATACGGGTTTCCGCCGCCGTGAAGCCGAACATCGCGCGCACCCGCGATGCATGGATATGCGCAGGCCTGGCGCCGAGATCGGTGATGTACATGGTGGCAGTGGCGCCGGTGCGAGCGCGCAGCGCTGGCGTCGTCAGTTCAACGACCAAGGCATAGGACTGCTGCGCGCCATCGCGCAGCAGCATGGCGCCGCCGCGCGGTTCATGAGGGCCAAGCGCGCCATACATGAGGGAGTGCAGGCGACGCGATTCACCGGCCTGCACCGCGGTCACCCGTTCCTGCACGAGCTTCAAGCAGGTGCCGAGTGCGAACATGGCCTGCGCGGTGGCGTTGCACAGCATGAGTTTGCCGGCGCCGTCGACGATGGCCACGCCGCAGGCCAGGCGGTCGAGCGCATCGGCTGAGAGCGCGCCGCGCAGCTCGGTTTCCAGCCACGCCGATGGCGCAGGCGCTGCCGTGTCGAAAGCCGTGCACAGGCTCAACCGTTGTTCGTGCTGATTCATGGCTCCTCCTCGCACGCACTGCGGCGCCGATTCGACGCTGTGTGCGTCTGCGGGAAGAGACTAGGGGCGCGCGGTGCGCGGCGAAATGAGAAATGCCACTTAATTACCGCGGTCGGCTTGCTGTCGACACGGCCTGCAACGCGCGGCGAGCGAGGAGACGTGAATGGAATGGGTGATCGCGTTCAGCCACGACCACCCCTGCATATGTGCGACGACTTGAAACCTTATGCGGTCGCAAGTCATCGGCATACAGCTGCGCTCAGGCAAAGCTGTCGGTGAACAGGCTGTCCGCCCAGGTAAACATATCCTGATAGGTGTCCTGATCAATCTGCGCGGTCGGCGCTTCACCCAGATCGACCCGGTGCATGCCCTTGCCTTTCACGGCGCCGGTGGCATCGAAGATGTCGCCATAGATGAAGTTGGCGGACAACCACGAAGCGCTGCGCGCGGTAATCGGACTGTAGCAGGCCGAGCTGGTCGCAATATTGCGGTCGGGCGCCTCGCCATTGAAGGCACGCAGGATGGCGTCCGCGCACACTTTGGCTTCGGAATTGGCCATGTGTCCCGACTTCGGTACGGCCTTGCCGTCACTGGCGGGCACTGCGCTCGCATCGCCGATGACGTGCACATTCGGGTAGCCCGTGATGCCATAGGTCAGTGGGTCCACAGGTACGAAGCCACTCGCATTGACGCCGAGCGCAGCCGCGATGCCGCCGGCTCGATGGGCGGGAATGATGTTCAGGACTTTTGCATTGCTCACGTTCATGGCGCTGGTGGTGATACTGCGCGAAGCAGAATCGACGGACTGTACGTTGGCATTGGGCACGTACAGGATGCGGCCCGCGTGAGTCACGTTGAACGCGCGGGTAAAGGCTTCCGGTTCTGCCTGTATGCTGGCATTCGCGTCGAGCACCACCACCATTGCGCCGGCGCGGTTCATGCGTTTGAGATAGTCGGCCACCATGCACGCGCGCTCATAGGGGCCGGGCGGGCAACGATAGGGCGACTTGGGAATGGTCATGACGAAGCGATCATTGTTGCGCATCGTCGCCAACTGGTTCTTGAGCAGCGTGGTCTGCGTCCCGGCCTGCCACGCATGAGGTGTGAGGGAGGGATTCCAATTGCCGGGCGGCGCAACGAAATCAATCCCAGGCGCGATGACCAGGTGATCGTAGTCGAGTGTCTGATTGCCCTTGGCCGTGCTGATGGTCACGCGTTTACCCGGCGGGTCGACCGACAGTGCCCGGCCTTGCACGACCGAAACGCCATGCGTGGTGCGCAGCGTCTGGTAGCTCAAGGTAATGCGGCTCATGCCCACCAGCCCGGTGACCACCAGGTTGGACAGGATGCAGGAGACATGGGCACTGGCCGGGTCGACCAGCGTCACGTTCACGTTGCCACCCCACAGGCGCAGGTACTTCGCGACCGAGGCGCCGCCAAAGCCGCCGCCTATTACCACCACGCGCGGCGCCGCCGCCAGACTCGTACGTGGCAACATGGCCATGCTGCCGGCGATACCGGCCATGCGCAAAAAGCTTCTTCTGTTGAAAGTCTTCATTGTCCTTGCTCCTCCGCGCTTCAATGGCCGCCGCCAGGCAAGCTGGCGAAATAGTCGGCGATAGCGCGCAATTGCTGATCCGTGTAGCCGCGTGCCTGGCGGTCCATGATCGATTCGATGCGCGTGTGGAATTTCATCTCGCGCAGTTCGCTGTAGAGCTCCTGCGCCGACTCGCCCGCCAGTTCATCGAAACCACGACCGCTGCCGCCGGTGCCATGACACTGCGCACATTGCGCCGCGAGCAGACGTCCTGCGGGAGGCGCCGCGGCAGCGTTTCCGCTCGCCAGGCAGGCGAGTGCGATGGCGGCAGCGATACTCAGGGGCCGCTTATGCCTGATATTCGTTTTCATGAGTTGCTCCTTTCGAACCGCGTCACTCCCTGTGAGTGGCGAAGTGTTCGTGGCCACGAAGCTACGCCATCGAGCGATGACGAATGCCAAGCAGGTCGCAAGCGCGGCCTGCGCTCATGCACTCAAGTCGAGGTTGCCAATCGACTCACAGTTCACGCCGCGAGACAGAATTTCGTGAGCAAGAAATTGTGGAAGGGAAGTGCGCCAGCATTGATCTGGCGCAAGAACGCAGCGATTGAAGTGTAGTTGGGAGAGCGCCGGCGAGGCGTTCTCGCACTCAACCGTAATCGTGATAATCCACCACGCGTCCCGCGCGTATGGTCCAGATACAGGCCAGCTCGAGCTTCACCGTCTCGCCTTTTTTGGCGAAGCCTTCGACATCGTCATTGGGCGTGCCTTCCCAGGTCAGTTCACTGACCACCGTGTCGCCCGCCACGAATTGACGGCGCAACGAGTGGAAGCGGCGGTCGGGCAACAGTTCCGCGAACTGACGCATGACGGCCAGCATGGACTCGGCGCCATTGAGGAGCGCGCCGCGGTTGTGATGTTCGACATGGATATCGGGGCTCATGAGATTCGCCAGCATGTCGAAATCCCGGGCGTTGTACGCCGCAATCCAGCGGTTGGCGATATCAAGCGGAGCAGTCATGGCGCGGTCCTCGTGACGTGGCGGGTGAGTCGATGACCGCAAGCTATGCGCGAAGCCGGCGCGACGTCAATATTGAGCGGGCCGCGCTTGCTGTCCGCTGTGGGTCAGACTGAAGTCTGACCCACACAAGAAAGAGCCCATTTTTCTTTGCATGGAACCGGGTGTGGTTAAAGCGCGGCGTGGAATTTGTCGTAGAACAGATGACCTTCGCGGATGCCCTTGGCTTCGAGCAGCGTGCCGACTGCATCGCACATGGCCGGTGCGCCGCACAGGTAGGCGTCGCATCGCTCCGCATCGCCCACTTCTCTTTGCATGAGCTGCGTGACGCGCCCGCTGTGGCCAGACCACGCCGCGTCGGCGGCGCTCAGGGTCGGCAGGAATTTGAAGCGCTCGCCCAGTGCTTCATTGCAGTGATCGATAAGAGGCAGGGCCGGCACATCGGCGGCACGGCGCGCGCCGTAGTAGAAGTGGAATTCGCGCGGGTCGCGGCGCGCCACGGCATCGTCCAGTATCGATGCTATCGGTGCGATGCCGGAGCCCGTCGCACACAACACCACCGGTCCATGGCCGTCGCGCAGATAGCTCGCACCGTAAGGTCCGCTGAGTTTGAAGCGGTCACCGATGCGGGCGCTGGCGAGGCCGCCAGAGAACGCACCGCCCGTCACTTCCTTGACGATGAAGTCGAGAGTGTCGGCGCGCGCCGGGCTGGAGGCGATGGAATAGGAGCGTCGCGCATTGGCCCACGGCGGCGTCAGTTCCACGAACTGGCCGGCATAAAAGACCAGCGGTTCCGACAGCGCGAGGCTGAAGCGCCACAGGTTCGCCGTCAGCCGCTCTATTGAAACGAGTTCGGCGCCGAGTTCGCGCGGTAACAGCAGCGGCCTCGCACGTGCATCGGTGCGCTGGCGCGCTTCCACCACCAGGTTGCCGAGCGGCCGCGCGCAGCACAGCAGCGCATAGCCTTCATCGCGCTCCTCTTCCGACAGTGAATAGATGGAGGCGTCTCCGTGATCGACGTCGCCGTCGCTCAAGAGATATTTGCAACTCGAACAATTGCCGTGCCGGCAGCCATATTCCAGCGCCACCCCGGCGCGCAGTGCGGCGTCGAGCACGGTTTCCCCGGCGTCTGCCTCGAAGCTTTCGCCGCCGGGGGACAATTCAATCGAAAACGACGCCATGGCATGACTCCAGGCACTGAAAGGACTTGTGAAGATTTTCTTCCGCCGGCGGCAAGTGCCGACGGAAGAACAAGAGTCCTGCTGACGCAGGCTATGCAGGCGCTTCCAGATCGGTCATGTGCGATGTCACGCGAAACGTCATCGGGTCGGTCATCACGCGACCGACGAAGCTCGACATGATCACCAGCCACGAGCCGAGCGAAAGCTTTTCGCCGAGCTCCTCGCCCACCCGCGCGATGTCGATAACGATTTCGCCTTCGCTCGATACCAGCCAGTAAGGCCCGAGATCCTCGCACTTCACGTGCGGATGATCGGCGGCGAGATAATCGAGCGTGGCATCGGTTTCGGGGCTTTTCATGAGCACGATGCACACGCTGTCGTTGGCGGCGTTGGGGTCCTTGGCCTGACCGGCGGCCATCACCGCGCTCATGCGTCGAACTCCGCGACCAACGCCGCATGGAGACCGGCGGCCGCCAGCAGTTTGTCTTGCTGCGCACGCGCCGCCTTCAACAGCGGCTTGAGGTCGACGGCGCCGGCAGGCACGCGATCGGCGATGGGCTGCAGCGCGGCAACGGCTTCGATTGCTCGCGGTTGCCAGCGTTTGAGCCAGCCCTCCAGCACGCTGCGATTGGCTTGCGCTTGCGGCAGCTTGTCCTCCAGCACCATCTTCACCAGCGCCTGCGTCCAGGCGCTGTTACGGCGTCGATCGCGGTCGGCCGTGAGCGCGATATAGGGCGAGATGCTGTCCTGGTGCAGTGGTCCCTGGCGACGAATCAGGCCGCCGATAGCCACTTCACTGACCAAGGGCAGGATGACGAGATTGGTGGCGACGGGGATCTCACACCAATCGCTGGTCGCGACCACTTGCTCGACCAGTTTGCGCAGCGGCTGATAGGCCGGCTCATCCAGCCACACCTGCTTGGCGCCGGCGTCGGACAGACCGGGCACCACCATTTCGGCGGCGACCAGGTGACTGACGATGGCCTGCGCATGGCGCATCTGGTCGAAGGCCTGGAAGCACAGTGCATTGCCGAGGCAATCGGACAGCGCTTCGCGTTGCGCCGGCGCGAAGGCGCGGAACAGGCCGTTTTCGAAGAACGACCACACGCGGTAATGACCCGCGATGAAATGATCGAGCCATGCGCGGTCGATGTCGGCAAACGCGCCGGCTTCGACGCTGTCTTCCGTCAGGCGCTCGATGGCGCGCTCCTGTTCGGCCTGCATGCGCACATAGGGCCGCTGCCAGAGCTGCGCCGGATCGCGAAACGCAAACCAGTCGGGATGCCTGAGCTCGGTGGATTCCACACGCCAGGGCGCGCGACCGTCGGCCGGCGTGATGAAGTGGCCGCCCTTGTCGAAGCCGCCAGTCTCCCACTGCTGGCGGATGGTGACCGCCTCGTATTCAGTCAGGCGCCGCTTGGCGGGCTTGATGAAACTGAAGTCGCGTGCCGACTCGACGGCAGTAACGGTGTTTGTGACCGGCGCGTTCATGCGACCTCCTGCACCGGCAGCTTGTGCAGCGGGTCTTTGATTTCGTAATGCAGCGCGCGGATGTCGTTGATGGTCCACATGCGCTTCATATTGAGGTGGGGCTGACCGATGAGGGTCTTGCCGTCGGCGCGCAGAAAGCCGTTCTGCTCGACGAAGTCGGCGAGATCCATGCCGTCGAATTCTTCGAACAGGGTGGGCGAACCCAGGTAACGCTGCGGCTCTTCGCGGAAGATGTGCTCGCAGGCGTCGGAACAGAACGCATGCTTCTTGCCGTCGATCAGGCGCACGCGCATGGTGGCGATATCAGGGCGCGGGAACACGCCGGGCATGTGGCACACGCGGCACAGCGGCGGCAGGTTTTCCATCGCCATCAGGGGAATCATGCCCGAGCTCGGGTCGGACATCGCGGCGAAATCTTCCCACCACTTGCCGAAGTGGCCGTACCAGCCGGGGTATTTCTTCTCGAACCAGTCGAAGTCGCGGGCGGTGAGCGGGTCGTGACGCCAGAACATCATCGGCCAACCGGCATACACCACCATCGCGGCAGTGTGGCCGACCCAGAACATGCGGTCGCGCGCTTCTTCGAACCAGCGCGGGATCTGCAAACCAAACGGTTCGAGCTTGCGGATATAGGCGCCGGCCCAGTCGTGGTCGACCCATTCGGTCCATTTTTCGAGATAGGAGCTGGTGCGCTGTTCCTGGAAGTAGTCGTAAACCGCCGACAGCAACGGGTCGAAGAAATTGTGCTGACGCCAGAACGCGCGATCGAAATCCTTCTGCAGCATCGGCAGGTTGTCGGGCTCCGAGACCACCGCCGCGAGCGTCGCGTAGCCATTGGCCATGTGCCGCGATTCGTCGGACTGGATGGACAGGAACACCGTCGGCGTAGCCTGGTCGCCATTCGACGCCGCCACTTCGGTCATGGCCACGAACAGCGGATTGGTGAACGCGGTCTCGACCACCGCCTGCAGATTGACCGCGCCCTCGATGGGGTCCCCGGCGAAGAAGCCTTGCAGTGCCGCACGACCGGCGCGGCATTGAATGGATTTCGAGCGCAGCGCGATGCCGTTGGAAAAACCCTCCGGATCTTGTGCGTGTTTGGCCAGGTAACGGGTCAGGTGCGCGACCTGGTTGGTGTGCCGAATCTCGTCAATCATCTGCGCCATATAGCCCTGGCGGAGCTCGGCGTTGTCGACCGCGTCGACCAGCTGGCCGGTGGACTTGATGGCGCTGTATTCGCCGAAACCCGTGACCGGCAGCACCAGCTTCATGATCTCCATCCAGCGCTGCGAGGCCTTGCCCGGCAGACCGGCGCGCGCCATCACGTCGGACATCGCACCGTACTGGCGGTCGTCCTTTTCCTGTTCCATCGAGCAGTAGTCGCGGATCAGATGACGGAACGGATCCTTGGTGCGTGCCGGGATTTTGTATTTGGTAGGATAGCGCTGGGGCTTGTCGACATAGCTAAATTGCCAGTCGAATTCCTTAACCCTGTTGTGGGTTTCAATGATGTGCTGCATGTCGACCTCCGCTCGATTGACGTCCGCACTGCTCGACGGATGCGAACGAGCGCGGCCCCTCATCCGCGGACTGACCAGTGGCGGTGCATACGGCGGATGGGGATGAAGTTAGGCGGGGAGCCGGGGAAGCGTGAAGCGTAGAAGCTGCCAAGTTTTCATGCGACAAGTGACAGCGCGCCGATGAAACAGGCGAAGCTCGAGCGCGTCTTGATGCCCAATACTTACGTCAAGCACGTCGCCCAGGAGTTCGCCGATCACGAACGTTTGACCACCGGCAGCGGCATCGCCGCCGATGCGCTTTTGACTTACGCCGAGCCGGTCAGCGTCGCCCAGCATTTACAGATCATCCGCAACGCCCTTGATCTCGCGGGGCGCCCGGATTGGTATTTCGCCTGGGGCCGGCGCATGGCCGAACATTTCCACGGCCCCATCACGAACGCGTGGCTGTCGGCGCCGACCTTGGGCGCGGGGCTCGATACTTTTCTCAAATTCATTCCAGGGCGTGTGCCTTATCACCGCTGGTCGGGCTATGGAGAAGGCGACGAGTTCGTGTGCGAGGTGCAGGAACTCATCGACCTCGGCACGGTGCGCGTGACGCTGGTCGAGATCCCGCTGCTGGTGATGCACGAATATGTGCGCACCATCCGCCCTGGCCCGTTGGCGGGCGCGCGCATCGAACTCAAGTATCCGCCCCCCGAACACGCGGCCGTGTACGCCGACTGGTATGGCTGCGAAGTGCGCTTCAACGCCCGGCGCAACGCGCTGATCATTCCCGCCGCGTGGCGCACGGTGCACAACATGGGCCACGACGAAGGCACCTGGACGACTTCGCTGCGCCATTGCGAAGTGCTGTGCGCCATCACCGAAGACAAGGACACCCTCACCAGCGTGCGCCGCCTGCTGTTCAATCGCTTCGAGCAACCGGTCGCTGCACGCGTGATTCCGAGCCTGGAAGAAATCGCCGCGGCGCTGCATCTGTCGCCGCGCACCCTCATTCGACGCCTGCGCAGCGTCGATACCACTTACCAGGCGGTGGTCGATGGCGTGCAGCAGCAGCGCGCCCGTGAATTGCTCGGCAATCCCAATCTGCGCATCCAGGACGTGGCGCTGGAACTCGGCTACCAGGACCCGAACAGCTTCGCGCGCTCCTTCAAGCGCTGGTTCGCGATGACGCCGGGCGACTATCGCAAGCGCGTGGCGGGGGGCGATGCCTAATGGGCGCCGCGGCAAACTCGCTGGCTATTTCTCATCCGCGCCATCGGCGCGACTGATGTTCTCCCCATCGCCGGCACGCAGACTCCAGAACGACAGGCTCGATATCGCCGTCATCACCGCCAGCGTCAGAAATGCGCTGTGCAGCGCACCGAGCACCGCCGCAGGGTTGCTCTGCGGCAACTCCGCCAGGTAATAAGCCGTCACCAACGAGCCGCAGGCGAGACCGAAGCTCAAGGACATCTGCTGCAAGGTGCTGGCGAGGGTGCTGGCCATGCTGACTTCGTTGTCGGCAATGTCGGCATAGGCCATGGTGTTCATGCTCGAGAACTGCAGGGAATTGGCGAGGCCCATGGTCAGACCCATGGCGACAATCACAACGATGGGCGTGGCGCTCGTGATCAAAGAGAAGCCCGCCATGATCAGCGCCACCAGCAAAGTGTTGACGATGAGCACACGGCGATAGCCGAAGCGGCGCAGCAGCGCGGTCGACACCACTTTCATGACCATCGCGGCGGCCGCCGCCGGCATCATCAACAGCCCCGACTGCCAGGCGGGCAGCCCCAGGCCCAGTTGAAACAGCAGCGGCAGCAGCAAGGGCATGCCGCCGACGCCGAGGCGCGTGACGAAGCCACCCAGCACCGCCACGCGAAAGGTGCGGGCACGAAACAGCTGGAGCCGCAGCAAGGGATGGGGCAGGCGCCGCGCGTGCAGCCCGTAGGCAAGAAACAAGGACAGCGCCACCAGCAGCAGCGCCAGCATGGTGCCGGACTTAAGATCATGTTCGCCGAAAATTTCGAGCAGCCACGACAACAGACCCGCGCCGCTGCCGAACAACAGGAAACCACGCAGGTCCAGCGGCCGCGCGGTTTCGCCGTGATAGTCGGGCATATGTCTATGCCCGAACCACCAGGCGGCGAGCCCGACCGGCAGATTGACGAAAAACATCTCGCGCCAGCTTGCGAAATGCACGATGAGCCCGCCCACCGTTGGTCCCAGCAGTGGGCCGAGCAGGGCCGGGATGATCACGAAATTCATCGCCACCAGCAGCTCGCCCTTGGCGAACGTGCGCACGATGGCCATGCGCCCTACCGGCATCATCATCGCGGCGGCGATGCCTTGCGGCACGCGTGCGGCGACCAGCAACGACGCGCTCTGGGCCAGACCGCAGATCATCGATGACAGCGTGAACAGCGTCAGCGCCCACAGGAAGACGCGGCGGCTGCCATAGCGGTCCGCCAGCCAGCCCGACAGCGGAATGCATACCGCGAGACTCAGGGTGTAGCTGGTGACCACCGCCTTCAAGCTCAACGGCGTCACGCCGAGACTGGCGGCCATGGCCGGAATGCCGGTGTTGACGATGGTCGAATCGAGCTGCTCCATGAACAGCACGGTCGCAACAACCCACGGCAGGTAACGTTTGGTGGCGGCATCTTGCATGGCAGTTGCGGGCATTCTTTCGGCAAACACGGCCATGCTTTGTTCGCACTCGGCCGACCTCGTTATACTCGACAGCCTCATCCATAGGAATCCAGCCATGACCGACAGCGCCGCCTACACTCCCCCCAAAGTCTGGACATGGAATGCCGATTCCGGTCAGGCCTTCGCCAACATCAACCGGCCCATCGCCGGCGCCACCCACGACAAGGAGCTGCCGGTCGGTGAGCATCCGCTGCAGCTCTACTCGCTGGGCACGCCCAATGGCGTGAAGGTCACGGTGCTGCTGGAAGAATTGCTGGCGCTCGGCAAGAGCGGCGCGGAATACGATGCGTGGCTGGTCAATATTCTCGAAGGCGAGCAGTTCGGCAGCGGCTTCGTCGGCATCAATCCCAATTCCAAGATTCCGGCGCTCCTCGATCGCTCCACCAATCCGCCGACGCGGGTGTTCGAATCGGCCGCGATCCTCATGTACCTCGCCGAGAAGTTCGACGCCTTCCTGCCCAAGGGCGGCGCGGCGCGCGCCGAATGCCTGTCGTGGCTGTTCTGGCAGATGGGCAGCGCACCGTATCTTGGCGGCGGCTTCGGACATTTCTATGCCTATGCGCCGATCAAGATTGAATACGCCATCAACCGCTTCACCATGGAAGCCAAGCGCCAGCTCGACGTCCTGAATCGCAATCTCGCCGAGCGCCGTTATCTCATCGGCGATGAATACACCATTGCCGACATGGCGGTATGGCCGTGGTACGGCGTGCTGTGCACGGGCGATCTGTACAACGGCCAGGAGTTCCTGGATGTTGAGTCCTACACCCACGTGCAGCGCTGGGCGAAAGAGCTTGAAGCGCGGCCGGCGGTGCAACGCGGTCGACGCGTGAACAAGACCTGGGGCCCGGAAGAAGAGCGCGTGGTGGAACGTCATTCCGCCGCCGACTTCGGTTAAGCACCCTCCATTTCCAGCACCAGACACGAGCATCATCATGAGCACAGCAGGCACGCGAAAATCCATCTTCATCACCGGCGCCGCCAGTGGCATGGGCCTCGAAACCGCGCGCCTGTTCGCCGCCGGCGGCTGGTTCGTCGGTGGCTATGACGTCAACGAAGCGGGCCTCGCTGCGCTGGAAGCCGAACTCGGCGCGGCCAACTGCATCGCGCGTCGGCTCGATGTCACCGACCGCGAAGCCTATCGCGGCGCGCTGGCGGAATTCGCCACCGCCACCGGCGGCAGGCTCGACTTGTTGTTCAACAATGCCGGCATCGGCAAGGGCGGACGCTTCGACGAACAATCGTTCGAAGACATCATGGCGGTGGTCAACGTCAACTTCATCGGTGTGTTGAACGGCATCCATCTCGCCGCGCCCTTGTTGAAGGCCACGCCCAATTCGCTGTGCTTCTCCACCTCGTCGTCATCGGCGACCATGGGCATGCCGGGCATCGCGGTGTATTCGGCGACCAAGCACGCGGTGAAGGGGCTGACGGAATCGCTGTCGGGCGAATTCGCGCGCTACGGTGTGCGCGTGGCCGACACCCTGCCGGGCCTCATCGACACGCCGCTTATTCCCGACGCCTTGCGCCACACCGCCGTCAGCAGCGGCATGTTCCGCCTCATTCAGCCGGTGGAAGTGGCGAAAGCCGTGTGGGCTTCCTACCACGATGAACCCGATCGCCTGCACTGGTTCGTGCCGGCGGAAATCGGCGACCTCGATAAAGCTTCCGCGCTGGACCCGGAAGGCACGCGCGCCAAGCTCGCGGTGAACGCGGCGTTTCTGGACGATTGATAGTGAATTTCGGCGTGGTTGAGATTGGTGCGGATGAGTAGCAGTTTCAATGTCGCATTGAAATGCGACCTACAGGGCGATTCGCGCGTGGCAATGCAAAGGTGAACATTCAATTCCTCGGCGCCGCTGGCGAAGTCACCGGCTCCTGCCATCTGCTGACGGTGGGCGGGCGGCAGATTCTGCTCGACTGCGGTCTCATTCAGGGCAGTCGCGCCGACGAGGCGCGCAACGCCGAGCCCTTTCCCTTCGACCCCGCGCGCATTGACGCGGTGGTCTTGAGTCATTCCCATATTGATCACGCCGGGCGTTTGCCGCTGCTGGTGAAGTCCGGCTTTCGCGGGCCCATCTACACCCATGGCGCGGCGCGCGACCTGTGCGAGATACTGCTGCGCGACGCCGCCTTCATCAACGAAAAGGAAGTCGAGTGGGAAAACCGCAAGCGTGAACGCAAGGGCCTGGCGCCGCGTCTGCCTTTGTATTCGCGGCGTGACGCCGAGCGCGCCATGCAGCGCTTCGTGAGCCTCAGCTACAACGAGCCGCAGAGCCTGTTGCCGGGCGTGACGCTGCGTCTGCTGGATGCCGGCCATATCCTTGGTTCGTCCATCGTCGAGCTCGACCTCGAAGAACACGGGCGGCGCTGTCGGCTGGTGTTTTCGGGCGATCTCGGCCACAGCGGCGCCGCCATCATGCGCGACCCGGCGGTGGTCAGCGAGGCCGATGTCGTGTTGCTCGAAAGCACTTACGGCGATCGCGCCCATCGTTCACAGCAAGCCACCCTGGATGAAATGGCGGCGGTGCTGCATGAGGCCGATGCCGGCGGTGGCAATGTGCTGATCCCGGCCTTCGCGGTCGGGCGCAGCCAGGAACTCCTGTATCTCTTCGGTCGCTATTTCAAGGAATGGGATCTGGCGCGCTGGCGCATCGTGCTCGACAGCCCGCTGGCCATCGAAGCGACGGAAATCTATCTGCGTCACAGCGAGCTGTTCGACGCCGAAGCGCGCGAGCTGTTCGGCCGTCAGCGGCGTCTGCCGGTGCTGCCCAATCTCAGCTTTACGCGCACTGCGGCGCAGTCCATGGCGCTCAATCGCCTGGGCAATGGCACCATCATCATGGCCGGCAGTGGCATGTGTAACGGCGGGCGCATCAAGCACCATTTGAAACACAACGCCTGGCGTCGCGATTGCCACATTGTGATGGTCGGCTTCCAAGGCCGTGGCACCCTCGGCCGCGCGCTGGTGGACGGCGCCAAACACATTCGTCTGTGGGGCGAGACCATCCGCGTGAATGCCAAGGTGCATACCCTGGGCGGCTTTTCAGCCCATGCCGATCAAGGCGAACTGTCGCGCTGGTATGGGCATTTCAAACGCCGGCCGGACCTCGTCCTGGTGCATGGCGAACCCGATGCGCAACAGGGCCTCGCGCTGCGCATCCATGCGGATCACGGCGTCAGCGCCAGGATAGCGGCGTATGGCGAGACGCTCGAACTGCCGACGCACTGAGCGCGGCCTTCATCCCGCTTTGCGAAACGTGAGATTGAAGCGATAGCTGTCGGTCAGCGCATGATGGCTGGCCGCGAGTTCAGCGACGCCGTGAAAGTTGAGCCGCGCCGGCCCGCCCCACACCACCACATCGCCGTGCTCCAGGGTCAGGCGTCGTGTTTTGTCGTTACGCTCCGCGCCGCCCCACACAAAGCGCGCCGTCACGCCCAATGACACCGACACGATGGGCTGTGTCATGTCACGCTCGTTCTTGTCTTGATGCAGGCTCAAGCGCGTGCCGCTGGCGTAGCGATTGATGAGGCAGGCATCGGGCTCGAAGTCCGCGTATCCCGCCGCCGCCGCGGCCTGCGTGGCCAGCGCGCTGAAGGCGCTCGGCATGGCCGGCCACGGCGCGCCGCTGTCGGGGTCGCAGGGCGTGTAACGATAGCCGCGTTTATCCGATACCCAGCCCAGCGCCCCGCAATTGCTCATCGCCACCGACATGCGCTGGCCGCCGGGCGTGATGAGATGGCGCAGGGGCGCGTGCGTCGTCAGCGTGTGAATTGCATGCAGCAAGGTCGGTGCCTGCTCGAGGGCGAAGCCGCGCAGCAGGCACGCGCCAGGGTCCAGCGTCTCGCGCGCATCGTCGGGGAACAAGGGCAGGGTCATCGTTCTTGCATCGGAATCACGGCGGTCGCACCCGGCTTGCGCGTTGTGCCGCGCCCATCGCGGCGCTGCGCTTGATATAACTGCAGGCCAGCACGCGCTTTCGCGCCGCCCCGACCGGAGACCGATGATGCGCAGCAAACGAATGTACTTCAACGCCTTTCGCATGAACTGCGTGACGCATATGTCGCCAGGACTGTGGACACGCGAGGACGACCACATGGTCGACTACACCTCGCTCAAGCATTGGACCGAGTTCGCCAAGCTGCTGGAACGTGGCTGCTTCGACGCGGTGTTTCTGGCCGACGTGGTCGGCCCCTACGATGTCTATGCCGGCAATCGCGATGCGACGCTCCGCGAGGCCACCCATCTGCCGATCAACGATCCGATGCTGCTGGTGCCGGCCATGGCCGCCGTCACCGAGCATCTAGGTTTCGGCTACACCAGTTCGATCATGCAATACCATCCATTCACGTTCGCGCGCCTCATCTCGACACTCGATCATCTGACCCGCGGCCGCGTAGCGTGGAATATCGTCACCTCATTCACCAAGAGCGCGGCGCGCAACTACGGACTCAGTAACCTGCCGGATCATGACGTGCGCTATGCCATGGCCGATGAATACACGCGGCTGTGCTATCGACTGTGGGAAGAGAGCTGGGCGGACGACGCCGTGGTGAAGGACAAGCAGCGCGGCATCTACGCCGACCCGCGCAAGGTGCGCGACATCGACCATGACGGCGAGTATTACAGCGTGCACGGCTGCCACATCTGCGAGCCGTCCCCGCAGCGTACGCCGGTGCTGTTCCAGGCCGGCGCCTCGGAGCGCGGCACGGCCTTCGCCGCCGAGAATGCCGAATGCGTGTTCGTGATCGGCGCCAATCCGCAGGTGGCTGGTGACTATGCGCGCACGGTGCGCGCCAAGATGGCGAATTTCCAGCGCCGCGCCGAAGACGTGCTGTGCTTTGCTTACATGAAGGTAATCACCGGCAGCACCGAAGCGGAGGCCAAGGCCAAGTACGAGGAATATCTGAGCGAGGTCTCCTACGAAGGCGCGATGGCTTTGCTGTGCGCGTGGACCGGCATCGACTTCAGTCATTTAGATCCTGACCAGCCAATTGAATATATCGACACCAACGCCGTGCGCACCGTGCTGCACAGCTTCACCGCCGGTGACACCAGCCGCCGCTGGACCTTGCGCGATGTTGCGCGCTTCGTCGGTATCGGTGGCGCCGGACCGGTGCTGATCGGTGCGCCGGAACAGATAGCCGATACCCTGGAAGAGTGGGTGGCGCAGGGCATCGATGGCTTCAATCTGTCCTATGCGACCCTGCCCGCCACCTATGAAGATTTCATCGATGGCGTGGTGCCGGTGTTGCAGCGGCGCGGCCGCATGCAGCGTGACTATGAGCGCGGCACGCTGCGCGAGAAGCTGTTTCCGGGCCGCCTGCCGCGCATCGAGGCGCCCCATCCGGCGGCCGCTTGTCGCTACCCTGGCGCTGTGTGACCATCATCACGCAGCGATACGAAGCTTGGGGGAGCGTAGTGATGCACGTCGATGAGCAACTGAACGACCCGGCGTTTTTCGCCAACGGTGCGCACTATGCGTTGTTCGATCGCATGCGCGTCGACGACCCCGTGCATTGGACCGCGAGCCCCGATGGACGCGGTTACTGGTCGGTGTTCCGTCATGCCGACATCAAGACCATCTTGAACGACGCCGCGCGCTTCAGTTCTGAGCGCGAAGGCGTGTTCCCGGTCATCGACGATGCGATGGCCGCGATTGCCGCCGAGGCCTGGGGCGTCGGCGAGAATGTCGCCATGATCGACCCGCCGCGACACACCGCGGTGCGCAAAGTGATCTCCACACCCTTCCTGCCCAAGGCGCTGGCCGACGGCGAAGAGCGCACGCGCAAGCTGGTGGGGGAAATCTTCGATGCCTTGCCGGCGCAGGGTGAGATTGATCTCGTCGCCGATCTCGCGGTGCGCATTCCGATGGCGGTGATCTGCGACATCCTCGCGCTGCCGACCAGCGCCTGGGACGACATGCTGACCTGGGGCAAGCAGGCCATCGGCGGCAGCGATCCGGAATACCAGGTCGGCAGCGTGGCCGACACCGTGCTGCATGGCTTTCGCCGCCTGCAGGCTTACGCCGAGCAGCATTCGGCGGCGCGCCGGGGTTGTCCATTTTCCGACCCTCTCACCGCACTCGCCAATGCCAGCATCGACGGTCAGCCGCTGACGCAAAGCATGATCACCTACAATGCGGTGCAGATCATTCTGGCCGGCTTCGAAACCACGCGTAATGCCTTTTCCGGCGGCGTGCTGGCGCTGCTCGAAAATCCCGCGCAGATGGCACTGCTGCGCGAAGATCCGCGTCGCCTGCGTCTCGCCGCGGAAGAGATGGTGCGCTGGTCAGACCCGGTGATTTCACTCATGCGCGTCGCGACCTGTGATACCGAGCTTGGCGGCAAGCAGGTGCGTGAGAACGACCGGATGATGCTGTGGTTTCCGTCGGCCAATCGCGATCCGGAAGTCTTCGAGCGGCCCTACGAGTTCGACGTCACGCGCCATCCCAATCTGCATCTCGGTTTCGGTGCCGGCCCGCATTTCTGCCTCGGCGGACCGCTCGCGAAGATGGAGATCCGCCTCGCCATGGAAGAACTCCTGACGCGTTACGACGGTATCGAGATCACAGGGCCGGTGGAGCGCGTGCAATCGACCTTCGTCGGCGGCTTGAAGCATCTGCCGGTGAAATTGAAAGCGCGTGCTTGCGCACCATCTGTGGGTCAGACTTCAATCTGACATTCAAATGCGTATTGCAGCGCGACAACGAGTATCGAATGTCAGACTGAAGTCTGACCCACACAAGATTTTCATCCCTACCTGACCACCCAAGGAGAAGCCCATGGCCAATGCCCAGATAGACATGATTCGCGCCGTGCTGAAGGAAAACCCACTGATCAAACCCGGCGCGTCGCTGGCCGACATGCGCCAGGCGCTCGACACCATGGGCAGTTCGGTGCCGCGCCTGGCCGATGTCAGTGCGTTGGCGGTCAGCGCCGGTGGCGTCAGCGCCGAATGGCTGACGCCGGCCAGTGGCGATACTGGCAGCGTGATTCTGTATCTGCACGGCGGCGGTTACCTGCTTGGTTCGGTCGATTCCCATCGCCCGCTGCTTGAGCGTCTGGCCAAGGCCAGCGGCGGGCGCGTGCTGGCGCTCAACTATCGCCTCGCACCGGAAGCGCCGTTCCCGGCGCCGGTGGAAGATGCCTGCGCGGCCTATCGCTGGCTGCTGGCGCAGGGCGTCGCCGCCAAGCGCATCGCCATCTCCGGCGATTCAGCCGGTGGCGGCCTGGTGCTGGCGACCTTGCTGGCGCTGCGTGATGCCGGTGATGCCTTGCCGGGCTGCGCGGTGCCGCTTTCGCCGTGGACCGACATGGAAGGCACAGGCGCCTCGATGGAGAGCCGTGCGGCGGTCGACCCGATGGTGCAGAAAGGGCCGCTGCTGGAAATGGCCGGCGCCTACTTGCAGGGCGCGGATAGCAAGAATCCGCTCGCTTCACCCCTGCACGGTGATTTCAAAGGCCTGCCGCCCATCCTCATCCAGGTCGGTGACGCAGAAACCTTGCTCGACGATTCCACGCGCATCCTGCCCAAGCTCAAGGCGGCCGGCGTCGATGCGAGCATGGAAGTGTGGCCCGACATGATTCATGTCTGGCACCTCTTTGCACCCATGCTCGACAAGGGCCAGGAAGCCATCGACGGCATCGGCGCCTTCGTGCGCAAGCATTGCGGCTGAAGCGCCGCCGTCGTTCGTTGGCCTTGTAGGTGCGATTTCAATCGCACCTTGGAGGCGAGGGTGAACGTATGGCCGCGGCATGAATGTCAGGCTTTGGCCTGACATTGAATGTGCGAATGAATTCGCACCTGCAAGGCATTCACGCAACCGGCATCAATTCGACACTGTCCCCCACCCGCACCGTGCCGGGCACGACCACCTCGGCATAGGTCGCGAAGCCCGGTGTCGCGTAGCCTGGCAGCAGGCCGTCGGGCAGTGCGGTCTTTTCGCGATATTTGACGAGGCCGCGCATCACTTCCTGATCGCGCACGCCGCTGGCGGGATTGAAACCGGTGATGCCGCAGCGTGGCACTGCCGTGCGCACCTTGAGGGTGGCCGTGCCGACTTTGATCAAACGCCCGTCCCAGCCGTCTTCTTCGTGCTCGATGCTGTTCTCGAATACGAAGCCGGCGCGGAAGCGCGCCGCGTCGACCGTCGCGCCGACTTCGCGCGCCAGGCGCCGCAGCGAGCCGGTGGTGACGAACGTCACGGGAAACACATCCACCCCGCCGCTGGTCACAACGCAACGCGCGAGATGCATGGGGCGGCCGGCGAACTTCGAGATCTCCTCGCTCCACGGGCCGTCCACCACCGCCATGTCGATGTCGCGCAGGCCGGCGTGATTAACGGCGAAGCGGCGCCCGCTGCCGGCCGCCGGACCGCGCACCGTGCGCCCGTCGGGCAGCGCGAGCGTCAGTTGATCGGCGGCCGCGTCGAAGTTGAAGCGCAGGGGAAAGAAATCACCGTGCTTGTCCGACGACACGAATCTGTCGTCGGCTTCGACCAGCGCGAATTCGCGGTCATGACGAATGCCGGTGCTGAGCACGTCCACGCATTCGGGGTGCAGGAACTGGGTGGCTTTGACGTAGGTCTGGCCGATCTGCGCGACGGTGATCATGCATGCGTCTCCTCGAAAATCGCTCGGTGTGATGTGGCGGCATCATACGACGGAGTCGCGCCCGTGCCTCACTGGCGCAGACGGGCGAAGACCTGGGTCAAGCCCATGACGCGTTCGATGTACTGGCGCGGGTCGTGATCGCCACAGCGCTGGCCGCTGGCGAGGCGTAGCCCCGTCGCCGCATAGCGCGCCGCCGCGCCAGCGCCGCACAGGTGGGTGAGGATGGCGAGTTCCTGCTGCTGCCGCAGACTCGCCTGGCGGATGTGCTGACGCGCCAGAATCTCGCGCACGCGACGATCGAGATTCGAGGCCGCCAGTTCCACCGCGTGGGAAGGGATCACCCGTGCATAAAGATTATTGAACCAGCAGCTATGCATGTCGTGCCACGGACCATCGGCCACTACCCGATGATCATGTATGCAATAACGCTTGGCTTCTTCGAAGGTGCCGTCGGTGAATTGATACATGCCGACCGCGCTCGACGCCGGCCGATAGATTTCGAAGAGGTTCAAGGTGGTCGCCCAGCGCCAGTAGGTGCGCGCCACCGGGTTGCCCGAGGCTTCCTTCTGCGCCAGCGCCGCCAGCAGTTCGGGCGTCATGATGGAGGTCGAGTGGGCGAGGAACAGCGGCCCGTAGCTCGCCCAGGTTTCAGTGGGCGTCTTGTACAAATCGTCGCTGACCGGAAAGAACAGTTCCGAAGGCTTGCGCACCACCTGGTAAAGCCAGTTGACGCCCGGCACCAGCACCAGCGACAGCAGCAAGGCCACCGACAGGTAGACGGCGCTCGGAATGCGCGCGAAGCGAGTGATGCGCGCCAGCCAGCGTGCATGCAGCGGCGGCGGCGGGGGCGTCTTCTTTTTGCGCGGCTTGCGGCCAGGCTTGGTGGGGCGCGCTGTGCGCGGCTTGGCGACTCGTGACATGGCAACCGGCTCGAATTCCAGGCGCGCGGTCGTGCATGACCCTCACGCGCCGCGGCCGCAGCGTAGCCGGGTCAGCGAAGCTTTTCGAGTGTACCGTGCGTCACCAACCCGGCAGCTGCGAATTCATTCGCACATTCAAGTCTGACCTTCAGTCGGGATGACGACCTCGAATGTGCGCATTCGAACCTGCGCGTGCAGGCCAGAGACTCGCGCGCGCCCGCCGCCCTTACGCGCGTCGACGACGTGCCAGGCCGGCCACACCACCCAGCGCCAGCAGGGCCAGGCTGGACGGCTCCGGCACTGAGGTCTGTACGCGGCTGAAGTCGAGCGAGACGTCGTCGAGAATCAGGCCGAGGTTGTCGCCACCGGCATGATCGAAGCTGAGCGCGCCGCTGCCGGCGGCGCTGGCGAGGGTGATGGTGCGCGAAATGCTCTGCAGCGGTGCGTTGGACGGCAGCGCGAACACTTCGCTGAATATGCTGCCCAGCGCCACCGTCACCGTGTTGCCGTCTCCACGCTTAGAACCACCCAGTTCGAAGCTCAGGGTATAGGTGCCGGCCAGCAGGTTGAAAACGGTGTTGGTGGTGATCTTGCCGGCATTGCTGGTGGAACCATCGAGGTCGAGGTAGTTGCCGTTGCCCGGATGGAGATCGAAGAAGCCGGGGCCTATCACGTCGATGGTGCCATCGCTGACGGTCCAGTTGTCCAAGGCCTGGTTGAGCCCCAGGGCCTCGCTGTCAAACGTGTCGTTGAACAAGGGCACGGCCTGGGCGGCGGTGGCAGACAGCAGCGAGAGGGCGAAAGTGGCGGCGAGGGAATGGCGCATGGTCTGATCCTTATCCAACAGGGCTGTGGCTTGATTCGAATGATTCCAGATGGCCGGCCGCGTGCGCCAGAGCGAGATGGTGAATTCGTGCAAACAGCGGAAGAACTGTGATGGCTTACGCGTAATGGCCGCTGCCCACAATGGGGATGCCGCCGCCAGCGCATCGGGGCTACTATCGACAACCTGACACTTGGGGAGGTCGTCATGCAGCAGCCGGTATTCGGGTTCGTGGGTATTGGACGCATGGGCAGCCTCATGAGCGCACGCCTGCTCGAGCGCGGCCATGAAGTGCATGTGTATGACATAAGCGCACCGGCGGTCGCGGCCCTGACCGCGCAAGGCGCGCGCGCCGCCACTTCACCGCGCGCGGTCGGCGATGCCGCCGACATCGTTTTCCTGAGTCTGCCCAATCCCGACATCGTGCGTGAAGCATCGCTGGGCGCCGACGGTCTCCTGCATGGCGGCCGCGTCAAACGGGTGGTGGATTTTTCTACCATCGGGCCGCGCACCGCCGGCAGCGTCGCTGAAAGTTTTGCCACGCGCGACATCGTGTATGTCGATGCACCGGTCAGCGGCGGTTTGAAAGGCGCACGTGAGGGCACGCTGGCGGTGATGGTGTCCTGCGCCAGGGCGGTGTATGTCGAACTCGAAGAGATTCTGTCCTTGTTCGGCAAACCCTTTCATCTTGGCGAACGCGCCGGCCAGGCTCAGACCATGAAGCTTGCCAACAATCTGTTGGCCGCTGCCGCCATCGCGTTGACCTCGGAAGCGATGGTGATGGGGGTCAAGGCCGGCCTCGATCCCAAGGTCATGCTCGAGGTGCTGAACGCCGGCTCGGGGCGCAACAGCGCCTCGCAGGACAAATTTCCGCGCGCCATTCTGCCCGGCACTTTCGATTTCGGTTTTGCCACCGGTCTCTCTTACAAGGACGTGCGGCTGTGCATCGATGAAGCAGAGGCCATGGGCGTGCCGATGGTGTGTGGCGCGACGGTGCGCCAGATGCTGGCCGTCACCAATGCCATGTACGGCGCGGACTCGGATTTCACTTCAATGTGCAAAGTCATCGAGTCGTGGGCCGGCGTCGAGGTGCGCGGCTGAGCATCGCTGCCTGAACAACGCCTGCAGGAGACGTCCATGACGCTGGCCCGCCACACAGTCCCAAATCTCGAAGCCGTACCGCTGGCGAGCAAAGTGGCGCGTGCCATCACCGCGCTGCGCGTCGAAGACCTGCCCACCGCCGTGGTCGACAAGGTCAAGGTCTGCCTGTTCGATCTCATCGGCTGCGCCTATGAATCGCGCGACCTGCCGTGGAGCCGCCAGGCACGCGCACTCGCCGAGCCGCTGGCGGACAGCGCGCGCGGCGCCAGCATCATCGGCGCGCGTGGGCGCGTGAACGCTGCCGAGGCGGCGTTTGCCAACGCCGTGATGGGCCATGGCCTGGTGCGTGAAGACATGCATTCCGGCAGCATCAGTCATCTCGGCATCATCGTGTTGCCGACGCTGTTGGCGCTGGCCGAGACGCAGCGCGTCAGCGGCGGGGATTTCATCGCTGCCGCCGTCGCCGGTTATGAAGCGGGCGGTCAACTTGGTCGCGCGGTAATGGACGCCGAGGTCGCAAAGATTCATCGACCGACCGGCGTCACCGGCCCCTTCGCCGGCGCCGCCGCCGGCGCGCGTCTGCTGCGCCTCGACGACGCGCAGACCACCACCGCGCTCGCGCTCGGCGCCAACACCACGGTCGGCTACAACCAGTGGGCCCATACCGGCGGCAGCGAAATGTTTTTCCAGGCCGGCTGCGCCGCGCGCAACGCGGTGATGGCGGTGCGACTCGCCGCGGCTGGCGCGTTTGCCTCGCCGAGTGCGCTCGATGGCGAGGCGGGCCTGTTCGCCGCCTTCGGCAAACGCGGCCGCGCCCAGATGGTGATGTTCGCCGCCGCGCCCGAGATCCTGTCGGTCTATCACAAGCCGGTGCCGGCCTGTAATTTCGCCCAGACCGCGAGCCAGGCGGCCTTGCGCCTGGCGCGTGAGCACACTCTCGCGCTCGATGACATCCGCGCCATCACCGTGCGCGTGCCGCGCGCCGGCAAGCTCTATCCGGGCTGCGATCATGGCGGGCCGTTCGCGCACATTCTGCAGGCCAAGATGAGCATTCAATACAACGTCGCGGCGGCGCTCATCGAGCGCGGCGTGACGGAAAAGAATTTCGCGCTGCTGAACGATGCGCGCCTGCATCGATTGATCAGCCTCATGACGCTGGACGTCGATGCGCGCATGAGCGAGGTGTATCCGGCCTTGCAGGGAGGCGAAGTCGAGATTCGTTTCGCCGACAGCCGCCAGCTTGCACTGCGCCTCGACAACGTGGTCAACGCCGAGCCGGCCGAAGTGCGCGCGCGTTTTCGCGCAGCGGTGAGCGAGGCGCTCGGCGCGCAACGCGCCGCGGCCATCGAACAATGCATCGAACAGCTGCCGGGCAGTGACGATGCCGGACAGTTGAGCGCCTTGCTCGCCGACTGAGCGGCGCGCCGCACGCGCGACCACACATCCTCACCAACAGCCAACGGGAGTACCCCATGAACGACGATTTGTTCGAGCGCGGCCTCGAGATCCGCAAGGCAGTCATCGGCGCGGAATTTGTCGACAAGGCGCTGGCCGCGGCCGACGACTTCAACATGCCCATGCAACGCCTCACCACCGAGTATTGCTGGGGCGCGGTGTGGGGCCGTGACGGTCTGCCGCACAAGGTGCGCAGCATGATCAATCTCGCCATGCTGTCGGCGCTCAATCGGCCGACCGAATTCAAGACCCATGTCGGCGGCGCGTTGCGCAACGGCGTCAGCCAGGACGAGATCCGAGAAGTGCTGATGCAGGTCGCCATCTATTGCGGCATTCCGGCCGGCGTGGAGGCATTTCGCCTCGCCAAGGAAGCGATTGCCGATTTTGAACGCAACGAAAAATCCTGAGTTCGCGCCATGAGCACCGACTGCTATGAAGTGCGCGCCATCCGCTATGCGCGCCACATGCGCCGCTCGCCGGAGAATTTCGTCGGCGGCGACAGCCACGATGTCGCCATGCCGCTCAACTATTACGTGTGGGTGATTTCGAACGACGAACGCAGCATCGTGGTCGACACCGGCTTCAATGAAGCAATGGCGGCCAAGCGTGGGCGCGAGATAGTCCAACCGGTAGGCGCGGGCCTGGCGGCGCTCGGCATCAAGGCCGAAGAGGTCGACAACGTCATCGTCACGCACATGCATTACGACCATGCCGGCAACATCCCGCTGTTCCCGCGCGCGCGTTTTCATCTGCAGGATCTTGAAATGCAGTTCGCGACCGGCCGCTGCATGTGTCACAGCCTGCTCAATCACGGCTACGAGGCCGAGGACGTGGTCAATCTCGTGCGCTGCGTGTTCGATCAGCGCGTGCAATATCACGATGGTGCGGCCGAGGTGGCGCCGGGCGTGGAAGTGCATCACATCGGGGGGCACACCCAGGGATTGCAGGCGGTGCGCGTGCGCACCCGGCGCGGCTGGGTGGTGCTGGCCTCCGACGCCAGTCACTTCTATGCGCACATGGACGAAGACCGCGCCTTCCCGGTGCTCTACAACCTCGGTGACATGCTGGCGGGTTACCAGACTCTGCGTCGCCTCGCGAGCTCGCCGCGGCACGTGGTGCCGGGCCATGACCCGTTGGTCATGCAGCGCTATCCGGCCGCGGGCACGGGGCTTGAAGACTGGATAGTACGCCTGGACGTCGAACCGACGGCCTGAAGTCGTGGCGCGCGGACGCGCGCGCTATTGCTCAGGCTCGGCTTCGGCGTCGAAATTATCCACCACGCCCGCCTCCGGGTCGCTGCCGGGTGGCCACAGCCGCGCGATCAGGGCCTGGGCGGCTTCGTTCTTGCTGATCACCTCGATGGCGTGCGCGTGGCCGAGCTGCACTATCTGATCGAACTTGTGCCAATGCAGCATGCCGATGCGCAGCAGCGGCGGGTTGAGATAGATGTCGGTCATGCGTTCGGCGCTGCGCTGGCGCGCGGTGCTGTAGAGCACGCTGACATTCATGAGATAGGCGGGCAGTGTCGGCAGGCGATAGCGGCGCTTGGTGCGCGGGCGCAGGCGATCACGCAACAGCGCCCAGGTGCTCGGCACGTCGTCATGGGTGATGCGACGCGGATTGCGATAGCTGAGATCGACGCCGATCACCGTGCCCACGCCACGCATGCCGCGCATCACGTCGACCGGAAAATTATTGAACGTGCCGCCGTCGAACAACAGCTCGTGATCATGGATCACAGGCGGCAGCGCACCGGGTATCGAGGTGCTCGCGAGCAGGCTGTCGACGATGTTGCCGTGGGTCAGATGTTGCTCGGCGGCCTTGGAATAATTGGTCGCGATACAACAGCAGCTCTTCCACAGATCTTCCAGATCATGGTCGCCGCCCATGAGATTGCGTGACGCACGCGTGAGCACACGTCGCAGCCGCGCGCCTTTGCTCAGCGACAACAGCGGCAACAGGTTGAAGTCGCCGATGGGGTTGCCACGAAAGGCCCGGCGCGCATTGGCCAGCACCGCCGGCAGAAACTGATCGGACGCCGCGTAGACCGCCATCACCGCGCCGATGCTGGTGCCGACCGCGCAGTCGATGTCGATGCCGCGTTCGTCCAGCGCTTTCATGACACCGAGATGGGCGATGCCGCGCGCTCCACCCCCCGCCAGCACCAGGCCAACCGCGGTGCGGCTTTGCAGCCGCCCGAGGCGTGCCATGTCGCGTTCCAGCGTCGGGCGCAGATGCAGATGGCCGGCCACCGGCCGACGCGCCAACCACGCGGCCGTGCCGCGCGGCATCTGCGTCCCGGCTTTGTGCAACAACACCAGGATCTCGGCGGCGCCGGTGCCCGGCGCGCGCTTCATCAAGAATTTTTCTTCGAGGGGATGCAGCGCCACCGGCTGTTCGGCGTTTGCCAGCAACAGCAGTTCGTCACTGTGGCGACAGCAGCGTGCGCTCCAGTTGGGGAGCGCCGGGTCGGCCCACAGCAGCACGAAGTCGACGCGGGCCTCGACGGCGTCGAGCAGCAAGGCGATACGGCGATTGATATCGAGGTCTTCGGTGTCGCTGTTGGCGATGCCGGCCTGACCTAGCTCGTCGTCGATGGATTCCGCATCGACCACCTGCACGCGCCCGGCCTTGCCGAGTTCGTGGGCGAGATCGGCGACGAAATATTCCATTTCCACACCATCGGTAATCGGCAGCAGACCGATCACCACCGGCTTGTCCAGCGGTGGCACATGCTGCTGACCTTCGAGGCGACGGATGATCTGCCGCGTCAGCGCAATCGAGACCTGCGCACTGCTCTCCAGCAGGTGCGTGAAGCGCGCCTTGGGCAAGCGCGCCAGCACCGAATCGCGCACCGCGATGACCGTCGCCAGGCGCGGGTCGTCGGTGAACAGGCTCATTTCACCGACTATCTGGCCGCGCGCGATTTCGCGCACCAGGCGCGACGTGCCATCGATGTCGGTGACATAGGCGCGCAGGCGGCCGCTGATGGCGATATACATCGAGTCGCCGACCTCGCCCTGGCGCATCAGGGTGGCGCCGCCGGCAATCTCCAGCCATTCGAGATGCTCGCGAAACAGTGCGATGACCTTGGCGTCGACCTCGCCCAGCAGCGCGCGCAGATGACGCTCGAGCAGGTCGTAGAGGTGGGGGGCGTGGGGCGAATCCTGAACCATGGGCCATCTTAACCGCTGCCATCTCGCCGCAGACCATCGCCGGCGGTGAGGGAGTGCGGCGAGAGTCGATAGTCAGTCGGCGATGTAGGCCATGAACGAAGCGGAGATCACATTGCCGCTGCCGCCCACATGGGTATGACGGGCCGGGCGTGATTCGGCATCGGGAAATTTCTCCACCCAGAATACGTCGCAGGCGGCGCGCGCGTCGGCCGACGCGGCCCAGAATTCCATCTTCGCAACGTGGCGCCAGTCGCCGCCGGCGGCTTTCAGCATTTCGCCGACGTGGCGGAAGATATTGGTGTACTGCGCGGCATAGCCGTCGGGCACGTCACGGGTGTCGGGGTTGTACGGCATGATCACGCTCGACACCAGCAGCGGCCCGATGCGCGAGGCGACTGGGATGGCGGTGAGATGCTTGAGACCGTTGATATGAATGCTGCGGCGTGTGCTCATGTCATTGCCCTTTGCGTTGTGTGGCCTGCCATTGTTCGAACTCGGGCGTGCGCTCCTTGGAAAGCGGGAACAGGCCGATGGTCGGCTCGCCGGCGCTGACGCGCTCGAGGGCAAAGCGTTCGCGCTCTTCCTGCGCCAGGGCATCGTGGATGACGTCGTCGAGCAGCACCGCGGGGATCACTACCGCGCCTTCACCATCGCCCACCACCACGTCGCCCGGCACCACGAACACGCCGGCGCAGGTGATGGGCTCATCGACCGAGAACGGCATGTGCTGGCGGCCATAGGTCGCACCGTGGGAGGCGAGGTGATAGACCGGCATGTGCATGTCGGCGATGGCCGGCGTGTCGCGCAGCGCGCCGTCGGTGACGATGCCGGTGGCGCCGAGCTTGAAGGCGCGCGTGGCGTAGATGTCGCCGATGGTGGCGGCATCGGGCACGCCGCGCGCTTCTATCACCAGCACTTCACCGGCGCGCATGCTTTCCACCACGCGGCGCTGGGCATTGAGGCCGCTGGCGTAGTGCGCCTGCTGATCTTCACGCAACGCGACATAACGCAGAGTGCGCGCGCGACCGACCATGCGCAGCGTTGGCTGCAAGGCCTTCAAGCCCGACAGAAACGTGCTGCGTATGCCGCGCTGCTGCAACTGGTGCGTGAGGGTGGACGTCGCGAGGCTGTTCAGGGCCCGCACTTGTTCAGCGCTGAGTACGGGCAGGGAGGGAGCCGAAGACATGGTGTTTCCTTGGGTTGGCGTGGGAGGCAGTGCTATTTGTCGAGAGCCATGCCGGCGCCCATGTGGGCGCTGAATTCATGGCCGTAGGTGTCGCGCACATAGTATTCCGACTGATGGGTGGCCGGCCGGCCGCCGTAGCCGATTTCAATCAGGAAGCCCGACGGCGAGGCCATGTAGAACGAGAACATGTGATCGTTGGCATGCTTGCCGAGATGGATCATGACCGGGTAGCGGCTGGCCTGCACCAGTTCGTGGGTCATGAACACATCGTCGATGTTGTCCACTTCGAGCATGAGATGGTTGATGGACTTGCTGCACGGCGGGCCGAAAGCAAAGGTGTGGTCGCGCTGGTTGCAGTGCATGAACAGCCCTTCGAACATGCCGCCCGGCATGGGCATGCGGTATTCGAAATTGCCGCGCATACCGAGCCGCTTGTAGAACTCGTAGGTGATGTCGAAGCCTGCATGACGCAGGATCATGTGGCCGACGCCGCCGTGGTCGCCGGTCACGAAGCGACCGTGCATGCGGCGCCCGGCATGAAACGGCTTGTGCGCATCGATGCGCGGGCCATGAAAGATCTCGAGCGGATTGCCGGCCGGGTCGGCAAGACGCATGAGTTCCAGTACGCCTCGCGCATCACACAACGCACGGTCGCCAAGCTGAAAGGCGATGCCCGCGCCGCGCAGCACGTCGCCCATGGCCGTGAACTCGTCCGGCCCCGCCACCCTGAGCCCCGCCGCCAGCAAATCATCGGCGTCGTTGTGTTCCAGCACGATGCGGTGATGCCAGTAGTCGGTGCGCAGATGCAGGCGGCCCACTTCACCCGGCTCTTCGAATGCTTCGAGGCCCAGCAGTTGTGTGGCGAAGTCCCGCCATTCAGCGAGATTCGACACGCCGAACACCACGTAGCCCAGTTCTGTCACGCCTGTCATCCGCTGTCCCCTCGCGCCGGTTGGGAAATTGCCAGTGGGCGACATGGAACACCGCCCGGCCGCACGAGGCAAGCGCCCTGTTTTGCGCTCTGGTGACTTGATCTGGATCGCCTTTGCCGCCGCGCGTCGGCGCCCACAATGGGGCTGGTGGCAAGTTGCTCGGGGAGGGCAGACCATGAACAGATCGATCTCGGGCCTCGCGGCCTGCATGTTGTGCGCGGCCTCGGCCGTCGGCGCGGCGGATTTGAGTGGCACGGTGCAGGACGCCGGCGGCAAACCGCTGGCAGGCGTGTTCGTGACGGCCAGGAGCGCCGCGCGTGGTTGGGCGGTGTCGGTGGTGAGCGATGCGCAAGGTCATTACCGCCTGCCCGATCTGGCGGCCGACAGCTACAGCCTCACGGGCGCGCGGCTCGGCCATGAAAGCGCCAGGGTCGACGCGCTCAAGCTCGGCGCGAGCGGCGCGCAGCAGGATCTCAAGCTCGGTGTCGCCACCGACGCCAACGCCCGCATGCCGGGCTATGCCTGGCTCGCGGCGCTGCCGAACAGTGAGTTCAAGGCACGCTTCATCACCGGCTGCACCATCTGTCACGACGCCGGCGCTGAGCGGGTGCGCCTGCCCAAGGATCACGCCGGCTGGGTGGCCGCCATCGAGATGATGCGCAACCGCAAGCTCGACGTGTACAGCGTCATCCCGGATTTCGACAACAACGAACTCGCCGACTGGCTGGTCAAGAATCACTTCGGCGAGAAGCCGGCGGCGGTGGCCTTGCCCGACCCGGCCAAGGATGCGACCGCCCACGCCGTCATTCGTGAGTACGACGTCGGCGACGCCAACAGCTGGGCCCATGACATGGCCGTCGAACCCGCCACCGGCGCGGTGTGGGTGGGTGACTATCCCTACGACAAGCTGATTCGTGTCGACCCCGACACCGCCGCGCAAAAGGTCTACATGATTCCGGTCAAGGGCGGCGGCGCCCACACCCTGCATTTCGATCGCGAGGGCGGCCTGTGGATCACGCTGCAGCTGGCCGACAAGGTGGTGCGCTTCGATCCCAAGACCGAGAACTTCAAGGTCTACGCCGGCTTTCAAGCGGGCTCGCTCATTCATTCCTTCGCCTACGACGGCCACGGCCTGATTCAGACCGACAAGCAAGGGCGCCTGTGGATGTCGGAGTTCGGCAAGAACGCGGTCGCGAGTCTCGACCCGGCCAGCGGCGAAGTGCGGGAATACGCGCTGCCCGGCGCGGTCGGCCACACCTATGGCATCGCGCTCGATAGCCACGGCCGCGCCTGGTACACCAAGTACAACGAGAATATCTTCGGTATGTTCGACCCGGCCACCGGCAAGGCCACCGAGAAAGTATTGCCGCGTCCGTCGAGCGCGCCCCATCGCATGGCCATCGACGGCCATGATCGTCTGTGGATTCCCTTGTCGGGCTATGGCGTGCTGGCCAGGTACGACATCACCGCCGACCGGCTCGAAGAGATCCCCTTGCCCGAACCGGACACCTTTCCCTATGCGGCCCGCTACGACGCCGACAGTGATTCGGTGTGGGTGATGGGCAATGGCGCGAGTTCGCTGTATCGCTACTGGCCGGCCGCCGGCCACTTCGACAGCTACCGCCTGCCGTCGCCGATTTCTTACGGACGCATGATCGCGGTCGACTACGAGCGTGGCGAAGTGTGGACCTCGCTCGCCAACTATCCGACCAAGCACACCGGGCGCACCACCGCGACCTTGGTGCGTGTGGGGGGGCTGGCGCCGGCGCCGGGCAAGTGAAGGCCGGCGCACCGCGCCGATATTTCAGGGTGTGTGCTGCACGGCTTCGTCGATGGCTTTGAGCAAGTGTTCGGCGCTTATCGGTTTGTGCAGAAAGCGCCGCACGCCGAGCGCCGCGACGGTGCTTGCGTCGAGGTCGGCGCTGTAACCGCTGACCAGGATGATGGGCAGGGCCGGGCGCAGCGCCAGCACGCGTTGCGCCAGTTCGACGCCACTCATCCTCGGCATGATCTGGTCGGTGATGATGAGATCATAATCATCGGGCGCGGCGCTGAAGCGTGCCCACGCGCGCAGCGGCTCGCATTCGACGTCGGCGAAGTGGCCGTGGGCCATTAGCATCTCGGCAAAGAAGCGGCCGACCGCCGATTCGTCATCCACCACCAGCACGCGCAGCGGCGCGCAGATGGGCAGCGCGCGGCGTGCTTCGCCGTGTGGCGCGGGTGCGACTTCGCGCTCGGTGTCGACCTTGAAATAAAGCTTGAACGCGGTGCCGCTGTGCGCCGAGGTCTCGACCACGATATGGCCGCCGTGGCTGTGCACGAGGCTGTGCACCATCGCCAGCCCCATGCCGGTGCCGCCGCGGCTGACCTTGGTCGAGAAGAACGGATCGAAGATGCGTCCGCGGATGTTGTCGGGAATGCCCGGGCCGGCGTCGATGACCGACAGCAGCAGATGCCGGCCCGCGAAATGTTTGCCGCAACTCGCGCACGGCAGCTCTTCAAGCATCACTTCGTGCAGCGTCACATGGATTTGCCCGGCGCCCTGCATCGCATCGCGTGCATTGATGCAAAGATTCAGCAGCACCTGCTGAAACTGGGTGGGATGGGTGGTCGCGGGCGGCAAATCCATTGCAACTTCGGTGGCGAGTTCGATGCTGGTCGGCAAGGTGGCGCGCACCATCTTCAAGGTCTGCGTGACCAGGCCGTTCAGATCGGTCGGGCGCACCTGCGGATGTTCGCCGCGCCCGAAAGCCAATAGCTGCACGACCATGTCGCGACCGCGTTCACCGGCCTGCTGAATCTCGTCGAGGTAATCGACGAGCTTGTCCGGCAGTTGCCCGGCATCACGGTCCAGCGCGAGGCTCGAGTAGCCGAGGATGCTCGACAGCACATTGTTGAAATCATGCGCGATGCCACCGGTCAGCATGCCGATGGTTTCAATCTTCTGCGTATCAGCGAGGTGCAAGAGCAGGTCTTCACGCTCCTTTTCGAGCTTGCGACGACGCGAGATGTCGAGCGCGACGCCGATGACGGTCGTCGAGCGACCGTTGGCATCGAGCGCGCAGCGCGCCTGGCTTTCAATCAGACGCGTATGGCCATCGGGCAGAGCGATGTTGAACTCGATGATGACGGGTTGGGTGACGGCTTCGCGCGCCACGCGCTCGCACTGCGTGCGCATGCGTGCGGCATCCGCCGCGGGCATGAGCGTGAACAGCTCGCTCATGGTGTAGGCGCGGTCCTCGCGCCCCAGTATCGGGCCAATCGCCGGAGAGCTGACGAACGCATCGCTGGCGAGATCCCAGTACCAGGTCATCATGTGCGCGGCGGACAGCGCCAGTGCCAGGCGTGCGTTGACTTCGCCCATCGCCAGCTCCGCGTGCTTGGCCTGCGTGATGTCCTTGGTATGGCCATGCCAGAGCACCGCGCCATCGGGCTTGCGCTCCGGGTTGGCGGTGCCCGATATCCAGCGCTCCTCGCCATTTTCAGGCCGCACGCGGTATTCGCAGTGCCATTGCGTCATCGTGCGCGCCGACATTTCCAGGGCGTCCAGCAACACGCGCAGGTCGGCCGGATGTACGAGCTTCAGCAGCGCGCTGGCGTCGTCGCGCACATCGGCCGGCGCCAGGCCGAAAAGTGCGCCTATGCCGTCGCTGCAATAAGGGAATCTGTAGGCGCCGTCCGCCGCACGCTCGAACTGGTAGACCATGCCCGGCACCAGCTTGGCGATATGGGTCAGGCGCTCTTCACTGGCGCGTTGGCGAGTGATGTCCCAGGTCACACCGGTCACGCGGGTGGCGGTGCCATCGGCGCGGCGGTGAATGCGGCCCCGTGCTTCGCACCAGCGCAGCTCGCGATCGCGGCCGATGATGCGGAACTGGAAATTGTAATCAGAGCGTCCGCCGAGCGCGGCGTCGAAATATTCCTGCACCAGCGCACGGTCCTCGACCGCCACGCACTCGAGGAAGGTCTGAAAGCTCCATTCCCGCTGCCCGTCCTCAAGACCATAAAACTGGGCGTAGTTGGCCGAGGTCCGCACACGGTTGGTGGCGAGATCGCGATCCCACAGCACCATGTCCGCTGCGTCCATGACCAGCGAAAACCATTCTTCTTCGCTGTCTATCCTGTTGTCGTCCATTGACAAGGCCTCGTGAGATGAACCGTGGTCGCAGCATCGCGCGCGCAACACGGCGGCCGCGGCACTGCAGCGGGACGCATGAAGTGTTTGATGCACGAAAAGCCGCGTGCTGAATAGTGTACGTTCGCAGACTACGCGTCGCGGCGCTGGGCATCGCGAAAAATGACGGATGTCAGATTCGTTCGTCGTTATTCAATCCCCCCTGCGCGCTGCAATTTTGCAGCAGCGTGTTGTGCCTGCAGCAGTACGCACGCACAGGTGGCCGGCTTACTTGCGAATCCCGCGCTGATTTCCTGGCTTTAGCCGCTGGCATGGAAGCTGCTCTTGACGCGAAGGCGAGCCGCCTCGTGGCGAGGCCGCGCCGCGCATCGGGAGTCCGTCCGTGTCAGCATCCAGTTCCTCATCGCCGGGCAGCGCATTGCGGGCCGCGGCCGAAGCGCGCGGCGCGCGTGTCGTGCATGTCGCCATTCCCGATGTCGACGGCGGCCTGCGCGAACGGCGACTGCCGGTGGCGTCGCTCGAGGAAGCGCTGGGCGCCGGCGCCAGCTTCTGCAATGTCCTGCATGAATGGGATGTCACCGACACCGTGCACGGCCCCGGGCCATTCGTCAGCGAGTCCATCGGCGCCGATGTCGCCAACCTGCGCGGCTATCCCTTCGAAGCGCACGCGGCGTGGCTGCTGGCTGATTTCACCGGCCCGCATTGCGCCAGCAGTCCGCGCGAATTATTGAAAGCCCAGTTGGCGCGCGCGGCGGCGCGCGGCTTTGACGTGCGCGCGGCATTCGAATTCGAATGGCTGGTGTTCAATGAAACGGCCGACTCGCTGCGCGCCAAGCGTTACACCGCGCTCGATGCCTGGGCGCCCGACAATCGCTGCTGGGATGCGCAGAGCGCGGCCATCCATGCCGACGTGGTCAGTGCCCAGCAGGACATGCTGGAAGCGGCCGACATCGGCGTTTTCGGTCTCGGCATGGAACTCGGCGCGGGCTGCATGGAAGCAACGCTCGCCGCGACCGGCGGCCTGCGCGCCGCCGACGACGCCACGTTCTTCAAGCTCGCGAGCCGCGCGTTCTTTCGGCGTCGCGGCCAGACCGCCTGTTTCATGGCGCAGTCCGACGCCAACGCGCCGGGGCTGTCGGGCCATATCCAACTGTCGCTGACCGACAGCGAGGGGGCGAATGTGTTTCGTAGCGCACCTGCGCAATTGAACGAGCGCGCGCGTCATTTCATCGGCGGCGTCTTGAGGCTGTTGCCGGAACTGATTGCACTGCCCTTGCATACCGTCAATGCCTATCGCCGACTGTCGCCCGGCAACTGGGCGCCGCGCACGCCGACCTGGAGCTACGGCGGCTACACCACCGCCGTGCGCGCGGTCGCCAACGATGCCGGCAGTGATCGTCTCGAGTTCCGCATTCCAGGCGCCGACGTCAATCCTTATCTCGGCCTTGCGATGTTTCTGGGCGCGGGGCTGTGGGGCATGGAGCAGGGTGTGGAACCGGTCGCCGCCACCGTCGGCGATGGCCGCACGCACAGCGGCGAGGGCGTGGCCGCGCTGCCTCGCGACCTGCTGGCGGCCGCCGATGCGCTGGCCGTCAGCGCGGCAGCCCGTGCGCTTTTCGGCGCGCCCTTCATCGATGCCTTCGTCGCCAGTCGTCGCCATGAATTCGATGCGCTGCGGCGCGCCGTCAGCGCCGAAGAAAAGCAGCGCTACTTCGAGTTCGCGTAAATCAACCTGCCCAACCGAGAGTCAGCATGAACAACGACGCCGCCATTCCTGCCCACCTGCATGCCGCCGCGAGCGCCGCCGGCACCGATCTCGCGCGCCATCTCGCCGCCGATGCGCGCACCGCCGCGGTCACCGCGGTCACCAACAAGATGGCCGCGCTCGGCATCAAGCATGTGCTCTACCAGTTCGTGTCCGTCACCGGGCGCGTGATGGGCAAGGCGGCGCCCGCCGCGCACTGGCCGGCCATCGCCGCGCGCGGCGTGCAGCTGTGGTACGGCGCGGTGGCCGACGTGTGCGCCGACCGTCAGGGCAATTACATCGGTTACGGCGCCAACGCCTCGGAGCTGGTGGCGATCCCGGACCCGGAGACCTTCTGCCAACTGCCGTGGAATCCGCGCGTGGCGCGGGTGTTCTGCACCTTGTTCCGCAATCGCGAAGATCAGGAAGACGCCGGCGCCTTCCTCACGTCCGACTGTCGCGGCAACCTGCGCCGCATCCATGCTGATTTCCAGCAACGCCATGGCATGCATCTGCGCGTCGGCTGCGAGCCCGAAATGATGTGGCTGAAGCGCGGCGAAGACGGCAAGTTCGCCGGCGGCACCACGCGCCCCTTCGCTTATCACATCGACCAGTTCGAACAACTGTTCCCGGTGATCGAGAAAGTCACCGACTATGCGCAGGCCATGGGTCTCGACATGATCCAGGGCGATCACGAAGACGCGCCCGGCCAGCTCGAACTCAACATCTGGTTCGACGATGCGCTGCGCAACGCCGATCGTCTCACCACCTATCGACAGATCTGCGCGCAGGTCGCGCGTGAGTTCAATCTCATCGCAACCTTCATGACCAAGCCCTTCATGGGCGTGTCGGCCAACGGTTGTCATCACAATGTCTCGCTGTGGCGCGGCGGCGTGGACGAGGTCAACCCCATCGGTCGCGACGGCGAGCTGCCGGGCAGCGATGAAGTGTTCACCTATCGCAAAGGCGGCAGCAATGAATTCCTGCGCCCCGACGGCGACTGGATGCCGCCAGCCATCGGCCTGCACTGCATCGGCGGCATGATGGAACATCTGCCGGCGCTGACCGCGCTCGGTTCATCGACCGTGAATTCCTATCGACGCTTGGCCGACCTCGGCTTCTGGGCGCCGGTCTATCGCGACTGGGGTTTGCAGAACCGCACCTGTGCGGTGCGCGTGTCGGCGCCCGGGCGGCTCGAATATCGCGCCGTCGATTCGCTGGTCAATCCCTATCTCATGGCCGCCGGTCTGTTGCAGGCTTTCGACGATGGCCTGGCCCGCCAATGCGACCCGGGCCAGCCCGAGCAGCGCAACATCTACGAGGCGCTCGAAGCCGGCAAGCAGGTGCGGCGCATTCCGAGCGATTTGCGTGAGTCGCTGGATGCGCTGGAGGCCGACCCCGTCATCCTGCGCGCGCTGCCGGGCGAGATGGCGCGCGTGTTCTTTCATTTGAAGCGCGACGAATGGAGCCGCTTCATGGCGACCGTCACCGAGTGGGATTACGAACGCTTCCTGGAGTACCTGCCATGAGCACGGCGTCCGCCGGTGACGCACCGTTTCTCGACGTCGAAGCGCCGGGCTTCGCCATGCATTCGGCCGCGGTCGATGCCGCGCGCGAACAGTCCTGGTATGCGCGCACGCCCTATGGCATCGCCATTCTGCGCTATGCCGAAATCGCCAGGCTCGTGAAAGACCCGCGTCTCATCCAGGGCAGCGCGCGCTGGCCGGCGCACAACGGCGTGACCAGTGGCCCGTTCGCGAGCTGGTGGTCGCGCATCCTCTTGTGTCGCGAGGGTGTGGACCACATGCGCTTGAAGCGCCTCGTTACGCCGGCCTTCTCACAGCGCACGCTGGCGCCGCTGCAGAGTGCGTTCGAACGCCTGGCCTATGAAGTCATCGCCGGCTTTGAAGGCCGCGCTCGCTGCGAATTCATGACCGACTTCGCGGAGCCCTACGCGACGCGCGTGGTGACCTTGCTGCTCGGCATTCCCGACCACGACTGGCGCTACATCGCCGACCTCGCGGCCGAGATGGGGCTCGCGCTCGGCATTCGCTTTCGCGATGAAACTCGCCGCATCGACACCGCGGTCGACAAACTCTTCGCCTATAGCGAAGCACTCATCGCCGCGCGGCGCGCCGCGCCCAGCGACGATTTTCTTTCGCAGCTGGTGCAGGCGAGCGAGGACGGCGACCGCCTGTCGGACGAAGAGCTGCGCGACATGGTGGTGCTTCTGATCTTCGGCGGCATCGACACTACGCGTAATCAACTGAGTCTCGGCCTGCGCCTGTTCATGGAGCATCCGGCGCAATGGGAACTGCTGGCCGCCGAGCCGGCCCTCGCGCCATTGGCGGTCGAAGAAGTGATGCGCCTGCAGCCGACCACCACCTGGGTGTCGCGCGAGGCGGCGCAAGACTTCAATTTCGAGGGGCTGGATATCGCGCGCGGCACCACGGTGCATTTATTCGCGGCCGCCGCCGGCAGCGACCGCGATGCCTATGGCGACGCGGACTTCGACATCCGCGCCAAGCGCCCGCCGCATTATGGCTTCGGCGGTGGCATCCATTACTGCCTTGGCCACGCCGTGGCGCGCAGCGACATGGCGGTCGCATTCCGCTGCCTGTCGGCGCGACTGCGCGATGTTGAGCTGGATGGCGAGGCGCGCTGGCTGCCCGACAGCGGCAATACCGGCGCGGAATTCCTGCCCTTGCGTTTCCGCTTGCGGGCCTGAAGGCGGTTCGCGAAAATCGAAGCCATGATGTGCGCACCGCGATGAGGCCCGCCCCATGACCACGCCGAGCGCAGTGTCGCCCGCCCTGCATAATGACTTGAACGCCGAGCCCAGCCCGCTGGGCCAGGACCTGGTCGATGTCATCGATGCCAATGACGTGCTGGTGTGGATGAACGGCGCGCAGGCCGCCGCTCTCGGTTACGACGAACGCGCCTTGCTCGGCGCGCCGGCCAACCGCATCTACACACCGTCGGCGCTGGCCTGGGTGCAGGCCTTGCGCGCGGGCCAGGTCGACGACCTGCCCACCGACCTGCACCTGCGTCGACGCGACGGCGAGCCGCTGCGTGTGCTGGCGCGCAGCGTTGGTCCCGTAGACCAGGCCGGCCGCTTGACCCTGCAGAAAATGCCGCTCGGCGCCCTCGGCGCGCGCCTCGCACGCCTGGAAGCCGAGAACGCCTTGCTGCGCAAGATTGCCGACACCGGCCACGAGGCCCATTGGTGCATCGAGTTCGCGGTGCCCATCGACATCGCGCTGCCCATCGACGAAGTGGTGTTCCGCGTGTTCTCCAATCCGTCCTACTGGCGGCTGTGCAACCAGGCGATGTCACGACTCTATGGCCTGCCCCATCACATCGACTTGTGCGAGCAGAGCGTGCGCCTGTACTGGCCGCGCAGCGCCGCCAACGAAGCGTTCGTGCGCCAGGTAGTCGCGGCCGGCTATGCCATCGATGGCGCGCTGTCGGTCGACACGCGACATGACGGCGCGGCGGTGGTGGTTGAAAACGACGTGCGCGCGGATATCGAGAACGGCTACCTGTTACGCCTGTGGGGAAGCTGTCGGCGCCGTGCCGACGATGAGGGCATGCCGTCATGAGTGTGCGCACCTCACTGCCACCGATAGGCTTTGGTTTCGTCAGTGACCTGGCCCTGTCCGCCGATGGCTTTGCGACGCTGCTGGCAGCAGCGGAATTTCCGCGCCTGCTCGATCTCATGCCGGTGGCGGTGCTGATTGTCGCGGCCGATGACACCGTGCTGCATTTCAACGCCGGCGCCGAAGCCGCTTTCGGCCTGCGGCGTGAGGCCGTGATCGGTCAAGCGTTCGCACAACTGCGCCGCGATGCGCTGCTCGACATGGAGAGTTTTCTTAACGCTTGCCTGCAGGGCCGCGATGCCGGCGTGGTGCGGGCACGGCGCGGAGGCGCGCGCTACACCGCCAATCGGCAGGTGGTGGCCGGCAGTGGCGATGTATTGCTCTGCCTGCGCGCCGATTACGCCAAAGACACGGCGCCGCCGCGCACGTCGCGCGCCAGTCCGCGCTCGCTGTTGCTGACGCCGGCCATCGAACATCTGGCCGATAAGGCCGCCATAGCAGTCGCGCGCCGCACCGCGGTGCTGCTGCTCGGCGAGACCGGCGTCGGCAAGACCGCTTTGGCGCGCGACATCCACGCGCGTTCCATGCGTCGCGATGCGCCGTTCGTGCACGTCAACTGCGGCAGCATTCCGGACAGCCTGTTCGAATCAGAACTGTTCGGTTACGAGCGCGGCGCCTTCACCGGCGCGCTCGGCGCCGGCAAGCGTGGTTACATCGAAGCGGCGGCGGGCGGTACTTTATTCCTCGATGAGATAGGCGAGATCCCGCTCAACTGCCAGGCCAAGCTGCTGCACTTTCTCGAAGACGGCAGTGTGCAGAGCGTCGGCGCCACCCAGGCGCGGCGCACCGACACCGCGGTCATCGCGGCCACCAATCATGATTTGCGCGCACGGGTGGCGGCGCGCGCGTTCCGCGCCGATCTGTATCACCGCATCGCGACTTTCACACTCGAGTTGCCGAGCCTGCGCGGGCACGACGCCATCGCGCCGATGCTCGAACTGTTGCTGGCGCGTGCCAATGCCGAGCGTGAGCGGCCACTGACACTGTCGCCGAGCGCGCGTCGCGTGCTGCTCAAGCACGACTATCCGGGCAATGTGCGCGAGTTGCGCAATATCCTCGAGTACGCGTCGATCGTCGCCGACGATGTCATCGAGGCCGAGCATCTGCCGGCGCATATGCTGACGGCGGACGGCGGCGGCGTTGAGCATGGCGCGCTGTCTGTCACCAGCGGCAGCCTGCGCGAACGTGTGCGACAGCTCGAACGTGAAGCCATCAGCGACGCCGTCGCCCGCCATGGCAGCAAGCGCGAGGCAGCGCGCCGTCTCGGCATCGATGTCGCGACCCTGATCCGCAAGGCACGCACGGACTGATCACGATGACAGCGGCAAGACGCGCGCTGGTCGGTGTACCGGCGGATACCCATGGCAGTGGCGCCTATTTACATCACTCCGCCGGCGACAAATACCTGCGCGCGGTGGCCGAAGTGGCTGACTGTCTGCCGGTCGTGATCCCGGCCATGGCCGATGCACTGGATCTCGAAGCACTGCTCGATCATTTAGATGGCGTGCTGTTGACCGGTGCGGTGTCGAACGTGCATCCCTCGCACTACGGCGTTGCCGCCAGTGTCAGCCATGAACCCTTCGACACGGTGCGCGACTCCTTGACCGTCACGCTCATCCAGCGCTGCCTCGCGCGCGCGCTGCCCCTGCTGTGCATCTGTCGTGGTTTCCAGGAGCTCAATGTCGCGCTCGGCGGCAGCCTCGAAACCGAATTGCAGCTGGCGCCTGGTCGGCGCGACCATCGCGCGCCCGACAGTGAAGACGATGACGTGCGCTATGGGCCGTCCCACGACATCGCCATCGTCCCCGACGGCATGTTGGCCACCCTGCTCGGCAGCAACACGACGCGCGTCAATTCATTACATCGCCAGGGTATCGCGCGGCTCGCCGCCGGCCTGGTGGTCGAAGCGCGTGCGCCCGATGGCATCATCGAAGCAGTGTCGCTGCGCGACGCGCGAGGCTTCGCCCTCGGCCTGCAGTGGCATCCCGAATACCGCGCCGCCGACAATCCTGACTCGGTGAAAATTTTTCATGCCTTCGGCGACGCGGTGCGACAGCACGCCGCGCGCCACGCGCGTTCCGACTCATAAGCGCAGCAGTCGTTGCACGATTGCAGCGCCCGCGGCCGTCGCTCGCCGCCAAGCGCTTGATTGCCGGAGTCATGAATCCGGCACGGCGATTGCCATCCACAGTGATCACTCCGCAGAGGAAGAACCCATGCCTTTGACCAATCCCCATGACTACCGGGACAAGACCGCCGACTGGATGGCGCTGTTCGCCGCCAAGCGCCGTCAAGCCCTTGCGCCATTGATCACACCGGCGCTGCTCGAAGAGCATGCGGAAGATCCGCGCGGTGGTGACACGCCCCACAGCTTCGCCCTGCAGGATGTCTTGAACTACGTGCACAACCTGCCGACCGACGGAAAATCTTTTGCCTATGCCGAGGCGCCCTATCAGCGCTACCGGCTTGGCATCATGCGCGCGCGCGGCACGGCGCCGACCTTGGCCGATGCGCGTGTCTTCGCCAGCGAACGCGAAGCGGTGCACGCGGTGTTCCTCGAGCGGTTGCAGTCACTCGGCCTGCTCGGCAAGGGAGGGCAGCAGTCATGAAACAGCAACAAATTCGCGGCTATTGCGACCGCCCTAATCCGCGCCCGGGCGAATCCCTCGATTTCTTCGTCAGCAGTCCCACGCCCGGCGCCTATCGCACCGAGCTCGTGCGCCTCATCCATGGCGATCGCAACCCGCAAGGCCCTGGCTACAAGGAAGAGGCCGTGGCCGGTGCGCCGAGTGGTGAATGGGTGGCGCATACGCAATTCACCCAGCTCGGCGGCCATGTCGTGGTGGCAGACGCACAAGCGGCGCTGGCCGGGCGCGATGGGCTCACCCTTCATTTGCATCTGTGGCCGACCACCCCGCACAAGCGCCAGGGCGTGGTGTCGCGCTGGTCCGAAGCAGACGGCGCGGGCTGGGCGCTGCTCATCGAGGAGGGGCACCTGGTGCTGGTGGCGAGTGACGGCAAGCAGGTTTCACGGCTTGCATCACCGAAGCCGCTGTTCCCGGAAGTCTGGTACTCGGTGATCGCGCGCATCGATGTCAAAGCGCGGCAGCTCACGCTGTCGCAGGTCGTGACCTTGAACAGCGTCAACAGCCGCTTTGGGCGCATGGTCGATCTCGATTCCGATGCAGCGGCGAGCGCGGCTTTGCTCGGTGTGCCAAGTGCAGCGGCCGTGCCGGTGGTGATGGCCGGCCTCGCCAGTGCGGCCGGCGCCGCGCCGGTGGTGGCGCTCTACAACGGCAAAATTGATTCACCGCGCGTGTGGGCGACACCCTTGAGCGACGCCGACTGCGCGAGCCTGCACGCCGGTGGCTGCGTGCCGGGCGCCCGTGCCGATTGGGATTTTGCTGCCGGCATCAGCCGCAACGGCATCGGCAACGATGCGGTGCGTGATGTCAGCGGTAATGGCTTTGACGGTCGCTGCATCAATCAACCCGACCGCGGCATGACCGGCTGGAACTGGGACGGGCGTGAAGAGCATTTCATCCATTGCCCCGAGCAATACGGCGCCCTCTGGTTTCATGAAGACAGCCTCGACGACAGCCGCTGGCAGAAATCATTGACGCTCGCCATCCCGGCCAATCTGCCGAGTGGCGCCTATGCCTTGAAGCTCATCCAGGGTGAGGATGTCGATCGCGTGCCGTTCTTCGTGGTGCCGCCGCAGGGTCTGGCCAACGCGCGCATCGCGGTCGTGATCCCGACCTTCAGTTATCTTGCCTACGCCAATTCGCAGGTGTTGCAGAACGCCGCCACCGGCCAGAGCGTGATGGGTGTCATCACCACCCTCGACGACCTTGATCTCGAACTCCACACCACGCCCGCCCACGGGCTTTCGACTTATGACTACCACGTCGATGGACGCGGCGTCGGCTACAGCAGCTGGCGCCGGCCGATACTCAATCTGCGCCCGGACTATCGTCACGAGTTCGGCTCGGTGTGGCAGTTCCCGGCGGACTTGCACCTCATCGACTGGCTGACGGTGAAGGGCTTCGTGTTCGATGTCATCACCGATCACGACCTGCATAAAGAAGGCGCAGCCATCCTGCGCAACTATGCGGTCGTCATCTCGCCATCCCACGCCGAATACACTTCCTCGCAAATGCTCGATGCCTACGAGCAATACTTCGCGAGCGGTGGGCGCGGCATGTATCTCGGCGCCAATGGCTTCTACTGGATCACGAGCCAGCATCCCGAGAAACCGTGGCTGGTGGAAGTGCGTAAGGGGGAGAGCGGCGATCAGGCGTGGCGCGCGCGGCCGGGCGAGCTTTATCACAGCACCACCGGCGAACGCGGCGGCCTGTGGCGGCACCGCGCCCGCGCGCCACAGAAGATCTGGGGCACGGGATACACCGCCCACGGTCTCGATGTGTCGGCCGGCTACTATCAACTGCCCGACGCGCGCGACCCGCGCCTGGCCTGGATAATGGCCGGCATCGGCGCGGATGAAGTGATCGGCGATTTCGGCCTCGTCAACGGCGGCGCTTCGGGGCTTGAAATGGATCGCGTCGATTACAGCCTGGGCTCGCCGCCCAACACCATGTTGTTGGCGACCTCCCACGGTCACACCGCGAGCGCGATGCTGGTGCCGGAAGATCAATACTTCGCCTATCCCGGCATCACCGGCCGCGACAATCCGCTGGTACGCGCCGACATCGCCTATGTCACCACGCGCCACGGTGGCGCGGTGTTTTCCACCTCATCGATGGCGTGGTGCGGCAGCCTGTCGTGGAACGGCTATGTCAATAACGTCTCGCGCATGACCGAGAACGTATTGCGACGTTTTGCCGAGGACGGCCCGCTCAGCGAGGTGGTGTGAGCGCGGCGCCGGGGCGGATTTTCAAGAAGTCCGCTATCCAGCGCGCGGCGCGCGGGCTGTCTAGCGGCTCGCCATAGCTCGCGAGGGCGGCGTCGCGCGCCGCTTTGTCGAGACCTAAGGCATTCTCGAGCGTCATGTCGCGCATGAAGGCGGCGGTAAATTCAGGATGCGGCTGCAAACCGAGCACCCGCGCGCCGATGCTGAACATGGCATGCGGGCAATGGGCGGCTTCGGCAAGACAGGTCGCTCCCGGCGGCAGCACCACGACCTGGTCCTGGTGTGCCATCAGGAGATGGACTTGCGAAGGCTCGGCGCCCAGCACGCGCGCGGCCGCGCCGAGCCGCAGCTCGAGATTGCCGAGGCCCCATCCGTTCACGGCTTTCTCGGTGCGGCCGCCGAGGGCATGGGCCAGCAGTTGATGGCCGAAGCAGATGCCGACCTGCGGGACTGCGGCCGCGAAGGCCGCGCGCGAGAAATCCATGAGCCGCGCTATCCACGCCTGTTGCTCGTACACCGATGCGCGCGAGCCGGAGATTATCCAACCATCGCACTCATCGGCCCGTGCTGGCAGTTCGCCGGCGTGGGCCGCGTAGGTGACGAGTTCAAACTCGGCGCCCGCCGCGCGCAGTATCGCCGCAATCATGTCGGCATAGTCACCGTGCGCCGAGCGCAGCGGTTCCCAGATCATGTCGCAGGCCAACAGGCCGATGCGTGGGGGTGTCGAGGCGATATGCTGTTGCTCCATGGGGTGTGTCGAATTGCGCGCGGCGCTTCACTCAACCGTGACTTCAATCTCCACCAGGTTTGGTCGGCACGACACGATGCCCTGGTTGACCGCTTCGTGAATCTCGTCGGCGCGCGACACGCGACGACTCGGCACACCCATCGATTGCGCGAGGGCCAGGAAGTCGACCGCCGGCGAGATCAGATCCATGCCGATGAATTCACCGCTGCGCGCCGACAGATAATGCGGCTGCGAACGCATGAAGTTCTTGAGCACGTTGTACTCGCGGTTGTTGATGACGACGAAGGTCACGGGCAAGTCTTCATGGGCGGCGGTCCACAGCGCCTGCGGCGAATACATCGCCGCGCCGTCGCCGACCAGCGACACCACCGGCTGACGGCCGAGCCCCAGGGAAAAGCCCACCGCCGCCGGCATGCCCCAGCCGAGCGCGCCGCCGCGCAAAAAAGAATACTGGCGCGTCGAGCCGTTATGCAGGAAGGCGCGCAGATGACTGGCGGTGGCGATCGCTTCATCGACGATGGGCGTCGCGCCGATGGTCTCGGAGAGAATCTTGGCCGCCACCATCGGATGCAGACCGGGCTGCGTGGCGAGTTCGCCGGCGCGACGTTCCAGTGCGTTCTTGCGCGTGGTGAAAGCTTCACGGGCCACGTCGCGCGCGGCGCGATAGTCGCCGTCACGCGGCGCGATGCGCTTGGCAATGATGCCGTTCAGCGCTTTCAGGGACAGTTCGATATCTCCCACCACCGACAGCTTGGACGGAAACGTGCGGCCGAGATCGCGGCCGTCGACCGACAGCTGAAAGAGTTCGCAGCCGTCGGGCAACGCCGAAGCCTCGGTATAGAGAATGGTGATGAAGGATTTGCCCCCCAACGCGAACACGCAATCGAAGCCGCTCATGGCCTGCGCTATTTCCACCGCGCGCGTCGACAGGTTGCCGCGCCACAGATAGTGGCTGGTCGGATAGGGAATATGCGCCGGCCATGAAGAGCCGAACACCGGCGCCGCCAGCAGCTCGGCCAACTGCACGACTTCCTTGTAGGCATCGTGCTGCGAGATTTCATCGCCGGCGATGATCGCGACCTTGCCCGGCGCGACCGCCGTCAGTTCAATCGCCAGTTCATTGAGCGAGCCGGCGATGGGCCGCCGGTCGACATGGGAGATGCGTGCTTCGGTGATGGTGCTGGTCGCTTCCATCACGTCCATCGGCAACGACAGGAACACCGGGCCGCGTGGCGTCGCCATGCAGTCCTGGAACGCGCGGTGGGTCAAGATGGCAATCTGATCGGGGGAGGTGATCTCGGCCGCCCATTTGCACGCCGGCCGTGCGATGGAGATGAGGTCGCCCTGCAACAAGGGATCGGTGATGGCATGACGCGAATCCTGCTGGCCAGCGGTCACGACCAGCGGCGTGCCCGAGGTAAAGGCATTCAGGAGATTGCCGAGGCCGTGGCCGAGTCCGCCAGCGGTGTGCAGATTGATGAAGCCGGGTTTGCCCGAGGCCTGCGCATAGCCATCGGCCATCGCCACCACCGTCGCTTCCTGCAGGCCCAGCACATAGTGCAGGTGAGGTCGGTCGACCAGCGCGTCGATGAGCGGTAATTCAGTGGTGCCCGGGTTGCCGAAAATGAATTCGCAGCCCTCGCTTTCCAGTACGTCGAGCAGGATGTTGGCGCCGGTGCGCCCGGCGGTGTTGCGGTGATTTGGCATGGTGCCCTCTGGTCTTGTGAATCAGTGGTGTTGCCGAAGTCGGCGCGCGCTTGTGACGCGACACTGACCGCGGACGGTGGCCGGCGCCGGATAGACGCCGTGCCTGCGGGATTATAAAGGGCCAAGGCGGCGCGGTCGCCGCTCGCGGCTCATTGCAAATGCAGTTTGCTTTCGAAGCGCCGCGGCTCAGCACTCAAGGGATCAATGAAACCCAGTGCGCGGGCGAGGAGTTGCAGCGGTCGAGAGTAATCATCGTGTGGTGCGCGCCAGTCGCCCGCCGCGCGCGCCTGCGGCAAGACGCTTTCATCGAGATCGGGATAAAACGTGTCGCCTTCGATGGGCGCGCCCAAGGCCATCATGTGCACGCGCAACTGGTGCTTGTGGCCTGTGATTGGCTTCAACCGAAAGCGAGCGCGTGGCGCGTCCGCGCCGGAGTCGAGCACCTCCATCGCCTCGATGAGAGTCACGGCATTGGCTACACCTTGCGCTTCACACATGCGAAAGAAGGGCTCGCCACGCACGATGCGCGATGCACGACGATGGGGAAGACTCAAGGCGGGCAAGGGCGCGGCAATGGCCTCGTAGGTTTTGTGCACGGCGCCGCTGCGAAACAGCGCCTGGTACGCACTGCGCGAGTCGCGATTGGCCGAGAACAGCACCAGCCCCGCCGTGCCGCGATCGATGCGATGCAGAGGCACGAGTTCGGCGTTGCCCAGCCGCTCCTGCAAGCGCGCCAGCAGCGTTTCGCGCACGAAGCGCCCGGCCGGCGTGACCGGCAGGAAATGCGGCTTGTCGGCCACCACCAGGTGCTCGTCGACATGCAGCACGGTTTCGGAAAAGGGAATGCGCGGCTCGTCTTCAACCTCGCGAAAGTAATGCACGGTCAGGCCGACGGCATAGGGATGACTGAGCGTGAGCGCATGGTGTTGCGCATCGAGCACCCGACCGCGTTCGAAGCGCGCCGTCCATTGCGCACGCGTGACCGACGGAAAATGCGCGCACAGGCATTCGAATACAGTGGGCCAGGGGCCGGGCGGCAGGCGCAGGGTGCTGGGGGTGGTCAATGATCTCTAGTCGTCGTTTACATCGCGCTCCCGGCGACTGTCGGGACCCTCAAGCCGCGGCTCGCGCGCGCTTGCGTCGACGCGCCGCCAGCATCGCAAAGGGCGCGGCCAGCAGCACGAATGAAGACGGCAGCGGCACAGTGCTCGCCACCAGCGTGTCGATACGACCGATAATCTCGCCGTCGCTGGCCTCCATGCGCAGCACGCCGCCGAGCGCGTTGTCGAGGAACGGATAATCGCCTGGCAGGGCGAAGTTGTTCCACTTGCCGAGACCATCGTAGGTGAACACTATCTGAGTACGGACGACAGTGGTGCCCCAGTGATCCGGTATCACGGTCGCGACGCTGGCAACGTAATCCGAACTGAAACCCGATGGCCAGATGGGCAGCAAGGGCGGGTCGATTACCGATTCGGACACCGATACGAAGCCGCCTGGGAGCGTCGCCGTTTCGCCGTCGAGTTCGATGCGTACACTGTCCAAATCGTACTGAAGACTGTTGAAGCCCGGGGCCGAGAACGGTTGACCAAGCTGGTTCTGCTCCACGCGCCAGTAGCCGGAGAAGGCGTCACCCAGCGCTATCGGACCGGGCGATTCGAAGCTGCCGGTGGTCGCCGCGGTGATGGCGCCGGTGAAGCGATATTCGAACATCGTCGCAAAAGATGGGCGCGCGATGAAAGCAGCGGTGATGAGCAGCAGGGCTTGCGCGAATCGCATGGTGATCCTCCGTGATGGGTGCTTGCGTGCCTCTCGATTGTCGTGCAGTTGTGCTTGGTGGTCCATTGGTTGGGGTGAAGGGCGCGGGGGGTATCTTCCGATGGGGCCATGGCAAGCGTCCTCGGAGACTCAATTTGCCACCATCAGGAGGTTCGTCATGTTGCGTAAGACGCGCGCCAGACTCGGACTCGTGGCATTGACGGTGGCGAGCGGCGGACACACCGCACTCAATGCCTTACTCGCCTCGTGTGCATCGTGCATCGTGCATCGTCACGGCCAACATCGACAATGGCCATGGCGCGGCATGCGCGGCCTTGCCGGCGCTGAGTACGAGAGCTGCTTGATTGGGCAGTCCGTATTCGGAGTGGAGCGACGATCGCTTACGAGTCGCTTTGTCTACGTCAAGAAAATTTACACTTGCGTGTGAAGGCGCGAAGCGATTGTTCTGCGTCGATTTTTTGCGAACGTCGACGGTTTGCGAGGGCCTTTCGACGGTGCGAGTGGCGATCCGGGTTCGAATCTCGTCAAGAAAATTTACATTTGCTCCGCAAGCTCGGTCCTAAGCGCAGCGTTTCTTCCTGAAAATTAACTGCTTAGTGAATTGGCGCGAATTGTGCCGGGCGTTTCCACCAATCGTTCATTACGCCATGCGCGGAGAAAATCTCATGAAGAAGCGGAATTTGGTTGCCAGCCTGCTGCTGGGTGCACTCACCTCGGTGAGCGCGTTTGCGGTTCCCGTCACTTTCACCAAACTCACCGGACTGACCGGTGGCTCTCCCGCCCAGACCGCCGTTTACCAGGCCGATCTGTCGACACTCGGTCTTGCCACGATCGCCTCCATACGCATCAACGACAACAGCGCCGGACTCGGCGGTGCCGGCGGTCAGTTCAGTGGCTTCGATCTCGACGCCATCAAGCTCTCGACTACCGATTGCAGCGCAGCCGTCGATGGCGCCGCCTGCGCCAGTGCGGCCGTTGGGCTTTCGGTGTTTGATTTCGCGTTGGGCGTGCAACTCACGCCGGGAACGCAACGTGCGCCCGCTGATGCCAAGCTGTTCGGTACCGGACCTGCCGGCAACACGTTGGACAATTCGGTGGCGCGACTCGGTGCATTCGACGGCAATTCGACCGTCGCCATCCCCGGCGCCGATGGTTTTATCAGCCTCGGTGACGTCGGCAGCATCGGCTTCAATCTCACTTCGAACCTGGCCGCTGCCGGGCTGTTCCTGTATATCGGCGAGGTCGGCGACAACGGCGAAGTGGCGGCTTCGAATGTCCAGGTCAATGACACGCGTCTCGTGCCTGAGCCGACCTCGCTCGCGCTCGTGGGTCTGGCTCTCGGCGCGTGGGGTGTGAGCCGCCGTCGCAGGGGCTGATTCGCTGCTGGCGTTCAGCAGCCGTCCAATGACGTCGCAAAATCGGGGCCTGTCCCCGATTTTGACGCCGGTCAGGGCAAGGCGCCGCCCTGGTAGAACCACGTAACAGCCTGCGCATCGCTGCAGATGCCTTCACCGACGCGGCGCACTTCCGCCGCCAAGGCCGGCGTCATGCCGTCCTCATGGGCAGCGCCGGCCGCGCCCTTGCGCACCATGGCGCCGGGTTTCAGCAGCGGGATCTCGCTGCTCACGCCGTCGAATTTCACATCGTGACGCTTCATCCACTCGAACGAGGTGTATTCGAGAATGCGCGCCCACGCCGCAGCATCGTGTTGAATGCCCAGGAAGTCGGCGATGCGGCGCACCGAACCATCGTGGTCGCGCTTCATGTCGTTGTAGTGCAGGAACAGCACGTTCTTCGCATGACGCAGCGGCCACCACGCAGCGAGAAACCCGAACAGTCCGTGATTGAGATTGGCGCCGACGGCCTTGAAGTAACCGGCGAAATCCGCATGGACGATGGCCTCGCGCGGCACCTGCCAGGCATCGAACAGCGCATCGCTGTGCTGTTCCAGAAACGGCTTCATCGACACCAGCGCTTCTTCCGGGTTACGCATCACCACCACGTAGCGCACGCGCGGGCTGGCATCGGCGGCGAGATAGGGCAGCAGCGGCGGTGCGCCGTGGGACTTGAACGCGCGCGGTCGTGAACGCGGCATCGCCGCCACGCGGTCCAGCATCTCCTGGCGCGGCATGCCGGGGCGCGTGACGAGTTCTATCCACGGCACTTCGGCGTAAATATCCGCGAAGTCCGCATCACCGCCCGTCAACAACTGGTAGACGATGTTCATGGTCCAGGTGGTGCCGCTCTTGGGCGGCACGGCGATGAGGATGTCATCGTCGCGCCAAGCGACATGCGCCTGCATGGAAGGATCGATCCACGGCGGTGGGCCGCCCGGGTGTTCGGCTGGATTCATGTGCGCTCCCCCTGGGTTGTTCGGCCCATGGCATGGTATGCGGCGGGCCTAAGGCCAGGCAAACGCATGCTGCGAGTCGACTGTCGCTAGGGGCCAGCGGACTGTGCCGCCGTCAACGCTTCGGTATAGGGATGCGTGCGCCGCTCGGCGAAGCCGTCGACCAGTAAGCCCACGCCGGCAAAGAACACCAGCGCAATGCCGAGGCCCTGCAAAAAGTCACTGTGCGTTGCAAAGCGCAACGCAATCCCCGCCACTGCAAACACCGCCCACACCGCAAGATAAAACTTCCAGGCGCCGTTGACCTTGGTCATGCGCGTCACTTCCGCGGCGCGCACCGCCG